>NZ_JBFUEQ010000006.1:0-489315 GCF_056403835.1 Mesorhizobium sp. P2_E6
CCGCCGCCAATCGCGTGAAGCAGGGCGCCGATCGCCTCCAGCTCGGTCTCCACCTTGCTCTCTCGAATGAGTTTGCCACCCGTGTCCATTACGCAGACGCTGGTGGTGCGAACGGAAACATCAAGACCGACGAACAGTTCCATGGCAGACCTCCTGACCGGTTGAACTGTTGGAGCCTGCCCGGAAGACCGACCTCCCGCTACTCCCATGCAGGGAGGCCGCCGGAGCCCCAATCATCCGATCTTTTTGTTGGCCAGCAGTCGCTCCCGGTCTCGAAAGTCGCGCCCCGATTCCTCGAAGTGTAGAGATTCGTGGTTAAGCAACAGGGTTAAACGCCTTTTAACCTTTGCAATTCATTATCCACGACTGAAAGCAATCGCATTTCGGACACGATCGCCGTTCCGAACTTCCTAGGGGTGACAAGCATGTTCAATACAGCAAGAAAGGCCCTGCTCGCTACGCTGTTCGCGGGGCTGACCGGGCCGGTTTTCGCAGCCGACCTCCCGGTGGTCGAAGAGGCTCCGCCGCCGGTCTACGAGCAGCCGGCCGATATTGGCGGCTGGTATATTCGCGGCGATATCGACTATCACAAGTCGGATGTGCGCGGCGTCGACTACATGACTTACTCCATCGATCCCTGTAATTGCCTGATCACACCCGGCAACAAGAGCTTCGATTTCGCCAATCTCAAGGGCGGTTTCTCGCTCGGCGGCGGTGTTGGTTACAAGGTCAATGATTACTTCCGCACGGACTTGACTGCCGACTACTGGTTCAAGTCGAACTTCGACGGCGGCACTTCGGATGCCGTCTCGACATCGACCGAAGAGTCAAAGATGAGCGCATTGCTCCTGCTGGCAAACGCCTATGCCGATCTCGGCACATACCATGGCATCACACCCTATGTCGGCGCCGGCATCGGCGGCGCGCATGTCAAATGGGATGATCTCAGGGACCCGAACACCACCGAGTTCAACTCCGGCTCGTCCAACTGGCGCTTCGCCTACGCTCTGATGGCCGGTGCTTCCTACTGCCTGACCGACAAGATCATCCTTGATGCCGGTTATCGCTACAGCCACATCCAGGGCGGTCGCATGTTCGAATGGGACGCAAGCAGCGCCGGCCCTGGCTTCGACGGCGGCATCAACACCCACGAGGTGCGCGGTGGCCTGCGCTATCAGTTCGGCGGGAACAACGGTTGCGCGGCGCCGGTGGTTGCCTATCAGCCTGAACCCGAGCCGGTCTACACCAAGTAACGCTAGCATTCCCAGCAAGTTCGCGAACCGCCCGGCATCGACCGGGCGGTTTTCGTTTGAGCGGTTCTGCGTTTCATGGAAACGCAGAACCGCTCTATCTCTTTGTCTTGACGCGATCCGTTTGACACTTTTCCTGGAATTTCTCGTGGGTCGCCTGCAATGAAAGTTTCCGCCGGAAATGAATTTGCTAACGCTCTGTTAGCCTTAACCGGCACTTAACCACTATGGTTAACAATGCTTCCTGAAACGATGGCTGCCGTTGCAATAGCTGGCGGCGCCAAATTCGGGAGTCGGGTCCATGACAGTTACTTCGCGTATAGCGCTGGCGCTCGGCGCACTTGCCCTTATGCCGCTGACGCCCACGCTCGCCGCCGACTATGATCCGCCGATCTACGTCGACCAGGCGCCGGACTATGTGCCCGTCGAGGTCGGCTCGGGCTGGTATCTGCGCGGCGATGTCTCCTATCTGGTGCAGAAGAGCTTCGAAAATAAGGATTTCACCTTCACGCCGGCGAGCTACGACGACAAGGAAGATCCCATCTTTGTCAGCATCGGCTTTGGCTACCATTTCAACGACTATCTGCGTGCCGATCTCAATCTCGGCTACCTGCCCGGCAACAAGATCAGCGTCGGCTATGACAATTCAGCAATCGTGACGCCGCCGGTAGAGTCGACCGTGGCATCGGCATCGCTGAAGAACTACGCCTTCTCGGGCATGCTCAATGGCTATGTCGACCTTGGTACCTATGTCGGGATCACGCCGTACCTCGGCGCCGGTATCGGCGTTGTCCGCAGCACGCGCAAGCTTTCGGCTAGCTTCATCGACAACAATGACCCGACCAGCCAGTTGATCCAGCAGGATGACCAGACCAAGTACTCGTTGGCCTACACGTTGAATGCGGGCCTTGCCTATCAGGTGTCCAAGAATGTTTCCGTCGATCTGGGCTATCAGTATTTTTCCGCCCCCGACGCGGAATATGTGACTGCCGAAAGCCTGACTTCCTTCCCGGTCCACAAGGGGATCAGCAATCACCAGCTCAAGCTCGGGCTACGCTACGATCTCTGGTAGCAGGCTCGGTACACATCAAAACACTGGCGGCGGATCTTCGGATCCGCCGTTTGCGTTCGAGGTCGCGACATCCTGATCACGGATCGCCGGTATCCTGCCAACGACAAAAACTTTCCTCTTGACGCCCGAAGCCTGAACGCATATCGCCGTCCGTGGGCCACCCCTCCCCAACGAGGGGCCACTATCTGGAAGGATAGACCACGATGACGGCACATACGAAGCCCGGACTCCGTCCGGCAAATCCCAATTTCTCCTCAGGTCCCTGCGCAAAACGCCCCGGCTGGTCGGTCGAGGCGCTGAAAGCTGCCGCGCTCGGCCGTTCGCACCGCGCCAAGATCGGCAAGGCCAAGCTTGAACAGGCGATCGAGCTGACGCGGGAAATTCTCCAGGTTCCGGCGGACTACCGCATCGGCATCGTGCCGGCGTCGGACACCGGCGCGGTCGAGATGGCGCTGTGGTCGCTGCTCGGCGAGCGCGGCGTCGACATGGTCGCCTGGGAGAGCTTCGGCTCCGGTTGGGTCACCGATGTGGTCAAGCAACTCAGGCTTGCCGACGTGCGCAAGATCGAGGCCGGCTACGGCCAATTGCCCGACCTGGCGAAGATCGACTTCGATCGCGATGTGGTCTTCACATGGAACGGCACCACGTCGGGCGTGCGGGTGCCTAACGGCGATTTCATTCCCGCGGATCGCAAGGGCCTGACCATTTGCGACGCGACCTCGGCCGCCTTTGCGCAAAGGCTCGACTTCCATAAGCTGGATGTCGTCACCTTCTCCTGGCAGAAGGTGCTGGGCGGCGAGGGCGCGCATGGCATGCTGATCCTGTCGCCTCGCGCCGTCGAGCGGCTGGAGACCTACAAGCCGGCCTGGCCGCTGCCGAAGATCTTCCGCCTGACCTCGGGCGGCAAGCTTATCGAAGGCATCTTCAAGGGCGAGACGATCAACACGCCGTCGATGCTGTGCGTCGAGGATTACCTCGACGCGCTACACTGGGCGAAGTCGATCGGCGGCCTCGAGGCGCTGATCGCCAGGGCCGATGCCAATGCCGCCGTCATCGATCGCTTTGTCGGCGAGTCCTCATGGCTCGGTCATCTCGCCGTCGAGCCGGCGACGCGGTCGAACACCTCGGTCTGCCTGTCCTTCAGCGACCCGGACGTGTCCGCGCTCGACGCCGACGGGCAGGCGGCTTTCGCCAAGGGGCTGGTCTCAGTGCTCGACAAGGAAGGTGTCGCCTATGACATCGGCGCCTATCGTGACGCACCGCCCGGCCTGCGCATCTGGTGCGGTGCGACGGTGGAGACCGCCGATCTCGAAGCGCTGCTGTCCTGGCTCGACTGGGCCTTTGCCGCGCAAAAGGCCTCGCTCAAGGCCGCGGCCTGACTCCGAAGGGCCGGGTGGGGTCGCCTCCACCCAGCTCAACGATCCAACATCCAGAAGATCAGGCCATATTCGGCCACAAGGACCCAATCCCGGCGCTTTCGCGCCGACCCTCCCCTCAAAGTGGAGGGACGCCAATCGCAAAGGATCAAATCCATGCCTCGCGTTCTCGTCTCAGACAAACTTTCTCCCACCGCCGTGCAGATCTTCAAGGATCGCGGCGTCGAGGTCGACTATCTGCCCGACCTCGGCAAGGACAAGGAAAAGCTCGCCGAAGTGATCGGCCAGTATGACGGCCTCGCCATCCGCTCGGCGACCAAGGTCACCGAAAAGCTGATCAATGCCGCCACCAATCTCAAGGTCATCGGCCGCGCCGGCATCGGCGTCGACAATGTCGATATCCCGGCGGCGAGCCGCAAGGGCATCATCGTGATGAACACGCCCTTCGGCAATTCGATCACCACCGCCGAACATGCGGTGGCGATGATCTTCGCGCTGGCGCGCCAGATCCCGGAAGCCAACGCCTCGACCCATGCCGGCAAATGGGAAAAGAACCGCTTCATGGGCGTCGAGATCACCGGCAAGACGCTGGGCATCATCGGCTGCGGCAACATCGGCTCGATCGTCGCCACGCGCGGCGTCGGCCTCAAGATGCATGTCATTGCCTTCGACCCGTTCCTGTCGGACAAGCGGGCCGAAGAGCTTGGCGTCGACAAGGTCGAGCTGGATGAGCTTTTCGCCCGCGCCGACTTCATCACGCTGCACACGCCGCTGACCGACAAGACGCGAAACATCATCGACGCAGCTGCGATCGCCAAGATGAAGAACGGCGTGCGCATCATCAACTGCGCGCGTGGCGGGCTGGTCGTCGAAGCCGACCTGATCGCGGCGCTGAAGAGCGGCAAGGTGGCTGGTGTCGGCATCGACGTTTTCGAGGTCGAGCCGGCCGAGCAGAACGCGTTGTTCGGCATGGAGAATGTGGTGGCAACGCCGCATCTCGGCGCCTCGACGGCGGAAGCGCAGGAGAATGTCGCGCTGCAGGTCGCCGAACAGATGGCCGACTACCTGATCAAGGGAGCCGTCTCCAACGCCATCAACATGCCGTCGATCACCGCCGAGGAAGCGCCGCGGCTGAAGCCCTTCGTCAAGCTCGCCGAAGTGCTCGGCGCCTTTGTCGGCCAGGTCACCGAAGACCCGATCACGGAGGTCGAGATACTGTTCGACGGCTCGACCGCGACGATGAACACGCGTGCGCTGATCAGTGCCACCCTTGCTGGGCTGATCCGGCCGCAGGTCTCCGACGTCAACATGGTGTCGGCGCCGATCATGGTGAAGGAGCGTGGCATCATCGTTGCCGAGGTCAAGCGCGACAAGTCCGGCGTGTTCGACGGTTACATCAAGCTGACGGTCAAGACCGAGCACAAGACACGCTCGATCGCCGGCACCTGCTTCTCAGACGGCAAGCCGCGTTTCATCCAGATCAAGGGCATCAATCTCGACGCCGAGGTCGGCCAGCACATGCTCTATACGACCAATGCCGACGCGCCGGGCATCATCGGCCTGCTCGGCACGGTGTGCGGCGAGAACGGCGTCAACATCGCCAACTTCCAGCTTGGCCGCAACCGGCCGGGCGGCGATGCCATCGCGCTGCTCTATCTCGATGCGCCGTTCCCGGAAAACGTGCTGGAGCAGGTCAAGGCGCACAAGTCGATCGACTCGGCCAAGCGGTTGCAGTTCGACGTCAACGCGATGTGACCCCGCGACTTGCTGCGAAAGATCGAAAGGCGCGGCCTGGTCCGCGCCTTTCGTTTGTTCAGCGTGTCCTGGCCGACCGCAGCGCTGCCTTGCGCCCGCTGTATTCGGCAAGCCCGATGCCGCCCACCACAAGCACCAGAGCCAGCGCCTGGTAGAGTTGGAATGTCTCGCCGACAATGAGCACCGAAAGCAGCGTGCCGAAGATCGGTACCAGGTTGATGAACAGGCCGGCGCGGTTGGCGCCGATCAGTTCGTTGCCCCTGATGTAGAAGATCTGCGAGATGGCCGAGGCGCCGACCGCGGTATAGACGATGACCAGCCAGCCGCGCGCGTCGGGCACGATGACCTTGCCGGCGGCGATCTCCCACAGGAAGAAGGGCAGCGAGGTGACAAGTGCAGCAACCGACAGGGCCAGGATCAGGCTCTGCCAGTGCATCACCGGCTTCAGCCGCAGCCCGACCGAATAGCCGCTGTAGAGAAACACCGCGACCAGCATGATGGCGTCGCCGAAATTGAGCTCCAGCGTCAACAGCCGGCGCGGGTCGCCGTGGCATGCGGTCAGGACCACGCCGGCGATGGTCAGCACGACGCCGACAATCTGCGCCCCGTTCACGCGCAAGCGGAAGAAGACGAAATTGGCGACGATGATCAGGATCGGCATCGCCGCCTGTTCGATCGAGACGTTGATCGCCGTCGTGTAGTTGAGCGCCGTGTAGAAGATCGTGTTGAACAAGGTGAAGCCGCTGGCGCCAAGGGCCGCCAGCACGAGCCAGTGCTTGCGCACCACCGGCCAGTCCTTGCGGATCGTCTGAAGGCCGATCGGCAGCAAGATCGCCACGGCCAGCACCCAGCGCAGGAAGACGAGTGTCATCGGCGAAACGTGATCGACCGCCAGCTTGCCGGCCACCGAGTTGCCGCCCCACAGCAAGGTGGTGAGCAGCAGGAATATGTAGGCGCGTCGATGCATGGCGGGATTCCGGCCGCCAGAGGTGAGCTGCGGTGTTTGCCGGCCTATTGCCCCCGTCTGCTCAAGTAAATGATGTCAAAGCCGAAAATTGTTGTGCCTCAGCGCAATTTTGGCGGCAAAGAAAGGTCGCGCTCACGAGGTCTTGACGTTATAGAGGCCTGTCGTTTCGAACCATATTCAAGCCGCTCGGCGGCGTCTCAAGGGAAAAGAAACATGGCCAATGTGGTGGTCGTCGGCTCGCAGTGGGGCGACGAGGGCAAGGGCAAGATCGTCGACTGGCTGTCGGAGCGCGCCGATGTCGTGGTGCGTTTCCAAGGTGGCCACAATGCAGGCCACACGCTGGTCGTCGACGGCAAGGTCTACAAATTGTCGTTGCTTCCGTCCGGGGTCGTGCGCCAGGGAAAGCTGTCCATCATCGGCAATGGCGTCGTTTTCGACCCGCATGCTTTCGTCGCCGAAGTTGCGAAGCTCAAGGCGCAAGGCGTCGAAGTGGCGCCGGATCGCCTGAAAATAGCCGAAAACACAGCGCTTATCCTGTCGCTGCATCGGGAGCTGGACGGATTCCGCGAGGACGCCGCCTCCAATTCCGGAACGAAGATTGGCACGACCCGCCGTGGCATCGGCCCGGCCTATGAAGACAAGGTGGGCCGGCGCGCGGTCAGGGTGATGGATTTGGCGGATTTGGAAACGCTGCCCTTGAAGGTCGACAGGCTGCTGACGCACCACAACGCGCTGCGTCGCGGGCTTGGCCATGCCGAAGTCACGCATGATGCGATCATGCATGAGCTGACCTCGGTCGCGGCCGAGATCCTGCCCTATATGGACCGGGTCTGGAAAATCCTGGACGACAAGCGCCGCGCTGGCGAACGCATCCTGTTCGAGGGCGCGCAAGGCACGTTGCTCGATATCGACCACGGCACCTATCCGTTCGTCACCTCGTCGAACACGGTAGCCGGGCAGGCGGCCGCTGGCTCGGGCGTCGGCCCGGGCGCCATCGGCTATGTGCTCGGCATCACCAAGGCCTATACGACGCGCGTCGGCGAAGGCCCGTTCCCGACCGAGCAGAAGAACGAGATCGGCGAGTTCCTCGGCACGCGCGGCCATGAATTCGGCGTCGTCACCGGCCGCAAGCGCCGCTGCGGCTGGTTCGATGCGGTGCTGGTGCGCCAGGCCGTCGCCGTCAACGGCATCAAGGGCATCGCGCTGACCAAGCTCGACGTGCTCGACGGGCTGGACGAGATCAAGGTCTGCACCGGCTACCGTCTCGACGGCGAGATGATCGACTATCTGCCGGCCAGCCAGGGCGCGCAGGCACGCGTCGAACCGGTCTACGAGACCCTGGAGGGCTGGAAGGGCACCACCGCCGGCGCACGCAGCTGGAACGATCTTCCGGCCCAGGCCGTCAAATATGTCCGCTACATCGAGGAGCTGATCGGCGCCCCGGTCGCGCTCCTGTCCACCAGCCCGGAACGGGATGACACGATACTTGTGACCGATCCGTTTCAAGACTAGTTTCTCAGCCTTTCCGGGCAACGCGGCCGATTTGCGGGGGCCGGCCCGGGAGCAAAATACAGGTCGACCGAAGCATGGCAGATTTCGTTTCTGTTCTGAAAAGGCAGCTCGACAAGCACGGCGAGCCGGGACTCGATACGCGCAAGCGGATCTATGACGGTGCGCGTACCGCGCTCGAAAAGAGGCTTGCGGAATTTTCGCCGCCGCTGTCCGCCGAGGTCATAGCCAAGCAGAAGCGCTCGCTGGAAGACGCTGTCGCGAGTGTCGAGCGGGACTACGCCAAGAGCGCGCCGGACACTGATCCGCTTGCGGAGCTGGAACACATCTTTTCCTCGATCGACCGCAACAAGAACCAGCCGAGCCATGCACGGCAACCGACGAAGGAAGAACCAACCTGGCCGGCACCGCCCGCGGCCAAACCGGAACCTTATCGACCGGCGCCACCACCTGCCGCCAAGGTCGAGCCAAGCTGGCAAAAGCCGACGGCAGCGCCTGCTCGCACAGAAACGCCCCTTCCGGGGATGGACAGCGAGGAGGCCGAGGACGACGGGGTCGATGTCTTTTCAAGCAACGAAGAGCCGGTGTCGGACACTTTCCAGCGCCTGAGGCCCGCCGAACGCAGGCGCAGCTATGGCGGCTTGATCGCTGTCGTCGTCGCCTTGCTGGTCGTTGCCGGTGGTGGCTATGGCATCTGGCTGAACAAGGACGCCTTCGGCAAGATGCTGGGGCTCGACGGCAGCACCAAGGTCGTGAAGACGGAACCGGTGAAGCCGGCGCCGGCCAAGCCGGCAACAGATGCCGCGGCAGCGCCGCCAGCACCCGCGGCCGGCGGCACCGAAAGCGAAGCCCCGAAATTCACCCAGCGGCTGACGCCGCAGGGCAGCGAAGTCGACCCCGGCCCGGCCGGCGGACAGAGCGGCATCGGCGAAGGCGAATCGGTCGCCGCGCTGACCACGCCGCCCTCGGCGACGAACGCGCCAGCGGTTTCTGCACCGGCTGCCGCCACTCCGCCCGCGGCCGCACCCGCCACAACGCCGCCACCCGGTACGGCACCGGCGACGCCTCCTGCAGCGGAGGCCGCACCTGCGGCGCCGGCTGCAGCCGCCACGCCGCCAGCACCGGCAGCAGCACCGGCAGGTGCCGCGCCGGCACCCGTAGCCGCGGCGGCTGCGCCTGCGGAAACCGCGTTGCCGGTCGGCCAAAAGGCAATCTTCTATGAGGAGCGCACCAGCACCGCCCAGGGTTCGGCGGAACCCGGCAGCATCGTCTGGTCGCTGGTGCAGGAATCGCCCGGTGGCGACCTGCCGCCGGAACCGGCGATCCGTGCTGAGGCAACCATTCCCGGCAAGGACATCCAGTTGCGCATGACCATCCGTCGCAACACCGACCAGACATTGCCGGCCAGCCATATCATCGAGATGATCTTCCTGACGCCCGACGGCTTCGAAGGCGGCGGTGTCGACAACATCCTGCGCGTCGCGATGAAGAGTTCGGAACAGGATGCCGGCAGCCCGTTGATCGGCATTCCGGCCAAGATCGCCGACGGTTTCTTCCTCGTTGCTCTCAACGACACCAAGGCCGATGAGGACGCCAACATGACCTTGCTACGCGGGCAGGACTGGATCGATGTGCCGGTCGTCTACAAGACCGGACGGCGGGCGCTGCTGACCATGGAAAAGGGCATTCCCGGCGAGAAGGTGTTCGACGAGGCGATCAAGGCCTGGCAGGCGAAGACGGCGGGCTGAGCAGGGCGTCGGGCGTGGCGCCCGCTGTCTCAAAAGCCCTGGAACAGCATGTCGAGCGCGGCGACGATGACGTCGTGCTGCTTCGCCAGGTTCAGTCGACTATCACCCAATTCGCTGGCAGCCACGGTTGCGATCAGATGGGTGGCCATGACCAGTTATCGCCCGTTGATTTCGAAGGTGGGATGGAGCTCTCGCATCGGCGGCGGCGCCGTTGCGACCGGTAGAAGCGGAACCACCACCCGTGTTTTGAAATTGTCGAGCAAGTCGGATTGAACGTCGAGCAAATAGCTGCCTTCGATGCGCCCCGCGAAGACATCGAAACGTGCCATCAGAACTGCCGCGAGTCTTCCAGCGGGATGCCGTGTTTTTCGACATAGTCGTTCCACGCATCCATGGTGGCGCGATTCTCAAGTTTCCACAGCCGTGTTTTTTCGACCGCCACCGCTTCCGCGATGCCAGCCTCCGCGGCGCGCGAGACATTCACGTCAAGGCCCTTGGCTTCCCTCATGAGGTTCGAATCGATCGACAGGTTTGCTGGCTGACGGATCGCATTCAAGGCAATCTTGCGCATAGTAGCCTCCACAGCATGCGCATAATGTATGCGCATTTCCGCCTTGGGGAAATCCGGCCCTTCGCTATGGCCCCGGGCGTTCGTCACTTCAATCGACAAATCGTTGTCGATTGATAGGCCTGCGGCCGAACGCTCCACTACCCTTCCATCTCTTCGCGCAGCATCTCCAGTTCCAGCCACTCTTCCTCCAATGCGGCCAGCGTCGCGCGCTCCTTGTCGAGGGCGGCAATGGTCTTCTGGAACGAGGCCGGATCGCGCTCGTAATAGGCCGGATCGGCGATGTTGTTCTCAAGCCTCGAGATCGACCCCATCACGGCTTCGATTTTCTTGGGCAGGGTTTCCAGCGCGAATTTCTGCTTGAACGACAGCTTCTTCGCCGGCCCCTTTGGCGCGGCGGCTTCATTCTTGGTCGCGACCGGGGCTTCGCCAGCTTCGGCTTTCGTCCGCGCCTTGCGATCGTCTAGCCTGGTGCCGCCGCGCTGCGCCAGCATGTCCGAATAGCCGCCGGCATATTCGATCCAGCGGCCGCCTCCGTCCGGCGCAATGATGCTGGTCACGGTGCGGTCGAGGAAATCGCGGTCGTGGCTGACCAGGATGACGGTGCCGGCAAAGCCGGCAACCAGTTCCTGCAGCAATTCCAGCGTCTCCATGTCGAGATCGTTGGTCGGCTCATCGAGCACCAGAAGGTTTGCCGGCCGCGCCAGCACGCGCGCCAGCAAGAGCCGCGCCCGTTCGCCACCGGAAAGCTCGCGCACCGGCGTGCGTGCCTGCTCGGCCTTGAACAGGAAATCCTTCATGTAGGAGACGACATGGCGCTGCTCGCCATTGATGACGAGGTTCTCGCCGCGTCCGTCGGTGAGATATTGCGCCAGCGTCTCCTGTGGATCGACCGCTTCGCGCTTCTGGTCGAGCGTGGCGATCTCCAGATTGGTGCCGAGCCGTACCGACCCGGCGTCGGGCTTCAACTCACCGGTCAGCATCTTCAGCAGCGTCGTCTTGCCGGCGCCGTTCGGCCCGACGAGGCCGACGCGATCGCCGCGCTGGATGCGGGTCGAGAATCCCTTGACCACGGTGAGGTCGCCGAAGCTCTTCTCGATGTTTTTCGCCTCGATCACCAGCTTGCCGGATTCGGCGGCGTCGCTCGCCACCATGGTTGCCGAGCCTTCGGCGCCGCGATGGCCACGAAAGCGCTGGCGCATGGTCTGCAATTCGCCAAGGCGGCGCATGTTGCGCTTGCGCCGCGCCGTCACGCCGTAGCGCAGCCAGTGCTCCTCGCGCACGATCTGGCGGCCGAGCTTGTGCTGTTCGCGCTCTTCCTCTTCCAGCACGAGGTCGCGCCATTCCTCGAAATGGCCAAACCCCTTGTCCAGCCTGCGGGTCTGGCCGCGGTCGAGCCAGACGGTGGCGCGCGATACGCGCTCGAGGAAGCGGCGGTCGTGGGAGATGACGACGAGCGCCGAGGAGGTGCGGACGAGCTCCTCTTCCAGCCATTCGATCACCGAGAGATCGAGATGATTGGTCGGCTCATCAAGCAGGAGAATATCGGGCTCCGGCGCCATGACGCGGGCGAGTGCCGCGCGCCTTGCCTCACCGCCGGAAAGATCGTTTGGCCGCTCCTCGCCCGACAGGCCGAGATGCTCCATCAGATAGCTGGCGCGATATGGATCGTCGGCAGGCCCGAGTCCTGCTTCGACATAGGCGCGCACCGTCGCAAAACCCTCCATGTCGGGCATCTGCGGCAAATAGCGGATTGTCGCCGAAGGCTGGCGGAATACCTCGCCGTCCTGTGGCTCGATCAGGCCGGCGGCGATCTTCAGCAGCGTCGACTTGCCAGAGCCGTTGCGTCCGACCAGCGCGATCTTGTCGCCGGCAGAAGCGGTCAAGGCGGCGCCATCGAGCAGCGGCGTGCCACCGAAGGTCAGTTTTATCCCGTCGAGATTGAGAAGGGGCGGGGCCATGTCAGCTTTCAGGTAATGGATAAGGGTGGGCGAGCAACAGCGCGCGGCCCTGGCCGAGTGTGATTTCGAGGCGGCCCTTGACCTCGTTGGAGATGGTCAATGACGAACCGAACGCCACCTTGACGCGGTCGAGCGGCCATTTGGCGCCGGCAACGGTCAGGCCGGAAAGATCGGAAAAGCCGAGCACAGAAAACAACGTGCCGTCGGCATAGTCGAAGCCAGCTTTGGCGTGCAGCAGCGGGACGCCTTCTTGCGCGCCACTGGTCAAAAGTATCGCTGTTCCGGCTTCGGCCAGCCGCAGGGCAAGTGCCAGATGCAGGAAGGCGTGGTCGGCGCGCTTGCCGCCGAAAGCGCCGGCGAGCACCAGGCGGGTCGCGCCGCGCTCCAGTGCGGCGGCGACCGCCAGTTCGCCATCGGTCTGGTCCTTCTCCGTCGGAAAGGTCCGGCGGGGCACGGCGGCGAGGTCATCCGGCAGGTTGGCCGGCACGGAATCGAAATCACCCACCCACAGTTCCGGGACAAGGCCCAGCAGACGCGCATGGCCGATGCCGGCGTCGGCGGCGATAACGCGGGAGCCTTCGACCTGGTGGTCGAGCCGTGGCGTGCGGATGAGATCGCCGCCAAGCAGGATGGTGAATGTGCTCATATCGTGTGGCCCTTACCAGCCCGGCACGGGAAACGGAAGGCCGGCAAACTGCCACTTGCGCGAGGGATCGGCCCGGCCTATGTCTCGAAACGCTCTAACGGGGTGCCGGACGCGATCTTCGCGGACCGGCTGAGAGGCAAACTCGCCAACCCGCTGAACCTGATCCGGTTTGTACCGGCGGAGGGATTAGACGTTTCGGACAGTCCGGCGCCTCAATTCCTTTCAATTCGAACGAAGGAGGCGCCGATGCGCACGCTTTTCTACTCCCTTGCCTCAGCGATGGTTGTGGCCCTGTCCGGACCTGCCTTGGCCAAGGACAAGCTCACCGTCTACACCTATGAGAGTTTCACCGCCGACTGGGGTCCGGGTCCGGTTGTGAAAAAGGAATTCGAAGCCGAGTGCGGCTGCGATGTCGAGTTCGTCTCTGTCGCCGATGGCGTCGCGCTGCTCAACCGCGTCAGGCTGGAAGGGGCATCGACCAAGGCCGACATCGTGCTGGGGCTCGACACCAATCTCACCGCCGATGCCAAGGCCACGGGCCTGTTTGCGCCGCATGGCGCGGTGTCCGACGTCAATGTGCCGGGCGGCTGGAGCGACGATACTTTCGTTCCTTTCGACTATGGCTATTTCGCCGTCGTCTACGACACCGAAAAGCTGAAGAGCCCGCCGAAGAGCCTGAAGGACCTGGTCGAAGGCAGCGCCGACGACAAGATCGTCATCCAGGATCCGCGCACCTCGACCCCGGGTCTCGGCCTGCTGTTGTGGGTCAAGTCGGTCTATGGCGACAAGGCGCCGGAAGCTTGGGCCAAGCTCAAGTCGAAGGTGCTTACCGTGACGCCGGGCTGGAGCGAGGCCTATGGCCTGTTCACCAAGGGCGAGGCGCCGATGGTGCTGTCCTACACGACGTCGCCGGCCTATCACATGGTCGCCGAGAACACCGAGCGCTACCAGGCAGCGTCGTTCGAAGAGGGCGAATATCTGCAGATCGAGGTTGCCGGCATCACCACGACAGGGGCGAAAAACCCGCTGGCGGAAAAGTTCCTGGCCTTCATGACCGGGCCGAAATTCCAGGATGCCATCCCCGAGACCAACTGGATGTTCCCGGCCGGCAAGACCGACAAGCCGCTCAACCCGGCCTTCGACAAACTGGTCAAGCCGACCAAGACCTTGCTGTTCAGCCCCGAGGAGGTCGCCGCCAACCGCAAGGCCTGGGTCGATGAATGGCTGGCGGCGATGAGCAAGTAGGATTCAAGCTTCGCCAGATGTTTGTGCCAAGTCACCCCCCTCTGGCCTGCCGGCCATCTCCCTCGCAAGGAGGGAGATCGGCAGTTCTGTCGCCTCGCTCATTCCTGCCATTTTGGAAATTGGCCTGGGTGGCGAAACGAGCAATCTCCCCCCTTGCGGGGGAGATGTCCGGTAGGACAGAGGGGGGTGGGCGGGAACTAGACCTTAGCCAAGCATTTCAATCAATTGACACCCATGACAGCGTTGGGTAGCGCGACATGCCCACGCGCCATCCAACTGACCCCCGCATCACCGCCGGCATCACCGCGCTCGGCGCCATCGCGCTGCTGATCGGCGGCGCGTTTGCCGGGCTGCTTTTCGAAGGCGCTCACGACTTCTCCGGCGCCTGGGCGGCTTTCGATCCTTATCTGCTGCGCGTCGTTCGCTTCACCCTGTGGCAAGCGGCACTCTCGACGCTGCTTTCGGTCGGGCCGGCGCTGTTGGTGGCGCGCGCGCTGTCGCGGCATCCACGCTTCCGTGGCCGCGACTTCATCCTGCAGCTGTTCGCCGTACCGTTGGCGCTGCCGGCCATCGTCGCGGCACTCGGCATTCTCGCGCTTTATGGCCGTGCCGGCTATTTCGCCGGCGTGTTCGCGGTGATCGGCGGTGGGAGCTGGCCGGGCATCTATGGCCTGTCGGGCATCCTCGTCGCGCATGTCTTCTTCAACCTGCCGCTCAGCGTGCGGCTGTTCCTCGAGGCATTGCAGACCATTCCCGCCGATCAGTGGCGGTTGGCCAGCCAGCTCGGCATGGGCGCGCGGCCGGCGTTCCGGCTGATCGAATGGCCAACGCTGCGTGCGGCGTTGCCGGGTGTCGCCGGGCTTGTGTTCATGCTCTGCATCACATCCTTCACGATCGTGCTGACGCTCGGCGGCGGGCCGGCCGCGACGACGCTGGAGGTCGGCATCTACCAGGCGCTGCGCTTCGATTTCGATCCCGCGCGGGCCGTCACGCTGACCTTGCTGCAGATCGCCTTGACGTTTGTCGTCGTGCTGGCGCTGACGCGGCTTGGCGCCAATGTGGTCGGCGACACCAATCTGCCGGTGGCGCCACGCCGCTACCTCTCCGTCAATGGGACAGAAACCTTGCTGAACGTCGTGCTCATCGTGTTCGCGCTGCTGTTTGTCGTCGGACCGATGGCGGCCACTGTGATGGCCGGGCTTGGCGCCGATCTCGGCCGGCTTGCCGGCGAGGCCGTCGTGCGGCAGGCGACGCTGACCAGCGCGGTGCTCGCCTTCCTGTCGGCACTGCTTTCCGTGACGCTGTCGCTGGCGCTGACCATGGCGCGCCGGGCGCTGGCGCTGAACCGCCGCTCCGGCGCAAAGACGACGCTCGAACACGCCGCCGATACCGGCGCCGGTTTTGTCCTCGTCGTGCCGCCGATCGTCGTCGGCGCCGGCTGGTTCCTGTTGCTGCGCCATGTCGGCGATGTCTTTGCCATCGCCCCGGTCATGGTCGTCACCGTCAACGCGGTGATGGCAATGCCGTTCGCGCTGCGCGCTGTTCGTCCCGCCTATGATGCGGCGAGCGAGCGTCACGAACGGCTCTGTGCTCAGCTCGGTATCACGGGTTGGAACCGGTTGATGCTGGTCGACTGGCCGTCGCTGCGGCGGCCGCTCGCCACCGCCTTTGCTTTCGCCATGGCGCTGTCGCTCGGCGATCTCGGCGTCATCGCGCTGTTCGGCAGTGATTCCGTGCAGACCTTGCCTTACCTTCTGTTGGCGCGCATGGGCAGCTACCGCACGCAGGACGCAGCCGGCTTGGCGTTGCTGCTCGGCCTGGTCTGCCTCGCGTTGATCATGGCGGCGCACTGGCTGGGAACGGAGAAGGACCGGAATGCCTGACGGGTTGGCCAGCAGGTCTGAAAAGGGCGCCCCGGTGCGGCTGGACCAGGTGTCGTTCAGCTATGGCGAGGCGTCGCTCGCTTTCGATGTCGATTTCGCCGCGGCGAAAATCACCGCCATCATGGGGCCGAGCGGTTCTGGCAAGTCGACGCTGCTCAACCTAGTGGCGGGCTTCGAGGCGCCGCAGTCGGGCCGCGTGCTGATCGGCGGGGCCGATGTCAGCGCTGAGCCGCCATCAGCGCGGCCGGTGTCGATGGTGTTCCAGGAAAACAATCTCTTTGCGCATCTCTCAGTGGAGCAGAATGTCGGGCTCGGCCGCTCGCCATCCTTGCTGCTGATCGAAGCGGACCGCGACGCGATCGCCGAGGCGCTCGAACGCACCGGCCTTGCCGGCAAGGAAAAGCGCCTGCCGCGAGAACTCTCCGGCGGCGAGCGCCAGCGCGTCGCCCTGGCCCGGGTCCTGGTGCGCGACCGGCCAGTGCTCCTGCTCGACGAACCCTTCGCCTCGCTCGGACCGGCGCTGCGCGACGACATGCTGGATCTGGTCGCCGCGGTGCATGCCGAACGAGGCATGACGGTGCTGTTCGTCACCCACCAGCCGGAGGATGCCCGCCGAATCGGCGAGCACGTGGTGTTTCTGGACAATGGCGTTGTCGCGGCAACCGGCAAGGCGGACGAATTCTTCACCGGGGCTGGCCCGGAAGTGTTCCGGCGCTATATCGGCACGGGTGCCGGGGATGCCGTATCACGAGATGTTGCCCGGAAGCGGACATAATTTACGGTCAAACCGGCTCCAGGCGATGCGGCGCTTGCTTGCCATGGCTGGAGGAGTGTGGCTAGGTCCGCCCTACTGGTCCGGCACAGGCCGTGATTTGCCTGCAGCATCCGCCGCTCGCCCCCGAGGGGACGCGCGACGGATGCTGCAGCAGTTTGAGATAGCGCATGACATTTTCCGAAGATCGCCCCCGATTTTCGTGGTCATGCGCCGGGACCCGAAAGGAAGCCGTTCTGGCGATCGGCGTTGACAAACTACGAATGAATCCGCTGGCGCGCTTTCTTGCGTTGGCCGGCTTTGCCGTGGCGCTGGCGAGCTGCCAGATGTTCACGCCTCCCGAGGTTCAGGAATCCGGCTTCCAGCCTTCCGACAGGCCGATCACTGTCGACAATGTCGCTGCCAACAGCAAGCTCGCCGAACTGGCCAAGGCGCAGCATCCGCGCATCCTGGCCACCTATGGTGGCGAATATTCCGATCCCAAGCTCGAGCGCATGGTCGCCAAGGTGGTCGGCAATCTGACCGTCGTGTCGGCCAATCCGACGCAGACCTATCGCATCACCATTTTGAATTCGCCCAACGTCAACGCCTTCGCGCTGCCGGGCGGTTATCTCTACATCACGCGCGGTCTGCTGGCGCTGGCCAATGATTCGGCCGAGCTTGCCGCCGTCATCGCGCATGAGATGGGCCACGTCACCGCCAACCATGGCTTGCAGCGCCAGCAGCTGGAAGCCGAGGAAGGCCTGGCGACCAAGGTGGTTTCGGATGTGCTCGGCGACAGCCCGACCGCCAAGGCGGCCTTGATCCGCGGCAAGCTGAGACTGGCGCAATTCTCGCGCAACCAGGAACTGGAGGCTGACGCCATCGGCATCAAGTCGATCGGCGAAGCCGGGTACGATCCTTTCGCCGCCGGCCGCTTCCTGCAGTCGATGTCGGCCTATACCGATTTCCGCTCGATCAGCGGCGCCACCGACGCCAGCCTCGACTTCCTGGCCACCCACCCCAACACGCCGCAGCGTATCGATCTGGCGCAGCGCCATGCCCGCCAGTTCGGCGCGCCCGGCTTCGGCACGCGCGACCGCGATTCCTTCCTCGCCGGCATAGACGGCCTGCTCTATGGCGACACGCCCGAGGAAGGCTATGTGCGCGGCGAAACCTTCCTGCATCCGGGCCTCGGCGTGTCCTTCTCGGTGCCGCAGGGCTTCATCATCGACAATTCGGCGGCGGCGGTGACGGCAACCGGGCCTGGTGACATGGCAATCCGTTTCGACGGTGTTTCGATCGACAAGAACCGGGCGCTCACCGACTATATCCGCAGCGGCTGGGTGGCTGGGCTGGACGACAGCACCGTCAAGCAGGAAACGATCAACGGCAACGAGGCGGCGACCGCGCATGCCGGCGCCGAGGGGTGGCAGTTCGATATTGCCGTGATCCGCGCCGGCGGCCAAGTCTACCGGCTGCTGACCGCAGCGCCGTCGGCCAGCACCTCGCTGGATGCGGTGGCACGTTCGGTGAGCGGATCGTTCCGTATCCTCAGTGCCGCGGAAAAGGCGGCGCTGAAGCCGCTGCATATCCGCGTCGTCACCGTTCAACCCGGCCAGACGATGGGTTCGCTTTCCGCCCAGATGGTTGGTGTCGATCGCAAGCTCGACCTGTTCCGCGTGCTGAATGCGCTGTCGCCAGGTGCCGCAGTCTCGGCCGGCGACAAGGTCAAGATCGTCACCGACAAGTAAGACGCCTGCCGCGAGTCAGGCGGCAGTCGCCAGAAATTCCGGATTCTGCTTCACCAGCGCCACCTTGAGCTTTTCCATGGCGCGCGCCTCGATCTGGCGGACGCGTTCCTTGGAGATGCCAAGCGTCTCGCCAAGCGCTTCCAGCGTTGCACCTTCGTCGCTCAACCGGCGTTCCTCGATGATCCGGAGCTCGCGGGCGTTGAGGGCGGCGAGCGCCGCTTTCAACCACACGGAGCGGCGCTCGACATCGATCGTGTCGCCGACGACCTCGTCGGGCAGAGGATCGTCCGAGACGAGGAAATCCATGCGCTCGTTCGAACCCCCGTCATCGGCAACCGGCATGTTGAGCGAGGAGTCGGGCGCCGACAGCCGCGAATCCATCATCGCCACGTCGGCCTCGGAGACGCCGAGCGCTTGCGATACCTCGCGATAGAGCGTTGCGTTGGACAGCGGTTCGGTGCCGTTGGCCAGCCGCGCGCGCAAGCGGCGCAGGTTGAAGAAAAGTGCCTTCTGCGCCGAGCTGGTGCCGCCGCGCACGATCGACCAGTTGCGCAGGATGTAGTCCTGCATCGAGGCGCGGATCCACCACGTCGCGTAAGTCGAAAACCGCACCTCGCGTTCAGGCTCGAAGCGGGCGGCCGCTTCAAGCAGGCCGACATGCCCTTCCTGGATCAGATCGCCGAGCGGCAGACCGTAGTGGCGGAATTTGGAAGCCATGGAAATGACCAGCCGCATATGCGCAACCGTGATGCTATGCAGCGCGTTCTGGTCGTTGTCTTGTTTCCAGAGCAAAGCGAGCCGATGCTCTTCTTCACGTTCGAGGTAGGGAGCCCTCATTGCCGCGCGGACCATGATCCGTCCTGCAGTGTCTTCCATCATGAGGCGCTCCCTGGCTCAGGCGATGCGGATGACTTTGCAAACTTGGCAGGGCGCCCGGGTTGAAATCGCAGCGTCGTGCCCTAGAAATCCAGAACGTGCCATGCAGGAAAATGGTTCCGTAGCCGTTGGCGGCTGGATTTGTTGCCTGAGGGATCTCGGCGATGATCGGCGACCCTGTCGATTGCGGCTAAAAAGCACTATTTCGAGAATCTGATTTCAGAAGTTGGTTGTTTTTGAAATCCTGTTCCTTATTTTTTCGACTTGTATCTGTCAGTTTCCAACCCTCACAACATGCCGGACAGCCGGCCAAGGACGGGATCACAGAAAAATGAAATGGCTCAAGTCGCTTATCATCGCCGGAACACTGCAGGCTCTGGCTGTCACGTCGGGCCATGCCGGCGCCAATCTCGACCAGATCAAGCAGGCGGGCGTCATCAAGGTCGGTACGGAAGGCACCTATGCGCCGTTCACCTATCATGACACTTCGGGCGCGCTGGTCGGCTTCGACGTCGAAATCGCCAAGGCCATTGCCGACAAGCTCGGCGTCAAGGCCGAGTTCCTCGAAGGCAAGTGGGACGGGCTGATCGCCGGTCTCGACGCCAATCGCTATGATACCGTCATCAACGAAGTCGGCATCACCGACGCGCGCAAGGCCAAATATGACTTCTCCGATCCCTACATCGCCTCCAAGGCGGTGCTGATCGTGCGCGGCGACAACACCGACATCAAGACCTTCGCTGATCTCAAGGGCAAGAAATCGGCGCAGTCGCTGACCTCGAATTTCGGCAAGCTCGCAGAGACCAACGGCGCCGAACTCGTCGGCACCGACGGCTTCGACCAGTCGATCCAGCTGCTTCTGACCGGCCGTGCCGACGCCACCATCAATGACAGCCTGTCGTTCCTCGACTTCAAGAAGCACAAGCCCGACGCCAATGTGAAGATCGCCGCGCAAGAGGAAAACGCCGACTATTCCGGCGTCATCGTGCGCAAGGGCGATCCGGAACTGGTTGCGGCGATCAACAAGGCGCTGGCCGACATCAAGGCCGACGGCACCTACAAGAAGATCGCCGACACCTATTTCGGCCAGGACGTTTCGAAGTAATTCATGCGTGAGGCCGGTCTCCGGCTGATGAGATATCAAGCGGCGAGCCGTCTTTGACGGTCCGCCGCTTTTGTCGTGATATGCCGAGCGCATTCGCGCTCTGATCAAGCCGCCTCGACCATTTGGAGGGTCTTACGTGCCGCACTGGCTGCAACTGATGCTGGAGTCGCTGCCTTCGCTGTTGTGGGCGGCCCTGATCTTCACCGTGCCGTTGACACTGCTGTCCTTCGTTCTCGGCTTGACGGTCGGACTCGGTGCAGCGCTTGCCCGGCTGTTCGGTCCGAAGCCGCTGGTCGCGCTTGTGCGCTTCTATGTCTGGATATTCCGCGGCACGCCGCTGCTGGTGCAGCTGTTCCTGATCTTCTACGGCCTGCCGTCGGTCGGCATCCTGCTTGACGCCTTCACCGCCGCATTGATCGGCTTCACGCTCAACATCGGCGCCTACACGTCGGAGATCATCCGCGCAGCAATAGGCTCGGTGCCGAAGGGCCAGTGGGAAGCCGCCTACTCGATAGGCATGACCTGGAGCCAGGCGATGCGGCGCACCATACTGCCGCAGGCCGGACGGGTCGCGGTGCCGCCGCTCTCCAACACCTTCATCTCGCTGGTCAAGGATACGTCGCTGGCCGCCGCCATCACCGTGCCGGAGATGTTCCAGGCGGCGCAGCGCATCGTCGCCACAACCTATGAGCCGCTGATCCTCTATGTCGAGGCGGCGATCCTCTATCTGGCGATGAGCTCGGTGCTGTCGGCCTTGCAGACGCGGCTGGAAGAACGACTCAACCGCTATGGCGGCTTCCTGGAGGCGCGCTCATGATCGGCCTCACCAACATCGAAAAGCGTTTCGGCGACAATCTCGTGCTGAAGGGCGTGACGGTCACCATCGCCGAAGGCAGCGTCACGGCGCTGGTCGGCCCTTCGGGTGGCGGCAAGAGCACGCTGCTGCGCTGCATCAACCTGCTGGAGATCCCGACATCCGGCACGGTGCGGATCGGCGACGAGACGCTCGAATTCCACCCCGGCAGCAAGGTTCCGTCCAGGGATATCCAGCGCCTGCGTCTGCAAACCGGCATGGTCTTCCAAAACTTCCAGCTGTTTCCGCATCGCACCGCGATCGAGAATGTCATGGAGGGGCTGGTGACGGTGCTGAAATGGCCAACGGAGCGGGCGCGCGAGCGGGCGCTCGCTTTGCTGGAAAAGGTCGGCATGGCACACAAGGCCGATGCTTGGCCGGCAACCCTGTCGGGCGGCCAGCAGCAGCGCGTGGCAATCGCCCGCGCGCTCGCCCCGTCGCCGAAAGTGCTGCTGTGCGACGAGCCGACCTCGGCGCTCGACCCGGAACTGGCGCAAGAGGTGGTCGACGTGCTCGGCAAGCTCGCCAGCGAAGGGACGACCATGGTGATGGCGACGCATGATCTGCGCCTCGCCTCCAAGATCGCCCAGGAGGTGGTCTTCCTCGATGCTGGCGTCATCGTCGAGAAAGGCCCGGCGGCCCTGCTGTTCGGCAATCCGGAACACCAGCGGACCAGGCGTTTCATTGCGACGCTGAAGCAAGAAGCGGAGAGGGAAGGCGGCGGCGAGGGGTAGGCGGCTACACGCTTCAGCCTATTGTCCCAGAAACAAAAAACCCGGCGCGAGGCCGGGTTTTTCATGGATTCAAAGCTGAAAAAGTTCAGGCAGCTTCTTCCTGCTCGGCTTCCTCATTATCGGCCTTGGCGCCCCGCTTAGGGCCCTTGTTGAGGTTGATCTCGATCAGGCGCACGGCTTCGGTTTCCGACATCCGGTTGACGGCCGCAATCTCGCGGGCCATGCGGTCGAGTGCCGCCTCGTAGAGCTGGCGTTCGGAATAGGACTGCTCGGGCTGGTTGTCGGCGCGGTAGAGGTCGCGCACAACTTCCGAGATCGAGATCAGGTCGCCGGAATTGATCTTCGCATCATACTCCTGGGCGCGGCGCGACCACATGGTGCGCTTGACGCGGGCGCGGCCCTGCACGACTTTCAGCGCGCGCTCGACATAATCCTCTTCCGACAGCTTGCGCATGCCGATGGAGGTCGCCTTGGCGACCGGCACCTTCAGACGCATCTTGTCCTTCTGGAAGTCGATGACGAACAGTTCCAGCTTGTGCCCAGCGACTTCCTGCTCGTCGATCGAGACGATCTGGCCGACGCCATGCGCCGGATAGACAATGTACTCGCCGGTCTTGAAACCGTGACGCGCAGCGGTGGACTTCTTCTGCGGGGTTATCGTTGCCATTGCGCCCTGAACTCCTTGTTGTGGTACCGGCGTCCTGCCGGCCCGAACTCGCGCGATCGGGGAAACCGATCGTTAGCCGCACAACAGATGAACCCATCCGGAAAAGCCGGGACCGGCAAACCGCAATAGTGCGACCGCCTGGCCCAGATTGCTCTGGTCCGGAATGAGATTTTCACCTTTCAGTGATTTGGGGCGTCTGCGCCATAAATCGACGTTGTGTCACCGGCATGTTTGGCTGATGTAACACAAAAAGTCGGAAGAATCAAGGTTTTGCTGCATAAGCGAAGGCCACAGTTAAGCGCCGCCTGTCAAGGCGCTTTATGTGGCCTGTCTCTTACCCAACGTAATACCAGCCTTTGCGGACCTGTTGTCAATCGCCTTCGCCGGGCTCGGCCGAGAAGTATTTCTCGAACTTACCGGCCTCGCCGTCGAAGGATTTGGCGTCGGCCGGAGGTTCCTTCTTGGCGGTGATATTGGGCCATTTCTCGGCGTATTCGGTGTTGATCTGCAACCATTTGTCGAGCCCTGACTCAGTGTCGGGCTTGATCGCGTCGGCCGGGCATTCCGGCTCGCAGACGCCGCAGTCGATGCACTCGTCGGGATGGATGACGAGCATGTTCTCGCCTTCGTAGAAACAATCGACCGGACAGACCTCGATGCAGTCCATATATTTGCATTTGATGCAATTGTCGGTCACGACATAGGTCATCGGTCGGCTCCGGGACGTCCCATTTTGTTGGGCTTTTTCCGTGAGGTAACGCCTTTGCCCGCCGCTTGCAAGGGCAGCCATGCCTGGTGGCATCGGCGTTTCCGAAATGGAATTCCAGACTGCAGGCCCGGTAGGGATCGGTCAGGTCCCGCGAAGTGCCTTGTTTGCCGGGTTCAGGGTTCGTTTTGTGCGTCTCGTTGCCCCAAAATCGTCGCGCACTTTTTGGCCGACCCATCAGTCATCACCAAGCAAGCGGTCGGTCTGGCGGCGTTCCTTCTTCGTCGGGCGGCCGCTGCCGGCCTCGCGCAGCGCCGGAATTGCATCGGGAGGGGCTTCGCCCGTCGGCGCGGGCGGCGGCGAGATATCCTCGTACAGCGTGCGTGCCTCCTCGGCCGGACCACGCCGCACGCCGGCGGTCAGCACCTTCCAGACGAAGATCCGACGATCAAGTGTGATGGTCAGGACGTCTCCAGGCTTGACCAGATCGGAGGCCTGCGCTGCTTTGTCGCGATTGATGCGAACCCGGCCGGCGACCACAAGTTTCGCCGCCAGCGAGCGCGATTTCACGGCGCGCGAGAAGAACAGCCATTTGTCGATGCGCTGGCGGTCTCGGGCAGCCGTTGGGGCAACCATCGACGCGAGCCCTGAGTCTACTTCTTCAGCTGGTCGCGCAAAGCCGCGAGCTTGGCGAAGGGCGAGTCCGGATCGAAGCGCACCGGGCGCTCCTCGCGCGGCTTCGGCTGGAAGGTCGGCTTTCCGCCGCCCTTGCCTCGATCGGGGCCGCCACCCTTGCCATCCGGCCTGCCGCCCTTCCAGTCGGGCCGACCTTCGCGTCGGTCGGGGCGCTCGCCTTGTGGGCGGCCTTCACGACGCTGCTCGCCCTCGCCCTGCGGCTTGGGCTTGAACTTCGAGCGGTCGAAGCGCGGCTTGCCGGTGCCGTCGCGCCGCCCCTCGTGGGCAGGACGTTCTCCAGGCGTGGCTGCGGCCGGCGCACCGGCAGCATCCGCAGGCGCGTCGTTTCGGCCGCGCGCCTGTCCGTTGCGCGAGCGATTGTTGCGGCCGGGATGGCGGGGGCGCTGTTCGAAACGGCCCTGACGCCACAACAGGATCGGCTTTGGGGCCTCGGCTTCCGGAGCGGGCTCGCTGGCGGCTGCATCGGCTACCACGACAGGCTCGTCCGACGTCACTTCAGCCGCGGGCGCAGCTTCGGAAACTGGCTCGGCCGATGCAGTCGCGACAGGTTCGGCTTCCGTCTCTGGCTCGGCAGCCAGCACGGGTTTGGCGACCGCGTCGGCGACGGCCTCCGTTGCTGCTTCTTCCGTGGCTTCGGCCGGCGCTTCGGGTTGTTCTTCCGCGACCGGCTCGGCCGCCGCTTCCGCTATGGTTTCGACAGGAATTTCGGCGGTGGCCTCGACAGCGGCAGCCGGCTCCGAACCTTCGACCGGCGCCTCCGCAGCCGCGTCGACCGCCGTGGCTTCCGCTGCCTTGGCCTGCTCGGCCCGTGTGGCCTCTTCAGCCGCGGCCTTCGCCGCCGCCGCTTCGCGCGCGGCATTGTCCTGCGCCTCGAGCCGCGCCTTGACCTCGACGGCCGGCTTCGGCTCGGCACGGTAGCCGAGACCTTTCAGGATCTCTTCCATGTCGTCGGCGGTGGCGCCGAGGATCGACATCATCGGCGGCGTCACCATGAAGGACTGGCCGTCATAGGCGCCGTCCGGCCGTTGGCCGAGACCAGGCTTCCAGTTGGTCGCCGGGCGGATCAAATCCGCCAGCCGCTCCAGAATGTCGATGCGCACCGCGCGGCGGCCGAGATTGCGGTAGCCGGCAAGCTTGTAGAAGGTCTTGTCGAAAGTGGGATCGATGACCACCGAGGTGCGGCCGGAGGCGAGTGCATGGACCACGTCGCCAAAGCCCGGCTTGTCCTTGCCGTCGTTCTTCAGCGCCCACAGCAGCGTCACCAGTCCGGCTGGCGCCGGCTTGATCAGCGCCGGCACGAAGACATGGTAGGCGCCGAAGCGCACGCCGAGCCGTCGAAGGGCTGCACGGCCCTCCTGGTCGAGCGACTTCATCTCCTCGGCAATGTCGCGGCGGTTGATGAGGCCGAAATTCTCAACCAGTTGGAAGGCGATACCGCGGCCGATGCCGGCAATCTGATCGCCGTTCTTCAGGTCGACCAGCGGCTTCAGCAGCAACTCGATCTGGAAATTGACGAAACGTTCGGCACGCGCCGCGACCTTGTCGCGCGCCGGGCCGGTCAACTGTTCGTCGGCCAGCAGCACGAGGCGCGGCTTGAGCGTGTCTTCGCCGGCAACCAGTGTGCCGATCGGCGCGCCGATCCAGCGCAGCGTGCCATCCGAGCCAAGTGCGATGTCGCCATTGGCGCTAGCACCGAAGCGTTCGGCGCGCGCCTCGAATTCGGCGGCCAGCGCCTTCTGGGCGGCGGTGCGCACCGCCTTGGCGTCTTCGCCGCCGGCGGTCTGGTCGGCGGTGAAGCGGAACCCTTGCAACTCGCCGACATGGTGGCCTTCGACAAGGACGGTTCCGGTAGGACTAATTTCGGCTTCAGGCATGGTATTTTCTCTAAGGCGCCGCATGAGGACGGAAGTCCTGCGGTCTACGAAGCGTTTCGTCAACCGCTCATGCAGCGCATCCGACAATCTGTCTTCGATTTCGCGCGTCTTTTCCTGCCAGTGTGCCTGATCGGCCAGCCAGCCGGGCCGGTTCGACACGAATGTCCAGGTGCGGATCTGGGCAATGCGATGCGACAGCGTGTCGATGTCGCCTTCGGTGGTGTCGGCGCGGCGCACCTGCTCGGCCATGTAATTTTCATCGACATGGCCATGCCGGGCGAGGTCCGTATAGATCGAAGCAATGAGGTCGGCATGCTGGGCCGGCGCGATCTTGCGGTAGTCGGGCAGCGCGCAGGCTTCCCACAGCAGCGCCACGCGTTTGGCGTTGGTGGCGAGTGCGCGGATGTCCTCGTCGCGCGACAAGTGCTCGAGCGCCTGCGCATCGACGGCAGGCAGTGCCCGCGTCAGCCCCTCGACCGGGGCGTTGGTCTCGATCGAGCGTTTCAGCGCGTCGAGGCTGGCGAAGTCGAAATGCGCGGTGCGCCACTGCAGCACCTTCACCGGGTCGAAGTCGTGGCCTTCGATCTTCTTGACCAGATCCTCGTCCAGCGGATCGACCTGGCCGGTGACGCCAAACGTGCCGTCGCGAAGATGCCGGCCGGCGCGGCCGGCGATCTGGCCAAGCTCGGCCGCCGTCAGGTTGCGATACTGATAGCCGTCGAACTTGCGGTTCTGGGCGAAGGCGACATGATCGAGATCAAGGTTGAGACCCATGCCGATGGCGTCGGTGGCGATCAGATAGTCGACGTCGCCCGACTGGAACAGCGCCACCTGGGCGTTGCGGGTGCGAGGCGACAGCGCGCCGAGCACGACGGCGGCGCCGCCCTGCTGGCGGCGGATCAATTCAGCGATGGCATAGACCTCGTCGGCGGAGAACGCGACGATCGCCGTGCGCCGCGGCAGCCGCGTCAGCTTCTTCGAGCCGGCATAGGCGAGATGCGAAAGCCTCGGCCGCGTCACCACGGAGACGCCCTTCAAGAGGCGCTGGAGGATGCCGTGCATGGTGGCCGCACCCAGCAGCAGCGTTTCCTGGCGGCCGCGCAGGTGCAGGATGCGGTCGGTGAAGATGTGGCCGCGCTCGAGATCGCTGGCCAACTGCACCTCGTCGATGGCGACGAAGGCGGCGTCGGTCTCGCGCGGCATGGCCTCGACGGTGCAGACCGAATATTTGGCGCCGGGCGGCTGGATCTTCTCCTCGCCGGTGATCAGCGCGACCTTGTGGGCGCCGACCTTTTCGCAGACGCGGCCATAGACCTCACGCGCAAGCAGCCTGAGCGGCAGGCCGATGATGCCGCTCTCGTGCGCCACCATGCGCTCGATGGCGAGATGGGTCTTGCCGGTGTTGGTCGGCCCAAGCACGGCGGTCACGTCACGGCCCGACAGGATCAGCGGCTCGGTATGTTTCGACTGGATGTTCATCGACCTGGAAATAAGGCTTTCTGGTCTCTCGTTGTCGGGAGCGTGCCTCAAGTGGCGCGTATGACAGGCGACACATAAGGATTTCGAGCGCGAAGCGAAAGCGGAATGTTCCACCGGCGGCTCGAAGTCGTCTCCTGTCAGGCTCCAGATTGGCTGCGGGTTAACAGTTGGAACGAGTCTGGAACGAATCGGACACGAATCAGTGACTCGACCAGATTCAGCTTTTGTTCACGGCTACATATGGATTTTGTGACCATGAGTCTCACCACATGCTGAATCAACGAACTGGCCCGTTTCATGCAGGGCGAGCTCTGCCGTTAACCTTTGCCGGCGAACGACTGGAATGCCTTGGTCAGCCTCATCCAAGATTATGAAATTGTTAACCTTTCCTAAACGGCGTTAAGGATTTGACGGGCGATTCCGGCTGTCGTCGTTAACACTCCGCTCAAAGCCGGAACGAACCGGCTACGAATCGGCGATGCCAGAATCTTCCCGTTTTGTTCACCCCAATATCTTGTGTTGCGAACAGCTTATCCACCAAGAATCCACAGGCTGCAGAGCCGCTTTTGCACAAGGCGGCCGGTGGCTGTTAACCTCTGCGTGCCGGATTGGGTCAGCAGCCGGCGTGGGGCAGGCCGAAGGCATAAAGCCGCCGGCAAAAGACGGACCGGTTTGCCGGCCCGTCGATCTCGCCACTCACACCGGCGCTTCTGCCGTCTGGACAGAAAATCGCTTCACACTTTTCCTGGGATGCTTCAGGCGAAGTGAATTGCTTCAGGCGAAGTATTGGCCGCCATTGGCTGTGATGGTCGAGCCGGTGATGAAGCCTGCATCTTCGGATGCGAGGAAGACGACGCAGCGCGCGATCTCTTCCGGCTCGCCGAGGCGACCGATCGGGATCTGCGGGATGATGCGCTCGTTGAGCACCTTCTCGTCGATCGCCTTGACCATTTCGGTGGCGATATAGCCGGGGCAGATGACATTGACGGTGATGCCGGCGCGGGCCCCTTCCTGGGCGAGCGCCTTCGAAAAGCCGATGTCGCCGGCCTTGGCGGCGGAATAATTCACCTGTCCGGCCTGGCCCTTCTGGCCGTTGATCGAGGAGATGGTGATGACACGGCCGAACTTGCGGTCGCGCATGCCGCTCCACAGCGGATGCGTCATGTTGAAGACGCCCGACAAATTGGTGTCGATGACCTCTTTCCACTGTTCGCGCGTGATCTTGTGGAACATGGCGTCGCGTGTGATGCCGGCATTGTTGACCAACACCGAGACCGGACCGAGATCAGCCTCGACCTGCTTGATGCCGGCGGTGCAGGAATCATAGTCGGCGACCGACCATTTGTAGACCGGGATGCCGGTCTCGGCCTTGAATTTCGCCGCCGCGTCGTCATTGCCGGCGTAGTTGGCGGCAACCGAATAGCCGGCGTTCTTCAATGCGATCGAGATCGCCGCGCCGATGCCGCGCGATCCGCCTGTGACGATTGCTACCTTGGTCATGCGTTTCCCCTATTTTGATATCGCCCTGTTGTCGGGCTTGGCAGGCACTGCATACCGACCGGGCGGCTCGCGCCGCCCGTTCAGGTGATATCCCTAGAGCGCTTCCACGCACATGGCGACGCCCATGCCGCCGCCGATGCACAGGGTGGCGAGGCCTTTCTTGGCGCCGCGCCGGCGCATCTCGAAAACCAGCGTGTTGAAGATGCGGGCACCCGACGCACCGATCGGATGGCCAATGGCAATGGCGCCGCCATTGACGTTGACGATCGAGGGATCCCAGCCCATGTCCTTGTTGACGGCGCAAGCCTGGGCGGCAAAGGCCTCGTTGGCCTCGATCAGGTCGAGATCGCCGACCGACCAGCCGGCCTTCTCCAATGCCTTGCGCGAAGCCGGTATCGGACCGGTGCCCATGATCTGGGGGTCGACGCCGGCGGTTGCCCAGGACACGATGCGCGCCAGCGGGGTGATGCCGCGCCTCACCGCTTCGGCTTCGCTCATCAGCACCGCACCGGCGGCGCCGTCATTGATGCCGGAGGCGTTGGCGGCGGTCACCGTACCGTCCTTGTCGAAAGCCGGCTTCAGCTTGGTCATGGCGTCGAGCGTGGCGCCGTGGCGGATGTACTCGTCCTGGTCGACAATGGTGTCGCCCTTCCTGCCCTTGATGGTGACGGCGACGATCTCGTCCTTGAACTTGCCGGCCTTCTGCGCCGCCTCGGCCTTGTTCTGCGAGGCGAGCGCGAACTGGTCCTGATCGTCGCGGGTGATCTGGAACTGACGAGCGACGTTTTCGGCGGTGTTGCCCATGTGGTAGCCGTTGAAGGCATCCCACAGTCCGTCCTTGATCATGGTGTCGATCAGCTTGAAGTCGCCCATCTTGACGCCGGCGCGCAGGTGCTGGGCATGCGCCGAAAGCGACATCGATTCCTGTCCGCCGGCGATGACCACCTTGGCATCGCCGGTGGCGATCTGCTGCATGCCGAGCGCAATGGCGCGAAGGCCCGAGCCGCAAACCTGGTTGAGGCCCCAGGCCGTGGTTTCCTTGGGCAAGCCGGCATTGATCGATGCCTGGCGGGCCGGGTTCTGACCCTGAGCGGCGGTCAGCACCTGGCCGAGGATGACCTCGTCGACCTCGCCTGGTTCGACACCGGCACGCGACAGCAGTTCCTTGATGACGATAGCACCGAGCTCATGCGCCGGGGTGGTGGCGAAAGCGCCGTTGAAGGAGCCGACCGGCGTGCGCGCCGCACTGGCAATGACGATGGAAGCGGACATTTTCTTCTCCAGACTTCAAGGGTGTTGTTCTGTCGTTGAGGACTTTTCTTGCCCTTTCCAGAACCCAAGTCAAACCGGAAATGGGCATGGCGCCCATGCGCTGCAAGCACATCGCACCTTGCGATGGCGCTACTCTGTCCGTTGCTGCGCAGCATATTTTGCCTGCTATGCAGCATTTAATGATGCCGCAGTGCACAAACTGCTTGGAATTGTGAGGCTTTTGCGCATATCCTCAAAAAAGGCACAATCGTTACCGGCGGCTTACTCGGGGGCGCCGGTGTCCCGGGGAGGATGCAGATGGCCGCGAAAGACGATCCGATCATCATCAAGAAATACGCCAATCGCCGCCTCTACAACACCGGCACCAGCACCTATGTGACGCTCGAGGACCTCGCCGAGATGGTCAAGAAGGGCGAGGAGTTCACCGTCCAGGACGCCAAGACCGGTGACGACATCACCCATCCGGTGCTGACCCAGATCATCTTCGAGCTGGAGAACAAGGATGGGCAGAACATGCTGCCGATCCCGTTCCTGCGCCAGCTGATCGCCTATTACGGCGACCAGATGCAGATGATCGTGCCAAGCTTCCTCGAACAGTCCATGCTGGCCTTCTCCAAGGAGCAGGAACGCTTTCGCGAGCAGATGAAGGGTGCGCTCGGCAAGTCGCCGCTGGACATGATGAAGATCACCACGCCGATCAAGGCGCTGGAGGAGCAGACGCGCCGCAACATGGAAATGTTCCAGAATGCAATGCGGCTGTTCACGCCCTTCCCGCCGCCGGGTTCCGCGCCAGCCGCGGCCCCGGCCGAGCCGGCCAGGAAGGAAACACCGGAAAAGCCCGACGACCTTCAGGATCTGAAGGATCAGATCGCCGCCATGCAGCGCAAGCTCGACACGATGTCGTGAGCGGTTCCGATCGAAAGACCCGCTAGCCGGCACATGCCGCTATAGCGGCAGCAATCCCTCATAGCGGCCGCGTGGCCTGATGACACTTCCACTTGTCAATTGTTCGATCGTGTGCGCGGCCCAGCCGACGCTGCGTGCGAGTGCGAACAGGCGGAACGGTGCATCGCGCGGCAAGCCAAGGCCGCGTGTCAGCACGGCCAATGCGAAGTCGATGTTCGGGCGCGCGCCGGTCGCGGCAAGGGCCGCATCACGCAGCGATTGAGAGAGATCATCGATGTCGATCACGCTCAGTAATGCCGCCGCGCGGGGATCGCCGTCGGGATAGAGCGGATGGCCGAAGCTCGGCAGCGGCCGGTCATGGCTGAGCCAGCGCCGGATCGCCGCCTCGGCACCGTGCCGCCCCGCATCCTCGGCCAGTTGCATCACCGCTTCGCCGGCGCCGCCATGGCGAGGGCCTGACAGTGTCGCCAACCCAGCGAGCAGGCAAGCGGCCATCGGCGCTCCGGTCGAGGCCGCGACGCGGGCGGCGAAGGTCGATGCGTTGAGTTCGTGGTCGGCGAGCAGGACGAGCGCGCGGCGGATCGCATCGGCTCCCGCTGCATCCACCGACCAGTCCCGCGCCAATCGCCGATGAACTGGGTCTGGTCCCGCTGATGCGCCCAAGGCGCTGGCCAACACGCCGACCGCGTGCGTGGCATCGGCATGCAGCGAGGTGGCGCTGCGCCCGAGTGAAGGCCGCCCCTGGCCGGCAAGCACGGCAAGTTGCGCAAAGGCCGAGGCCCTGCAGGGTTGGTGGGCCGCATCCGCCGCCGGCGCCCGGAAGGCCACCGGTTCTGGCAGCGCCCAGAGCACTGCCGCTGTTTCTTCCAGCGTGGCACTCGCTGAAAGCGCAACGGCGTCCTGGCCACGATAGACAAGATGACCGTGCAGGACGGTCGAGATCGAGGTGACGATCGACGGTTCGCCCCAGGCAATGGCGCTTTCGGCGATGGCCGACGGGCTGCGTCCACGCGCCCTTCGCGTTGCCAGTATCGCTATGTCGTCGGCACGATATTGGCTGCGGCGCGGATCGGCGCGGTCCGGTTGCATGCCGATGCGGCCGCGGCTGACATAGGCGTAGAGTGTCTGGGGCCGCACCTTGAGCCTTTCCAGCGCCTCTTCCCGCGACAACCACTCGGACATATCGAACTCTGATATTGATTATATTGATCAAGATTGATCGGCAGATTGCCTAGCCTTATCTCTGATACGGAAATGGATCAAGGAGGCAGGCTATGGCGAATGGGCTCGACGACGTTGTGGCGGCTGAAACCGTTCTCTCCGATGTGGATGGTCTTGGCGGCCATCTGACCATCCGCGGCCATTCCCTGCGGGACCTGGCCGGACGCTGGAGCTACGCGCAAGTGGTCAGCCTGCTGCTCGATGGCTTCTTCGAAGACCTTCCCGGCGATGCCGAACTGGCGCGAGCGCTGGGCCAGGCGCGCGCAGAAGTGTTCGAGCGGCTTTTGCCCTCATTGCCCTTGCTGACTCCGCTCGACGTCTACAGCGCCATGCGCGCCGGCATGGCGTTGCTGCCGGACGGCGAGACTTTGCCGGACGCGCTACGGCTGGTTGCGGCGCCTGCGGTGCTGACGCCGGCCCTGCTTCGCCTACGGCGCGATGAGACGCCCATCGCGCCGGACAGCCTGTGCGATCATGCCGCCGACATGTTGAGGATGCTCAGCGGTCGTGCCGCCTCGCCGGCGCTGGCGAAGGCGCTCGACACCTATCTGGTGACAGTCTGCGATCATGGCCTCAATGCCTCGACCTTCGCCACCCGCGTGGTCGCGTCGACGCAGGCCGGCTTGACATCGTCTGTGCTGGCCGGGCTCGGCGCGCTCAAGGGGCCGCTGCATGGCGGCGCGCCCGGTCCGGTGATCGAGATGCTGGATGCGATCGAGGCGCATGGCGATGCCGCCGGCTGGCTGCGCGACGAGGTCGCGCATGGCGAGCGCATCATGGGCTTCGGCCATCGCATCTACCGCGTGCGCGATCCGCGTGCCGACGTGCTGAAAGCGGTCGTGCGGCAACTCGGCGGCGAGAGCGAAACCGGTCGCCGGCTGGCCTTCGCGGAGACAGTGGAGCAGGCCGCGCTCGACGTGCTGCGGATCGCCAAGCCGTCGCGCTCATTGCAGACCAATGTCGAGTTCTACACCGCGCTGCTGCTGGAGGCGGCGGGTTTCCCCAAAGAGGCATTCAGCAACGTCTTCGCCGCCGGGCGTGTCGCCGGCTGGATTGCGCACGCCCGTGAACAGCAGACGACCGGACGGTTGATCCGGCCGCAGTCGCGCTATGTCGGGCCGGTGCCGGACCTCGTTGCCTGAGGCTGTCTGGCTGTTTCGATGGATGCCGCCTCCTCCGCTCCGAAGCGGCGAGGCGGTTCTTCATGAACGAAATTTCATGTGATCACGCGACCGTGTTCGTGTTCTTGCCTTGGTCAGGACTTATATGCTGCACTGCAACATAAGTCCGCTGTAACCGAACCGTCCCGATCCTCGGGCGTGATGAGGCCTGCAGCATCCAAAACGACAGGAACGCCATGACGAAAAACGGCAAGGCGGAGGAAACCAAGAAGATCAACATCGCGCTTCAGGGCGGCGGCTCGCACGGGGCCTTTTCCTGGGGTGTGCTCGACCGGCTGCTGGAGGATGGCAGGCTGGAGATCGCAGCGGTGTCCGGGACCAGCGCCGGCGCCATGAACGCGGTGGCGCTAGCCGACGGCTTCGTGCGTGGCGGCGTCGAGGGAGCACGGCAAAAGCTCGATGATTTCTGGCGCGCGGTGGCGGCAAAGGGCCGGTTCAGCCCGGTGCAGCGCATGCCGTGGGATGTCGCCTGGGGCAATTGGTCGATCGAGAACACGCCGGGCTATGTCTTCTTCGACACCATGTCGCGGGTATTTTCGCCTTATGTCGCCAATCCGCTCGGCCTCAACCCGCTGCGTGACGTCGTGCAGAAGGAGATTAATTTCGCCAATGTTCGCGCTTGCAAGTCGATGGAACTGTTCATTTCGGCGACCAATGTCGAAACCGGGCAGTTGCGCGTCTTTTCCGACGGCGAGATCGATCTCGACACGGTGATGGCCTCGGCTTGCCTGCCGCAACTGTTCCGCGCCGTCGAGATCAAGGGCGTACCCTATTGGGATGGCGGCTATGGCGGCAATCCGGCGCTTTATCCGTTCTTCAAGACGGCGGCGACCGAGGACGTGCTTCTGGTGCAGATCAATCCGGTGGTGCGGGAAGGAACGCCAAGGAGCGCCAACGAGATCCAGAACCGCATCGACGAGATCACCTTCAACGCCGGGCTGTTGCGCGAATTCCGCTCGATCGCCTTTGTCAAGGAGCTGATCGCCGCCGGCCGCCTGCCGCATGGCGAGTACCGCGACATCCGCATGCACCGCATCGATGCCGACGAGGCGTTCAAGGACCTGTCGGCGTCGTCGAAGGTCAATGCCGAATGGGCGTTCCTGAGCTATATGCGCGATCTCGGCCGCACCGCCGCCAGCGACTGGCTGGAGGAGAATTACGATGCGGTCGGCAAGCGCCCGACGCTCGACCTGTCAGGGGAGCTCGATGACGGCTTCAAGCCGGTGCGTGGTCCCGCACCTGGCCGGCGGGTCAAGGAATTCCTCGCTGTGCGCAAGAACCCGGAGGCAGAGCGCCGTCGCGCCTGACCCGAAAACACAGCCTGGCTTCTTGGCTTCATCCAGCTTTTAGGGTCAGGTCGATCACCCTGATCAGGGCGGCGGCGGCCTGCCGCTGCCCGCCTGGATCGCTGATCCGCGCCTTCATGCCCTCCAGCCCGTCGAGCAGCATGTCGGCAAGCAGTTGCGCCGACAGGCCCTTGGCGGTGAGATCGGCGCCGTTCCTGGCAGCCTCGCCGTCGATCGCGGCGGCGATATGTTCGACAAGACCGCCGCGCCAGCAGCCGACCAGATCGCCAAGGCTCGATTTCATGTCCAGCAATTCGGCGCCGTGCGGCGACGCAACGACCGCGCTCATCATCGAGATGAACGCCTCGTCGATGGCTCGCGTCATGCGTTCAGTGAAAGCGCCATCGCCGGCCAGGGCCATTTTCGCCGACTCGACCGAGCGCGACAGCACCATCATGGCGATGGCGCGGAAAATGTCGGTCTTGTTCTTGAACAGGAGATAGAGCGCCGGCCGCGACATGTCGGCGGCGCGGGCGATGTCGTCCATGGTGGTGCGGGAGAAGCCATAAGCCAAAAACACCTTCATTGCGCCGTCCAGGATACGGACGCGTTTGGGGTCAGCGGCGGCGATGTCTTCGATCTGATTCATGAGACAACATTATCCTGTAAAAATCTCAATTGACAAAATGACGTAATTTGTCAATCTGTATCGAGACGAAGCGACCCAAGAGGACGCTTCGCCTTTGGGCTGTGGACGACAACAAAAGGGTATCCCCATGCGCCTCACCGTCGATGGGCAGTCATTCGACATCAACGCCGATCCCGACATGCCGCTGCTGTGGGCGTTGCGCGATCTCATTGGCAAGACCGGACCGAAGTACGGCTGCGGCATCGCCGCCTGCGGCGCCTGCGCCGTGCATGTCGACGGTCAACCGGTGCGCTCCTGCTCGCTCCCGGTCGGCGAGGTCAGCGGCGCCGTCACCACCATTGAAGGCATTGGCACGGCGGACAAGCTCCATCCCGTGCAGCAGGCATGGCTGGAGGAACAGGTCGCGCAATGCGGCTACTGCCAGGCCGGCCAGATCATGAGCGCGGTGGCACTGCTCGACGAGGTCGCCGATCCCAGCGACGCCGACATCGACAACGCCATGGGCGGCAATCTCTGCCGCTGCGGCACCTATCCGAAGATCCGCTCGGCTATCAAGAAGGCTGCCGCACTCAAGACGGCGGGGCGCTGACCATGGCCAGTGTCGGAAAGATTGCTCGCCGCACGTTCCTGATCGGCGCGGCTGCCGTGGCGGGCGGCGTGGCCGTCGGCTACTACTATTATCGCAAACCGTTTCCGAACCCGCTCGAGACCGACCTCGGCAAGGGTGAGGCGACGTTCAACCCCTATGTGAAGATCGGCGCCGACAACACCATCACCATCGTGGCGCCGCGCGCCGAGATGGGGCAAGGCATTTCGACGACGCTGGCCGTCATGGTCGCCGAAGAGCTCGATGTCGGTCTCGATCAGGTCAAGGTCGAGCCCGGCCCGGCCTCCTATGCCTATTACAACGCCGCGATCCTCGAAGAGGGCGGCCCGTTCGCCTTCTTCGACGAGAGCATGACCGCGCAGGCGGTGCGCTCAGGTCTCGGCGTGGTCGGCAAGCTCCTTGCTATCCAGGCCACCGGCGGCTCGGCTTCGGTGCGCGACGGTTTCGACAAGATGCGCCAGGCGGGCGCCGCAGCCCGCCAATTGCTGATCGCCGCGGCGGCGCAGAAACTCGGCGTTGCCGCCGCCGACCTGGAAACGGCCAATGGGTCGATCCTGCATAAGGCATCTGGCAAGTCGCTGACCTATGGCGCGGTTGCCGCGGCTGCCGCCGCCATGGCACCGCCGGCCGAAGTCAGGCTCAAGGACAGGGCCGACTGGAAACTGCTGGGAAAGCCGCAGAAGCGCATCGACATGCTGACCAAGGTCACCGGGGCACCGATCTTCGGCATCGATGTCAGGCTGCCAGACATGCTCTACGGCACGGTCAAGATGAGCCCGCGCTTCTGGGCCAAGCCGGTCAAGGCGGATCTCGCCAAAGCCGAAAAAATGCCCGGCGTGATCAAGATCGTAGCGCTCGAGACGAATTACGGTCATGGCTTCGGCATCATCGCGGAAAATACCTGGGCGGCCTTCAAGGCGGCCGATGCCATCGACGCCCAATGGGCGGATCCCGAATATCCGCTCAGCAGCGCCGCCATTTCCGACGTGCTCAAACAGGCGCTCGGCACCAAGGGTTCGGCGATGCGTGACAATGGCGATGTCGATACCGCGTTTGCCGACGCGCCACGCGAAAGGATGGTCGAGGCAGACTATGCGGTGCCCTATCTGGCGCATGCGACGATGGAGCCGATGAACGCCACGGTGCGCTTCAAGGACGGTGCCCTCGACATCTGGTGCGGCAACCAGGCGCCGACCCTGGTGCGGCAGCTTTGCGCCAACGCGGTCGGCATCGAGCAAGACAAGGTCGCCGTGCACACCACCTTCATGGGCGGTGGTTTCGGCCGCCGCGTCGAGATGGACTACGCGCTGTGCGCCGCACTGATGGCGAAGGCGACAGACGGGCGTCCGGTCAAGGTGACGTGGACGCGTGAAGAAGACATGCGCCACGACGCCTACCGGCCGGCCGCAGTCGGCAAGTTCCAGGCGCGGCTCGGCGACGACGGCATGCCGGTCGCCGTCGACATGAAGATCGCCTCGCCATCCATGATGGCCAGCACCTTGCGCCGGCTTTTCCCCTCGATATCGCCGCTTGGACCCGACAAAAGCATCGTCGACGGCGCCTATGACCAGCCCTACACCATCCCGAACTATCGGGTGAGCGGTGTCGCCGCCCCTGTCTCCATTCCCGTCGGCTCCTGGCGATCGGTCGGCAGTTCGATCAACGGTTTCTTCCATGAGGGCTTCATGGACGAGATCGCCACAGCCGGCAAAATCGATCCGGTCGAGATGCGCAAGAGGCTGATGGCCGCCTATCCCTCGGCGGTGAAGGTGGTGGAGAAAGTCGCGGCGATGGCGAAATGGGGCGAGGCGCTGCCCGCCGGCAAGGCCAAGGGCATGGCCTTCACGCTGTCCTTCGGCAGTTGGGTCGGCGAGATCATCCAGGTGGCGGACACTCCGGCCGGCATCCGCATCGAAAAGGTGTGGATCGCCGCCGATGTCGGCACCGCGCTCGATCCGGGCATCATCGAGGCGCAGCTGATTTCCGCCGCTATCTACGGTCTTTCAGCGGCCATGGGACAGGAGATCACCTTCGCCGACGGTATGGTCGAACAGTCGAACTTCCACGATTTCGACGCCATGCGGATCTTTCAGTGCCCGGTCTTCGAAGTCGCCATCCTGGAAAATTTCCACAAGATCGGCGGCGTCGGCGAGGTTGGCACTCCGCCGGCCGCGCCGGCGCTGGCCAATGCCATCTTCGCGCTCACCGGCAAGCGCATCCGCACGCTGCCTTTATCGAAAACGGTGGCCTTCGCGTGAAGTGGCTCCTCATCATGCTGACGCCTGCTGCCATGCTCGTCCTCGCGGCGCCGTTCGCAACCGCACAGGAGAGCCAAACACCACCGAGCCAGACAGTCGACACGACCAAGGGCCTGTCCGAATGGGACAAGATTTATGCGGTGTTCTCACATCCGCGCTGCGCCGATTGTCATGTAGCGGACGACCGGCCGCGCTGGTCGGGTGCGCATTATGGCGGCACGCGCGTGCACGCCTTCAATGTCCAGCGCGGTGACGACGGATCGGGCTTCGGCAATCCTGGTCTGCGCTGCACGACTTGCCATTTCTCAAGCAATTCCAACGCATTGCACGGGCCGCCCGGAGCCGAGAACTGGCGCCTGGCGCCGGCCGAGATGGCCTGGTTCGGGAAATCCTCCGCCGAAATCTGCGCCCAGATCAAGGACCCGGCGCGCAATGGCGGTCGCAGTTTGGACGATATCGCGCTGCATGTTCGCGACGACAGGTTGGTCGGCTGGGGCTGGGCGCCGGGGTCGAACCGTGAGCCGGCTCCGGGTTCGGCTGAAACAACCTTTCAAGCGATCGAAAACTGGATGGCGGTGGGTTCACCTTGCCCTGTGCCGTAATGGTCTTGCAACTTTAAGGCTATATCGCGGTGCAACTTTGATGTAGAAGCGCGCTTCGCCGATCACGGCAAATTGAAGATGGCCCGGCGCGCACCCATATCGGCGACGCGCCCGCGTTATGAGGACGCTGGCCGAATCCGCAGTGGAAAAAACGACGATGAGAATCAGGTTTCACAAGCTTGCAGCCGTTGTTGTGCTCATTGGTTTCGCGGCCTGGATGGCGACGGGCGAGTTTTCGTCGGTCGGCAGCGTAGCCGCCAACAAAGCCAAGGCTGCCGAAGTCGAGAAGGGCAAGGCGCCGGACGCGAACAAGCCCAAGGCGGCTGAAGCCGAGCCGAAGGCCCCGTTGCGCACCGTCGCGGTGGTGACGCCGCCGCGCAAGACCTATGCGCGCGCCATTCGCATTTCCGGGTTGACCGAAGCCGACAAGCGGGCCGTGCTGGGGACGCGCGTTGCCGGTGTCATCGACAAGTTGCCGGTCAAGCAGGGCCAGCACGTCAAGACCGGGGATCTGGTGCTGATGCTTGCGGCCGAGGAAAAGATCTCCATGGTCGACAACGCCAAGCAATTGGTAGTGCAGCGCCAGGCTGAGTTGGACGCAGCTCTGCGACTGATGAAGTCAGGCAATTTGCCGAAGCTGCAGCTCGATACAGCGCGCTCGAACCTGACTTCTGCGCAGTCGATGCTGGAAACGGCACAGGCCTTACTCGAGCGCAATGAGGTGAGGGCACCTTTCGACGGCGTTATCGACCGAGTGCCGGTGGAACTCGGCAGTTCCATCATGGAGGGCGGCGAGGTGGCAACCATCCTCAAGCTTGACCCGGTGATCGCCCGCGGCGAAATCAGCGAGCGCGACCTCGGCTACCTCAAGCTCGGCGACAAGGCCAATGTCCGGCTGGTCAGCGGCCAGACGGTCGAAGGCACCGTGCGCTACATCAGCCGCGACGCCTCGTCGGCGACCCGCACTTTCCGCGTCGAGGTGGCGATCCCCAATGGCGACGGCTCCGTGCCCGCCGGCATGACGGCGGAAATCGCGCTCAACGCTCAACCGACCGACGCGGTCGTGCTGCCGCGCTCGGTGGTGACGCTGGGCGACAAGGGCGACCTCGGCATCCGTGCCGTCGGCAAGGACAACAAAGTGGCGTTCTTCCCGATCGACCTCGTCGACGACACACCGACCGGCCTTGTGCTCGGCGGCATCCCGGCCGACGCGCGCATCATCGTCGCCGGCCAGGAACTGGTGAAGGAAGGCGATGTGGTCAATCCGGTCGAGGCCGACCAGGCGACCCTCCGGAAGCTGCTGGGCGAGGCGACCGCCGGGACGCAGTAGCAGGGGTCGCGACGGACCAGCCCTGGGCGGGGACAATCGGCTGCGACGCAGCTCCTGAAATTCGAAAACAGGCGTTAGCCATGGATATCGTCAGACTCGCAATCAACAATGCCCGCCTGACCATCTCGGTTCTGGTCTTCCTTCTGCTCGCAGGCTGGGTTGCTTATCAGTCAACGCCAAAGGAAGCGGAACCAGACGTTCCGATTCCGATGATGTATGTCAGCCTGATCTATCAAGGCATTTCGCCCGAGGATTCGGAGCGTCTTCTGCTGCGGCCGATGGAAAGCAAGCTGAAGAGCCTGAAGGGCCTCAAGGAAATGCGCTCAGCCGCCTTCCAGGGCGGCGGCTACGTGCTGGTCGAGTTCCAGCCGCAGACCAATCTGGCGACGGCACTGCAGGACACGCGCAGCAAGGTGCAGGATGGCAAGGCCGACCTCCCGCAGGCGGCTGAAGAACCTGTTGTTACCGAGGTCAATATCTCCGAATTCCCCGTCCTCGTCGTCACCCTGTCAGGCGAATTGCCCGAGCGTGTGCTGACCGCTGCCGCGCGCGAACTGCGCGACCGCATCGAAGAAGTGCCCGGCGTTCTCGAAGGCTCGCTGCAGGGCGCGCGCGACGACCTCGTCGAGGTCGTCATCGACCCGATGAAGCTGTCTTCCTACGGGCTGCAGCTCGATCAGCTGATCGGTGCGGTCGGCAACTCCAACAGCCTGGTCGCCGCCGGCAATATCGAGGGCTCCGAGGGCAAGTACGCCGTCAAGGTGCCGTCGCTGATCGAGACGCCCGAGGATGTGGCGGCGCTGCCGGTGGTCGCCGGCCCCAATGCCGTGGTTCAGGCCAAGGACATCGCGACGATCCGCTCCACCTTCAAGGATGCCGAGACGGTGACCCGCCTCAACGGCAAGCCTGCCATCGCCATCGAAGTGAAAAAGCGCATCGGCGCCAACCTGATCGACACGCTCGCCAAGGTCAGGGAGGTCTCCGACGCCTTCGTCAAGACCATGCCGCAAGGCATGAATGTCACCTACACGCAGGACAAGTCGGTCTTCGTCAACCAACTGCTCGGCGATCTGCAGAACCATGTGATGATCGCCGTCATCCTGGTGTTCATCGTCATCCTCTACGCGCTGTCCGGCCGTGCCTCATTGTTGATCGGCCTGGCCATTCCATCATCGTTCCTGATCGGCATCCTGTTGCTTGCGATGATGGGTTACACGATCAACATGATCGTGCTGTTCAGCCTGATCCTGGCGGTCGGCATGCTTGTCGACGATGCCATCATCGTCACCGAATTCGCCGAGCGGCGGATGGGCGAGGGCATGCCGAAGGCGGAAGCTTTCGCGCTTGCTGCCAAGCGCATGGCCGGTCCGGTCATCGCCGCGACGATGACGCGCATCGCCGCCTTCTCGCCGCTGCTGTTCTGGCCGGGCATCATCGGCGACTTCATGAAGTACATGCCGATCACGCTGATTGTCACGCTGTCGGCGTCGATGCTCTACGCGCTGGTGTTCGCGCCGACGCTGGGGGCGATCTTCGCCAAGGCACCCGAGCACCATGCGGATGACAATCGCGACGGCTGGTACATGGCCATCGTCAAGCAGGCGGTGCGGTTCCCCATCACCGTGCTGGTGCTGACCGTGGCGCTGCTGTTCGGCGTCGGCTTTGCCTATTCGAAATATGGCGCCGGTGTCGAGTTTTTCCCCAGTGTCGAGCCAGACTACGGCCTGCTCTACGTGCACGCTCGCGGCAACCTTTCGCTGGCCGAAATGGATACCGCGACCAAGACCGCCGAAAACAGGCTGCTCGGCTGGCCCGGCATCAAATCGGTCTACACCCGCGTCGGCAAGACGCAAGGCGGCGGGCAGGATGTTCCGGAAGACGTGGTCGGCGTCATTCAGTATGAATTCATCGACTGGCGCGAGCGCAAGTCGGCGAACCAGATCCTGAGCGATTTGCGCGGCGTCATGGCCGGCATTCCCGGTGTCGATGTCGAGGTTCGTGTACCTGAAGCCGGTCCGCCAACCGGCAAGCCGATCCAGATCAGGCTTTCGGCGATCGATCCCAAGGGGCTTGACGACAAGGCGCGCGCCGTCGCGGCGCGCATTGCCAAGGTGCCCGGCGTCATCGACATTTCCGACGGCCTGCCGCCGCCCGGCGTCGACTGGGCGCTCGAGGTCGACCGCGCCAAGGCGGCGCAGTACGGCATCAGCCCGACTTCCGTGGGAACCGTGGTGCAACTGGTGACCAACGGCCTGAAGCTCTCGGAATACCGGCCGGCCGGCGCCGACGATGCCGTCGACATCCGGCTGCGCCTGCCCGAAGACCGGCGCACACTGTCGACGCTCGACGAGTTGAGGGTACAGACCTCGCAAGGTTCGGTGCCGATCTCGAATTTCGTCGTGCGTAAGCCCGAACCGACCGTTGGTATCCTCAACCGCATCGACGGCGCCCGCACGGTGGTCGTCCAAGCAAACGTCGCCGCCGGCACCCAGGTCGCGGCCGTGCAGCAGGAGGTCACCAAGGCTGTCGCCGATATGGATCTCGGCAGCGGCATACGCTGGAAGCTGGCCGGTTCCAACGAGGACAGTGCGGAGGCCAGCGCCTTCCTCGGCAAGGCCTTCGGCGCGGCCATCTTCCTGATCTTCCTCGTACTGCTGATGCAGTTCAACAAATTCACCAGCGTGCTGATGGTGCTGTCCTGCGTGGTCATGGCGACGATCGGCGTGTTCCTGGGGCTGCTGTTGACGGGAGAGGCCTTCGGCATCGTGATGTCGGGCATCGGCGTGATCGCGCTGGCCGGTGTGGTGGTGAACAACAACATCGTGCTGATCGACACCTATGACCGGCTGCGTGAAGAAGGCTGGGACAAGATGGAAGCGGTGCTGCAGACCTGCCGCGAACGGGCCCGTCCCGTGGTGCTGACGGCGGTGTCGGCGATCCTCGGCGTGCTGCCGATCGCCTTTGGCCTCGGTCTCGAAATCTTCCATCATGAGACGACCATCAACGCGCCGTCGACGCAATGGTGGATCTCGCTGTCGTCGGCGATCGTCTTCGGCCTGTCCTTTGCGACCTTGCTGACGCTGGTGGTGACGCCGTCGATGCTGATGATCTTCACGCGCAGCAAGAACAGCCGCTTCTACGCGTTTTTCCGTCGGTTATTCCGGCGCGGCAAGGGAAAGGTCTCGTCGACCGAGACGCCCGATACGGATGTGGGCAGCGAGCCGGCTATCGCCTTTCCGAAGGCAGCCGAATAGACCTGCCTGCGAACCTCCGACGCAAAGGCCGCCCGGAACAACCGGGCGGCCTTTTGCATTGTCCCTTGAGCAAAATGTCAGTGCGGGGAGTTCTTTATGCCGATCACCACCATCCTCATCATCGTCCTGATCCTTGTCCTCATTGGCGCGATACCGGCCTGGCCGCATTCGCGCTCCTGGGGTTATGGGCCGTCGGGCATTGTCGGTGTCGTGCTGGTGGTGCTTCTGGTGCTGCTGTTGATGGGGCGGCTCTGAGCCGCCCTCATTCGGTGGCGAGATGGGTGTGGACAGACGGGCGGGCATAGCTGCGCCCGCCGACGTGCCTATCAGGCAGCTTTCGCAACGCCATTCACCGTGGCGATGCCGATGTCCTCGAGAGCCTCGGCGACCGCCTGATCCAACGGCGTGTGCGGAGTCTCGCCGATGATATGTTCCAGCCGCGTCGAGACCAGCCGATGCGGCTCGAAGCGCAGATAGGACATCGAGACGATCTCGCGCCACATCGCCACGAACGGGCTGCCGGCACGCAGCACCCACCAAGGCATCGAGGTCATCTTGAGTGCTCGGCCAAGCGCCTTCTCTGACGCGGCCTTGAGTTCCAGATCGGTGATTGCATGGCCTGGAAAGTTCAGCGCCTCATAGAAGCCGAGCTTGTCGAGATTGCGCGCCAACGCGACGAAGCCTACGGCGAAGTCCGGCAGGTAAGCCCATTCATGCACCAGATCGACCGGACCGGGCGCGGTATAGATGCCCTTGTTCATCTTGGCGGCGACGACCAGATCGAACCATGACCCGCTGCCGGTGCCGCCGAAGAAGTCGCCGGCCCGCAAGAGAATGGTGCGGACACGTCCGGCCTTCGCCTCGCGGCGGAATAGGTCTTCCATGGCACAGCGGATGCGGCCCTTTTCCGTCGTCGGGTGGAAGGGCGTGTCCTCGGTGATCACCGCCGGCATCGGCGAGCCGTAATTGTAGACGGTGCCGGGGAAGAGGTGCAGCGCGCCGTTCGCGTGGCAGGCGGCCATGACGTTTTCGGCCATCGGCAGGCACTTGCCCCAGTCGGTGTAGATCGGGTTGAGGCCGTTGAAGATGATGTCGACGCCTTGCGTGGCGCGGATCAGGGCTTCGCGGTCGAGCGCGTCGCCGGCAACGGCCGTGGCGCCCTTGAGTTCGGCCGGCACCTTACCGCTGCGGGTGATGGCGCGGACGTCATAACCCGCATCGATGAAGGCCCTGGCGACCACACGGCCGAGCCGGCCATTGGCACCGAGAATTGCGATCTTGGTCATTTTTTGTCTCCGTGTCGATGTTTTGCAGCTCGAATATGGTCTCCTCGTGGGCGAATGGAAATTGACTATGTATGGAGGTTTGATATTCATAAATGAATGAAAGAAATCGACTGGAACTTGATCAAGAGCTTTGTCACTGTGGCTGAGACCGGCAGCCTGTCGGCCGCCGCTCGGAAGCTCTCGGCCAGCCAGCCGACGCTTGGCCGCCATATCGCCGAGCTTGAGCAGGCGCTTGACATCACGCTGTTCCGGCGTGGGCGCCGCGGCTATGAACTGACGGAAGCCGGCAGCACGCTGTTCGAGCGCGGCAAGGCGGTGAGCGAGCAGGCAAGCGCCTTTTCGCTGCTGGCGCTGGGGTCGGTCGAGGCGATCGAAGGCACGGTGCGCATTGCCGCCAGCGAGGTGGTGGCAGCTTATGTGCTGCCGGAGATAACGGCGCGGCTCGGCATCGAGGAGCCCGGCATCGAGGTCGAGATCGTTGCTTCGAACCAGGTCGAGAACCTGTTGCGCCGCGATGCCGACATCGCCATCCGCATGGTCAAGCCGGGGCAGAACGAGTTGCTGGCGCGCAAGGTCTGCGATATCAGGCTCTGCGCCTGCGCGGCCAAATCCTATCTCGACAGGCGCGGCCGCCCGCTGGAGCCTGCCGACCTTGTCGAGCACGCCCTTATCGGCTTCGACCGCAGCGACGAGATGATCAGGGGCTTCACCCAGTATAGTATCCCTGTCACCCGGAACAGCTTCCGCTTCAGGGCCGACAACCAGATCGTCTTGTGGGAAGCTGTGCGGGCGGGAAACGGCATTGGCCTCGGCCAGGAGCCGCTGGCCGACCGTGATCCATTGATGGAAAAGGTGCTGCCTGGCCTGCCGCTGCCGGTGCTGCCGGTATGGCTGGCCATGCATCGCGACGTGCGCACCAGCGTGCGCATCCGCCGCGTGGCGGATTTCCTCTACGAGGAACTCAAATGCTACTCGGCCGGCGTGGCGTCGGGCGCGAATTCGGCGCGGTGAGCAAGCCCGGCCATCAGCAGCACGACGACCAGTAGCCCCGACATGGCGATGAAGATCGGGCCGAAGCTGAAATGCTCGGCAACGAAACCGATCGCCGACGGTGCCACCAAAATGCCGGAATAGCCCATGGTGGTGACCACGCTCATGCCGGTGCCCGACGACATGCCTTCCTGGTTGCCGCCAGCCGAAAAGATGATCGGCACCATGTTGGCGATGCCGAAGCCGCACAAGGCAAAGGCCGCGATAGCAAGCCAGGGCGAGGGTGACAGCCCGGCGATCAGCATGCCGGTGGCAGCGACGAGCGCCGACGCGCGCAACGTCATCACCGCGCCGAGGCGGTTGCGAACGCCGTCGCCGAAGAAGCGCATGATCGCCATGACACCTGAGAAGGCTGCATAGGCGAGACCGGCAACGGCAAGGTCTGCACCAAGTTCCTGCCTGAGATACAGTGCCGCCCAGTCGAGCACCGCGCCTTCGGAGATCATCGTCAGCAGCGCCATCAGGCCGACGAGGTAGACCAGCGGATTTCCCGGCAGCGCGAATTTGTGATGCTCGGTCGCCTGCGGCCTGTCCTCGGCGACCAGATGGCGAACCGCCACCGCGATCACCGCGAAGGCGAGCGCTGTCACCACCGCAGCGTGAGCGAGGTGGCCGTAGTGCTGGATGGCAAAGCCGCCAAGGCCGCCGCCGGCGAAACCGCCAAGGCTCCAGAAGCCGTGCGAGGATGACATGATGGCGCGCGAAAGCCGCCGTTCGACCACCACCGCATTGGCATTCATGGCGACGTCCATGCCGCCGATCGAGCCGCCGAAGATGAACATGGCGATAGCCGCCAGCGGCACGTTGGGGGCCAGCGCCACAACCAGCAGCCCAAGGCTGCCGCAAAGACCGAACCAGCGCAGCACGGTGCGCGAACCATGTTTCGAGATTAGGTGGCCGCACCAGGTCATAGCGGTGACCGCGCCGGCGCCGAACAGCAGGATCAGCAGGCCGAGCGTGAACTTCGTGATCTCCAGCCGTGTCAGAAACACCGGGATCTGCGGCGCCCAGCTGCCGGTCAGGAAGCCGTTGGCGAGGAAAATGGCTGCCACGGCCCATCGTCCGCGAATGGCAGTCTGGATGGCGTTTTGCGCGTCCATGGCTCGAATCCGGTCAAGAAATAGCTTTGCGCGGCAAATTAGATCGATTCAATTTTCAGTCAAGCGGTCTTTCGGAAAAGCATTTGGGCCAAACACAGCCTTGGAAATGGCCGGTAATGTCGAGGGCTAATTAGTGGTCCTTGGGCCGCCGCGCCTCGAATTCAGCCTTCTTGGCATCGGAGGCCTCGGTCTGGTTGATCGCCTGCCATTCAGCATAGGGCATGCCGTAGACGATCTCGCGCGACTGGTCCTTGGACAGGCCGACGCCTTCGGCCTCAGCGGCTTCGCGATACCAGTTCGACAGGCAGTTGCGGCAGAAGCCGGCGAGGTTCATCAAGTCGATGTTCTGTACGTCGTTGCGCTCGCGCAGGTGTTCGACCAGCCGGCGAAAGGCGGCAGCCTCGAAATCGCGCTTCTGCTCGTCGCTGAGTTCGGTCATCGAAACCTCCTTGCGGCTTTAAAGCGGCCCGGTGCGGGAGCCGAATTGCTTGACCACATGTATATCGGGACGGCGGTCGATCGCGTCAACGATCGGCGCCAGGCGCTGCGCCCAGGCGATCGCGCCCGTCTGGTCCGATATCAGGTCCTGGCGGATCTCGATCAGCGCATGGGCGAAGCCGTTGATGATGGCGTGCTTGTACATGGTGTCGCCGCGCAACGCGCCGTCATAGGGTTCGTTGTCGCCAACCACGAGGCTCTTGTCGGCGGCCAGCATGTCGATCAGCGGCCGCGCCACCCGGTCATCCCGATCCCACAGGATGCCGACATGCCAGGGACGTTGGATCCCTTGCATGGCCGGGGTGAAGGAATGCACCGAGAAGATGAAGGGCGTCTGGGCAGAGGCCTGCGCGACCGAGGCAATCATGGCGCCGACGGCGTCGTGATAGGGCCGGTAGAAGGCGTCGAGCCGCCTTTCGCGCTCCTCGGCAGCAATTGGGTAATTCCCGGGCACGACGGTGCCGTCATAAAGCTGGCGAATGAGCGTCGGATCGTCCTCGCCGCGGTTGGGGTCGATCAGCAGCCGCGAGAAATTGGCGAGCACCGCCGGCACGCCGAGCAAGGCAGCCAGTTCGCGCGTCACCGCCTCGACGCCGATATCATAGGCGATGTGACGGTCGAACTCCGCGGCCGGCAGGCCGAGGCTGCCATAGTTCTCCGGCAGATCGCGGCGGGCATGGTCGCCCAGAAGCACAATGCCTCGCTTGCGGTCGCCTTCGACGATGTCGAAAGGCGCGAAAACTGTGGATCGGGTCATTGGCGGGAAATGGTCTGTTCGCTGGCTTCCGGGGAGGGTGCTATCGTCATTCCACGAAGACGACGCTTGCGCAATGCCGTTGTTTGGCCAAGGTTTCCCGGGAAATCTGGCAGAAGTCGGCGAATTGTGCGCCGGAGCCTTTCTAAATCGATTGGAATTGGACAAAACGGCGCGTTGACATGCGCCCGGACTTTTCCGAAAAGGGGCGCAGAGAGATGCAGATGTGGTTCTTGAGGGGTTTTCGGATGGGTTCCGCCGGCAGGCAGCGCGGGCGCTCTGCCTTTGCCACGCCGCTCCTGATCCTTGCCGTGGGCCTGTCGGCGATGGTCATGGCCTCGCCGGCGCGCGCCGATTTCCGTGTCTGCAACGCCACGCAGAACCTGGTCGGCGTCGGCATCGGCTATCGCGCCAAGGCCGGCTGGATCACCGAGGGCTGGTGGCACATCGAGGGATCGAGCTGCAAGACGCTGATCGAAGGGCCGCTGTCATCAAGGTTTTACTATCTTTATGCAGAAGACGCCGAACGCGGTGGACGCTGGGACGGCCCGATCAACATGTGCGTGGCTGAAAAAGAGTTCAAGATCGCGGGCGTAACCGATTGCGTCGCACGGGGCTTTCAGCGCGCCGGATTCCAGGAATATGACACGGGCGAACAGGCAAGCTGGATGGTCCAGCTGACCGATGAGCCCGCAACGGGAGGCGCTCCAGCCACCCCGGGAACAAACAGTCAATGAGACGTAGCCGCAAGGTCAAGATCCTAGCCACCATCGGTCCGGCCTCCTCGTCGGAGGAGATGCTGAAGAAATTGTTCGAAGCGGGCGCCGATGTGTTCCGCATCAATATGAGCCATACCGATCACGAGCTGATGCGCACGCTGGTCGGACGCATCCGTACCGTCGAGGAAGCGGTCGGCCGGCCGATCGGTATTCTGGCCGACCTGCAAGGCCCCAAGCTGCGCGTCGGCAAGTTCGCCAATGGCAAGGAAGTGCTGACCGTCGGCCAGACCTTCACGCTCGACAACAATCCCGAGCCGGGCACATCAACCAGGGTCTACCTGCCGCATCCCGAAATCCTGAGCTCGGTAGAAGCTGGTCATCGCTTGCTGATCGATGACGGCAAGCTCGAATTGAAGGCGGTGAGAAGCGACGGCAAGTCGATCGTCTGCACGGTCATTGCCGGCACCACGATTTCCGACAAGAAAGGCGTCAGCCTGCCAGATACCGATCTGCCGGTCGGCGCGCTGACCGAGAAGGACCGCAAGGATCTCGATGCCGTTCTGTCGACGGGCGTCGACTGGGTTGCGCTGTCGTTCGTGCAGCGGCCGGAGGATCTGGCCGAAGCGCGCAAGATCGCGCGCGGCCGGGCACTGATCATGGCCAAGATCGAAAAGCCGCAGGCCGTTGCGCGGCTGGCCGAGATTATCGAACTGTCCGATGCCCTGATGGTCGCCCGCGGCGATCTCGGTGTCGAAATGCCGCTCGAGGCGGTGCCTGGCATCCAGAAGCAGATCACGCGCGCCGCGCGCCGCGCCGGCAAGCCGGTGGTGGTTGCAACGCAGATGCTGGAATCGATGATCACCGCCCCCGTGCCGACCCGCGCCGAGGTGTCCGATGTGTCGATCGCCGTCTTCGAAGGCGCCGATGCCATCATGCTGTCGGCGGAGTCCGCCGCAGGCGCCTATCCGGTCGAAGCGGTGGCGATGATGGACCGCATCGCCACCAAGGTCGAAACCGATCCGACCTATGCCGGCATCATCAACGCGCAGCGCTCCGAGCCGGAAGCAACCGGCGCCGACGCCATTTCGCTGGCCGCCCGCGAGATCGCCGAGACGCTGAAACTGTCGGCAATCATCACCTACACGGCGTCCGGCACCACCGGCCTGCGCGCCGCCCGCGAGCGTCCGCAGGTGCCGATCATCGCGCTGTCGCCGATCCTCAACACGGCGCGGCGGCTGTCGCTGCTGTGGGGCACTCATTGCGTCGTCTCGCCCGATGCCAGCGACCTCGACGACATGGTCAACCGCGCGTGCCGCATCGCCTTCGACGAAGGTTTCGGCAAGCCGGGCGATCGTGTCATCATCACCGCCGGCGTGCCACTGAGGACCCCCGGTTCGACCAACATGCTGCGCATCGCCTATGTCGGGTCGGACGTGCAAAGCAGCCGGTAGAGAGGTTCGCCTGAACGTAGCGTGATCAGGTCGGCGCGAGTTCGGCCTGCGGCACCTTGAGGTCGGCGCATTTGCCGGCGCCATAGGCGTCGCCGGCGATACGCGCTTCCACGGTCCTGGCCATCGCCTGCAGGTCGATATCCTTGCCGGCGGCCTTCTCGATGGCGCCGACGACAAGGTCCGGGGCAATCCAGTCCGGCTTGTGGCCGAGATTGTGCACCCAGACCAGCTTGGCGCCGGCAATGTCGCGGACGAGGCCGACCGAGTGAATCTGCGCATAGACGACCTTGTCGCGATCGCCCGAAATGACCACGGTCGGCGCCTTGATCTCGGCGTAGTGGGGGGCGGCACCAAGGGCATAGCGATAGAGCCCGGCGACGTCGGTGGCGTTGGCACGAAAGGCCGGTGGCCGCAGCACCAGCGGGATCGAGGCGGTGGCGAGGTAATTGTCCGGCACCTTGTTGGGCGAGAAGACGCAGGTCGTGGCATCAGCCATCTGCAGCGTTCCCGCGGGATAGCTCAGCGTTTCGGTGAACAGCCGGCCGATCACCGGAATGGTCGTCAGATCATAGTACCAGGAGGTTGCACCGCCAGGCCAGGGATGGGTCGCCGGCGCAAGAAAGACCAGCCCAAGCGTCTTGTCGGCATGCTCGCGGCCAAACGCGGTGGTCGCGGCGGCGCCAAAGGAATGGCCGACGACGACAGCTTTCTTCATGCCGAGACGGTCCATCAGCGCGGCGATGGTGATGGCCTGGGCCGACGGGCTTTCGTTGTTGCCCGGGCCACGCTCCGACCAGCCGAAACCCGGCCGGTCGATGAACAGCATTTCGGCGTGGCCTTCGAGCAGCGGCCGCAGCGGCAGCATCTGGTCCCTGAGATTGGCGCTGGCGCCATGAATGAAGACGATAGCCGGCAGCGAGGCATTCGCAGGCGCCGGAATATGCACATAGTGGATGCGGGCGCCATTGATGTCGGCGAAGTCGCCGATCGGCGGATTGCGCCGCTCGATAAGCCAAGAGCCGACGCGGGTGACGCCGACAAGGCCGAAGACAAGCGCCATCAGGAAGGCGAGGGCAGCGTAGATCAGGTTCATGCGGGGAAAATACGGGCTGGAGCGGAATTAGTTCTGGGGCATGCTGACGTTCAGGTGGGGCTGGCCTGCGAACGGCTGGGCTTGACCTGAATCTCAGCATACCCCGGCTGGGAGATCAGAGGCATCAAATGCCTTCGCCGGCAAGCTCTTCCGACAGTGAGGCGACCTGGTCCTGGGCGCTGCGCATCATTGGATAGATGGCCAGCACCTTTTGCCAGGCCTCGAGCGCCGATTGCTTGTGGCCCGTCAGGGCCATGATCTGCGCCAGGCCGGACAGCGCTCCGAAATGGCGCGGCTCGAGCTGCAGCGTATGGTCGATGTCGGACATCGACTTGCCGTAGTTCTTCATCATGAAATGCACGGTGGCGCGCCGGTTCCAGCCTTCGGCATATGTCGGCTTCAAGGTCACCACCTGATCGAGGAAATCGAGCGCGACATCGAATTTCTGGCCTTCGATGGCCTTTTGCGACCAAATCATCATCAGGTCGATCGAGGCGCTGCCGGATTGGAACCACTCGCTCCAGATGTTGCCGGCAATGCGCTCGGCAGCCTTTTCGTTGCGCTCCCGCTTCAGGTCGCTGAACAGCTGGTCGAGATGGGCCTGTTTCGTCATCACCGGCGGCGGGGCATCCGGGGCCGCCGGCGCAGCCGCCTGATCATCCGCCCGAGCCGGTAAGGCGACGGCACCGGAAACGAGAAAGATCGCCAGAAATGCAAAAAGAATCCGCATCGCCCGACTCTAATCCCGGGCGGCGGAACATCAAAGTGATTTTAGCGTGAGAAGGTCGGAGGACCGACGACAAGCATCAATTGGCGGAGGCACGAAGCCTCCGGCCGAAAGCTCAGCCCTGGCGTGCCTTGTAGCGCGGGGCGGTCTTGTTGATGATGTAGACGCGGCCCTTGCGGCGAACCAGCTGGTTGTCGCGATGACGCGCCTTCAGCGCCTTGAGCGAATTCTTGATCTTCATGGTCTTGCCTGTCGGTGTGGACCCGGTCCGGGTCGAAATTTTAAGGCGCGCCAGAAGACGCGCCTTTGAACTGTGGGTGGCTCATAAACGAGGAGCCTTGTCCGTGTCAACCGCAAGCGTGCTCTACCTCGCCATATCATCAAATATCCGCCATGTCGGCCTGGCGGCATTGCGCGGCCTCCAGCCGGCTGGGATGATGCGGTCGCCGTGAAGTGATTTGGGGATGATTATGCGCCGGATTTTCCTGTCCGCCTGCCTTGTCTTGCTGGCGGGAGCTTCGGCTGCCCGGGCGCAGGAATGCGACCGCAGCGACGACAGCCAGCAGATGATGAACATCTGTGCCGGCGTGGACTACCAGGCAGCCGACGCCAGGCTGAACAAGGCCTACCAGGACCTCATCAGCTCGGACGATGCCGACAGCAAGAAATTGCTGCAGGCGGCGCAACGCGCCTGGATCGCCTTCCGCGACGCCGAATGCGCTCACTCCACCGCGGCCAGCGCGGGCGGCTCGATCCATTCGATGGAAGTTTCGCAATGCCTGACCAGGCTGACCAATGACCGCACCAAGCAGCTCGCTGCCGCGGCCAATTGCGAGGAGGGTGACGCGAGTTGCGCCAGTCCTGACGAGGACGAGAGCGGTGACGTACAATAACGCCCGTTCGTGAAGTCAGGCGCGAAGGCTGACCCGGGTGAAATGGCCCATCTTGCGGCCGGGCCGGGCCTCGGCCTTGCCATAGAGATGCAGCATCAGATCGGGCTCGGCGAGCAATTCGGCGACGCGCAGCACATCGTCACCGATCAGGTTTTCCATCACGCAGTCAAAATGGCGTTTCGGGTCTCCCAGCGGCAAGCCGGCGACGGCGCGGATATGCTGCTCAAACTGCGAGGCGATGCAGGCGGCTTCCGTCCAATGGCCGGAATTGTGCACCCGCGGAGCGATCTCGTTGGTCAGCAGCGAACCGTCGGGCAGCACGAAGAACTCGACGCCAATGACGCCGACATAGTCGAGCGCCGACAATATCTTGGATGCTGCCGCCTGTGCCGCGGCGGCTGTCTCGGGCCTAATGGCGGCCGGCAAGGTCGATGTGTGGAGTATGCCTTTGCGGTGGACATTTTCGGCCGGATCGTAGGCGGCGACGGCGCCGTCCAGCCCTCGCGCCGCGATCACTGAAATCTCGCGCTCGAACGGCACGAAGCTCTCCAGGATCAGCGGTACATTGCCCATCGCCTCGCAAGTACCGGCGAAACCGCCAGCCTCCATGTTGCGGAAGACGCGCTGGCCCTTGCCGTCGTAGCCCATGCGGCGTGTCTTCAATATGCCACTGCCGCCGAATGCTTTCAGCGCCGCCGTCAGCTCGTCGTCATTGTCGACGGGGCGGAAATCCGCGGTGGCAATGCCGATGCCATTGAGGAATGTCTTCTCGCTCACCCGGTCCTGCGCGACTTCAAGCGCGCGCGCCGGCGGATAGACCGGAACCTTGGCGGCCAGCTCGCTGGCAGCCGCAACCGGCACGTTCTCGAACTCGTAGGTGATGACGGAACTCGCCGCCGCCAGCTCGGCAAGTGCGGCCGGGTCGTCATAGGCAGCCGTTATCTGCCGGTTGGCGACCTGTGCTGCCGGGCAATCCGCTTGCGGCTCCAGCACCACCGTGCGGTAGCCAAGGCGAGCGGCCGCCATCGCCAGCATGCGGCCGAGCTGGCCGCCGCCAATGATGCCGATGGTCGATCCGGCGGGCAGGCTCACGGTGCATCCGTCGGTTCGACCGCGACCTTGGCGGTCTGCGCGGCGCGCCAGGCATCCAGCCGCGTCGCAAGCTTGTCGTCGTAAAGCGCGAGCACGGCGGCAGCCAGAAGTGCAGCGTTGGTCGCACCGGCCTTGCCGATGGCCAGCGTTCCGACGGGAATGCCGGCCGGCATCTGGACGATCGAGAGCAGCGAATCCTGCCCCGAGAGCGCCTTCGATTCCACCGGCACGCCGAACACCGGCAGCGGCGTCATCGCAGCGGTCATGCCGGGCAGGTGCGCCGCACCGCCGGCGCCGGCGATGATCACCTTGTAACCGGCAGCCTTGGCGCCCTTGGCGAAATCATAGAGACGGTCGGGTGTGCGATGCGCGGAGACGATCAACCGCTTGTGCGGGATGCCCAGTGCCTCCAGCGTTTCAGCCGCATGGCGCATGGTTGCCCAGTCGGACTGGCTGCCCATGATGACGGCGACATCGGCGCGTTGATCGTCCAAGTCCTTGCTCCCCGGCGACAAAGGCGCGCCTTAGCGGAATTCGGACGAAGCCGCAAGGATAGGCGGTCGCCGCTGCCGTTTGGCAAGACGGAAAGTGGGTCCTCCGGAGTCCAGACGTCAGATGCTGCCGCGCTCGGCCTCGGGTGTCGAAACCAGCAAGGCCGAAGCGGCGTTGGCCGCGGTGACGGCGGCCCGCATGGCCTCTCCACGGGCAAGTGCGGCGGCCAGCGCACCAACGAATTCATCGCCCGCGCCATGCGTGCTGACGACCTTGACCGGGATGGCCGGCAACGCGAAGGCGGCACCGGTCCGGTCGCAACAAGCGACGCCCTCGCCGCCCGCCGTCACAATTGCGGTTGGGCAGAGTTCGACCAGAAGTCGCGCCGCTTGCGCGGCACCTTCCAGTGTTTCGACCACAGCCAGACCGGTCAGGAATTCCGCCTCGATGGCGTTGACCACCAGGATGTCGACGAGCGCGATCAGTTCACTGGAGAGTTTGCGCGCGGGGGCGGCATTGAGCAGGACGCGGCAGCCATGTCTCTTCACCGCGCGTGCGGCGGCAATGTTGGCGGCCTCAGGTATCTCGTTCTGCAAAAGCAGTACGGACGTTTGTGCCACTACCTTGGAAGCAGCCGCGATGTCCCTGTCGCCAAGCGTGAGATTGCTGCCCGAAACGATCACCGCGCCGTAGTCGCCGCTTTCGTCGAAGATCGCCACGCTCATGCCGGACCCGGCGCCCGGCGCCAGCCGAACGAAGCGACGGTCGACGCCGGCACGATCGAGATTGGCCAGTAGCGCCCTGCCGAAATCATCGTCGCCGACGGCGCCGATCATCGCCACGCGCATACCGGCCCTTGCCGCCGAAACCGCCTGGTTGCCGCCCTTGCCACCGCATTTCGGGTGCCAGGCATGGCCGGTCACCGTCTCGCCCTTGCGCGGGCGGTCGGGCGCGTCGACCATGATGTCATAGTGCAGGCTGCCGAACACGGTGACCAGCGGCGTTGTCCTCATGAGCCCCGGTCTTTTCGTTTTGATGTCACCGCCGACATGGTGCGGCCGAGATTGCGCTCCGCCGCCTGGTAGTCGCGCTGCGCCACCGCCACGAACAACGCGTCGAGGATGTTGAGCTGGGCAATGCGGGCCGCCGCGTTCTCCCCCATCAGCGGCGAGCCCTGCGCGGTGGAGCACAGCACGACGTCGGCAAACGCGGCCAACGGCGAATTGTTGTAGTTGGTGATAGCGAGCGTGCGGGCGCCGTTCCTGCGGGCAAGCTGGATGGCGTCGATGACAGCCGAAGTATTGCCAGAGTGCGAGAAGCCGACGGCGATGTCGTCTGAGCCGAGCAGCGAGGCCGACATCAGCATCATGTGCGAGTCATCAAAGACATTCGTGCGGATGCCTATGCGCAGGAATTTGTGCGAGACGTCGCGCGCGATCTGCGCCGAACCGCCGACGCCGTAGAAGTCACGATTTCCGGCGCGGTAGAGCAGATCGGTGGCGCGGTCGAAATCCTCGATGTCGAGGATCGCCAGCGTCTCCTCCAGCGCCTGGATGGAGGTGCGGAACACCTTCTGCACGATCTCGGCCGAACTGTCGTCCGAAGACAGTTCCTGGTGCATCTCTGCGGTCGGCAGCCGGCTGTATTCATAGACGGCAGTGCGGAAGTCGCGATAGCCGGAGAAGCCGAGCTTCTTGGTGATCTTGACGACCATAGCTTCCGACACGCCGGATTCCTCGGCGATGCGCTTCAGCGGAATGCTCTCGTCGAAGCCGCGTCGGCCAAAGACCGTTTCCACCACCTTCGCCTCCAGCGGTGTGAGATGTGGCATCATCATGCGGATGCGTGGTCCCACCGCTTTCAGGTCCAGCCCGCTCAAGGTCATCCACGCCCCCTGGTCATACGTCAGGCCCGAGCACGATTTCCTGGATGATGGCCTGCGACGCCACCGCGTCCTGGCGCTCGATGGCGGCGGACAGCCGGTTGTCCTGGTCGATCCGGTCGACGACCCGCAGCATGCGTTTGACGGTGGCAATATTGACCTCGCACTCATGCACCGGATCGAGACCCGTCATGTCGGGGAAGGTGTCGAAATAGATAGCGCCGGCGTAGCCGTCCCTGCGGATCTGCCGGAGCAGTTCGATGGTCTGCAGCGTATGCACGGCGCCGACCATCAGGCCGTCGTCGCGTTTGGCGTAGCCATCATTGAGATGCACGCCAAGCAGCTTGCTGTGGCGCGCCACCACGGCGGCGGCGAAGGCCGGCTGCTCGTCGGCGTAGAGCACATGGGCGAAATCGAGCGTGACGCCGAGATTGGGCAGTCCGACATCGCGGATTGCCAGCAAGGTCGTCGCCGCATCCGGCATCAGGCTGTAGGAGCGCGGCTCGTTGGGCTTGTACTCCAGGCTGATCTGGCAGCCGGGGTCATGCGCGGCTACTTCACGAATTCCGTCAATTTCGTGTTGCCAGAGTGTCGCATAGTCGGCCTGAAAGGCGTAATCGAAGCCATCCTGTCCGAGCCACAGCGTCATCAGGCTGGCGCCGGCCTCGCGCACGGCGTCGATGCCGGCCTTGGTCAGGTCGATGGCTTCGCGGCGCACTGCCGGATCCGGATTGGTGAAGGCGCCGAGCTTGAAGGCCGGGTTGGAGTAGTAGCGCATGGCGAAGCCATTAATGGAAAGGCCAAGGTTGCCCAAGTTTCGCGCGATTTCAGCCGGCCTTTCGCTGACATGGTCGGGGAAATTCAAATCGAGGTCGGTCAGCCCGGCAACCCTGGCAGCGCGCGCTGCCATCTGCATCAGTGACGGCTTGCCGGTGAGATCCGGCCATTCGGCCTGCGGCTGCGAGGCAAAGGAATTCAGGCGCGTGGCGAAACGATTGGCTGTCATGATTGACCCTTCAACGCTCATAACTTCACACAAGCAAAGATATTTGTAAAGTTGTTGGTGCGAGGGCGTTAGAGCGACGGTCAGGCCGCAATCCCGGCCCGGCCGAGCCGCACAAACGCGCGCCGGCAAGCGGCGATTTCCTGACTGGCGCCGTGGGTTGGAGAACCTGTCAGGGCGGCGGCGGGATCAGTGACGAGGCTGGACCTCCTCACACCGCCGCCTTGCGGAAGCGGGCGACGAAGTCGTCGAGTTCGGGGCGCTCCATGTCGGAGATCGCCCAGTAGGAGAACGCGCCGTCGCTCCAGTGCACCAGCGAGAAGCCGCCTGACGAGAGATCGTCAGGTGCTGTGGTGCCGCCGCCCTGCTGCGGTTCGGCGACCAGCGTGATCAGATGCTCGCGGTGGCGGTAGACCAGCGCCGGTACCGGCCGGTCGGCGATCACCTCGACCCGGCCGCCGATCAATGCGTAGCCATCCTGGGCGAGGTCCGGCGCCGGCGGCGACACGCCGATCCGAGCATCTAGCCACGGCTTCACCGTGTGGCGGTCGGACGAGACGATGTCTATCGGGCTCGCCGCAAGCAGGCTGCGGCGATGGCCGCTGGCGACCGCCGCGGCAAAGCTGTCGGACGCGCTGTTGACCATCACCCATTGTGTCGCGCCGCTTGCCAGCACGGCGCTGATCATGATCGACGCTGCCATGGCACGCCAGTCGAACGAGCCGAAGCGGCGTGCCCTAGGCAGGACCCGCGTCTGCGACGGGCGTGTCTCGGCGTTTCGCCTCTGGCCTCCGCCGGTCGGGATAATCAACCCCGGTTGCGCCGGCGGCGCGCCCTGCTGCGGCTCCGCCGGCTCGTCTTGCGTCTGTTGTGCCGTGGCTGCAACGCCGATCGCCGCGATGCGGGCCTGAAAGGCATCGCTGACATCGGGGCGCGGCAAGCGGTTCACCGCCGCATGCAAGGCGACGATGCGAGCGTGTTCGGCGGCAAGCTGCGGGTCGGCGGCGATGCGCCGCTCCACCGCCAGCGCCGCGGCCGCGTCGAGCTCGCCATCAATGAGGGCATGGATCATCAGCCTGATACCTTCGGGATCGTTGGGCAGTCCGTCGTCATGGTTGGTCATGGCGCTCTCCCCAGTTCAGACACAAGCAGGCCGCGGGCACGGGCCAGCCGCGACATCACGGTGCCCATCGGCACGCCGAGCATCGCCGCTATCTCGCGATAGCTGAGGCCGTTGATATCGCGCAGCACCAGCGTCTCGCGAAACGGCTGCGGCAGTGCCGCGATCGCCGCTTCCAATGCCGCCGTGTCGGCCTTGGCGATTAGGCTCGCCTCCGGACCGTCTTCGTCCGGCAGCCTGGTACCGTGCGCAGCCGCCATCTCGTCGAGATCGCCGAGGTCACCGACGGCCAGCATGGCGCGCGGCCGGTTGCGCGACATCCAGGTGTAGGCGGTGTTGCGCACGATGGTCAGCAGCCACGCGCGGGCATTGCCGCCAGCATAGCCGGCAATGCCGGCATGTGCCTTCACGCAGGCTTCCTGCACAACATCTTCGGCATCGGCGGCATTGCCGGTCAACCAGCGGGCGAGCGCAAGCGCATCGCCGAGATGGGGCAGCACCACCTCACCGAAGCGCTCGGCCAGGGCCTTCTCGCTCAACACCGCAGCATGATCCGGCACTCCGGGCAGGTTCTGCCATGCGCCCTCAAGGCGCGACGGTGATCTTGCCCTGCATGTGCGGGTGGAGCCCGCAGAAATAGGCAAAGTCGCCTGCTTTGGTGAAGGTGAATTCATATGTGTCACCGGTGTCAAGCGCCTTGGGGGAGGGACTGACGACGATCATGCACTCCGGCGCGAGACGACAGCTGGTGCCATGGTCGCTGTCATCCTCGCAATGATGGGGCATGTCAGGCTCCTCAACGCCTGCAATGGCGTATGTCGAGGAGACTTGTTCCAGTGACGGTTTATTCCCGCCGGGTGCAAATGGGGCCGTTCACAGTCGCGTGATCAGCCGGTCGTTGCCGCTGCATTTTTGGATGTATGTCGGTTTGGCGCTCAATCCGGCCAGCGCAATGAGCCGGACGAATCCTTGCGGACAGGCTTCATGGCGTCGACGGGCCGGTCGGCCGCGGTCAATACGGCTCGCAGCCGTTCGGCAACGATCTCCGCTTCGCCAGGGTGCAGATTGCACGGGTCGAGGAAGAAATGGCCGCGCTCCACCTCGTGGTTGCGCACAATGATGGGCGGCGGGCCTGCCGCCAGGGCCGAGGCGAGGCCGGCGGCGGTGAACCGGCTCTCGGGCGACACGAAGATCTGCAGCCGGTCGAGCGGATTGGCGGTCGGATCAGGGATGATCTGCGCGACGATGCCCGGCAGGCCCTGCAACGTGTCCTTCCAAAGGTTGAGGGCTGCTTCTTCACGCCGGCGGATGCCGGCATGGTCACGCTTTTCCCAGGCTTCCAGTGCCGCCATGGTGCCGGCGATGCTTTCCTTGCCGACCTTCATGGCGCGTGCGACGCCGCGGTTCTGCAGATAGGCGGCGCGCACCAGATCCTTGCGCCCGGTGACGATGCCGCTGGTTGGTCCGCTGAGGAATTTGTGTCCGCTGTAGATGACGATGTCGGCGCCGCGCTCCAGGAAGCCGCGCAGATCATATTCGGAAGCGGCGTCGACAATCACCGGGACGCCCTTGGCGTGGCAGATTTCGCAGAATTCCTCCAGCGACAGCATGCCGTACTGCACGGTGTGGTGCGCGACGACATAGAGGCCCGCTGCCGTGCGGTCGCGGATCGCGTCGCGCACATGATAGTCCTGGGTCACGCTGACCGTGCCGGCAGGAATGGTCCTTGCTCCGGCCAGCCGGATCGACTGGTCGATCGGCGCGCCGTAATTGACGATGTGACCGAGCTGGACGATGACTTCCGACTTGAGATCCTCGGTGTCGTCCGGCAGGCGCTCGATGGCGAGCAGGTTGGTTCCGGTCATCGCGCCGGCGATCGCCATGGTGATGCCGCTGGCGCAGCAAGCGGTGATGAAACCGGCCTCGCCGCCGGTGAGGCGAGCAACGACCGTGCTTGCGGCGCGCTGCAGATCGTCCATCTCCACCCATTGCGAGGCTATTTCAGCCATGGCGCTGATCGCTTCCGGGACGATGATCGATGCGCCAAGCGCGGTCATCGTGCCGGAGACATTGATGATCGGGCGAAGGCCGAGCCGTTCGCGGATGGTGGTGTTGGAGCCGTCGGCGGAATAGGTGTTCATCTCTCGGATTCCATTTCTAAAGGTCAGGCGGCGATCTCGACGACCGCCTCGATTTCGACGGTGATATTTCCGGGCAAGGAGCCGACCCCGATCGCCGAGCGGGCATGACCGCCGATATTGTCGAAGACATCGGCGAACAGGTCGGAACAACCGTTGACCACCTTTGGGTGATCGCTGAAGGTCGGTATCGCGTTGACGAAGCCGAGCAGCTTGACGATGCGCACGATGCGACCGAGGTCGCCGGCGGCTGCGTGCATGACGGCGAGGAGATTGAGGCCGGTGAGGCGGGCATGCTGATAGGCCTCCTCGACGGTGACATCGTCTCCCACCTTGCCGGTGAACAGCGTGCCGTCGGCCCGCAGCGGTCCTTGACCGGACAGGAAAATCAACCGCCCGCTTTCGGCATGGGTGACGAAGTTGGCGATCGGGGTCGGCGGCTCGGGCAGCGTCAAGCCGAGTTCGGCGAGCCGGATGTAGGGCGTCATCAAATGCTCCTTGCGAACAGCTTTCGCTGTCCAGTGTCAGAAATGCGAGGCGCGGAAGCGCGCCAGGAAAGTGCGGAGGCGCTCGTTGGTGGTCTCTGCCGCGAGAATCTCCTTCGGTGGGCCGACGGCGCTGACGCCACCATCGGCCATGAAGACGATGCGGCTCGAAGCATCGCGGGCGAAGGCCATCTCATGTGTCACCATCAGCATGGTCATGCCGTCCTCGGCGAGGCTGCGCACGACGGCCAGCACTTCGCCGACGAGTTCGGGATCGAGCGCCGAGGTAATCTCGTCAAGCAGCAGGATCTTCGGCTCCATAGCCACGGCGCGCGCAATACCGACGCGCTGCTGCTGGCCGCCTGACAGTTCGGCGGGGAGGCTGTCGGCCTTGTGGGCGAGGCCGACGCGGCCGAGCCAGTGCTCGGCGATCGAGCGCGCCTCGGCTTCGCTTTTTCCACGCACCTTGCGCAGCCCGAGCATGATGTTGCCGGCCGCCGTCAGGTGCGGAAACAGGTTGAAGCTCTGGAACACCATCCCGGTTTCGGCACGCATCGCGGCGAGATCGCGTTCGCTGCGGCGCTCACGGGTTCCCGGGTCGCGAAAGCCCACCTCCTTGCCGTCGATGCGGATCGAGCCGCTGTCGTAGCTTTCCAGGAAGTTGACGCAACGCAGCAGCGTGGTCTTGCCGCTGCCCGAGGGGCCGATGACCGTCACCACCTCGCCGCGCGCCACCTGCAAGCTGACCGAACGCAGGACCTGGACGGCGCCAAAGGATTTGGAAACGTCGCGGACGTCGAGAAGGGCCGGGGTGTCGTTCGAACTTGTGGACATTGCTATTCCCGGATGAAGGAGAAACGCCGTTCGAGCCGCCGGCTGGCGAGCGAAAGGGCATAGTTGACCGCGAAGTAGATGAGCGCACCGAGGATGTAGAGCGGCATGGCCTCGTAGGTGCGGCCGATGACCTGGTTGATGGCCTGCATCAGGTCGGTGATGCCGAGCAGCGACACCAGTGCGCTGCCCTTGACCGCATCGGTGACGCCGTTGATCCAGGGTGGCAGAAAGCGCCTGAACGCCTGCGGGAAGATGACGTAAGCCAAGCGCTGGCGAAAGGTCAGCCCGATCGCCATCGCCGCTTCCGACTGCCCTTTCGGGATCGAGCCGACCGCACCCCTGAGATACTCGATGACCTGCGCCGTTTTGAACAAAGTGAGAGCAAGCACGGCGGCCCAGAACGACGGCAGATGAAGCCCGATCGCGGGCAGGCCGTAATAGACGAAGAACATCAGCACCAGGATTGGAATGCCGCGGATCGTGTCGCTGAAGATGCGCACCGCCAAGCGCAGCGGCGCGGGACCATAAACCAGGCCGACGCCGAGCAGGACGCCGGCGATGAGCGACAGGACCACGACCAGCAGCGACACCCACAAGGTCAAGGCGAAGCCCTGGGCGAGGAACGGTAAGGCATAGGCGATCTGGGTGAGCATGTCAGCGCGCCGCCCGGAATCGGCGCTCGACGAGTCGTAACCCGAAAAGCAGCGCATAGCCGGTCAACAGGTACATCGCCGTCGTCACCAGGTAGACCTCGACGATGCGGAAGGTGTTGAAATTGATCCACTGGGCGCCGTAGGTGAGCTCCGGCACCGAAATGACCGAGGCTATCGAAGTGTCCTTGAACAGCGAGATGAAGGTGTTGGACAGCGCCGGCAAGGTGATGCGCAGCATGGTCGGCAGGCGCACATGGACCAGTCGCTGCCATGGCGTCAGGCCAATCGCCTTGCCGGCGTCAAGCTGCCCACGTGGGACGGCTTCGAGCCCGGAGCGGAACACCTCGACCAGATACGCGCCGCTATACACCGACAGCGTCAAGATGAACGAGGTCGGGGCGCTGTAGGCAAGATCGACCACCGTCGGCAGGCCGTAGAACACCAGATAGACAAGCAGGATCAGCGGCACGTTGCGGATGAATTCGACGTAGGCGGCGATGATGGTGCGTACCACGCGCCCGGCCGAAACGTACCAGACCGCCAGAACCAGGCCGATGACGATGCCGATGGCAATCGAGATGATGGCCAGTTCGAGACTGAGCAGCAGTCCGCCCCACAGCTTGTCGAAATGCCGCCAGATCAGGTTGAAATTCAGGGCATAGCCCATGCGTCAGCCTCAGTGCGAAGGGCCGTCGAGGAGAAGCTGGCGGAAGGGCACTGAATGCCGCCCTTCCGCCAACTGGATCAGATAACCGGAAAACCGGGATGGCGAGCCGGCGGCTCCTGTCCGAAGTAATCCTTGAATGCCGCGTCGTAGAGCGCCGTTTCGTGACCGAACATGGCGATGGTGAAAGTCTGATTGACGAAGGTCAGCCAGTCGAGATCGCCTTGCCGGAGTGCCGCACCGTACAGCATCGAGAACCAGCTCTTGCCGGCGTCGAAGTATTTGTCCGGATTGCGCGAGGCAAGCCAACGCACGGTCGAAAGATCGACCGCGGCAGCGTCGACACGCTTGGCTTCCAGTGCTTGCAACACGTTGGCCTGGGTGTCGATCTGCATCACCTGCGACTGCGGCAGAGCTATGTGCACCGATGCTTCGGCATCGACGTTCTGCAAGATCGAGACGCGTGTCGCCGAACCAGCGGCAAGCAATTTGTCGAAGGTCTTGTTCTCGGCGGTCGGAAGGGTCAGCAGCGCGACGCCTTCGACATAGTAAGGCCGGGAAAAGTTGATGAGCTGCGAGCGCTGGGCGCTCATCGTCATGAACTGGATGGTGATGTCGACCTTGTTGGTGGTGACGTTCGGAATGCGCTGCGCCGGATCCTGCATGACGAACTCGACCTTGGTCGGATCGTCGAAAAGGCCCTTGGCAAGGATACGTCCCATGGTGATGTCCATGCCGACCAGTTCGCCGGCATCGTTTTCGAAGTGCCAGGGCGCATTGGTGCTGCCAGTGCCGACAATCAGCTTGCCGCGGTCGAGCACGGTGCGCAGCAGGCTGTCGGATGCTGCCTGAGCGGCAGCCTTCTGGGCATCGACGGTTGCAAGCACGCCAGCCGTGGCCAGTCCCGCCATTCCAAATTTCAGAAAATCACGTCTTCCGGATGTGTCGTTCACGGCGACCTCCTTTCGTGTTGTGTTCCCCTATGCACAGGAAATTCACGCATCGTCGATTTTTAGATCGATTGTCTCTTACAAGAGACGTATGTATCCTGTACAAGACAGATACTAGCACCAGGAATCGACAATGCAAGACGGCAATGCCCCAGCAGTTTCAGCCGACGAGAAGATTTCGGGGTCCCGCGAAAAAGGCCTCAACCGGGTGCTCGAGATCCTGGAGTTTCTGCACACGACGCAGCGCGCGATCGGCATTGGCGATCTTGCCAAGGGGGTGAACGCACCCCGCTCGACGACCTACACGCTTGTGCGGTCGCTGGTGGATGCCGGCCTGCTGGAAATGGCCGGCGACGGCAATCGTGTCTATTTCGGCAAGAAGCTCTATCTCTACGGAATGGATTATGTGCGGGGCAACGACCTCTTGAGGCGCGGGCGCCAGGAGGTCGACAATCTGTCGCGCGAAACGGGCGAGACCTCGGAACTGTGTATGCTGCAGAGCGGCCGCTATACGATCGTCCATTCAAGCCCGGGCACCAGGCCGTTCCGCATCAGCTCCGCCACCGGCCTGCAGATACCGCTGCCCTGGACCGCTTCGGGACGGCTCCTGCTGGCGGGCTTCCAACAGGCCCAGATCGAAGACATGGTGTCCGAAGACGATCTCGTCCTGCCGGACGGTCGCAGATTGCTTCTCAACGACTTCATCGCCGACATAGCGAAGGCCGAAGCCACAGGCTATTGCGTCACCTCGGGCCTTGTCGATGCCTACACGAAATGCCTCGCCGCGCCCGTCTTTTCAGGACCGGGCAGGGTCGAGGCGACGATGTGCCTGGTGGTTCCCATCGACACGTCCGAGGAGCGGACCGGCAGTTTAATCGGTCTGCTGCGCGACCGCGCCGCCAGGCTTTCGATCGCCGGATAGGCGCAAGCGATCGGGATCGACCCCGGCTCCGCCGTCTCACGCAATGATGTCGGGGATGATCTTGTCTTCCAGCGCCATCAGCCGGTCCTTGAGGAACAGCTTCTTCTTTTTCATGCGCTGGATCTGCAGCGGGTCGCAGTTCGTGGCGATCATTGCGTTGATCGCCGCATCGAAATCGGCGTGTTCCTGCTTCAGCCGGGAAAATTCGAGGCGAATATCGGCCTGTTCCTGATCGGACATTCTCTACCGTCTGCACGTCTGCGGCGCCCAAAACTGGGCCTGATTGGGCGGGACCGGCAACTTCTGCCGCTGGCGCGCAGCCCATATCACATTTCACATTGTCGTGGAATGCTACCACGGATCATTCGACATCGCGGCCGGATGGTGGCACAGTGTCATTGTGCCGTCACAGAAGCGAACCTGCGGTGGACGCGCCGTGACGGTTGCAATCGAGGAAAACCATGAAAGGGAGAACCAATCATGTCTCTTGCTTCCCATCTTGATGAGTTGCAGCGGAAACACGGCGACATCGAGCGCGAGATCGATGACGCGATGAACCATCCGTCGGTGGACGACCTCGAAATCGTGAATCTGAAGCGACGCAAGCTGGCACTCAAGGACGAGATTGAAAAACTGAGAGCACAACCGACCACGCATTGATGCCCTCCTGATATAGACGATCACGATCCACGGCCTTTTGCCGGCGGCAGCTGTCGCCGGTGTGGTGGATTCTGATTTCCAGCGCGGCGATCGCCCAGGCTGGACTTCCGTTCAGGTCAATTGTCGCTTCGGCCGTCGTCGGATGGATCGGTTGTTTTTGATCCCGGCGGCGGGCCAATTGCGGCCAGTGGCGACCTGTCGCCATTGACAAGCCATCTTTGCTCCTCCACCTCATGCCCGGACTTTAGCGCATCGGCCCGGGGCGTTTGTGCGTCCTAGCGGACGCATGGCGCTCCAGAGACAAAAGGCTGCCGGGCATGACCGGATATTTTTCCTCTCCCTTCCCCCGCCGCACCTCGGTCGGCGTCGATGTCGGCGGCGTGGTCGTCGGCGGCGGCGCGCCGGTTGTCGTGCAGTCGATGACCAACACCGATACGGCCGATGTCGACCAGACGGTTGCGCAAGTTGCGGCGCTGCACCGCGCCGGCTCCGAGATCGTGCGCATCACCGTCGATCGCGACGAGAGCGCTGCGGCCGTGCCGCGCATCCACGAAAGGCTGGCGCGGCTCGGCGTCGACGTTCCGCTGGTCGGCGATTTCCACTATATCGGCCATAAGCTTTTGGCCGACCATCCGGCCTGCGCCGAGGCGCTGGCCAAATACCGCATCAACCCGGGCAATGTCGGCTTCAAGGACAAGAAGGATCGGCAGTTCGCGGCGATCGTCGAGATGGCGATCAAATATGACAAGCCGGTGCGCATCGGCGTCAACTGGGGTTCGCTCGACCAGGAGCTTTTGACCCGGCTGATGGACGACAACCAGGCCAAGGGCTTTCCGCTGACGGCGCAGGAAGTGATGCGCGAGGCAATCGTGCAGTCGGCGATCCTGTCGGCCGAAATGGCGGAAGAGATCGGCCTTGGCCGTGAAAAAATCATCCTGTCGGCCAAGGTCAGCGGCGTGCAGGACCTGATCGCCGTCTATACCGAACTCGCCACACGCTCCAACCACGCGCTGCATCTTGGCCTGACCGAGGCCGGCATGGGCTCGAAAGGCATCGTGGCCTCGTCCGCCGCCATGGGCATCCTGCTCCAGCAAGGCATCGGCGACACCATTCGCATCTCGCTGACGCCGGAGCCGAACGGCGACCGCACGCGTGAAGTGCAGGTGTCGCAGGAACTGCTGCAGACGATGGGGTTCAGGCAGTTCGTGCCGATCGTCGCCGCTTGCCCCGGCTGCGGCCGCACCACCTCCACTGTGTTCCAGGAACTCGCCCAGAACATCCAGGCGGATCTCAGGAAGAACATGCCGGTGTGGCGCGAAAAATATCCCGGCGTCGAGAACCTCAAGGTCGCGGTGATGGGTTGCATCGTCAACGGCCCGGGTGAGTCCAAACATGCCGATATTGGCATTTCGCTGCCCGGCACCGGTGAGACGCCGACGGCGCCTGTCTTCGTCGACGGCAAGAAGGCAGCGACGCTGCGCGGGCCGTCGATCGCGGCGGATTTCGAAAAAATGGTCGCAGACTATATCGAGCAACGGTTTGGTCGCGGCAAGGCCGCGGCCGAGTAGGCGCCATGCAGCGTTTCCTGTGGGCGGCGCTGATCTTGATGTGCGGAGTGGGCTGGTCGACGCTGGTTCAGGCAGACCCTCCGCAATCCGCCAAGCAGCGGCTCATCGACAAGGTCTGCACCCTGATCCAGGCCCATGCCGACCAGAACGGCTTGCCCAGGGATTTCTTCGCCCGGCTGATCTGGAAAGAAAGCCGCTTCGATCCCAACGCCGTCAGTCCGGTCGGTGCCGAAGGCATCGCCCAGTTCATGCCGGGCACCGCCAAGATGCGGGGCCTTGCCAACTCCTTCGACATTAACCAGGCGATCCCGGCCTCAGCCAAATACCTAGCCGAGATGAAGGGCGCCTACGGCAATCTCGGCCTGGCGGCGGCCGCCTACAATGCCGGCGAAAGCCGGGTGTCGCGCTGGCTCGGTTCCGGCGGCTTCCTGCCGATGGAGACCGAGAGCTACGTATTCGACATCATGGGCGAGCCGGTCGATAAGTTCACCGATCCGGCCTATGCCGGAAAGGTCGAGCCGCTCGATCAGAAGGTGGATTTTGCCGTCGCTTGCCGCAGGCTGCCGGTGATCATGTCGCAGACGGTGGCGATGGCCTCGATCAACATAAAACCATGGGGCATCCAGGTGGCCGGCAACTTCCGCCGCAGCGCCGCGATCAGCCAGTGGCTGCGGGTCAGGAGCCGCTTCCCGGCCCTGCTCGGCGGCCATGATCCGGTGGTCAGCCAGGTGCGCACGCCAATCGGCCGGCGCGGCATCTACGCAGTCAGGATCGGTGTCGACGACCGCGCCGCCGCCAATGTCATTTGCCAGAAATTGCAAAGCGTCGGCGGAGCGTGCGTGGTGGTGCGCAACCGGTAGTCTGACCCGTGGCGGGCAAGATGTTCTGGCCGAAAAGGGGGCGACGTGAAAGCCAGCATCATTCTGCTCAATGGCGTCGGCAGTGCCGGCAAGAGCTCCATCGCAAGGGCGTTGCAACAGATCACCGCCGCGCCCTTCCTGCATGTCCAGATGGACACTTTCATCGAGATGCTGCCAGACGCCTTGCAGGACCATACGGATGGCTTTTCCTATGAGACCATCCGACAGGACGGCAAGCCTGCGGTCGTGATTAGAACCGGACCGGTGGGGGCGCGGACCCTGCGCGGCATGCGCCACGCCATCGCCGCACTGGCTGGGCAAGGCAACAACCTCATCGTCGACGAGGTGCTTTGCAACGGCGAAATGTCCGAATATCTCGAACTGCTGTCGGCCTTCGACCTCCATGTGGTTGCTGTCCTGGCGCCGCTGGAGGTGCTGGAGGCGCGCGAAGCCCAGCGTGCCGATCGGCTGCCGGGCCTGGCGCGCTGGCAATATGGGCGCGTGCACGAGAACATTCGCTACGACCTCGAAGTCGACACCAGCGTGCTTACTTCGCTGGAGTGTGCCCGTCGCATCCAGCAAAGATTTCAGCTATAGCGCGACCATTCCTTGCCAGGGGCGACAGCCTTGCCACCGACGAACCGCGAGAGCCGTGACATGTTTGACGGATACATCATCTGCGGCACGCCGAGGACCGGAAGCACCTTGCTGTGCAAGCTTCTGGCGTCCACGAAGACGGCTGGCAATCCTCACTCATTCTATCGGCGGCAGGATGTGTCGGAGTGGGCCGAAGAGTGGGGCCTGCCCGATCGCGACACGATGAGCGATCTCGACTTCAATGCCGCCTATCTCAAGGCGGCGATCGCCAATGGCAGGGGTGGGACAGGCATTTTCGGTCTTCGTCTGATGCGGGAAAACCTGGATGAGCTTTCAGCGATCCTCGACCAGGTTTTCCCAAGACTTCCATCGGACAGAGCGCGGTTCGAGAAAGCATTCGGCCGTGTTCTCTACATGCATCTCTCGCGTGAGAACAAGCTTGCGCAGGCTGTCTCCCTGGTCAAGGCAGAGCAGACCGGTCTTTGGCATATCGCTCCCGACGGAACCGAGATCGAAAGGGTCGCACCCGCGAAAGAACCGCAATATGATTTCGAGCGGCTCAAACGTGAGGTCACGGAGCTCGAGGCCTATGATGCCGCCTGGAACATCTGGTTCGTAGAGCAAGGCATAATCCCGCTGCGGCTTGGCTACGAGCGCCTTGCCGCCAACCCGGCCGCGACATTGCTAGACATCTGCGGAGCCTTGGGCGTTCAAGCGCCGATCGCCGATGACATAAAGCCAGGTGTTGCAAAGCTCGCCGACGAGACGAGCCTTGACTGGATGCGCCGCTATCATCTGGACGCCGCTGCCTGATATGCCGATGGCTGCGGGCTAAGCCGTCTTCGCCACCACCGTCTCGCTGAGCCAGGTGCCGATCTTGGTGCCGAGGCGGTCGGGTGAAACCGGCTTGGGCAGATAGTCGTCCATGCCGGCCTCGATGCACTTGTCGCGATCGCCCTTCAGCGCGTGCGCGGTAACGCCGATGATCGGGATGTGCGTGCCCGACGAGGTCTCCATCGCACGGATGGCGCGGGTCGCCTCGTAGCCGTTCATCTCTGGCATCGAGACGTCCATCAGGATCAGCCTGGGGCGCAGCGCCCGGTACATCTCGACCGCCGTGCGGCCGTTGCCGGCGATGCGATAGCTGAGGCCAAGGCCGTTGAGGATCTGGCCGAAAACCAACTGGTTCACGTCGTTGTCCTCGGCAATGAGGATGTCGATCGGACCGTTCAGCGTAGCCGTCGATTCCGGTGCCGCGGCAACCGGTATCGCCGGGCCGCGGATAACGGTGAAAGCGGGTGGCGCAGCCGGGGGAATCGGCACGATCGGTTCGCGGACGAACTGGGCCTTGCCGACCTGCGAGCGAGCCCTCTGGATGACCGAGATGACGGTGCCGAGCAGGACAGCGGAACGCGCCGGCTTGGTCAGGTGCGCGGCGATGCCGAAGTCGATGATCATCTTGCCGAAATCGACCTGGTCGACCGAGGTCAGCAACACCACCGGAATGGAAGCCAGCCGGCTGTCGGAAGCGATGGCCCTGGCAACATCGGCGCCGTTCATGCCCGGCATCTGGTAGTCGAGGATGATGCAGTCGACGGCGGCTCCCAGCTGGAAAGCGCGATCGAGGAAGGCTAGGCCCACGGCGCCGCTTTCGGCGGCGGCGCAGTCGAAGCTCCAGCTTCTGAGCTGCTCGAGCAGGATCTCGCGGTTGACCGGATTGTCGTCAATGACCAGCACGCGCGCGCCGGTGACGTCGACCGGCACGATTTCGTCGCGCGCCACGGCGTGGTGCGCCGGCAGCGGCACCGCAAACCAGAACACCGAGCCGCGGCCGATCTCGCTCTCGACGCCGATCTTGCCCGCCATCAGATCGACGAGGCGCGCGGCGATGGCGAGGCCAAGGCCAGTGCCCTCGTGGCGGCGGGTCGACGACCCGTCGACCTGGGCGAATTTCTCGAAAACGTTCTGCAGTTTTTCGGCCGGTATGCCGATGCCGGTGTCCTCGACGCGGACCTTGAGCTGGACCACGTCGTTGACGATCTCGCCGCCGACATCGATCAGCACGTGACCCTTTTCGGTGAACTTTACCGCATTGCCGAGCAGGTTGGTGACGATCTGCCGGAACCGTCCGGCGTCGCCGATGACATAGGCCGGCAGCCGCGGGTCGACACGCACGATCAGTTCGAGGTTCTTCTCGGCGACGCGCGCCGACACCAGCGTCGCTACGTCCTCGACCGCCTCGGAGAGACGGAAGGGAGCCGGATCGAGGGTCAGCTGGCCGGCATTGATCTTGGAGAAATCGAGGATGTCGTTGATGATGGTGAGCAACGCGTTGCCGGATTTGACGATGACGTCGGTGAAGGTTTTTTGGCGCGCGGTCAGGTCGGTCTTGGCCAGCAGCTCGGCCATGCCGAGCACGCCGTTCATCGGCGTGCGGATTTCGTGGCTCATATTGGCCAGGAATTCAGACTTGGCGCGGTCGGCGGCCTCGGCCTTGAACAGGGATTCGGCGGATTCGGCAAAGGCGCGGCGGATGGCCACTTCCATCGGGCGGAAGATCCAGAAGGCGACGATGGCAAGGGCGGCGAACAGGATGCCGCTCGCCCACAGCAATAGCCTGTCGCTGGAGACATCGGCCAGATGGCGCTCGTCGTCCATGGCGGTGCGGACGCGGACCAGCATGGGCTGGGCGAACAGGTCATTCTGGTTGCGGATTTCGCGATAGCTCCATTCATCGACCTTCTGCGCCATCGACATCAGGTTGAAGTTGCGCACCATGTCGCGCGGCGACCAGAACAGGTCGCCGTTGACGGAAGCGGTTTCGAGCTCGTTGATGGTCTTGACCGAAAGGCGCGGCTTGATCGCGGCAAGCTGGGCGGTCAGCGTTTCGATCTCGCCGGTCAGGCGCTCCGAATGACCCCGCGCCGATGAGGTGAGGGCATCGCGCGTCTCCGCCCGCCATGCAGTACCGGTCGTCTCGGCAAAGCTGGTCGCGTTGCGCAGGTCGCGGGTGAAAACGACGAGGTTGCTGCTTAGCGCATCGATGTCATGACGAAAGGAATTGACCCGATCGAGCGCGATCACGATGGCGGCGGAAGCCAGCGCAAAGATCAGCAACCCTGAAATATAGCGGGCCCGGACCGAACGGATGAAGGACGAATATTCCGGCATGCGCAACCCCAACACATACGCATCATTTTAATGACCGGGATTACGCTTCATTTACATTAAAATTTCGTTCGTCGGGCGAACCATGCGCCGGCGCGAAGCTCGAACGGCTGACGGAAACGCTGTCGGCAAGTCGGCTTGATTGTATCCGGCCTGAAACAGACCACCAGCGACCCGGCTTAAGGCTGAAACGAAAGGATCATATCGATGGCCACCAACAACTAAGCGCCCATGAACTCAAGCACCCGGGAAGCGTTCACCACGGCCAGTTTCGCCATCGCGGCCTCGAAGACGGTGGGCGGCATCCACCTTGATGAGAGCATGATTTGCCGCCAAGGTTCCATGCGATGGCGGCGATCGTGCTCGTGCAGAGCTCGATCGTCAGAAGCGGAAGACCCAAGCCGTTTCATCAACCGGCTGGAGGACGGCAAGACCGAGACACTGCTGATGGACGTCAACCGCAGTAACGAAGTGTAACCGGGTTTCCGCTACCACTACGCTCAAACCGCGTAAGACCGTTGACTAATCGGACCAGGACTTCAACGGCCTTGCCCAATGGAAGTCGCCGCCATGGACATCGCTCCGAACAATCATACGAACAGTCATCTGATGATGACACGGCGCTTTGCGCCTCTCTTCTGGACGCAGTTCCTGTCTGCCTTCAACGACAATTTCCTGAAGAACACGCTGGTGTTCCTTATTCTGTTCACGCTGGCGGCGGACAAGGCGGCATCACTGGTCACCCTGGCCGGTGCCGTCTTCATGGCTCCCTTCCTGCTCTTGTCAGCCCTTGGCGGCGAGATCGCCGACCGCTTCGACAAGGCCCTCATCGCCCGTCGGCTGAAATTCACCGAGATCGCCGCTGCTGGCGTCGCGGTCGTCGGCATCGCGCTGTCGTCGATACCGGTGCTGATGGTGGCGTTGTTGATGTTCGGCATCATCTCGGCGCTGTTCGGACCGATCAAGTACGGCATCTTGCCGGATCATCTCGAGCGCAAGGAATTGCCCGGCGCCAACGCCTGGATCGAATCGGCGACCTTCGCCGCCATCCTCGGTGGCACCATCGCCGGCGGCATCGTCTCGGCCGATGGCATAGGCGTCTCGGTCTTCGGGCCGATCATGATGATCCTCGCCGTGAGTTGCTGGATCGTCAGCCGCTACATCCCGTCCACCGGTTCTGCCGCCCCCGACCTCGTCATCGACAAAAACGTCTTTCGCTCGACCTGGCGGCAGGTCAACGGATTGCGTGGCGACAAGCGGATCTGGCGCGCCGGGCTGATGACGTCCTGGTTCTGGCTGATCGGCGCCATCGTTCTTTCGATCCTGCCGACCTTGATCAAGGATTCGCTCGGCGGCAACGAGATCGCCGTGACTGCCTATCTCGCGGTGTTCGCCGTTTCGATCGCCATTGGCTCGGCCATTGCCGCGTGGATGTCGCAGGGACGCATCGTGCTGTTGCCTGCACCGGTCGGCACGGCGCTGCTGGCGCTGTTTGGACTGGACCTGGCCTGGACCATCTGGAGCATGCAGCCTTCGCCCAGGACTGAGACCCTTGCCCTGTTCTTCGCCGGGCCAAACACGATCCATGTTGCGATCGACCTCGCCGGCATGGCGATTGCCAGCGCCTTCCTCGTGGTGCCGACCTTTGCTGCCGTGCAGGCATGGTCGCCCGAAGCGAGTCGTGCCCGCGTCGTCGCCGCCGTCAGCATCGTCAACGCAGGCTTCATGACGGTCGGCGGCATACTCGTCGCCGCGATCCAGTCAGCCGGCGTCTCCACCGGAGCCATCCTGTTCGGCCTTGCTGCGGCCAACGCCATCGCCGCCTGGCTGATGCTGAAATACCTGCCGACCAACGCTTTCCGTGATTTTGTCTCCATTCTGTTCCGCGCTTTCCATCGGCTGGAAGTCGAGGGCATGGAGAACCTCAAGGCGGCAGGCAAAGCGCCGATCCTGGCGCTCAACCATGTCAGCTTCCTCGACGGTCCCCTGGCCTTGACCCTGACCGATGAGGAGCCGGTCTTCGCCATCGACCACACCATCGCCCAGGCCTGGTGGATGAAGCCGTTCATGAAACTCGCCCGCGCGCTGCCGCTCAACCCATCCAAGCCGATGTCGACCCGCACGCTGATCAAGATCGTTCAGGGCGGCGACCCGCTTGTCATCTTCCCGGAAGGCCGCATCACCGTCACCGGCGGCCTGATGAAGGTTTATGACGGCGCCGCCATGGTCGCCGACAAGACCGGTTCGATGGTCGTACCGGTGCGCATCGACGGGCTGGAGAAAAGCTATTTTTCACGGCTGACCTCCCAGCATGTGCGCCGCCGGCTGTTCCCGAAGGTCAAGGTGACCATCCTTGAGCCGGTAAAGCTGGAAGTGCTGCAAGACCTAAAGGGCCGCAAGCGCCGCGCCGCGGCGGGCGCCGCCCTCTATCAGGTGATGTCGGACCTCGTCTTCCGTACCCAGGACATCGACAAGACGGTGCTGGAAAAGATCATCCAGACGGCAAACGAACGCGGCATGAGAGAGCTCGCCGTGCAGGATCCGGTCACCGGTTCGCTGAGCTACGGAAAGCTGCTCACGGCCGCTGCGGTGCTCGGCGAGAAATTCCAGAATCTCTATGCCGGCCAGCAGACGCTCGGCATCATGCTGCCGAACGCCAACGGCTCCTGCGCGACGCTGCTCGGCGTCATGTCGGCCGGCAAGGTTCCGGCGATGATGAACTTCACCGCCGGTGCGGCAAACATCCTGTCCGCCTGCAAGGCCGCCGAAGTGCGCACCGTGCTCACTTCTCGCGCCTTTGTCGAACAGGCAAAGCTCGGTGCGGTGGTCGAGGAAATCGGCCGCTCGGTCGACATCGTCTGGCTCGACGATTTGCGCGGGTCCGTCGGCCTCAGGGACAAGCTGCTCGGCTTGCTGCGCAAGAGCACGCCACGCGCGCCGCGCAAGCCCGACGATGCCGCGGTGATCCTGTTCACCTCGGGTTCGGAAGGCACGCCGAAGGGCGTCGTGCTCACCCACCGCAACATCCTGGCCAATGCCGCCCAGGCCGCCTCGCGCATCGACTTCCATTCGGGCGACAAGGTGTTCAACGTGTTGCCGATCTTCCATTCGTTCGGCATGACGGCGGGCACGGTGCTGCCGCTGATCTCCGGCGTGCCGGTCTATTTCTACCCCTCGCCGCTGCACTACCGCATCGTGCCGGAACTGATCTACGCCTCGAACGCGACGATCATCTTCGGCACCGACACGTTCCTCGCCGGCTATGCGCGCACCGCGCACCCCTATGACTTCCGCTCGATACGTTATTGCTTTGCTGGCGCGGAGCCGGTCAAGGCAGCGACGCGCATGACCTATATGGAGAAGTTCGGCGTGCGCATCCTCGAGGGTTACGGCGTCACCGAAACAGCACCTGTGATCTCGATCAACACGCCGATGTACAACCGCTCCGGAACCGTCGGCAAAATCATGCCCGGCATGGAATATCGCCTCGATCCGGTACCCGGTGTCGACGATGGCGGACGGCTTTTCGTGCGTGGGCCCAATGTCATGGCCGGCTATCTCAGGGCCGAGAAGCCCGGTGTGCTCGAACCACTCGAAGACGGCTGGCATGACACCGGAGACGTCGTCGCCGTCGACGACGTCGGCTTCATCACCATTCGCGGCCGGGCCAAGCGCTTTGCCAAGATCGGCGGCGAGATGATATCGCTGGCTGCTATCGAGGCGCTGGCTGGCGAATTGTGGAAAGGCTCGCTCTCAGCGGTCGCCACTGTACCGGATGCGCGCAAGGGCGAAAAGCTGATCCTGATCACCGAGGCCGCCAACGCCACGCGCGCCGAATTCCTGACCTTCGCCAAGGCGAACGGCGCCATGGACCTGATGGTGCCGGCCGAAGTCCGCGCCGTTGCAAAAGTGCCGGTCCTCGGTTCCGGCAAGCTCGACTTCGCCGCTGTGACCAAAATGGTGCGCGGCGAAGAAGAGATGAAGATCAAGGTGGCTGGAAGCGCTTGAACATCGATTGATCTTTCAGACCGCCAGCGAGTAGCCCAGATCGCGCAATGGCAGTCGGCGCACGCGCTCTCCGGTGGCGGCGAAGATGGCGTTGCCCAGCGCGGGCGCAAGCGCCGGGAAAGCAGGTTCGCCCATGCCGGTCGGTGGATTGTCCGACTGGATGAAATAGGCATCGATCGTCATTGGTGCGAAAGGCATGCGCAGGATCGGATAGGCATTGTAATTCTGCTCCTGCACGCGGCCGTTTTCGATGTTGATCTTGAGACCCATGGCCGTTGAGAGTGCGTCGGTCGACGCTCCCTGCGCCTGGGCTTCGGACCCTGCCATGTCAATGATGGGGCCGACATCGAGCACCACCACGATGCGCGCGATCTTGATCCGCTTGTCGGTGTCCACGCTGATCTCAATCGACTGTGCGACATGGCCGGCGTGGGAATAGCACCAGGCCAGGCCCAAACCGCTCCCATTCGCCAACTTCTTGCCCCACCCGGCCTTCTCGGAGCACATCCTGATCACGTCGGTGGCCCGCTTGGGGCTGAAGTTGACGCTTTTGTCCTTGGGCGCCAGATCAGGCACGTCGCGGTTCACGGCGTCGATAAGGAAATCGACATGATCGCGGCCGGAAGCGAGCGACAGTTCGTGCATGAAGCTCTGGGCAGCGAAGACCTGGGCATTGTCGCCCGGCGCGCGCCACGCTCCGGTGGGAATCTTCAAGGGGAACATTGTCTTGGCGCGGCGCAGATTGGGCGCCTTGATCGAATATCTCAGATTGTCGGTGAGGTTGGCGCCCGTGGCTTCCTTCTTGCCGTCGGCGGTGAAGGTGATGAAATGTTCCTGCCAGGCGTCGAGCCTGCCGCCTCTGTCGATCGCGCCCTTGAACTGATGGTAGCCGGCGGGCCGGTAGAAATCGTGGGCGAAATCGTCTTCGCGGGTCCATTGCAGCTTGACCGGGGCACTGACCTTCTTGGCGATAGCCGCCGCCTCGCAGGCATAGTCATTGACCAGCCGCCGTCCGAAGCCGCCGCCGACGCGGGTCTGGTGCATCACGACTTTCTCCGGCGGAATGTCTGCAGCCTTTGCAATCAGCGGCAAGCCACGATCGGGCTGTTGGGTAGGCACCCACATCTCCATCACCCCGTCATGGTAGTGCGCCGTGGTGTTCATCGGTTCAAGCGGCACATGGGCGGCGAAAGGATACTCGTAATAGGCCTCCACGGTCTTGGCGGCATTGCCCAAGGCCCTGTCCACGTCGCCGACATTGTCGTCGGGCTTTTCCGGGAAATTTGTCGCCAGCTTCCTGGCCTGGGCCGAGAATTGCGACGTGGAGTCTTTCGAGGCCATGCTCAGGTCCCAATCCACCTGAAGCTTGTTCTTGGCCTGGAAAGCGCTCCAGGTGTCCCTGGCGACGATAGCCACGCCCGGCATCACTTCGACCGCCATGCCCGTGCCGTCCACGGCGAAGGCGTCGAGCACGCCGCGTTGCGCCTTGATCTCGTCGATGTTGAAGGATTTGACCTTGCCGCCCGCCGCCGGACATTTGGTGTAGGTCGCATAGACCATGCCGGGGAGTTGAACATCGATGCCGAACAGCGGCTGGCCACTGACGACCTTGGGATCGTCAACACCGCGATAGCGCTTGCCTATCAAGCGATACTCGGCGCGAACCTTCAGCGTCAAGCTCTTGGGATCGGGCACTGGCATTTTCGACGCCGCGGCGGCAAGTGACCCATAGGTTGCGGACCGACCGCTGGCGGCATGGGTCAAGATCGAGTCCCTGGCGGTGATCTGCGACGGGTCCACCTTCCATTGCCCGGCCGCTGCGGCGATGAGCATCGCCTTGGCGCCGGCACCGGCCTGACGCAGCTGGTCCCAGGCATGCGGGATGGATGTCGAACCGCCCGCGCCTTGACTGCCATAGACCTTGGGATTGATGTCCGCCTGCTCCATCACGACGTGGTTCCAATCGGCGTCGAGTTCATCGGCAATGATGACGCCGAAGGAGGTCTTGATGCCCTGGCCGATCTCCGGGCATTTGGAATAAATTGTGATCGTGTTGTCCGGGGCGATACGGATGAAAGCGTTCATCGCCTGGTCCTTGGTGCTTGCCGTATCGACGTTCGCACCATCCGCCGCGAACGCTGCGTCTCCAAGGTGAAAGCCCAGCACCAGCCCCGCTACGCCCGCGCCGGCCAACTTGAAGAAGGTGCGTCGTCCCACTGTCACCGACGCACTGGTCGGCGGGACCGAACGGACCTCGCGTATCAGCGCCGAGAGATAGGCATCGGACTGGGCAAAGTTGGACTGAATGTCAGCCATTGGGTGCTTCCTTAAATTGCTGGGCCGCCTGCTTTCGCAGACCGGCCACATCCTTGCCTGCCAAGTGCGAGCCTTCGGCACCAAACCGGGCGGTGACATAGTTGGCCACGGCCGCGATGTCGTCGTCCGAATAGCCTTCACCAAAGGCTGGCATGAAGATCGTGCCTTCGCCGGTCTGGCGGTTGACGCCATTGATGATCGTCTGCGCCACATTGGTGGCACTAGGGTCGTTTACCGCGCGCACGCCGGTCAGAGTGGCATAGCCGGTGACCGGGCTCACGCCGGTCCAGTCGTGGCAGCTGGCGCAGGCGCCGGCGAAGATCTTTTCACCACGCGAATTGACATCCGCCGCCACACCCTCCTTGTACGACGCCGGCGCCGCGGTCGTGACAGTGCGGGGCAGATCACTCGCATGGGCGGGTATGCTGCGCAGGTACGCCATCAAGGCATGGGTGTCGTCGGGCAACAGATAGCTCAGGCTGTCATCGGTGGCCTCACCCATCGGCCCAGCAGCGCCGCCATGACCGTTGGCATGACCGGTGGAAAGATAGGAATAGAGATCCTGGTCGCTCCAGTCGCCGATGCCTGAAGCCTTGTCGTCGGTGATGTTGTAGGCGCGCCAGCCCGCGGTGAGCGCGCCGGCGAATTTGCCGTGATTGTCCAGCCCATAGGCCAGGTTGCGCGGTGTATGGCATTCGCCGCAATGGCCCAATGCCTCGGCAAGATAGGCGCCTCTGTTCCATTGCGGGCTCTGGCCGGCGTTGGGGCGGAAACGATTGTCGGGATTGAACATGACATCCCAGAGCACCAGCAGGCTGCGCTGGCTGAAGGGCCAGGAAAGCTGGTCTTGCCTTGTTGGGGCCTGTACCGGCGCCAGCGAGAAGAGGTACGCCTTGATGGCCAGCGCGTCGGCGTCGGTCATGTAGGTGTAGGAGCTGTAGGGCATGGCGGGATAGAGCTTTTCGCCATCGGCGCGAATGCCCTTGTGCACAGCGGCCAGGAACTGCGCGTCAGTGTAGTTGCCAATGCCGGTTTGCTTGTCCGGTGTGATGTTGGTGGAATAGATCGTGCCGAACGGCATGTTGAAGGCGAAACCGCCCGAGAAAGGCGCGCCGCCCGGCGCGGTATGGCAGGCCTGGCAGTCCGCGGCATGCGTAAGGTATTCGCCGCGCTTGATCATATCGGCACCGGCGAGCTGGGCCGGTACACCGGTGATATCGGCGCCATGGTAATCCGCCAGCGCCACGGTCGAGCCGCCGGCAAAGGACATCGGATCGCGGCCGAGAAACAGCCAGCCGGTGAAACCAAGCGCTGCGATGACAATGACAGCAAAGACAATGCCGATGATTTTCTGCATGGTCAGGCTGGTTTGGCGGCGGCGTTCTTGATTGCTCGGCGGATGCGGATATAGGTCCCGCAGCGGCAGAGATTGCCCGCCATGGCCGCGTCAATGTCGGAATCGTCGGGTTGCGGGTTGCTGTCCAGCAGCGCCGTGGCCGACATGATCTGGCCGGCCTGGCAATAGCCGCATTGCGGCACTTCGGCTTCCATCCAGGCCTGCTGGACCTTGGCGCCATTGGGCGTGTTGCCGATCCCTTCAATGGTGACGACGGCGCGGGTGCCGACATCGCCAATGGTCAGTTGGCAGGAACGCACAGGCTTGCCGGCCACATGCACCGTGCAAACGCCGCATTGGGCGATGCCGCAACCATATTTGGTGCCGACCAGATTGAGATGGTCGCGCAGCACCCACAGAAGCGGCATGTCCTCCGGTACATCGACCGTGCGCAATTGTCCGTTGACCGTAAGGGTAACCATATGTCCGTACCTGCCTGACCATGAAGCCGTCGCATAAGCGCCTCTTCAAATTGTAGGGGGCCGGAGCTCCGCAGGTAGGATCGGTTGGATCACATTTAAGGGATCGCCGCTGGGTGGCCTGCGCAATCGGCAAACCGAGCGGTTGTTTGCAAAGTTGAAAGCAGTGGCGAGGGTGCCACCTCCTTGTGCGTCGCGGGTCCCCATTGTCTGGAGCCGGTGGCGACGGATTTCGCAATCCGATCGCGCCGACGTCCTGGCTGGCCAGCGTCAGTTGTTACGGGTCGCCACGAATGTCGCCGCTTCTTTCAGCAGCGCCGCCTGCTCCCCGTAAGGCGCGAGCAATTCATGCGCCTGGTCGACGAGGCCGTGAAGCTGGCTGCGCGCCCAGTTCGCGCCGTGCAGCGCCACCAGCGTCGCCTTTCCGGCGGCTGCATCCTTGCCGGTTGCCTTGCCCATCTGGCTGGCATCGGCGGTCAGGTCGAGCAGGTCGTCGGCAAGCTGGAAGGCAAGGCCGATCGCCGAGCCGAATTCGGCCAGCCGCTCGCGGTCCTCGGCCGGGGCGCCGGCGACCAGCGCCCCCGCTTCGCAGGCGAAGCGGATCAGCGCGCCGGTCTTCATAGCCTGCAGCCGGATGATGCCGGCCTCGTCCGGCGGCGCCTGTTCGGCCTCGAGGTCGAGCTTCTGGCCGCCGACCATGCCGCCGGCCCCGGCCGCGCGGGCCAGCGCCAGCACCAGGGCTGCGCGCCGCTCCGCTGGCAGCATGGTCGCCTCGTCGGCGATGATGTCGAAGGCCAACGTCAGCAAGGCATCGCCGGCCAGGATGGCGGTTGCCTCGTCGAACGCCTTGTGCACCGTCGGCAGGCCGCGCCGCAGGTCATCGTCGTCCATGGCGGGCAGATCATCGTGGATCAGCGAATAGCAATGCACGCATTCAAGGGCGGCCGCGACGCGCAGTGCCGCCTCGCCATCGGAGGAAAAAAGGGCGGCACCTTCCATGACCAGGAAAGGGCGCAGGCGCTTGCCGCCGTTGAGCACGCCGTGGCGCATCGCCGCCATCAGGCGGTCGGGCCGCGTGATCTCGCCCGAAAGCGCGCGGTCGTCGAGCAACCGCCGCAGCAGCACCTCGACGGCGGCTGCCCGTCTGATGAGCGCCATTTCGAACGCCATTTCGTCCTCATTCGTCATGGTCGGGACCGGTAGCCGACACTCAGACGTTGCGCAAGAAGCCAAGCGCCATTATGCCGGAGCAGGGAGAAGTACGGGTTGGGCGGCTTGGCGGAACCGATCGTCGATCATGAAACCGAAAAGCTGGACATGGCGACCAGATCGCGGAGCGTGAACCGCCGCGGTCTCAAGCGCTCGGTCCGGCGCGGCATCGTCGTGGCCGCGGTGCTGGCGCTCATACCAACGGTGCTGACGTTCCTCTATCTGCCGTCCTTCGTGCATCCGGTCTCGACGCTGATGCTGAAGGACCTGGCGACATTCTCGGGTTATGACCGCCGCTGGGTGTCGATCGACGACGTCGCACCTGTGCTGGCCAATTCGGTCATCATGTCGGAGGACGGGCAGTTCTGCTTTCATCGCGGCGTCGATCTCGGCGAACTGAGGGGCGTCGTCGACGATGCGCTGGCCGGCGAAGCAACGCGCGGCGCCTCGACCATCACCATGCAGACGGTCAAGAACCTCTTTCTCTGGTCACGACCGCTGGGCTCGGTGCGCAAGGTGGTCGAATTGCCGCTGGCCGTCTATTTCGACGCCGTGATGTCGAAACGGCGCATCATGGAGATCTATCTCAACATCGCCGAGTGGGGGCCGGGCATCTATGGCATCGAAGCCGCCGCACAGCACCATTTCGGCGTTTCGGCAAAACAATTGTCGCGACGGCAGGCCGCCCTGCTCGCCGTCTCCCTGCCAAATCCGATCGCCCGCAATCCGGCAAAGCCCGGGCCGGGCCTGAGACGGCTTGCGAACCTGATCGAGCGGCGGGCCGGCCGCTCCGGTGCGTATGTCGGGTGTCTGCAGTAGCCAGCTCAAAAAAATTCGCGGCAGTGCTGGCCAAAACGGCGTAGGGCGTGTATAGGCACCCGACTTTCTCAGATTCCGGCCCCGACACGGCCCTTTCACGAGGGCGGGCGGGGCTTTTTGACCATGTAATGGAGCATATCCATGGCCGTTCCGAAACGAAAAACCTCTCCGTCCAAGCGCGGCATGCGCCGCTCGGCCGACGCCCTCAAGGCCCCGACCTATGTTGAGGACAAGAATTCCGGCGAAATGCGCCGTCCGCACCACATCGACCTGAAGACCGGCATGTATCGCGGCCGCCAGGTGTTGACGCCCAAGGAAAGCTGAGACCAGCTTTTCGACGTATTGAGCATTCGAAAGACCGGCCGGTGGCCGGTCTTTTGCGTTGGGTGGGCCGATAATCGGGCGGCCTGCGTTGGCGCTTGGCCGCTTACCCTATGCCAAACGCGAAATGCCTGGCGTGGGCGATATTCATCAGGATCGTTGCGCCGGGGGCTGACATGGTTGTTGCATCCGGTCTTCGACCGTGTTCGTGGCATTTTACGAAAATTCTTGACGGCGTGCCTGTGGCGCATTCTACAGAGATTGCCCCCATATGGAGACGCCAGATGTTCGGTGCCGTCCCGCTTTTGATCGTGCCATTCGTGCTCTACAATCTCGGCCTGCTCGGAATATTCGGCGGCGGCGACGATCCGTGGGCGAGCGAAATCTTCTCCTTCCGCATGATGTCGGGCGGGGTGTTCTCGATGACTCTCGGCGACCTGATAGTGCTGATCGGGCTGATTTCCCTTTTCGCCGAAATGGTGAAGTCGGCGCGCACGACCGGCGCCTCGATCATGGATCATCTGTTGTCGACGCTGGTCTTCGTCGCGTTCCTGGTCGAGTTCCTGCTGGTGAAGGGCGCGGCACATTCCATCTTCTTCACGCTGATGGTCATCGCGCTGTTCGACGTGCTGGCGGGGTTTGCGGTGTCGATGCGGTCGGCGAGCAGAGACATCAATCTGAACTAAGGCTGCATTGATCTTCAGGTGATGCCGGCCTGCAAACGGCGGCCTCCTGCGCTTCCGGTGCTCACGTACCCAAAAGTACGCTCCGCTCCGGTTCTCGGAACCCACCATTTTCGACTCGGCCTGTCCTGAATATCAACGCAGCCTTGGCCGTGATATTAAAGCTCAGCCCGGGTCGGCAGTGAAGCCGGCCGCTTCGATGCCGGCGATGGCCGCCGCTTCGTCATTGTCCGACGTATCGCCGGAAATGCCGACGGCGCCGATGATGGCGCCGGCCTTGTCGCGGATCAGCACACCGCCGACGACCGGCAGCACGCGGCCGCCGGACACGTCCGAGATGCCGGCGACGAGATGCGGGCGTTCCTTGGCGAAGGCCTCGACGCGACGCGAGCCCATGCCGATGGCGAGCGCGCCATAGGCCTTGCCGGCCGACATTTGCGGGCGCAGGAACGAGGCGCCGTCCTGGCGTTGGAAGGCGACCAGATGTCCGCCGGCATCAAGCACCGAGACGCCCAGCGGCTTGAGCTTGAGTTCGGCGCCCCTGGCAAAGGCGGCATCGATGATTTGCCTGGCTTTTTCGAGCGGCAGCGCGGTCATGGCAGTCTCCTGTTTGAAAACGCGCCGATCATCAACCGTCAACGGGCACGGCAAAATCCCGGTTTCGGTTGAAATTGCTTCGCGTTAAGAGGTGGAATGGAACGATCCGGATATGGCGTTGCCATTTTGCAGCTTCCAGACCGGCAGTCGATCGTGCCGGCCGGCAGCACTATTTTTTTTTGGCGCGGGCAGGCTTCTTGGCGGGTGCCACCGGTGCGTTGGCAAGGTCTTCCGCTTCCTTGGCGAGACGCAGCGCCCGCAGCTTGTTGGTCTTGGCCTGGCGGGCGTCGCTCTCGGCGACGTATTCGGCCATCGCCTTCTGGCGGACGGTTGCCGCCTCTTCCTGCTTCTTGAAACGCAGGTCAGCACGCGCGCGGGCAGCATCCCGAGAGTTCTCAACCAAGACCTTATCCAATCCCGTGAATTGTGATTTTCCGCCCCTTCTAGCAGAGCCGGGCCTCAAACGGGAAAATATGTTGGTCAAGCGGCCGGGCTGGCGCCGGGGGCCTTGCTGGCGACCACGGCTTCATAGGCGGCCTGCAAGGTCGCACGGACAGAAGGGCCAGCCGATGTATCGAGCGGCATGCCGAGATGCTCGTGGCGCAACTCGTCCATGAACTTGTCCCACATCGGCGGCCCGCCCTTCTCCAGAAGCTCGGCGCGGATCGAGAGTTCCGCGCTGACCGGCAACCAGACACGGCCCCAGGCGCCGAGGTGGGCCAGGATCGGCACGAGGGTGATCGCCATCTCGGTCAGGCTGTAGATCGCCTTCTGCTTGTGGCTGGGATCGTCGGCCTTGGTTAGCATGCCCAGTCCCATCAGCCGCTTCAGCCGGTCGGCGAGGATGTTGGAGGCAATGCCCTCCATCGATCCGTTGAGCAGCTCGCGAAAGTGGCGCCTGCCGCCAAAAATCATGTCGCGAAGGATGATCAGGCTCCAGCGGTCGCCGAACACTTCGAGCGACAGGTTGATCGGGCATCCGGACCGGCGATCCATGCTCATAAGATTTTCTCCGCAAAACCGGTTGCATTATCGTATCAGTTTTATTATCGTGCAACCGATTGCAAAAAGCAATCAGTTTGCTGAGGAGGAGACCGAGCCATGACAACTATTGAGCGCCCCAAGATCGTATCCGAGGCCTTTGGCGATCCGGCAAACCCGCCGCTGTTGCTGATCATGGGATCGATGGCCTCGATGCTCTGGTGGCCGGAGGCGCTGTGCCGGAAACTGGCCGATGGCGGCCTGTTCGTCATCCGCTATGACAATCGCGATACCGGCCGTTCGACCAAATATCCGCCGGGCGAGCCACCCTACACATTCGACGACATGGCCGACGACGCGATGCGTGTTCTCGACGACCACGGCGTCGGCAAGGCGCATATCGTCGGCATGTCGATGGGCGGCATGATCGCCCAGCTCGTGGGCCTCAAGCACCGGTCCCGTGTCGCTTCGCTGACCGTGATCAGCAGCTCGCCCCTGGGGATCGACACGTCGCATCTGCCACAAACGAGCGATGCCTATATCAAGCATTCGGCCGACGGCGCGAAAGTCGATTGGTCGGACCGTGGCCAGGTGGTCGATTTCATGGTCAAGGATACGCGGGCGATCGCAAGCACCGTACATCCGTTCGACGAGACCGGGATGCGGACCTTCATCGAACAGGATTACGATCGATCCGGCGGTTTGCTGAGCGCGACGAACCACTTCATGGTCAAGGGCGGCGAGGCATGGAAGGGGCGCCTGCGCGAGATGACGGCGCCGCTGCTGGTCATCCATGGCACCACCGATCCGATCTTTCCGGTCGAGCACGGGGAGGCACTGACCGAGACCGTCGCCGGTGCGAAAATCCTTCGGATCGAAGGTGGGGGCCACGAGCTGCACCCGGACGACTGGGCTGTGATGGTCGCCGCCATCGTCGACCACGCTCAAGCCGATTGAGCCATCCTGCGCGGGCCTTGACGAGCAAGGCTCGCCGCAATAGTTAAGTAAATGCTTCAGTGTTAATCCTGCAAGCAGCATGGCACCGACCACTGGCGCATCTCGAAACAGACGAGCAAAAAATGTCCCTGACGCTTCATTTCCATCCGCTGGCCTCTTTCTGCTGGAAGCCGCTGATCGCGCTGTATGAGAACGGCATACCGTTCGCGCCGGTTGTCGTCGATCTCGGCGACACCGAGTCGCGCGCGGCCTTCCTGAAGATTTCGCCGACCGGCAAGATGCCGGCCCTGCGCGACGATGCGCGCGACCGCACGGTGCTGGAATCGACCATCGTCGTCGAATACCTGGCCGCCCACTATCCGGGGCCGGTCGACCTCGTCCCGGCCGACATCGACCTGGCGCTGGCGGTCCGGCAGTCCGATCGTTTCTATGATTTCTATGTGCAGGAACCGATGCAGAAGATCGTCGGCGACCGGTTGCGGCCGCAGGATAAAGCCGATCCGTTCGGCGTCGAGCAGGCCCGCGCCCAGCTGCGCAATTCCTACGCCATCGTCGAAGAGGAGATGCAGACGAAGAACTGGGCGGTGGGCGACGCCTTCAGCATGGCCGATTGCTCGGCGTCTCCCGCACTCTTCTACGCCAACAAGGTCGAGCCGTTCGGCGACAAATACCCGGCCGTGAAGCGATACCATGACCGCCTGGTGCAGCGCTCCGCTTTCGCCCGCGTGATCGAGGAGGCGCAGCCCTACTTCAAGTTCTTTCCCTACAACAACGGCTGATCGCAATGTTGCACGATCCTGCCCAGCTCGATCTGATGTTCCAGGCGCTCGCCGATCCGGCGCGGCGGCAGATGGTCGACCGGCTGTCGCGCGGCCCGGCTTCGGTAAGCCAACTGGCCGAGCCGCTGGCGATGTCGCTGTCGGCCGTCGTCCAGCATCTGAACCTTTTGGAGGCAAGCGGCCTCGTGCGCACGCAGAAGGTCGGTCGGGTGCGCACCTGCCAGATCGAACCCAAGGCACTGAGAGCAGCCGAACACTGGATCAATGAACGGCGTCTCGTCTGGGAGCGCCGGCTGGACCGGCTCGGCGATTTTCTGGCTGAGACCAAGGACAAAAGCTGAAGGAGGCAATTATGACGGAACGTTCCGTGATTCATTCGACCATCGTGTTGGAGCGCACCTACGACGCTGTGCCGGCGCGCGTGTTCCAAGCCTTTGCCGACCCGAAGGCCCGCATGCGTTGGGGCACGCCATCAAAGACTGCCGAACTGGTCTACGACAAGGCCGATTTCCGCGTCGGCGGGCTGGATGTCAGCCGCTGCGGTCCGCGTGGCAGTCTGATCTACCGGGTCGAAAACCGCTACGTCGATATCGTGCCTGACCAGCGCATCGTCTCGACCGAGCTCGTCTGCGAAGGGTGGGACCGGCTGTCCGCCTCGCTGATCACGATCGAGTTTCAGCCGGTCGGTGCGTCCACGTGGCTGGTGCTGACTGACCAGATCGTTGCCTTCGGCGACAAGGACATGATCGCCGGCAGCGAGGCCGGATTCAGCGCGGCGCTGGACAATCTGGCTGCCGAATTCGTGCCCGAGACCGCCGGTGCCTGACGATCCATCGATGAGGATCATGCTCTGAATTCAATCCATCCATCGAGGAAAATCCCATGACCGAGCGTTCCGTCGTCCATTCCACCTTCGTCATCGAGCGCAGCTACCCAGCGTCGCCCGCAAAAGTCTACTTCGCGCTAAGCAATCCGGCGGCCAAACGGCGCTGGTTCGCCGATCCGCACGATCCGGTGCCCAGCAGGCATGAAATGGATTTCCGCATCGGCGGCAAGGAGGTCAATGCCGGCTGTCCGAGCGATGGCCAGATGCATTTTTTCAATGCTGTCTATCAGGACATCGTGCCGGACCAGCGCATCGTCTACAGCTATGAGTTGTTGTTCGGCGAAACCCGTGTCTCGGTGTCACTGGCCACGATCGAGCTGCTTGCCGAGGGCGATGGCACGCGGCTTGTGATGACGGAACAGGGCGCCTTCCTCGACGGCCACGATACGTCAGCCACACGCGAGCATGGCACAGGCGAGCTGCTCGATGCGCTCGGCGCTTTCTTGCGCGAGGAAGCTTGAACTGCGTTGCCGATACGGCGGGGCCGTCAGGCTTCCCAGAACTGATCGAGCCAGATGTTGAGTTTGAGGAAGCCGGGATTGCTCACCGTATAGACGCGCCTGGTGCCTTCGGCCTTGGCGTTGACCAGCCCGGCATCGAGCAGCACTTTCAAATGTTGCGAAACGGCCGGGCGCGATACAGGCAAACCCGCAGCCAACTCGTTGACGGTTTTCGGGCCGCGGCGAAGTTCTTCCAGAAGATGGCGCCGGTTGGGATCGGCAATCGCCATGAAGGCGTCGGAAAACATCATGCCTTTATTAGTGAGGCAAAGCCTTTCGAATCTCAACTGTCTGCTTCTGCTTTTCTTCTGGGATCAAGCCGCAATGCTTCCGGCGTCACCGACCGGTCGGCCGGTTGCGTCTTGAAGGCGTCACGATCTTCGATCGGCACCGGAGCACGGCGGCTGATGCGCAGCAACGTATAGGCCGCCAGGCAGACATGCGCGAAAGCGGTCGCCAGGAACAGGCCTTCCGGGCGCGTCCAGCCCATCAAGGCGGCTGCCAGCAGAGGCCCGATCATCGTGCCGAAGCCGTAGAGCAGAAGCAGGCCGCCCGACACCTTGACGAAATCCTCGGCGCGGGCGTGGTCGTTGGCATGCGCCACCGCGATCGAATAGAGCGTATAGGCGAAGCCGCCATAGGCGGCCGTGAAGACGATGACGAAGACGCTGGAGCGTGGCTCGAACACGAAGATGGCAAGCGCAACCAAGGCCGCGCCGAAGGCAGCACCTGCCAGCACGAAACGCCGGTCGGTCTTGTCCGAGAGGCGCCCTGCAGGAAGCTGCATGGCGGCACCGGCAACGACCACCAGGCTCATCATCAGGGCGATCTCGGCCGTGGGAATGCGGATGCGCGCGCCATAGACGGCGCCAAGCGTGCCCCAGGCGCCGTTGGCGATGCCGATCAGGACGCAAGCGACAGCCGACACCGGGGAATTGACATAAAGGCCTTTGACGTCGAGCGAGACATCCTGCAGCGGCTTGGGGTGGGAAGCGGTCGAAACCGCGGTCGGGAGCAGTGACAGGCAAAACAGGATGCCGGTGATCATGAACAGGGAGGCCGATTTCACGTCGCCGCCGGCGACGATCATCTGTCCGCCCATGATCGAGGCATAGGTGACCATCATATAGAGGCCGAAGATGGTGCCGCGGTTCTCGTTGGTGGCCTTTTCGTTCAGCCAGCTTTCGATGACCATGAAGGCGCCGGCCATGGTGAAGCCGGTGAAGGCGCGCAGCAGGATCCAGACATACTCGTCGATGATCAGTCCGGTGAGCAGCGCCACGATGGCGCCCGATGCGGCAAAGGCCCCGAAGGCGCGCACGTGCCCGGCACGGCGCACGATGCGCGGTGCAAAGAAACAGCCGGTGACGAAGCCGCCGGCCCAGGCCGTGCCCATCAGGCCAAGCGATGCGGTCGAGAAGCCTTCCAACTGACCCCGCAGCGGCAACAGCAGCCCGTGCAATCCAGACGCCGCGAGCAGGAAGGCAGTGCCGCGAAGCAGCGAGAGGATCGGTCGGTAGGTTGCGAACATTGTTTGATCCGGCTCGGGTTGGCGGGGACGCTGGGTCTGAAGACAGTCGCATTCGGGCTTTTCGGCGGCGGGCCCTGCGCCCGCCTCTATCCGCGACGGAACAGTGCTTCGGCGGCCGATTTGGTGCTGTCCTTGGCCTTGAGCTCGTTTTCGAGGCGGGTGATCTCATCGCGCAGGATACCGATCCGCTCGGTCAATTCACCGACCGAAAGCAGCGACAGGTCCTGCCCGATCTCGTGCGGGCGCGCCTTCTTCTTGGGCTCGTCGTCGAAGATCGCCATCGTCGCTCCTCCCACATTGGCCATTTGCCTGATTTGGCAATCAGCATACATAGGGCAGGGGCGTCGATGCAAACAGCCGGTCGGATAGCGGCGAGGAAAGACGGGAAATCACATGGCGAGCGGACAGAAAATTCCGGCAAGAATGACGGCCATCGCGATCTCGGTGCCGGGCGGCCCCCGGGTGCTGAAACCCGAAACGCGCGACGTGCCGCAGCCGGGCCCCGGCGAGATCCTGATCAAGGTGCACGCCGCCGGCGTGAACCGGCCCGACATCCAGCAGCGCAAGGGCGCCTACCCGCCGCCGGCCGGCGCGTCCGACCTGCCCGGCCTCGAGGTGTCGGGCGAAGTGGCCGCCCTTGGCGATGACATATCGCGCTGGCGCATCGGCGACCGCGTCTGCGCGCTCACACCCGGCGGAGGCTATGCCGAATATGTCAAGGTTCACGCCGGCAGTGTGCTGCCGCTGCCGGCCGGCTTTACCCACACCGAAGCCGCGGCGGTGCCGGAAAACTACTTCACCGTCTGGCACAACGTGTTCGAGCGCGGCGGCCTGAAGAGCGGCGAGACACTGCTCGTCCACGGCGGCTCGTCCGGCATCGGCACCACGGCGATCCAGCTTGGCTCGGCTTTCGGCGCTAATGTCATCACCACCGCCGGCAGCAAGGAGAAGTGCGACGCCTGCCTGAAGCTCGGCGCCGACCGGGCGATCAACTATCGCGAGGAGGATTTCGTCGCCGCGGTCAAGGAGGCGACCGCTGGCAAAGGCGCCAATGTCATCCTCGACATGGTCGGTGGCGACTATGTGGCGCGCAACTACGAGGCCGCGGCGATTGAGGGTCGCATTGTGCAGATTGCCGTGCAGGGCGGCGCCGTGGCGAGCGCCGACTTGTCGAAGATCATGGTCAAACGGCTGACCCATACGGGGTCGACGCTGAGGCCGCGCACCGTCGAATTCAAGGCGGCAATCGCGGCAGCGCTGGAGGCGCAGGTGTGGCCGTTGCTCGGCACGCGCAAGGTCGCTCCCGTGATGGACATGATCTTCCCGCTCAGCGAGGCTTGGCGGGCGCATGAGCGGATGGAGGAGGGCGAGCACATCGGCAAGATCGTGCTCGACGTCGGCTAGGCCGCATCGAGTTCAGCTGCTGCGGGACTGACCTGAATCTCGACACATCCTGATCGTGCGCCTCGCTGCCTACAAGATGAACAGAGGCTTAATGGTGCAATGCAGCATTTGCATCATTGCTATGCAAAAACGGCCGTTCAAGTCCTGATCGATGATGACTATTTGAGCACCACCGAAACGAACAACCCATTTGGAGGACTACCATGAACCCGATCCGCGCTTTCCGTAACTGGCGTAGGTACACCGAGACCGTGCGCGAACTGAACAGTCTCAACGCACGTCAGCTCAACGATCTCGGCATCAACCGCGCCGACATCGAAAAGATCGCCCGCAAGGCCATCTAAAGCCGAGCACGGTCCGCGCAGGCGGACGGTGCCGTAGAAGCCAGAGCCGCATCAGACGGATCCCGTCGCGGTTCCGAGCCCGCTGGACCCAGTCCGGCGGGTTTTGTCGTTCTGGGGGTCGGCCGACCAGGGCCGGTCGACCGCGGCCTCCGTCGGCAAAGCCAGTTTGTCGCTGCTCAAGAGCGCGAAGCCGTTCCAGTGGTCGCGGGCCACGGTTTCTGGCCGATGACATCCAAAAACATTGCGAAGCGGCGACGGAGCGGCTATACAGGCCGCGAATTTCCCATTTTGGTGGCTCTAAACCACCGCCCGCGCGGGAACGCGGGCGAACGAGAAGGATTTTTAGAATGGCCAATACGCTGCTGATGCCCAAGGCGACTGCCGTCTGGCTGGTCGACAACACCGCGCTTTCTTTCGAGCAGATCGCGCAGTTCTGCGGGCTGCATCCGCTCGAGGTCAAGGCGATCGCCGACGGCGAATCGGCGCAAGGCATCAAGGGCATGGATCCGATCATGACCGGCCAGTTGACCCGCGACGAGATCGCGCGAGCCGAAAAGGATCCGAACCAGCGCCTGAAGCTTTCGGACCCCAAGGTGCGGGTGCCGGAATCCAAGCGCAAGGGTCCGCGCTACACGCCTCTGTCTAAGCGCCAGGACCGGCCGAATGCCATTCTGTGGCTGGTGCGCAACCATCCCGAACTGAAAGATGCGCAGATCTCCCGCCTCGTCGGCACCACCAAGTCGACGATCGAGCAGATCCGCGAGCGCAAGCACTGGAACTCGGCCAATCTGCAGCCGATGGACCCGGTGACGCTGGGTCTCGCCTCGCAGATCGACCTCGACATGGAAGTCAACCGCGCTTCGCGTGGCCGCGAACAGGCGCAGCCGGTCGGCGACACGCTTTTGCCAGCGGCCTTGACCGAGCGGCTGGTGCCGGCTCCGGAGAAGCCGAAGGACGAGGACGCCGAGCTCGACGCCAACGCCGTTTTCGCCAAGCTCTCGGCCCTGAAGTCGAAGAACACGGACAACGACGACGAGTGATATTTCCGACACCCAACAAAAAGCCCGCTTCGAGCGGGCTTTTTTTGTGCGGTCCGGCAGTTCCTTTTTACTTTGACGCCGTTCACCCATTTCCTGGAGTTGCTCTAGGTCCGCGCAGCACGGTCCGGCGCCATGCCGTAATCCTCGCTGCGCTCCACTGCCCGATAGAAGTCGGCAAGCTGCTTGCCTCGCTCCGGCTTGAAGATGCGGCCGGCGATGACCACCGAAGCGATGCGATCGATGCGGAAGGCGCGAAAGTCGTCACGCATCTCGCACCAGGCGACCAGCGTCCACACCTTGCCCCAGAACCACAGGCCGAGCGGACGGATATCGCGTGCGGTGCCGCGGCCGGCCTCGTCGCTATAGTCGATGGTCAGAACCTGGCGCTTTTCGACCGCGCGCTCGATCAGGTCGATCGCTTCGCGGGCGGCGTCGCTGACCACCCACATCGGCGTGTGGATCTCGGTGCGGGCGATGCGGTCCTTCTCGGCATCCGGCAGCACCGCACCGATCTTGACCAGCGCCTCGTCGGCAGCGCGCGCCATGGCGGCGCCGCCAAAGGCGCGCACCATGCGGGCGCCGGCAACCAGCGCGACGATCTCGTCACGCGTGAACATCAGCGGCGGAAGGTCGAAACCCTCCCTCATCATGTAGCCAACCCCGGCCTCGCCGTCGATAGGCACTCCGGTCGACTGCAGGTCGGCGATATCGCGGTAGATGGTTCGCTCGGAAACCTCGAGCCATGTGCCGAGCTTCTGGGCGGTGACCAGACGGCCACCGCGCAGATGCTGCACGATCTGGAAGAGCCTGTCGGCGCGGCGCATCGTTTGGTCCCTCGGCGTTGTTTCTATGCATGCCGCCCAAAACCGCAGAACAGTTTTGGGGCGGCATGCATCATGGTTTCAGCCCTTCGCGCTTGCGCTGCGCGGCGACGAATGCCGCGCCGAAGGACAGTTTTCTCGTGGTCGGCGTGTTCGAGTCGAGCACGCGCCAGAACGGCGCAATATCGCTCAGTGTCATGCCGCGCTCGAGATCCTCGTTGGCGGCCTCGGCAACAGTGCGCAGATGATAGCCGATGGTGACCGGGCATGTCACTTCGGCGCCGTGCTCGATGGCAAGCGCCGTGCGCAGGGCGCGGACATCCATCTCCACGCCTTCCGGGATCGAGCGGATGAAATCATCGACCTGGCGTGCAGTCGGCACCAGCATCGGCTGGCCCTCGATGACATCGGCCATCGTGCGCGGCGTCGGCTTCACGCCGTTGATACCGGGCGTATTCAGCCTGTCGTTCCAGCTCTTCACCATTCCGCGAGGCCCTTCCCGTAGAAGGCTCCTGTCCTGTCCATGTCAGTGACGGGAATCTGGAACCAGGCCGAAGCTTTTGCAGCAATGGAAGCCATGCGTTTCTCCCGAAGTGAGTTTGCTCGCGACACCTATTGCACGTCTATCCTGACAGCATACTGTCAGGAGGCTTCAGCATACTCCTTGGCGAACAGCGTCCGCATCTGCGCGAGATCGCTGCTTCTTTCCGGATAGAGCGTCTTCAGAAAGGCGAGCGCGAATGTGCCCGGCGCCGAGCCCGGCGCGGAAACCACAGCGCCGTCGGCAACGGCATGCGGCACGTCCTGATAGTTGCCGTTGCCGGGATAGCCGGCTTCATGACTGTTGATCCAATCGCGGCCATTGCTGGTGTGCCTGGCCTTCTCGAACAGGCCGGCTCGGGCCAGCGCCAACGTGCCGGCGCAGACACCGCCAACGACGCCGCCGCGCGACGCAACAGCGGTGAGCAGGTCTGCCGCATCCGGTGGCGCCTTGCCTGTCCACTGGTCGGAGCCGATGACGACGATGGCGTCGAGATCGGCATTCTCCCTAGCTTCAGCAGAGCGATCTGGTGTCAACTGAAAACCGCTGATCCCGGTCACTGGCTTGCCACCGGGCGTCAGCGATACGGCGCGCGCACCGAACCATTCGACCGCCGAGGCCGCCAGCAGCCCATATTCCCAGTCGGCAAAGCCGTCGATGAAAAGAAAGCCGATCTGCTTCTGTTTGGGCATGAGCTCGCTCCTCCCTTGCGCGCCGGACTTATTATCTGGGCCTTGGGGCGCCCACATCCAACCGCTGTGTCGAAAAATTCGTCTCAATTGCCGCGGTAGCGACGTTCGGCATACATGTCCGGCCAGCCGATATCCTTGCGAATGTCCGCCGGCAGCGAGTTCATGAACCGCTGGGTGCGGATCTCGTTGCGCATCGTCCGTATCTTGCCGACATAGTGCTGCACGCCGCGCAGAAGGGTGGAACCGTTCATAGCTAGTCTCCTCTCTTTAACTGGAGGCAGTATCGCATACCCCTCCTGACAGCAGTCTGTCAGGAGGGTGGCAGGGCGCGGACGATAGTTGTGATCGCAGTGTACCCCGAGAGAAGACATCGTTTTCGCTGCATCAAGTCGAGGCCATGCAGCACGCTTGCCGGTCGGGATTGTTCACCGAGCGAATATCGATCGAGGGTCCATTGTTCAATCCTGAGCGACGGACTGTCAGGATACGCGGTCTTCAGCGACGTGGCCGAAGTTCTGATATGGAGGGAGAAAATTATTCCCCAAAAACAGGGAGACGACCATGAGCCTGCAACTGACAGGAATCCACCATCTGACGGCAATCACCGCCAATGCGCCTGGAAATCTTCATTTCTACACAAAGGTGCTGGGCTTGCGGCTGGTCAAGAAGACGGTGAACCAGGACGACACCTCGGCTTACCACCTCTTCTATGCCGACGGCGAAGCGACACCGGGCACCGATCTTACCTTCTTCGACTGGCCGGTTGGCCAGGAGCGGCGCGGCACCCATAGCATCGTGCGGACCAGCCTCAGGGTCGGCAGGCAGGAAAGCCTTGCCTGGTGGAAGCAGCACCTGACCAGCGAAAACATCGCGACGAGTGAGATCGCCGACATCGGCGGCTACCCCAGCCTGGATTTTGAGGATCCCGAGGGCCAGCGTCTGCGCCTCATCAGCGATGACGGCGAGGGCGACAGCCACCCCTGGGCGCACAGCCCGGTGCCGGCTGAGCATCAGATTCGCGGGCTCGGGCCGATCGTCATCAGCGTTCCCGACATCACCAACACCGAGGCGATGGTGACGCAAGTGATGAACATGCGCAAGGCCCGCGACTATGCCTCGCCGGAAGGTCAGGTTCACGTCTTCGAAATGGGCAAGGGCGGACCGGCGGCGGAGCTTCATGTCCTTGTGCAGCCTGGACTGGCGCCGGCAAGGCAAGGCGCCGGTGCGGTCCATCACGTCGCCTTCAGGGCGCCGGACCAGGAGACGCTGCATCAATGGACGGCGCGGCTGGCCGAATTCCGACTGCCGTCGAGCGGCGAGGTCGAGCGCTATTACTTCCGTTCGCTCTATTTCCGCGAGCCGAACGGCATCCTGTTCGAGATCGCCACCGATGGGCCGGGGTTCACCGCCGACGAGCCGCTGGAGACGCTGGGTGAAAAGCTGGCCTTGCCGCCGTTCCTCGAACCGAAGCGCGCCTCGATCGAGGCCGGCCTCAAGCCGCTGAAGTAGATCGTTCCTCAGTCAAGGCGGGCGCCGCGTTCCGGCTCGGGATCGCGGCGCCCATTCTTCTCGGGCAACGACGACGTGCTTTGACAGCCGGCCGTGTTGCTGGTCAAAGGCGGCATGTCGAAACTCCTCGCGCTCGTCATTGTTGGCATCATGGTCATCCAGCTGATCAAGCCGCTCGGCTGGCCGGGGCTGAAACGGCGCAGCGACTTCTGGAAGCTGGCGCTGCTGGCGATGGCGGCGATTTCCATAACAGCCGTGCTCGGACACTGGACATAAGCCTGCGCCAACCAAGCCCGGCTCCAGTTCAGCTGGCAAGTACCAGGCCGGCGAGATGCTCAGCCCATGCCCGGTAGCCGGCTTCCGAGGCGTGAAAACCGTCGGAGGCAAAACCCTCTTCAGGATTTGTGATCGGCAGGCGCGGCGCCGGCACCGCGCCGCGTTCCAGGCAAAGGCGTTCGCCCATCCGGTTCATCTCCGCGGCACGGATCTCCAGGATCTTGCCGAGCAGCGACGGCATGGCCGGTGCCCGCGTGAACTCCAGCACCGGAGACCACACCACGCGCGCTTCCGGCCATTTGGCGCGCAGCGCATAGAGCAGGCCGCCGAACTCCTTCTTGAAGCGCGGCACCGAGTGAAAATTCTTGGTGTCGTTGGTGCCGATGGCGAGCACGATATGTGTCCACGGATCGGCCGACAGATTGGGCAGGACATGGTCGCGGATCTGGCCCGACGTTGCCGAATTGAAGCCGGCCGCCCGCCAGCGCACGGCGCGGCCGGTGTCCTGCGCAATCAGCACGGCGAGTTGCGCGGCAAGCCCGTTCTCCGAATTGCCGATGCCAACCGAAGCGGCCGAGGAATCCCCCAGCACCAGAAGCGAGATTGGCGGCGCCTTGCCCTGGATATCGTGCATGACCGGACCCTGCGCCGGCAGCATGCGCGTGGTACGGCGGCGCACGCCGAGGCCTTGCCAGACATAGACCGGGTAGGCGAGCCAGGTGAGAAGGGCGAGAGGGCGCTGCATGCGCACCCTTTAGCGCATGTTGCGCCCGAGGTGAACGACCGGCTCGCCGACACGCTGATCGCAACAGGTTTCCTGCACTCCAGACCGGTCGCCATATTCATCGTGCAGCCGCACCCAGTCCATCAGGCCATGATAGGGGCCGGTCTCGTTGCGGCCCTTCGGCGTCATGTCGAGATAATCATATGTGCCGATCAGCGCTTCGCCCCCGCGGGCGCGCGACATGAACGTGAGAAAGATGTCGCCGTTCTCGTCTCGGTAGAAAACGCTGGTGCCGGGAAGTTCCTTCGACGTCCGGGGAATTGTCTCGAAATTGTAAGTGGTGTCGCCAGCCGCGATCTGCTTGTCGGTGAAGGAGACCTGCATGTCGAAGTTGAAATCCGAGGCATAGGACGACACCCAGTCGAACTTCCAGCCCATGCGCTGCTTGTAGGGCAGCAATTCGGCCAGCGGCGCCCGCGAGATCACGACCAGCGACACGTCGTGATGCCTGAGATGCTGGTTGGCCCCGTCGATATGGTCGGCAAGGAACGAGCAACCCTCGCAATGATGGTTGCACCCCGGCCCGAACATGAAGTGGTAGACGATCAACTGGCTGTTGCCGGCAAACAAGTCCGCCAGTTTCTTCGGCCCTTGCCCGGTCTCGAAGACATAGTCCTTGCGGATCTTCAGCCAGGGCAGTTCACGCCGTTCGGCGGCGATGCGCTCGCGAAGCTTGGTGAGTTGTTTCTCGCGCGCCAGATGCGCCTTGTGCGCCTGAAACCAGTCTTCGCGCGAAACGACCTTGTTGCGGTTCATGAACCTCTCCCTGTCTGTCATCCCAAGGACGTTCGGGACGGGCGAAAACCGACATCGCCGGTTGTTTGTTTTTGAGCATGATCTTGCGAAACCGGATTCCAGTTTCGGGATCACGCTCCAGCGCCGGAGAGGAAGTAGGGATGCAGGCGAGCCGTCCCAAGCCCAGGCAAGCCACAAACAAAAACCCGGGCGCAGCGGCCCGGGTTCGAAGGAAGACGGAAAAAGCCCCGATCAGGCGGCCTGCTCCAGGCTCGCCTTCCATTTCCCAAGTGCGGCCAGATGGTTCATGTGGGCACGGTGGGTGAAGGCGGCCTGGCCGGCGGCGACGTTCGAGGCCTTGCCGCTCCACGCTTTCTGCGGTGCGGCCTGCAGGGCGCGGCCATAGGAGAAGGTCAGCTTCCACGGGTGCGGCCCGATGGCGTTGATGGCGTTGAGGTTGGCGGTCGCTTCCTCGTCCTCCTGGCCGCCGGAGAGGAAGGCGATGCCAGGCACCGCTGCCGGCACAGTCTCGCGGAACAGTTTTATCGTCATTTCCGCGACTTCTTCCGGGCTGCTCACCTTGCCCGATTTCCTGCCGGCCAGCACCATGTTGGGCTTCAGGATCGTGCCTTCGAGCACGACGCGTGCCGCATGGAGCTCGTCATAGAGCTTGATCAGCGTCGCCTTCGAAATCGCATAGCAGGTGTCGATGTCGTGGGCGCCGTCCATCAGCACTTCCGGCTCCACGATCGGCACGATGCCGGCTTCCTGGCAAAGTGCTGCATAGCGGGCGAGCGCATGGGCGTTCGAGCTGATCGAATTGGCCGAAGGCACGCCCTTGCCGGTGTCGATGTCGATCACCGCGCGCCATTTGGCGAAGCGGGCGCCGAGCTTGTAGTAGTCGGCAAGGCGCTCACGCAGGCCGTCGAGGCCCTCGGTGACGGTGTCGCCGGGGAAACCGGCCAGAGGCTTGGCGCCGGCATCGACCTTGATGCCGGGGATGGCGCCGGCCGCCTTGATGATATCGACCAGCGGCGTGCCGTCGGCGGCCTTCTGGCGGATCGTCTCGTCGTAGAGGATGACGCCGGAAATATACCGGGTCATCGCCTCCCTGGCGCGGAACATCATCTCGCGGTAGTCGCGACGGCTGTCGGCGGTCGATTCGACGCCGATGACGTCGAAGCGCTTCTTTATGGTGCCGGAACTTTCGTCGGCGGCCAGCAGGCCCTTGCCATCGGCCACGATCGCGGCGGCAATGTCTTCGAGACGTTCGCTCATTCTGCTTCTCCTGAAACGGTTGTCTTCCGCGCTTAACGGAAGTCTACCGCCAAAGGAATGGCATCGGAAAGCTCGAATCGATTGAAAGTCTCGAGAGCCCTTGCCCGCTCTCTTTGTGTTGATCGAGGCGTTCGGTTTAGCCGCATTTCCGCGGCGCCAGGCGTTTCCGCCTAGCTGAAGAATGCTCTAGTGCTTCAGCACGTCGACGCCGGGCAGCGGCTTGCCTTCCATCCATTCCAGGAAAGCGCCGCCGGCGGTCGAGACATAGGTGAAGTCGTCGGCGACGCCGGCATGGTTGAGTGCCGCCACCGTGTCGCCACCGCCGGCGACCGAGACCAGCTTGCCGGCCTTGGTGCGCGCCGCCGCGTGCTTCGCTGCCGCCACCGTCGCATGGTCGAAGGGCGCGATCTCGAAAGCGCCGAGCGGGCCATTCCAGACCAGCGTTGCGGCGCGGTCGATCCATTCGCCAATGGTCGTTACGGTTTTGGCGCCGACATCGAGGATCATGCCGTCGGCCGGCACCTCCGAGATGGCGACGGTCTCGCAGGCCGCACCGGCCTTGAATTCCTTCGCGACGACGCCGTCGACCGGCAGGATGATGGCGCAGCCGGCCTCGGCCGCTTCGATCATGATCTGCTTGGCAGTGCTGGCGAGATCATGCTCGCACAGCGATTTGCCGACATCGGTGCCGCGCGCGGCAAGGAACGTGTTGGCCATGCCGCCGCCGATGACCAGCGCGTCGACCTTCTTCACCAGATTCATCAACAGGTCGATCTTGGTCGAGACCTTGGCACCGCCGACAATGGCAACCACCGGACGGACCGGATTTCCCAGACCCCTCTCCAGCGCCTCGAGCTCAGCCTGCATGGTGCGGCCGGCGAAGGCCGGCAACAGACGCGCCAGCCCCTCGGTCGAGGCGTGGGCGCGGTGCGCCGCGGAAAAGGCGTCGTTGACGAAGATGTCGCCGCAGGCGGCGAGCCTTTCGGTGAAGGCCGGATCGTTTTTCTCCTCGGCCTTGTAGAAGCGGGTGTTTTCGAGCAGCAGCACGTCGCCCTTGTCCATGGCGGCGATGGCGCTTCCCGCCGTGTCACCGACGCAATCGCTGGCGAAGCCAACGGGCCGGCCAAGCACATCGGCTGTCGCCCTGGCGATCGGCTCCAGCGAGAATTCGGGCGAGGGGCCATCCTTGGGCCGACCGAAATGGGCGAGCAGGATAACCTTGGCGCCCTTGGCGGACAGCTCCGCGATGGTCGGCGCGATGCGTTCGATGCGGGTGGCGTCGGTGACCTTGCCGTCGGCGACAGGCACGTTGAGGTCGACGCGCACCAGCACGCGCTTGCCGCTGATGTTGCCGATGTCGTCGAGAGTCTTGAAGGCGGCCATGCAGGTTCCTTTCGCAAAAAATCGGGGGACCATACCCCGCGCCAACGATGATGCAAGGCTTAGGCTGGGTTCGATACGAAATTTTGAAGCCGGTACCAGGGCCGTGCCGGCAGCGGGTGAGGGGCAGCGCAGCGATCGCCGTGTCAGCTCTCGGTCGCAGCCTTCTCCGCTGCCGGTTCCGGCGCCGGCTTCTCGCCCGCCCGCGCCTCGGCCAATTGCGTCTCGGTCGGTTTGCGCCAGTTGCGGATAAAGGCAGAGAGCCGGTCGCCGATTTCGCCGGCGCTCAGGAAAACCGGCACCCGCGCCACCGGTGCGGTCGGCTCGAAGGAAAGGCCGAGGCCCATGATCTTGCCCTTATCGTCGACGTCGCGGACGATCAGCTCGATCGGACCGAGCAGTACACGGTCGGCATATTCGGCATGGCCGCCGAGCCGCCCAGTGACCAGCGCGCCGACGGTGAGCTTTTGCTCCGCTTCAGTCAGACCGGGCGCATAGGCGGCCTCCAGTTCGGCGGCGGAGCGCGCGGGGTCCACGGCGAAGGCGCCGAAGAAATCCGCATCCTCGGGATCGACCACCGCGCGGCTGGCGAACAGCTTGTCGAGCAGGCGAGGATAGCGATCCGGCACGAAAATATAGACCTGGTCGCCGGCGGCGAGCCTGCCCATGTCCTGGAAGCGCATCGAGCGCCCGTCGCGCAGCACCAGCGAGGGCCGCGCCCAGCGCGGAATGCGCTCGCCGCGCGCCACCGGACTGCCGTGTGCCACGCGATAGGCAAGAAGCTCGTGATGGGCCGAGCCCGGCAATTCCAGCTCGACCTTGTCTAGTGGGCCGAGCCGCGCCGGCACGATTAGGCCGAGACGGCGCGCCAGCGGCCCGACGGTCCAGCCCTGGATGACCAGTGAGACCAGCACGATGATGAAGGCGGTGTTGAAGATGATACGGCCGTTTTCCAACCCGCCGAGCAGCGGGGTGATGGCGAGCAGGATCGACACCGCGCCACGCAGGCCGACCCAGGAGACGAAGGCGACTTCGGGACGCGGCAATCGGAACGGGATCAGGCAGAGCCAGACCGCGATCGGGCGGGCGACAAACATCAGGAACAGGCCGAGCGCTATCGCCGGCACCATGATCGCGGGAAATTGCGATGGCGTCGCGAACAGGCCGAGGATCAGGAACATGATGATCTGCGCCAGCCATGACATACCGTCCTGGAAGCGCTTGAGGATGGTGACGGCGCGGATGTCGGAATTGCCGGCGATCAAGCCCGCGAGATAAACCGCCAGGAAGCCCGAGCCGCCGATGGCACCGGCGGCGGCAAAGATCATCAGCGACAAGGTCAGCACGAAGATCGGCAGCAAGCCGTGATCGAGATTGAGCCGGTCGACGAGGCGCACGATGGCGAGGCCGCCAAGCGCGCCGACGACGGCGCCGAGGCCCATGTTGATGAGGAAGCCTAGGGCCAGGCTGGTGACCAGCACATTGGCCTCGGGGTTGGCGTGAGCGGCGATGATCTCGACCAGCGTGATGGTCAGGAAGATGGCGATCGGGTCGTTGGTGCCGGATTCCACCTCGAGCGTGGAGCGCACGCGCTCGCGCAGATTGATTTCGCCGGCGCGCAGCAGGAAGAACACCGCCGCGGCATCGGTGGAGGCGACGGCGGCGCCGAGCAGGAACGATTCGAGCCAGGTGAGGTCGAGCAGGTAGTGGGCGGCGGCGCCAAACAGGCCGGTGGTGAGAAGGACGCCGAAGGTCGCCAGCGACAGCGCCGGTCCCGCCGCCTGCCGCAAGGCGTTGAGCGGCGTGCCGAAACCGGAATCGAACAGGATGACGGCCAAAGCCAGTGAGCCGGCAAAATATGCGATGCGGGCGTTGTCGAACTCGATGCCGAGGCCATCGGTGCCGGTGGCCAATCCGATGCAGAGAAACAGAAGCAGAAGCGGGGCGCCGAAGCGGAAGGCGATCAGGCTCGAAAACGCGGCGGCGACGACAAGTGCTGTGCCGACCAGCGTGACGAGATAGATCGCATGCTCCATCCTGAAATCAGCCCCTCAAATTCGTCTGTCTCCTGGTTTATGGCAGAGTGGGGCGAAGACGTGACCAGTGCAAGGCGGCGGGGTGGTTTTTTGCCCTATGCCCCTGATTTTCGAACGCTTTGGCGCTCGGGGCACGATTTGAGAAGGCGCCCGGCGCTCGCATGAAAAACGCCCGGACAAAGCCGGGCGTTCCAGGTCTCGAAGGAAGGCGTCGCGATCAGGCGATGGTCTTGCTGAAGGCGACCGCCGTGTCGGCCATGCGGTTGGAGAAGCCCCATTCATTGTCGTACCAGGACAGCACCGAAACGAAGTTGCCGTCCATGACCTTGGTCTGGTCGAGCGCCATGATCGAGGAGCGCGGATCGTGGTTGAAGTCGATCGAGACGTTCGGGTGATGGGTGACGCCGAGAATGCCCTTCAGCTTGCCGTTGGACGCGGCGATGACCGCATCGTTGATCTCCTGGACGGTGGTCGGCCGCTTGGCGATGAACTTGAAATCGACGACCGAGACGTTCGGGGTCGGCACGCGGATCGAGATGCCGTCGAGCTTGCCCTTGAGGTCGGGCAAGACGAGGCCGATTGCCTTGGCGGCACCGGTCGAGGTCGGGATCTGCGACAAAGCGGCGGCGCGGGCGCGGTAGAGATCCTTGTGCATGGTGTCCAGCGTTGGCTGGTCGCCGGTATAGGAATGGATCGTCGTCATCATGCCCTTTTCGATGCCGACCGTCTCGTGCAGCACGGCGGCCAGCGGCGCCAGGCAGTTGGTGGTGCACGACGCGTTCGAGATGACGATGTGGTCCTTGGTCAGCTTGTCGTGGTTGATGCCGTAGACGACGGTGAGGTCGGCGCCTTCGGCCGGCGCCGAGACCAGCACGCGCTTGGCGCCGGCGGTCAGGTGCGCAGCGGCCTTGTCACGGGCGGTGAAGATGCCGGTGCATTCGAGCGCGATGTCGACGCCGAGTTCCTTCCACGGCAGTTGCGTCGGATCCTTGATCGCGGTGACCTTGAACTTTTCCTTGCCGACGGTGATCTGGTCGCCGGAGACCGAAACCTCGTGCGGGAAGCGGCCATGCACGCTGTCGAAGCGCAGGAGATGGGCATTGGTCTCGACCGGGCCGAGATCGTTGACGGCGACGACGTCGATGTCCTTGCGGCCTGATTCATGGATGGCGCGCAGGATGTTGCGGCCGATGCGGCCGAATCCGTTGATGGCAACTCTGACGGTCATTTTTCTCTCCCGGGGAGCTGGAGGGCAGACGATGGGTCCGCAGCTTCATAGCGGCGGAAGCGGAAAGAATCCAGCCGCAGCGACATGGATTTAAATCGATTAGGTTGGGCCAGTCCGGCGAAATCGCTTTGTGCGGTTTCGCCGGGGCATTTTTTGCTTCAGCCTGTCGTTGTCCAAAACCGCGATACGCTTTTGGGCGACATGCAAGACCTTACTTGCCGTGCAAGCGGGCTTCCGCTGCCTTGGCGGCAGCATCGGCGGTGATGCCGAAATGCGGATAGAGCTGTTCGATGGTGCCGCTGGCGCCGAAGCCGGTCATGCCGATGAAGATGCCGTCGGAGCCGATGAGATGATCCCAGCCCTGGCGGATGCCGGCTTCGATCGCCATCTTGATTGGCGCGTTGCCGATCGTCTTCTTGCGGTAGTCGTCGCTCTGCTTGTCGAACAATTCGAAGCAAGGCATCGACACGACGCGGGTCGGATGACCATGCTTCTCCAGCAACTCGCGGGCGGCAAGCGCAATCTCGACCTCGGAGCCGCTGGCGAAGATCGTCACCGCGGCCTCCCCGCTGGCTGCGGCCAGTTCGTAGCCGCCCTGGCTACTCAGGTTCTTGGCCGAGAATTCGGTGCGCACCGTCGGCAGGTTCTGGCGGGTCAGCGCCAAAGTCGAAGGCGTCTTTTCCGACTCGAGAGCGATCTGCCAGCATTCGGCGGTTTCCACCGCATCGGCCGGACGGAAGACATTGTGGTTGGGAATGGCGCGCAGTGCCGCCAGATGCTCGACCGGCTGGTGGGTCGGGCCGTCTTCGCCCAGACCGATGGAATCATGGGTCATGACGAAGATCGAACGGATGCCCATCAGCGAGGCCAGCCGCATCGACGGACGGGCATAATCGGAGAAGCACATGAAGGTGCCGCCATAGGCGATGAGGCCGCCATGCAGCGTCAGTCCATTGAGTGCGGCGGCCATGCCATGCTCGCGGATGCCATAGTGGACGTAGCGCTGGCCATAATCGTCCGGCGTGATGTTCTTGGTCTGGCTGGTCTTGGTGTTGTTGGAGCCGGTCAGGTCGGCGGAGCCACCGATGGTCTCGGGCACGGCGCCGTTGATGACCTCCAGCGCCATTTCCGACGATTTGCGGGTGGCGACCTTCGGCTTGTCGACAGAGAGCGTCTTCTTGTAGTCGGCAATGACGGCGTCGAAGTTGGACGGCAGCTTGCCGGCGATGCGGCGCTCGAACTCAGCCTTCAGCTTCGCTTCGGCCTTGGCGAGGCGGCCTTCCCAGTCGGTGCGCGCGTTGACGCCGGCCTTGCCGGCGGTGCGCCATGCGTCGAGGATGTCGGCCGGAATCTCGAAGGGCGGCGAATCCCAGTTGAAGAACTTCCGCGCGCCGGCAATCTCGTCGGCGCCGAGCGGCGAGCCGTGTGCCTTGTTGGTGCCGGCCTTGGTCGGCGCGCCGAAGCCGATGGTCGTCTTGCAGGCGATCATCGTCGGCTTGTCGGAATGGCGGGCGGCTTCGATGGCATAGGCGATCGCTTCCGGATCCGTGCCGTCGATGTGGCTGGCGTTCCAGCCGGATGCCTGGAAGCGGGCAACCTGGTCGGTGTTGTCGGCGAGCGACACCGGGCCATCGATCGAGATGTTGTTGTTGTCCCAGAAGACGATCAGCTTGTTGAGCTTGAGGTGCCCGGCAAGCGCGATGGCCTCCTGGCTGACGCCTTCCATCAGGCAGCCGTCGCCGGCCAGCACATAGGTGTAGTGATTGATGAGGTCGTTGCCGAAGGCGGCGTTCATGATGCGCTCGCCGAGCGCGAAGCCGACCGAATTGGCGAGACCCTGGCCGAGCGGGCCGGTCGTCGTCTCGATGCCGGTGGCGTGACCATATTCAGGGTGGCCGGCGGTCTTCGAGCCCAACTGGCGGAAATGCTTGATCTGGTCGATGGTCATGTCTTCATAGCCGGTCAGATGCAGCAGCGAATAGAGCAGCATCGAGCCGTGACCGGCCGACAGGATGAAGCGGTCGCGATCGGGCCAGTGCGGGGCCTTGGGATCATATTTCAGGAAGCGTGTGAACAGCACCGTGGCGATGTCGGCGCAGCCCATGGGCAGGCCGGGATGGCCGGACTGAGCCTTCTCGACGGCGTCCATGGAGAGAAAACGGATCGCATTGGCCATCCGGTCATGTTGTTCACGCGACGTCATGGTTCCTCCAGAAATGGGGGTTTGGGGGCTGGGGAGAGCCCTGGAAAAGGGTGCGCGACACATAGCAGGCGCGGGCTTTTAGTCAACAAATCGGTGCGTATTTGCCGGTCTTATGATGCCGATGGCGGGCCTACATTAGCGTTAGCAGGGGACAGTCGCGAGAGCTTTGTTGACGTTGCCTTCACCCGGTGCCTAATGTTTCGCGGATAACGCGTTCTGAACGCGAACGATTCGGTGATGGGCAGGGCACAGGACGAAGGCCATGACCGGGGAAACCACGCTCAAGGAAGTCATCTCCAGGCTGAGTAAGGCCATCGAGGGGCTGGAAAATGCCGTCGCGGCCAAGCTCGAGCATGAACGCGATTACTCGGAAGCCGAGGCCGAGGTACAGCGGATGAATGCCGACAGATCCCGGTTGGCGCAAGAACTCGACAATTCCGAAGCGCGCGCCGAAAGGCTGGAAGACGCCAACAAGGAAGTGTCGCGACGGCTGGTGACCGCCATGGAAACCATCCGCGCTGTGTTGGACAGATAGGGCTGGACAGGTAGGCTCATGGCACAGGTCACGGTTTCCATCGACGGCAAGCAGTATCGGATGGCCTGCGACGAAGGCCAGGAAGAGCATCTGATCGATCTTGCCGAACGCTTCGACCGCTATGTCTTGCATCTGAAGGACTCATTTGGCGAGATCGGCGACCAGCGGCTGACCGTCATGGCCGGCATCATGGTGATGGACGAGCTCTCGGAGTTGCAGAAGCGCGTCAAGGGCATGGAAAGTGAAGTGCTGACCTTGCGCAAGACGCGCGACGATGCGCTGACCAAGGCCGACAAGAACGACAGTGTGCTGACCAACGCGCTTGGTGCACTGGCGCAGCGCATGGAAGATCTGACGGAGACGCTGGCGGTCAACAAGGCCTGAGGCGCACGGAGCCTTCCTGCCCACACGTGGCTCGTGGCTCGCATGCGCTGGCGTTGCCGTCTGCAGCACAAAAATGTTCGTTCTGCCGCCGACAAGAGTTTCATATTATCTCGCGGCCGCGATTTTTGCGCTAAGATGCAGCAATGCCGGAGCGTGGGGACGCCTTGATGGCGGCATGGTTTGCCGCCCGTAGCCCTCTCTGCTGGCAGAATTTGTTTCAGGGGAGATGTGCCATGAGCCTTCGTATCAACGACATCGCGCCGGACTTCACCGCCGAGACCACGCAAGGGACGATCAAGTTCCATGAATGGATCGGTGACGGCTGGGCGATCCTGTTCAGCCACCCGAAGAATTTCACCCCGGTCTGCACGACCGAGCTTGGCACGATGGCCGGGCTGGAGGGCGAGTTCAAGAAACGCAATGTCAAGATCATCGGCATTTCGGTCGATCCGGTCGAAAGCCACGGCAAATGGCAGGACGACATCAAGACGGCGACCGGCCACTCGGTGAACTATCCGCTGATCGGCGACAGGGACCTCAAGGTCGCCAAGCTCTACGACATGCTGCCGGGCGGCGCCGGCGAGACGTCGGAGGGTCGCACGCCCGCCGACAACGCCACGGTGCGCTCGGTCTATGTCATCGGGCCGGACAAGAAGATCAAGCTGGTGCTCACCTACCCAATGACCACGGGCCGTAACTTCGACGAGATCCTGCGCGCAGTCGATTCCATGCAGCTGACCGCCAAACACCAGGTAGCGACGCCGGCGAACTGGAAGCAGGGGGAGGATGTCATCATCACCGCCGCCGTCTCCAATGAGGATGCAATCAAGCGTTTCGGCGCCTACGAGACCATCCTGCCCTATCTCAGGAAGACCAAGCAGCCATCCGCCTGAGCGCTTCGGAACGGTTTTTGGCTTTCTCGCCGCAGCGGGCGAAATGATACTTGACTGGGTCGCGCGAGGGGGCAACCATGCTCTCCTTGGGTGCCGGTAGAGAAAATCATTCCTGCCGACCAAAGCGCGTCGTTTCTGAACGGATTGAGACGGCGTGCCGAGGTCTGAGTTGTTATGCATGTCGTTCTCCCAAAGCCGGGGCCACTTTTGGGCGACATGCATCAAGGGTTGGGGGAGCTGAAATTGGACCTAGCTTTGGCCAGGCCGCAGGTCAGCGGCTTCTATGATAAGTCGACCGGGGCCATCCAGTATGTCGTCGCCGACCCGGCGACGAAACGATGCGCCATCATCGATCCGATCCTCGACTTCGACGAGAGGTCCGGCGCCACGGCGACGAAGAGCGCCGATGCTCTGCTCGACTTCGTCAGCGAGCAGGGGCTGGGCGTCGAGTGGATCCTCGATACCCATCCGCATGCCGATCATTTCTCGTCGGCGCACTATCTGAAGCAGAAGACCGGCGCGCCCACGGCGATCGGCGAGAGGATCGTCGACGTCCAGAAACTGTGGAAGGCGATCTACAACTGGCCGAATTTTCCCGCCGACGGTTCGCAATGGGACAGGCTGTTCGGAGGAGGCGAAACCTTCCGGATCGGCACCCTTCCAGTCACCGTGCTGTTCTCCCCCGGGCACACGCTGGCCTCGATCACCTATGTGATCGGCGATGCCGCCTTCGTCCACGATACGCTGTTCGTGCCCGACAGCGGCACCGCGAGGGCGGACTTTCCCGGCGGCAGTGCAGCGCGGTTGTGGCACTCGATCCAGGACATCCTGGCATTGCCGGACGAGACGCGCGTTTTCGTCGGCCATGACTATCAGCCCGGCGGACGAGAGCCGTTGTGGGAAAGCACGGTCGCGATGCAGAAGGCCAGCAATACCCACCTCGTTGCCGCGCGCACCGAGGCTGATTTCGTTGCCCTGCGCGAAACCCGCGACAGGACACTGCCGATGCCGAGGCTGATCCTGCATGCGCTGCAGGTCAACATGAATGGCGGACGGTTGCCGGACCCGGAAGCCAATGGCCGGCGGTATCTGAAATTTCCGCTGGACTCGCTTTGACCTGACGGCGCCAGAGCGGTTCACCGTTTCACGGAAACGCCGAACCGCTCTATCTCTTTGTTTTGACGCAGTTCCCAAAGGGAAAGCGCTATGCGCTTTTCCCGGGAAAACCGTTTCACACTTTTCCTGGAATTGCTCTAGACAGCGCTACAAAAAAGGCGGCGTCAGTTTCCTGACGCCGCCTTTGTATTTTTGTTGCCGAGCTGGCCTTAAGCCGCCGGCTGCGCCTCGATGGTGCGCAGCGCCTGGGTCTGGCGCTTGGCGGCGGCCTTGACCGCGTCCTGCACCTTCTCGAAGGCGCGCACCTCGATCTGGCGCACGCGCTCGCGGCTGATGTCGAACTCGGCCGACAGCTCTTCCAGGGTCAGCGGCTCCTCGGCGAGGCGACGAGCCTCGAAGATGCGCCGCTCGCGCTCGTTGAGCACGGCAAGAGCGCCCGACAGCATGCCGCGCCGGTTTTCCAGCTCGTCCTGCTCGATCAGCATCTCTTCCTGGCTTTCATGGTCGTCGACCAGCCAGTCCTGCCATTCGCCGGATTCGCCTTCGCTCGCCCGGATCGGGGCGTTGAGCGAGGCGTCGCCCGACAGGCGGCGGTTCATCGACACCACTTCGGCTTCGGAAACGTTCAGCCTTGTGGCGATCTCGGCGATCTGGTCGGGCTTGAGGTCGCCGTCATCCAGCGCCTGGATCTTGCCCTTCACCTTGCGCAGGTTGAAGAACAGGCGCTTCTGGTTGGCGGTCGTGCCCATCTTGACCAGGCTCCACGAGCGCAGGATGTACTCCTGGATCGAGGCCTTGATCCACCACATGGCATAAGTCGCGAGGCGGAAGCCGCGCTCCGGTTCGAATTTCTTGACGGCCTGCATCAGGCCGACATTGCCTTCCGAGATCACCTCGCCGATCGGCAGGCCGTAGCCGCGATAGCCCATGGCGATCTTGGCGACGAGCCGGAGGTGGCTGGTGACGAGCTTGTGCGCGGCCGTGGTGTCCTCATGCTCGGCATAACGCTTTGCGAGCATGTACTCTTCCTGCGGCTGCAGCATGGGAAAGCGGCGGATTTCTTCCAGGTAGCGGCTGAGGCCGCCTTCGCCGGAAACAATACTGGGTAGTGACTGGGCCATGATAGCGCCCCCTCTCTATTGGAGTGATGCCCCCGAAACGCGGCGGGCATGTGACGCGAGCACCAAAAGGCTCGCCCGCGACATCAGATATATACAGGAACAAAACCAGAAAAGACAGGCGCTTGTTCAACACGAAACAGTGTGTCACGCTGAAGTGAACAATGCCAGTCAGGTTTTTTGATGGCTAGCTTGAAGCTTGTTGGTGACCGGTTCAGAGCTTGCGGAAACCGCCGACGAGTTCCTCCATGTCCCTCGGTATCGGCGCCTCGAACCTCATCGTTAGATGGGTAGTCGGGTGGCGAAATGCAAGCAGCCAGGCATGCAAAGCCTGCCGGGAAAATGCCTTGACCTGGCTTTTCAGCGGTTCAGGCAGCCGGTTGGCCTTGGTGCGGAAGGCCTGGCCATAGTCGGGGTCGCCAATCACCGGATGGCCGATATGCGCCATGTGGACGCGGATCTGGTGGGTGCGGCCGGTCTCGAGCCGGCATTCGACCAGGCTGGCCGTGGCGAATTCCTGCTGATCGACGCCGAAGCGCTCTCGCACGGTAAAGTGGGTGACGGCATGGCGGGCGTCGTCGCGTCCTTCCGGCACCACGGCGCGGCGCACGCGGTCGGCGGCGCGGCCGAGCGGCGCGTCGACCGTGCCCGTCGGCCGCTGCGGTATGCCCCAGACCAAAGCCAGATAGGCGCGTTCGAGATCGCCGGTCAGGCCGTGATCGGCGAAGGCTTCGGACAGCGACTTGTGGGCGCGATCGGTCTTGGCGACCACCATGACGCCGCTGGTCTCCTTGTCGAGGCGGTGGACGATGCCCGGACGGCGCACGCCGCCGATGCCGGAAAGGCTGTCGCCGCAATGATGGATCAGCGCGTTGACCAGCGTGCCGGTCCAATTGCCGGCGCCGGGATGCACGACAAGGCCAGCCGGCTTGTTTATGACGATCAATTCGTCGTCCTCATAGAGCACATCGAGCGCGATGTTCTCGCCCTGTGGCTCCGCTGGTTCCGGCTCCGGCATGGCGACCGAGACGCTTTCGCCCGGCGTCATCTTGCGTTTGGTCTCGTCGACCGGCTTGCCGTCGATCGAAACCGCGCCCTGCCTGATCAGCATCTGCACGCGGCTGCGCGACATGTCCGGGCCGAGGCTCGCAGCCAGCCATTGGTCGAGGCGCTGACCGGCCGCATCCGCGCCCGCCACCAGCACGGTGGGCGCCGCCGCTGTGAATTGGTCCTCTATCAATTCAGGGGCCTCTTCGCTATGAGCGCTCATTGAAAAACCGTTCCGGACTATTTGCCATGGCCAGCCCAATTGCCGAGGAAGATCAGGAGAAACCGCTCGACCCCGAGGTCGAAATGGTGCGCAGGAAACTCGTCCGCTTCGTCGGGATCAATCTCGGCCTGCTGTTCCTTGCCCTTATGGTGGTGATCGGCGCCCTTGTCTACAAAGCGCGCAACGCACAGCCGGCGAACCCGCCGCTGGCCGGCGACATCCAGGCGCCGGCCGGCGAGCCAGTCAGCGGCGACATCGTGCTGCCGGTCGGGGCCAAGGTGGTCAGCCAGTCGCTGTCCGGCAACCGCGTGTCCATAGACACCGAGCTTGCCGACGGCAGCCGCACGATCTTCGTCTACGACATGACAGAGCGCCGTGTGATCGGCCGCTTTGCAATCCGCAACAAATGACCGGGTTCGCCGAATATCGTCGCGTCGCGACCGTCGCCCTGGTCGTCGCCAACTATGACGAGGCGATTGCCTGGTATGTCGAGCGGCTGGGCTTCCTCCTCGTCGAGGATGTCGATCTCGGCGGCGGCAAGCGCTGGGTCACGGTGGCGCCGGCCGACGGGCACGGCGCGAAGCTGTTGCTGGCCGAGGCTTCCGACGAGGCACAAAAGAAAAGCATCGGTAACCAGGCCGGTGGCCGTGTCTTCCTGTTCCTCGAAACCGACGACTTTGCCCGCGACCATGCGGCGATGCTGGAGAAGGGCGTCGAATTTCGCGAGACACCGCGCTTCGAGCCCTATGGCACGGTGGCGGTTTTCGCCGATCTGCATGGCAATCTCTGGGATCTGATCGAGCCGAAACGGTAGGCCTGTGGCCGGTTTTTCCGCGATGCGGTAAAGCGGCGAAGCCCAGTTGCTTTTTCCCAGCCGTCAGCCTATATCGCCGGTTCTTGAACGCGCCCATCGTCTAGCGGTCAGGACACCGCCCTCTCACGGCGGGAACAGGGGTTCGATTCCCCTTGGGCGTACCATTCTCTCCATCAATCATCCGATCTCTCTGCTCTCGTCGCTTCTGGCGCGGCGGGGCCGATTGCATTAGCATTGCGGCGTGGATCCTAAGGCACGGCTCAAGCGGCGCGCAGAACGCTGGGTGCAGGGCAGGTCCAGACTGGCAGTTGATGCCACGCGGGGAGGAAGGCCAATGCAGAAACTGCAATCGCAGGGCGTGCATCACATCACGCTGGTCGGCGCCGGGCGCCAGACCTCGATCGATTTCTGGGAAGGCGTGCTCGGCATGCCGTTCATCTTCGAGCAGCCCAACCTCGACAAGGCAAAAGAGAGCCACCTCTATTTCGATCCGGGCGACGGCCGGCTGATCACCATCTTCACCGATGAGAGCCGCACGCCGGAGAAGCGACGCACGCCGACGGATCCGGGTTGCGTCCACCACATCGCCTTTTCGGTGTCGCGCGTCACCTTCCTGCAGGCGGTTGGCCGGCTCGACGAGCGCGGCATCAAGCACAGCGGCGTCAAGGATCGCGGCTTCATGGATTCGATCTATTTCGAGGATCCGCTCGGCCTGCTGATCGAACTTGCCTCCTACCGCTTCGAGCCGCCAGCGGGGTTCACCCATGCCGACGTGCTGATGGAAGCGCACAGGCTGCGTGTCGGGCGCGGCGACTACAACATTGCGGAAGTGCATCTCGCCGATGCGATCCAGGCGCTCGTCGAGCGTTCCCGCGCAACCTTGTCGGACGACCGGGCACCGAGGAACCCATACTGAACAAACCAGAGGGAGGAACAAATGGCCAAGACAACAACGAAGAGCGCGAAAAAACCGGCGGCCAAGGTAGCCGCAAAACCGGCGGCCAAAGCGGCGGCAAAACCAGCGGTGAAGGCAGTTGCCAAGCCCGCTGCGAAGGCCAAGGCGAAGCCGGCTAAGAAACCTGCAGTGAAGCTGAGCATGCTGAAGCCCAGCGTCAACAACATGACCGTTCGGGTGTTCGCGCGCGCGGCCGGGCTGGGCGCCGACGAGACCGATGCGTGGGGCCACACCCGCTCGCCCGAATTCACGGCGCGAAACCCCTCGCATTTGACGCCGATGATCGAGGACAAAGGCCTTCCCAGGGGCGTGTTGTGGGAAAGCTGCGCCATCATGCAGTATCTGGCGAACAAGCACGGGCTGGAGAAATTCTATCCCAAGGCGCCGGCCAAGCGGGCTATGATCGATAGTGCCATGTTCTATCTGGTCGGTACGCTCTACCCCTATGTGGCGCGCGCCACCTATCCGTTCCTTGGCTTCCCGCAATATGCCGGCGAGGTCGGCCATAGCGACGCGCACCCCGACAAGAAGTCCGAAGCCCAGAAGGCCGCGATGGCCGCGATTGCCGAGCCGCTGGAGGTCTTCCACAGTTTCTTCAGGGACGGCAAGCCGTTCATCGGCGGCAAGAACCCGTCGATCGCCGACATCCGCCTGGCGGCGACGCTCGAGTTCCTGGCGGTCGTCGATTATCCTCTGCCCAAATGGGCCAAGGAGTATATGGCGGCGATCGAGAAGAAGCTCGGCAAGGCGTACGCCGAGCCTGCCGGCGACGTGCGCGGCTACATCGCCTATGTGAGATCGCAAGCCAAGGCCTGAGGTTAAAGGGGGCCAGGTTAAGGATTCGTTAACCAAAGCCCTGTCTACTACCGATAATTCACCCCGCGACCACAGATGTACTGGCGCCGAGGTGGAAGGAAAGGTCGGCGCAATGCCGGCCTTTTTGCTTTCGCTCACTGTCGATGTGACGTCCTATCTTCTTGTTTTAACGCAATTCCAGACGGAAAACCCGTTTCACACCTTTCATGGAATTGCTCCGGTGTTGCATTTTCGGCGTCAACTTTTTGCCCAGAGATATTGTCATTGCCGGCGTTGGCCTTACCATCCATTTCGGCAGTCGGCATGGACTGCCGGTCAGGAGTGAGACGAGGGCTGGCGATGAAAAGCGTTGCGAGGCAGGCTGTGGTTGCGGGGATGATGCTGGCAGGCGCCGTTCATCCTTCAAATGCCGCTGAACTCAACACCATGAGCGATGTCGGGGCTGCGATCCAGGCATGCTGGACGCCGCCGGCGGATGCCGGAACTGCCAGCGTTACCTTGAGCTTCAGCTTCAAGCGGGACGGCACGCTGATCGGCCCCCCGAGGCCGACAGCCATCCATGTGAACGGCGACGCCAAGGCGAAAAAATCATTTGTCGACGCGGCGACGACGGCCTTGCAGAATTGCCTGCCCCTGACCTTCTCGTCGAAGCTGGCGCAAGGGGTCGCCGGCAACGTGTTCACGTTGCAATTCACGTCTCCCAAGTAAGGCGACAGGGAAGCCGGAACCGCCTTGCCACGGCGGTGCGCTCAGCTCTTGGGGTATGCTGGTTCAGTGGTGACTGCGCCTCGCCTCGGCATGCCGGGCAAGGTCAGGCGTCTCGAAGACATAATCGTTCCAGGCCGATTCCGGAATCTGGCCGGCCAGATAACATTCCAGCAACAGGCTTTGCTCGGCATTGAGGGGCCTTGGTGCACGCTCGTGATCCAGCCCCAGCGAGTGAAACAGGTTCCTTGTCAGGTCCGAAACCGTGAAGTGGATCGACATCTGCGTTCTCCTCTCTCCTGGCCATTCAACGCTGAAGCCCAGGCAAAGGTTTCAAGCTCAAACACAAATAAAGGATGGTCTGGAACACAAGGACAGTTGGAACAGAGGGACGCTCACGGCGTTGTGATCGACATCAGCCAGGAGAAACGCCATGGCAACGTTCAGGGAAATGAGGGTGCTGGAGATCGTCGAAGACGGCTCCCTGACCACCGAACAGAAAATCGCTGAACTGCGCGAGATCGAATCCGAGGCTCGTGGGCTGCAGCGGGCTGCGTCGGAGAGCCCGATGGGCGACGATGACGGCTGGCAGGACGATTTGCGTCAGGTACGTCTCGCACTCGACAAGCTCGGTGCGAAAGAACCCAAAAAGGGCGCTGCCTCGCTCTGAACGCAGAGCTTGCTAACTGGCATTTGCCAATCGATCGCTATTCGCAGACCATGCGAGCTCTCTTGCCGGGCTCGGTGACGTTTCTGCACGTCAGCAGCTTCGTCGGTTCAGACGCGGAGGCTGCTGCGGTCGAGACCCTCGTCCGGTGCTGTCTTGGCGGGGCATGGGTCACGACCCTGCGCTCGGAAAATCGCTGCGGCGGCTGCGGCGCCACCGGAAAGGCGCCGTCTTCAACCTGCTCGTATTCGACACGCGGTGGCGGCCGATCCCAGAAACGCCTGACATCGAGCGGCCTCGGGATGACCACGGTGCCGTCATAGGTGCGCGAGCAGCCGCTGCCGAAAAGCAGCATCAGCCCCATGAAGCAAGGCGAGATCCGTCCAACCATCCGCAATATCCCTTGAAGCTTATATAGCGGCTTCAATCCTGCCGGCAAGCCGGCGGAACAACGCAGGCCGTGTCGACCGAAATATCTAACCGCCCGTTAAGGTTAGCGGATCGTTAATGCTTGTCGGGCACATTCCGGCGACGAACCGCGGGGGAGGGTTCGGCCTTGGTTTTCGGGTGGGACGGCATGGCGGAAGCGGACGACACAATTGGCGCGCGCGGCAAGCGCGGGCCTCGCAAATCGGCAGCGCATGGCGACGCTGCATTACCGTCCCCTGCGGGCAGGGATTCGACCGACACGCTTCGCCAGCTGGTCGAAGCCGGTTCGGACTGGGTCTGGGAGACCGACGCCGAATTGCGCTTCTCCTGGCTGTCGCAAAACTACCAGGCAGCCACCGGCATCGATCCGGCTGATGTGCTTGGCCGGTTCCGCTTCGACTTCCTCGACCAGGTGAACGGCGACCGCAGCGGTGCCGCGCATCTGGCGGATCTGCAGGCGCATCGGCCGTTTCGCGACTTCGTGCATGAGCTGAAAGGCGGCCGCGCCGATTGCCGCTGGATCTTGACGTCGGGCTTTCCAAGGTTCGATGGCGAGGGAGGATTTGCCGGTTATCGCGGCATTGGCCGCAACGTCACGGCGCTGGCCGGCGCCTTCGGGGCCCTGGAGCAGAAGCCTGCGGCGGATAGCGAACCCGTCCAGCATCTTGCCGATCTCGAGCGGACGATGGACGCCATGCACATGGGCGTCGTGCTTCTGGACGCGAGGCTTGATACGCTGATCGTCAACAAGGCCTATCGCGACCTCTCCAGGATCCCGGACGGTGCCGTGACCGTCGGCGCCCCGTTCAGCCTGTTGATGGAACTCAACCGCCGCAACGGCATCTATGGCGATATCGACGAACAGCAATGGCAGCGCTACCTCGCCACCCGGCTCGAGGAGATCCGCGCCGGCTCCGTTGCGCCACGCGAGTTCCCTCATGCCGACGGCAGGACCATGATGTTCTCGGTCACTGCCCTGTCCGGCGGCAAGCGCCTGCTGACCTACTACGACATAACCGATCTGAAGCTTCGCGACGCCGAAGTCGAGAACGCCAATGCCAGGACCGCGGAGACCTTCGCCAACCTTCGCGCCATGGTCGACCAGATGCCGATCGGTGTCCTCGTCCTCGATGCCGATTTGCGCGCCGAAGTCATCAACCGTGCCTTCTACGATTTCTGGCAGATCGACGCCCGGCGCGCCGAGATCGGCTGCAGCTTCCGCGAGCTGATGGACGCCAGCCGCGACGTCGACCCGTATGGTACCGACGAGGCGACATGGCAGCGGCACATCGCCGATCGCGAGGCGGAAATCAGGGCCGGCACCGCCGGATCGCGACAGTTCCCGCGCAATGACGGCCGCACGCTGATCTCGTCGATGGCGCCGCTGGCCGGCGTCAAGCGGCTGATCTCCTATGTCGACGTCACCGACATGAAGGATCGCGAGGCCGAACTTGCCGACGCGCTGGAGAAAGCGCGGCTGGGGGAAGCGGTGATCAACGCCGTCAAGGATCCGATCTTCGTCAAGGACGACCAGTTGCGGTTTGTGTTCGTCAACGAGGCGTTCGCCGCCTTGTTTGGCCAGACGCCGCAAGCCATGCTTGGCAAGCCCGGCGGCGATTTCGTCTCAGGCAGCAATGTCGCGCTTTTCGAACAGAGCGAACGGGACGTGCTTGCCAGCGGGCGTGCCTACGAAGTCGAAGAAAATTTCGAGGCCGATGGCGCCAGCCGCTCGCGGATCGTCAGGAAGAGCCGCGTCGGCATGGCCAGCGGCCGCAACTACGTCGCCGGCTTCCTGTTCGACATTTCCGACATGAAGCGCCGCGAGACCGAGGCCGAAGATGCGCGCAAGCATCTCGCCAGCGTGCTGGAATCCCTGCCGGCGGCCGTCATCATCTACGATCGCGACGACAAGTTCGTTTTCGCCAACCGCAAGATCCAGGACACGCTGCCGGCTTTGAGACCGGTATGGCAGCCCGGCTGCACACTCCGCGAGGCGCTGGCTCTCGGCCGTTCGAACGGCTATTTCCGCAACAGCGGCGACCCGCAAGTCGACACGCTCTACGACGGCGACACCGATCTCTGGCTGGACGCGATCCTTGCCCGCTATCGCCTGTCCAGTTCCTCGTTCGAACGTCACAACCCAGACGGCCGCTGGTATCAGGTCTACGACATGCGGACCGACGATGGCACGTTCATCGGCGTTCGCGTCGACATCTCCGAGATCAAGAGCCGCGAGAAGGCGCTGCGCGACTCGATGCGCCAGATCGATCTGTTCCGCCACGTGCTGGACGAACTGCCGGTGGCTGCCTTCATCAAGGCGCAGGACCTGAGCATCGAGTTCGTCAACAAGGCCTGGTGCGCGATAACAGGTCTCGCCAAGGAAGAGGTCATCGGCCGCACCGACCGCCAGCTGTTCGGTGGGCAGGATGGCGATAGCTACAGCCATGACGACACCGAGGTGGCCGTGACGGGCGCCGTCAAGGAGGTCGAGGAACCCGTCACCCATCGCGACGGCACGGTCCGGCAATTGATGACGCGCAAGAGCCGCCTGGTGGCGCTGGACGGATCGGTGCATCTGGTCGGTTCGAGCACCGACATCACCGAGGTGAAGGCGCGCGAGCGCGCGCTGGAAGAGAGCATGCGCGAGAACGAGGTGTTCCGCAGCCTGATCGACAACGTGCCGGTGTCGATCTACGCCAAGCGCTCCGATCTCAGGCAGTTCTATGTCAACAAGGGCTGGTGCGACCTGACCGGCTTCGTCAAGGAAGAGGCGATCGGCAAGACCGACATCGAGATCTTCGGGCCGGACGGCGAAGCCTTTGTCGGCAGCGACCTTGCGGTGCTGCGCACCGGTGAAACCCAGGAGGTCGAAGAGACTGTGACGTTGGCCGACGGCAGCGTCAGGCATCAGTTCGCCCGCAAGGGCGCGATGATCGCCTCCGACGGTTCGCTCTACCTGATCGGATCGACCACCGACATCACCGAATTGAAGACGCGCGAGGCCGAACTGCGCGAGGCACGGCAGCGCGCCGTACTCGCCGACCGCGCCAAGTCGGAATTCCTCGCCAATATGAGCCACGAGATCCGCACGCCGATGAACGGCGTGCTCGGCATGGCCGAACTGCTGGCCAAATCGGACCTCAACTCGAAACAGAAGACGTTCACCGACATCATCGTCAAATCGGGCAACGCGCTGCTCACCATCATCAACGACATCCTGGATTTCTCCAAGATCGACGCCGGCCAGCTGGTGCTCGATCCGGCGCCGTTCAACCTTGCCGAGGCGATCGAGGATGTGGCGACGCTGGTGTCGACACGCGCCAAGGAGAAGGATCTCGAGCTCATCGTGCGCATCGAGCCTCGTCTCGAGAGCCTGTTCGTGGGCGATGTCGGCCGCATCAGGCAGATCGTCACCAACCTGCTCGGCAACGCGGTGAAGTTCACCGATGAAGGCCATGTGCTGGTCGATGTCACCGGCGAAAGAGTTCCGACCGGGACGAAACTGACGATCTCGGTCACCGATACCGGCATAGGTATCCCCGAGGAAAAGCTGAAACTCGTGTTCGAGAAATTCAGCCAGGTCGACACCTCGTCGACGAGGCGGCACGAGGGAACCGGCCTTGGCCTTGCCATCACCTCGCGGCTCGTCGAGCTGATGGGCGGCGACATCGGTGTCGAGAGCGCCGAGGGCAAGGGCTCGACCTTCTGGTTCACCGTCACGCTGCCGAGGGCCGGACAGCAGAACGGGCAACGCATCACGCCTGTCGACGTGACCGGCGCGCGCGTGTTGATCGTCGACGACAATGCCGTCAACCGGGCCATCCTCACGGAACAGATGACATCGTGGACGTTCGATTCCTGCGCGGCCGAAAGCGGCGCCGAGGGTCTCAAGGTGCTGATCGCGGCCGCCGCCTATGGCGTGCCGGTCGACTGCGTCGTGCTCGATTACCAGATGCCGGGCATGAGCGGCGCCGAAATGGCGCGGATCGTGCGCAACACCGCCGGCCTTGCCGGCACGCCGATCATCATGCTGACCTCGGTCGACCAGTCGCTCGCCAACACCAGCTATCGCGATCTCGGCATCGATGCGCAGCTGATCAAGCCGGCGCGGTCATCGGTGCTGTTGGAAACGCTGGTTGCGACGATCCAGCGACATCGCCACAACACGGCCGACGCCCAGCCGCCGGCAGCCGACATTCCTCCAGGCAAGGTTGTGCGGCCACCGCCGTCGGCGGCGTCGGAACAACGGGCGCTGCTGCAGCCGCCTTTGGTTCGCCCCCGGCCGCCCGCGACGGCCGGCGGCGACAGGCTGGATATCCTGGTGGCCGAGGACAATGAGGTGAACCAGATGGTGTTCACCCAGATTCTCGGCGAGACCGGCTATGGTTTCGAGATCGTCGGCAATGGCCGCAAGGCGCTCGACGCCTTCGGCCGGCTCAATCCGTGCATGATCCTGATGGATGTCTCGATGCCGGAGATGAACGGGCTCGAAGCCACCGCCGCCATTCGCCGGCTGGAGGAAGAAACCGGCACGCATGTGCCGATCGTGGGCGTCACCGCTCATGCGCTGAAGGGCGATCGCGAACGCTGCCTGGAGGCCGGCATGGACGACTACCTGCCCAAGCCGATCAGCCCAAGGGCCCTGCTCGAGAAGGTCGAGCGCTGGGTCGGCGCCAGCCGCCAGGCTCAGCGCAACGCCGGGTAAGGCCGGCGTTGCATCCGGCTTGCCTCAGCGGGGACTCGGCGGAGATTCGCGACCCCCCGCTGAGGCAAGACTATGGCGCGATCGCACCATATCCAAGGCGACGCCCAGTCGAGACAATGGCCACATTCAAATTCCGCTCTCCAGTTACGGGCGGGAGCAGCGACCGCCGGCATGAGACAGCGTCAACCTACCCCAACGGACCTGTTTTCGGCGATGGCCCGGCCACGACAAATGGCTGAGAGCAACGCGTTCCCGTCCGGATTTTCTTTGCCGAGGCGTCGATCGCGAAACCGCGGGTCGCTCTCGGTGTGAAACGGCGCAAGTGCCTGATTCCGGGCACAAAGCCGGTTTCCGCAGCAAGCGCCGGCCGGCCGGCATTTTCCCCGCCCTGATGACGCGTTACCGGGGTGACATGAAACTGTCATGCGACTGTTATAATCGAAGGCTATTGGCCTCAGCGGGCGCCGAGAGGATGGCGCCGAGAGACCATCTTCCGAACAGGAGCAGGCCACATGAGACATTTCATCCGCTCAGCGGTCGTTGCGATTGCAATGGCCACAGCGTCTACCTTCACCCTTTCTGCAGCCATGGCCGCGGACCTTTCCGGCGCCGGCTCGACCTTCATCTATCCGGTGTTCGCCAAGTGGGCCGACACCTACAAGAAAGACACCGGCGTCGGCCTCAACTACCAGTCGATCGGTTCGGGCGGCGGCATCAAGCAGGTCATCGCCAAGACCGTGACCTTCGGCGCCACCGACAAGCCGATGTCAGATGCCGATCTGGAAAAGAACGGCCTCGTGCAGTTCCCGATGGTGATGGGCGGCATCGTGCCGATCGTCAACCTGACGGGCGTCAAGCCGGGCGAACTCATCCTTGACGGCAAGACGATCGCGCAGATCTACCTTGGCGCCATCACCACCTGGGACGACGCCGCGATCAAGGCGCTGAACCCGACCCTGACCCTGCCGTCGACGGCGATCGCCGTCGTCCACCGTTCGGACGGCTCGGGCACGACCTTCAACTTCACCAACTATCTGGTCAAGCTGTCCCCCGACTGGAAGGACAAGGTTGGTTCGGACACCGCCGTCGAATGGCCGACCGGCGTCGGCGCCAAGGGCAGCGAAGGCGTTGCCAACACCGTCAAGCAGACCGACGGCGGCATCGGCTACGTCGAGTATGCCTACGCCAAGCAGAACAACCTGTCGTACTCCAAGATGTTGAATGCCGCGGGCAAGGTCGTCGAGCCGTCGCTCGAATCCTTCGGCTCGGCTGCTTCGAATGCCGACTTCAAGGGCGCGAAGAACTTCAACGTCATCATCACCAACGAACCCGGCGATACCACCTGGCCGATCGCTGCTTCGACCTGGGTGCTGATCCACAAGTCCCCCGACGATGCTGCCGCGACCGGCGAAGCGCTGAAGTTCTTTGCCTGGGCCTACAAGGACGGCAAGGAAACCGCCAAGGGTCTCGACTACGTCTCGATCCCCGACAGCGTCGTCGACCTGATCAAGGCTTCGTGGAAGGCCGACATCCAGGCTGACGGCAAGCCCGTCTACGTCGGCGAATAACGTCCCTTGGAAGGAGCGCCGCGCCGCGGCGCTCCTTTTCCCTTAACTCAAAAAAGCCGAGCTTCACATGAGTGGTGTCCAGGAAGCCTTGCCAGCCATTCGAGGTTCGCGCGACGCGACTGTCAGACGTTTCGCGCTGACCGACGCGATCTTCCACGGAATGACCCGTGCCGCAGCCATACTGGTGCTGGTCTTGCTCGGCGGTGTTGCGATCTCGCTGTTTGCCGGGTCCTGGCAAGCCCTGTCGACCTTCGGCTTCTCCTTCCTGACTAGCGAAAGCTGGAATCCGGTGACCGAGAAATTCGGCGCGCTGGCGCCGATCTATGGCACCATCATCACGTCCGCCATCGCCATCCTGATTGCCGTGCCGCTCGGCATCGGCATCGCCATCTTTCTCACCGAGCTTTGCCCGCGCCCGCTGCGGCGTCCGATCGGCATGGCGGTTGAGCTGCTCGCCGGCATCCCCTCGATTATCTACGGCATCTGGGGCCTGTTCGTGCTGGCGCCCTTCCTGCAGACGACCGTGCAGCCCTTCATCATCAACGTGTTCCATGGCATTCCCGGCCTCAACAGCCTGTTTGCCGGTCCGCCCTACGGCATCGGCCTTTTGACGTCGTCGCTGATCCTTGCCATCATGGTGCTGCCGTTCATCACCTCGATCACCAAGGACGTCTTCGACACGGTGCCGCCGGTGCTGAAAGAGTCCGCCTACGGCATCGGCTGCACGACCTGGGAAGTGACCCGCCGCGTGGTCATTCCCTACACAAGGATCGGCATCATGGGCGGCGTCATGCTCGGCCTCGGCCGCGCGCTCGGCGAAACCATGGCAGTGACCTTCGTCATCGGCAACGCGCACCGCATCAGCACCTCGCTGTTCGCGCCGGCAACGACGATCTCCGCGACCATCGCCAACGAATTCACCGAAGCCGTCGGCGATCTCTACACCTCTTCGCTGGTGGCGCTCGGCCTGATCCTGTTCGTCATCACCTTCCTGATCCTCGCCATCGCACGCTACATGCTGATGCGCATTGACGCCCGCACGGGAGCCTGACCGATGTCGACAGCCACATCGCTTCATCAGAGCCGCAAGAGGAAGAATTCCGTGATGATGACGCTGTGCGTCGCCGCCGCGGGCATCGGACTTGCCTGGCTGGCGCTCATCCTCGGCGCGCTGCTCTACAAGGGCCTGTCCGGCGTCAATCTTGCGGTGTTCACGCAAATGACGCCGCCGCCCGGCGATGCCGGCGGCCTGCTTAACGCCATCTACGGCAGCATCGTGATGACCATTATCGGCGTCGTCGTCGGTACACCGATCGGCGTGCTGGCAGGCACCTACATGGCCGAATACGGACGCTTTTCGAAGCTCACCACCGTGGTGCGCTTCATCAACGACATCCTTTTGTCGGCGCCCTCGATCATCATCGGCCTTTTCGTCTACGAACTGATGGTCCGGCCGATGGGGCATTTCTCGGCGATCGCCGGCGCTGTCGCGCTTGCTATCCTGGTCATCCCGGTCGTCGTTCGCACCACCGAGGACATGCTCAACCTGGTGCCGAACGCGTTGCGCGAGGCCGGCACCGCGATCGGCGCGCCGCGCTGGGTGGTCATCAAGTCGGTCGCTTACCGCGCCGCCCTTTCCGGCATCGTCACCGGCATATTGCTGTCGATCGCCCGTATCTCCGGCGAGACGGCGCCACTACTCTTTACGGCGCTCAACAACCAGTTCTGGTCGAGCAATCTCAACGCGCCGATGGCCAGCCTGCCTGTGACCATCTTCCAGTTCGCTCTCAGCCCTTACGAGGAATGGCAGCAACTGGCCTGGACCGGTGCACTCATCATCACATTGACGGTTCTCGCGCTCAGCATCTTTGCTCGCAGCCTGACCGGACGCAGAGAGGACAAATGAGCCAGATGTTGTCTCCAGACATGACGATCGCCGCCGAGGCAATTGCCGGCAAGGCCAAGATCGAGGTCAAGAACCTCAACTTCTACTACGGCCAGAGCAAGGCGCTGAAGGACATCACGCTGTCGCTGCCCGAGCGCAGCGTCACCGCCTTCATCGGACCTTCGGGCTGCGGGAAGTCGACGCTGCTGCGCGTCTTCAACCGCATCTACGAGCTCTATCCCAAGCAGACCGCCGAGGGCCAGGTGCTGCTCGACGGCCAGAACGTTCTCGACCGCTCGCAGGACCTTAACCTGCTGCGGACCAAGATCGGGATGGTGTTTCAGAAGCCAACGCCGTTCCCGATGTCGATCTATGAAAACATCGCCTTCGGCGTCAGGCTCTACGAGAAGATCAGCAAGTCCGAGATGGACGGCCGTGTCGAGCAGGCGCTGAAGCGCGCCGCACTGTGGACCGAAGTCAAGGACAAGCTCAACGCCAGCGGCCTCAGCCTCTCCGGCGGCCAGCAGCAGCGACTCTGCATCGCCCGCACCGTGGCGGTGAAGCCGGAAGTCATCCTGCTCGACGAGCCGGCCTCTGCGCTTGACCCGCTGTCGACCGCCAAGATCGAAGAGCTGATCGACGAGTTGCAAGCCGACTACACGATCGTCATCGTCACCCACAACATGCAGCAGGCGGCGCGCGTGTCGAAGCAGACGGCCTTCATGTATCTGGGCGAACTGGTCGAGTTCGACCGCACCGAGAAGATCTTCACGTCGCCCCGCGAGAAGCGCACGCAGGACTACATCACCGGCCGCTTCGGCTGAGCTCAGGCATACGAGGACTAAGATCATGGGCGAACACACAGTCGCTTCTTTCGACGAGGATCTCGGACAGATCAGCAGGCTGATCCGCGACATGGGCGACCTCGCCGGCTCGATGGTCGGCGGCGCCACCAAGGCGCTGTTGAATTCCGACAACGCCCTGGCGCAGCGCGTCGTCTCCGACGATGCGATCATGGACGCGCGCCAGCGCGAGCTCGACGACCGCGCCATCACACTGATCGCCAAGCGTCAGCCGATGGCCGACGATCTGCGTCATGTCGTCGGTTCGATCCGCATGGCCGGCGACCTCGAGCGCATTGGCGACCTTGCCAAGAACATCGCCAAGCGCGTCGGCACCGTCGGCCTCAGCGTCACCCCGCGCGACCTGTCGCACTCCATCGACGCAATGGCGCAGCTGGTGCTGATCCAGGTGCAGGGCGTCATCGAGGAATATACGGCGCGCGACGCCGCGGCGCTGGCGAAGCTGCGCGCCGACGACGAGCGCATCGACGTCAAGTACACCTCGGTGTTCCGCGAACTCCTGACCTACATGATGGAAGACCCGCGCAACATCACCGCCTGCACGCATCTTTTGTTCTGCGCCAAGAACCTCGAACGCATCGGCGATCACGTCACCAACATCGCGGAAAATGCGTATTATGTTTTGACCGGTACGCAGCTGCCCGCCAATCGTCCGAAGCAGGACGAGACGGCGATGTCCGCGCCGGCGGCATGACGGCAGGGGTGACCAGTCGATGATCGCGCCACGCATCATGGTGGTGGAGGACGAGGAGCCGCTTGGCGTGCTCCTGCGCTACAATCTCGAGTCCGAGGGATACCAGGTCGAGGTGGTGACGCGCGGCGACGAGGCCGAAATCCGCCTCCAGGAAAACGTGCCTGACCTGCTGGTGCTCGACTGGATGGTGCCAGCAGTGTCCGGCATCGAACTCTGTCGCCGGCTAAGAATGCGTCCCGAGACCGAGCGGCTGCCGATCATCATGCTGACCGCGCGTGGCGAGGAAAGCGATCGTGTGCGCGGCCTCTCGACCGGCGCCGACGACTATCTGGTCAAGCCGTTCTCGACGCCCGAGTTCATGGCTAGGGTCAAGGCGCTGTTGCGCCGCGCCAAGCCGGAAGTGCTGTCCAGCGTGCTCAAGGTCGGCGACATCGTGCTCGATCGTGAATCGCACAGGGTCTATCGCAAGAAGAGCGAGATCCGGCTCGGACCGACCGAATTCCGCCTGCTCGAATTCATGATGCGCCATCCCGGCCGCGTGTTCTCGCGCAGCCAGCTGCTCGACAATGTCTGGGGCGAGACGATCTACATCGACGAACGCACGGTCGACGTGCATGTCGGCCGGCTGCGCAAGGCGGTCAACAATGGCCGCATGCCCGATGTCATCCGCACCATTCGTGGGGCGGGCTACGCAATCCGGGAAGATTAGGGATCTGCTGATATTCAGGTGATGCCGGCCTGCGAACGGCAGTCTCCTGCGCTTCCGGTACTCACGGATCCAAATGTCCGCTCCGTTCCGGTTCTCGGAACCCGCCATTCTCGACTCGGCCTAACCTGAATCTCAACGCATCCCGGCGCGTTATTCACGCAACGTTCTTGCCACCGAGGCCGGATCTCGCCTGCGTGCCGGGCGCGAAAATCTCCTGGTCTACGAAGGTCAGTGCCCGTGTGGCGCAGCCTTCGCGGATCAGTGGCAGTTCGTTCGGTTCGGTGTCGAAGGAAATCGATTGCGAATGCTGGCCGCCGGCGGTCTGGGCAATCGCCTCGCGCAATGCCGGCTCGATCAGGTCGAAGGCGGCGGCGCTGACGCCGACCATGGCGACGGGCGCCGGGTCGATCAGCGCGAACAGGCTGCCGAGACCGTAGCCGAGTGCCTCGCCGGCCTTGCGATAGGCCTCGCGCTCGGGTCCATCCCTCTCGCGGGCCGCGGTCGCCAGCGCGCGCATGTCGGCATCACTGACATCGGCGACCGGTTCCGCGTCCTCACTCATCTGCCTTGCGTTGCGCCAGATGGCGTAGTTGCCGGCATAGGCCTCGACGCAGCCGCGCCGCCCGCAGCGGCACAGCGCGCCGTGCGGCCGATGGATCATATGGCCGAACTCGCCGCCCGAGGAATGAGTGCCGGTGAACAGCTCGCCCTTCAGCACCAGGCCCATGCCGATGCCGTGCGACAACAGGATGGCGATGAAGTCGTCGCGGTAGCGCTCGGGGTCGCGCCAGCGCAACGCTATCGCCATCATATTGCAGTCGTTCTCCATGGTGGCGGGGATGCCGAACTCGTCCTCGAGTATGTCGGCGAAGGCGATATCGGTGTGCGGCGTGATCGGCGACCACAGCATGGCGCGGGCACGCGTGTCAGTGATGCCCTGGATCGCCAGCGCGATGCGGGCGACACTGCGGACGTCGAGGTCGGGGTCTTCGAGACGACGCCGTACGATGGCAACGCATTCACCGACCAGCGCGTCGCGCGACATGGTCAGCGTGTCCAGCCGGCGCTGTTCCTCGGCGATCACCTGGCCGGCATAGTCGATGACGGCGACCGAGAGGAAGTTCAGCGACAGCACCACGGTCATCACCGCCGCCGCTTCCGGATTGAGGCCGAGGCCGACCTGCGGCCGGCCCCGTTTGAGCGAGCCGGCCTCGCTCGGCTTGCTCTCAGTCAGGATGCCTTCGCCGATGAGGTCGGAGGAGATCGCCGATATGGTCGAATGGCTGAGGCCCGTGGTCGCGGCGATCTCGGTGCGGGACGGCTGTCCGGCGCGGCGCACGGCCGCAATCACCATCGCCCGGTTGCGGCGGCGCAGATCGTCGTGGCGGATTCCGACCGACATGCTTTTTCACATCCTCCCGGTCGCTGCAGCCTTTCGTGCCTCCCGAAGGCCATCAGCGAAGCCTGAAAGCGCGACGCGCTTCAGGTACTTGTTCCTGCACGTGTCGTTGCCCCAAAACCGCTGCGCACTTTTGGGGCGACATGCGCCAAGCCAAATTCTGGCAGAACCCTACCATCATGTCATTATTTATTCCGGAGCTCGAAAAAAACTCGGAGAGACGTCAAAATCCATCAGAATCGATGTTGACAGCGTTCGGGCGTTGGATCACTATTTTTTCGAGGCTCGAAAAAATAGAGCCTCTGTGCCGGCCTACGGGTCAGTTTGGTCGCGCCATACGCGGCGCAGGGAGGATATTATGAAAAAATTCACAGCCGCCATCCTGGCGGGTGTCGCCATGTCGCTGACGCTGGTGTCGGTCGCGCAGGCGAAGGACAAGGTCATCGGCGTTTCGTGGTCCAACTTCCAGGAAGAGCGTTGGAAGACCGACGAAGCGGCGATGAAGAAGGCCATCGAGGCGGCTGGTGACAAATACATTTCCGCTGATGCGCAGTCCAATCCGGGCAAGCAGCTCACCGACGTCGAGAGCCTGATTTCGCAGGGCGCCAACGCGCTGATCATCCTGGCGCAGGATGCCTCGGCCATCGGCCCGGCGGTGCAGAAGGCATTGGACGAAGGCATTCCGGTCGTCGGCTATGACCGGCTGATCGAGAACAAGAACGTGTTCTACCTGACCTTCGACAACAAGGAAGTCGGCCGCATGCAGGCCCGCGAAGTGTTCAAGGTCAAGCCGGAAGGCAACTACGTCTTCATCAAGGGCTCGGGCGCCGATCCGAATGCCGATTTCCTGTTCGCCGGCTCCATGGAAGTGCTCAAGTCAGCCATCGACAGCGGCAAGATCAAGAATGTCGGCGAAGCCTATACGGATGGCTGGCTGCCCGCCAATGCCCAGAAGAACATGGAACAGTTCCTCACCGCCAACGACAACAAGGTCGATGCCGTGGTGGCAGCCAATGACGGCACCGCCGGCGGCGTCGTCGCCGCGCTGACGGCGCAAGGGCTGGCAGGATCGGTTCCGGTGTCCGGCCAGGACGGCGACCATGCCGCACTGAACCGCGTCGCACTCGGCACACAGACCGTGTCGGTGTGGAAGGACGCACGCGAACTCGGCAAGAACGCTGCCGAAATCGCCTCGCAGCTGGCCGCTGGCACTGCCCTGGACAAGATCCCGAACGCCGTGAAGTTCACGACGCCCGGCGGCAACGAGACCAACTCGCTGTTCCTGACGCCGATCGCGATCACCAAGGACAATCTCAACGTCGTCATCGACGCCGGCTGGATCAAGAAGGACGAAGTCTGTGCAGGCGTCGCCGCCGGCACCGTCGCGGCCTGCAACTAAAACCGAACGGGATCCCGGTTCGATCTCAGCGCCGCGGCCCCTGGGCCGCGGCGTTTCTCAAGGGGCATTCCGCTTCAAATGATCGCGGAAAGCAAATAGCATCGTGTTTCCGGCATCCGCGCCAGACGGCAAACCGGTGGGAGGACTTCATGACCGACACGGCCTCTAACACGCCTGCCGCGAATACGCCCGCAGACCGGGCGCGTGCGTCCGAATTGAGCGCCGTCGGACGCTTCCTCAAGGCGACCGAACTCGATACGCGCATGCTTGGCATGGTCGGTGCGTTGCTGGTCATCTGGGTCGGCATTCATATCCTGTCGGGCGGACTTTTCCTGACGCCGCGCAATCTCTGGAACCTGTCGGTGCAGACTTCCTCGGTCGCGATCATGGCGACCGGCATGGTGCTGGTCATCGTCATGCGCAACATCGACCTTTCGGTTGGTTCCGTCGAAGGCGTGATCGGTATGATCATGGGTGTGGCGCAAGCCGAATTCCTCATTCGCGTCATCGGCTTCCAGCTTGGAAATCCCTGGCTCTGGATCATCGCACTGGTCGTCGGCGTGGTGCTCGGTCTTGTGATCGGGGCCTTCCAGGGCTTCATCATCGCCTATCTCGAAGTTCCTGCCTTCATCGTGACGCTGGGCGGCCTGTTGGTCTGGCGCGGCATGGCATGGCTGATCACCAACGGGCGCACGGTCGCGCCACTCGACGCTACATTCCAGCTGATGGGCGGCGGACCGCGAGGCTCGGTCGGCGCCACCGCCAGCTGGATCATCGGCATCGTCGCTTGCGTGGCTGTGGCTTTCGCGTTGCTCAACGGCCGGTCGCAGCGCAAACGGTTCAACTTTCCACTGCGCCCCGTGTGGGCGGAAACCTTTCTCGGTGTGGTCAGTTGCGCTGCCATCCTTGGGGCCGTCTGGATCGCCAATTCCTATCCGTGGCCAATCGGCATCGTGCGCCAGTATGCACAGCAGAACGGCATCACCATTCCCGAAGGCGGGCTGTTCATCGCCCACGGCATCGCCATACCGGTGCTGATGGCTGTCGCGGTCGGTATCGTCATGACCTTCATCACCAAGCGCACCCGTTTCGGCCGCTATGTCTTTGCCATCGGCGGCAATCCGGAGGCCGCCAATCTCGCCGGCATCAACACCCGCTGGGTAACCATGAAGGTGTTCATGATCATGGGTGTACTGGCCGCGATCAGCGCGGCGATCTCGTCGGCCCGCCTCAACGCGTCGACCAATGCGCTGGGCACGTTGGACGAGCTGCTGGTGATCGCCGCCGCCGTCATCGGCGGCACCTCGCTTGCCGGCGGCTCGGGAACGGTGCTCGGCGCCATGCTCGGCGCGTTGCTGATGCAGTCGCTGCAGTCCGGCATGGTGCTGCTCGGCATCGACTCGCCGCTGCAGAGCATCGTCGTCGGCGCCGTGCTGGTCGTCGCGGTCTGGCTCGATACCGTCTATCGCAAGCGCGTCTAGGGGAGGACAAGGATCATGGCAGACAAGACCGCTCCTACCAGCACTGCGCTGATCGACATGCGCAACATCTCGATCGCCTTTGGCGGCATCCGCGCCGTCGACGACGCCTCGATCGACCTTTTCCCCGGTGAGGTCGTGGCGCTGCTCGGACACAACGGCGCCGGCAAGTCGACGCTGATCAAGATCCTGTCCGGCGCCTACAAGCGCGACGCGGGCCATATCTTCGTCAACGGCGAGGAGGCATCGATCTCCAACCCGCGCGACGCCAAGAAATACGGCATCGAGACGATCTACCAGACGCTGGCGTTGGCCGACAATGTCGACGCCGCCGCCAATTTGTTTCTCGGCCGTGAGCTGATGACCGCCTGGGGTACGCTCGACGACGTTGCGATGGAGGCCGAGGCGCGCAAGGTGATGGGCCGGCTCAATCCCCGCTTCCAGCGCTTCAAGGAGCCGGTGATCAAGCTGTCTGGCGGTCAGCGGCAGTCGGTGGCGATCGCGCGCGCGATCCTGTTCAATGCGCGCATCCTGATCATGGACGAGCCGACGGCGGCACTTGGTCCGCAGGAAACGGCGCAGGTCGGCGAACTGGTCAAGCAGCTCAAGTCCGACGGCATCGGCATCTTCCTGATCAGCCACGACATCCACGACGTGTTCGAGCTTGCCGACCGGGTCTGCGTCATGAAGAACGGCCAGGTTGTCGGCACCGCGCGCACCACCGATGTGACCCAGGACGAGGTGCTCGGCATGATCATTCTGGGCAAATGCCCGCCTGGCGCCATTCCCGGGCCAGGCGCCCTGAAGATCGCCGCCTAGAACTCCAGCGGATCTTCCAAAAAAATCTTGCTACGTCTCGATCCGTTTCTGCCCGTCGGATCGTCCTTGGTGTGTCCAAACAGAAGGAGACATGCCATGTCCGACGAGTCCGTCATCTTGATCAATCTGCTTAAGGTCGAACCCGGGAAGCAGGATGCGCTGATCGCGCTCTTGAAGCAGAACACCGATACGGTGGTCCGCACGCTCCGCGGCTGGAAGACGACCCGGCTGATCGTGGCGCAAGACGGCGCCGGCGTCGTCATCTACTCCGAGTGGGAGACCCCCGCAGCCGTCGAGGCGATGCGCAGCGATCCGCGTATGAAAGCCTATTTCCCGAAGATATTGGAGCTGGCGAGCCTGGACTCGATCATGGGCTCGGCGGTGTTGAGCGAAACACACAAGTAAGAATGCCTCACACAAGCAACAAAGGAGAACCACAATGGCTCGGATGGTTGTGATTTACCCGACACCGGAGAACGTCGAGGCGTTTGACCGGCATTACTTCGAAATCCACGTGCCTCTCGCCAAGAAGCTTCCGGGCCTCAGGAAATACGAAGTCAGCAATGGCCCTATCGCAACGCCGGTAGGACCCTCCAATGTTCACCGGATCGGAACGCTGTATTTCGACGACCTTGCGGCGATCGAAAAGGCGTTTGCAAGCCCGGAGGGGCAGGCGGCCGGGGCGGATCGCCGCCTTTTTGCGCCTGATGACTCGGGCGTTCAAATGTTCCTTTTCGACAACAGGGAAGTTTGAACCCTCTTCCTTGTTCGTCTCGGGTAAAATGACGACGAAAGAGCGCGCAGGCGCGGTAGGTCTCGATACATGAACGCGAATGAATTCGAGGATCGTCTGAAAGCGCTGCGGCCACGCCTTCACCGCTACTGCGCGCGCATGACGGGATCGGCGGTCAATGGCGAGGACGTATTGCAGGACACCCTCGTCAAGGCCCTTCACGCGCGAGCCCAGGGCGCTGGAGTGGATAACCTCGAGGGCTGGCTGTTCCGCATCGCCCACAATGCGAGCCTCGATTTCCTGCGCGCCAAATCCCGGAACACGGTCGTCCCGCTTACCGAAGACGTCGAAGCGGCGCCCATACCTGAGGCGGACATCGTCGCGATCAGCTTTCAGACGTTTCTGCGGCTACCCGAACTTCAGCGCTGCGCGGTGATCCTCAAGGATGTTCTGGGTCATTCGGTCGACGAGATCGCAAGCATAGCAGGGTGCTCTCCGACAGCCGCAAAATCGGCGCTTCAGCGCGGGCGCGCTGCGCTGCGGCTTTTCGCACAGGCGCCCGAAGACACAAGGCTGCCGCTGATGTCCGATTCGGACCGGCGCAAGATCGCCGCTTATGTCCATCTGTTCCGGAGCGGCGATTTCGACGCAATCCGGGTCATGCTTGCCGACGACGTGAAGCTTGATCTGGTGAACCGGATCCAACTGGAGGGGCGCGACAAAATCGGCATCTATTTCACGCGCTATGCGCAAGAGACGAAATGGCGGTTCGCCCTCGGCGCTGTCGAAGGGAAGCCGGCTATGCTGGTCTTCGACAGCACCGGCCGGATGGAAAGACCTGCGCATTTTGTCCTGATCGACTGGTCGGAAAGCCGGATCATCGAGATCCGCGATTTCTTGTTCGCTCCCTATGTGCTCGAAGCCACAGATTGGGTGCGGTTGGACTAGTGTCTACGGTACCACCCTGGCCGGACGAACCGTGCCTGGCCGCTGGTTGCCGGTCATGTGATGTGCCAGCCGTCATGATGGCTTGGCCTTGCCATTGTGTTGGCACATCGACTTGCCCATAAAGGTCCGACATTGCCCATGGACCGCATCATCCGTTGAAGAAGCTTTTTCCAATCGTCGCGTTCGTCGCCGTTGCACTGATCAGCATGACGATGGCGGGCTTTGCCTATTTCGCGACGCAGGAAGCCGCCCGCATCAAATTCGAAGCGACGGCCGACGATGCGCTCAACCGGATCGAGAGCCGCATCGACTTGCATCTGTCGCTGCTGCGGTCGACGCAGGCCCTGTTCGATGCCCGCAACGGCGATATCTCGCAGAACGAGTTCAAGGCGTTCTTCAACGCGCTCGATGTCGACAACAATTTCGCCGGCTTGCGCGGTATCGGCTTTCTCAGGCTGGTGAAGACGGGGGACGAGGCGGCGGTCGAACGCGACATGCTGCACGACCTTGGTGTCAGCCATCCGATCTATCCGGACACCACGCAACCCTGGCGCGCGCCCATCGTGATGTTCGAGCCGCTGGATCCATCCAACCAGGCCGCCATCGGCTACGACATGTTCAGCGAACCGGTGCGACGCGTGGCCATCGAAAAGGCAATGTCCGACGATGAGCAGCACGCCAGCGCGCTGGTGCAGCTCGGCCAGAGCACGGGTGCCGCGCAGACGTTCCCGGGCTTCCTGGTCTTCGTGCGGCTCAATGTCGAAACCGCTCCCGATGTCATCAATGCGTCCAGGTCCTCCACGGCCGGCTTCCTCTACGCGGCTTTTCGGGCACGGGACCTGTTCCAGATAGCGCTCAGCCGGTCGCCGCTGCTGCCGGTCAACACCGAAATCTATGACGGCGCTGTGAGTGGCGACAATCTCTTGTTCCGGTCGGAGACGCCGCCAGTGTCATCCTTCGGGGACAGGCTGCTGGTCACCCGCAAGATCATGGTGGCCGGCCAACCATGGACGGTCCTGTTTCGACCGACAAGCGCCTTCACGCAGCCGTCGTCGCGGGCAATTCCGGTGATGCTGGGGCTGTTCGGCTTGCTGCTGGCGGGCGCCATCGCTCTGGTGGCGCGCTATCAGGAGCGGGCCTATGAGGCGGCGTCGCGCTTGCATGAGACGACGGAAAAGAGCCTGCTCGAAAAAGACCTGATGCTGCAGGAGATGAAGCATCGCATCAAGAATTCGATCACCCGAGTGCTGGCGATCGCGCGCCAGACGGCTTCGCGGGCCATTGACGTCAACGAATTTTCCTCGTCCTTCTCGGCCAGGCTGCAGGCGATGGCGGCGTCTCAGGACATGCTGACGCGCTCGCGCTGGCAGAAGGCAGACCTTGGCGATCTCCTGCGCATCGAGCTCGGTCAGGTGTTCGGCAAGGAGCTGCCGGAAGAGCTTCTGTCGGGGCCGGAGGTGCTGCTCGACGAAACCACGACGCAGGCGCTCGGCCTGACGTTCCACGAACTGGCGACGAATGCATTGAAATATGGCGAAACCGGCAATTCAGCCAATTCGCTCAAGGGAGATTGGGCGCTCAAGGTCGACTGGTCGCTCGAAGGACGCGGGCGCGACAGGGTGCTGGTTCTCAACTGGCGCGAAACCGGACAGAAGAAACTCGAAGCGCCGGCCAAGACAGGATTCGGCACCAAGCTGATCGATCTCAACGTCACGCGCGAATTGCGTGGCACGATCAACCGCGATTATCGCGATGATGGGTTGAATGTGGAGATCAGGATTCCGCTGACGGGCTAGATCAGTTTCACTGAAACGTAGAGCCGCTCTATCTTCTTGTTTTGACGCAAAATTCCGGACGGAAAACCGTTTCATCAAGCGAACAGAAATGGTGCGTCCAGACGTCGAAAATCCGGAGGCCGGCGGACCGGTCTCCGGATCGACGTTTCGATTATCGCCGAACTAGTTGCAGCGAGCCGTGTAGATCCGGCCGCGATGATCGCGATACTGGCAATAGCCGTTGCGCAGGTTGCGCACCAGCAGGCCGGAACCGGCGCCCACAGCCGCGCCGATCAGCGCGCCCTTGCCGCCACCGACCAAGCCGCCGACGCCGGCGCCAATCAAGCCGCCGCCGACCACGTCCTTCTCGGTGCTGGTGCAGCCGCTGAGGGCAGCCACCGCAATCATGGCAATAATCATCTTCCGCATAGAGTCACTCCTCGCTTTGTGTCCACACTTTGGTAAGCTCCAGCAGCCATTTAGCATGAAATGGCCGCCTTTGCTGCTGCAATCTATTGTTGGCGAAGATAGTCTTTTTCTGGGCGCGGGGCGCTCGATGCCATGACGACGTTGGAGATTGCCAGGGAAGCGTCGAGCGTGCCGTCCGGGCGAACGTTCCAGACGATCTGGTCGTAGTCGTCTTCCAGCGCCGGATCGACGGCAAGGCACTTGGCGACGATGTGCTGAGCCTGCCCCTGCACGTCGCCCAGCGCGAATGGCCGTTCGGCGACGCATTGGTCGGCGGTTTCGAAAACGCTTACCGGTACCTGCAATTCATGGCAGTCGGCCATCGTGTTCGAGCAACCGATGACCAGCAACAATGCAGCAATGTGTTCCATGGCGACATGTCCTCTCGCCACAGTAACGGTCCATAGCCGCCAAAGTTCCTCGGCCGCAGGGCGACCAGCGAAATAACGCGGCGCAACGGGCAATTCCGGCGCCGACCGCGACAGCAGACGCAGTCGGCGGACGTCCGGAGACCAACTTCAACGCGGCAATGTTCGACGGTCCAGCAGGTTCCAGCGGTACCTGGGAAAAACAGAATCCGCTTTTATGGTGAATAGCCGGTTAAGGATGGATGATCAGCCGAGAGGCGCGGCCGCTCACTCGGTCTCGAAATTGCCGTGCGGAACGACAAGGCGGTATTCAAGGCGACCGGGCATCAGCTCCAGCGTCGCCGTTCCGTTCAGGGAGGCGGGCACGACCCGCTCGAGCGCGACACTGCCGAAGCGCTTCTCACTGTGCTCGACGTCGCTCGCCGGTATCGCTTCGGACCATGTCAGCGACAGCGCCAGGCCGCCGGCAGCAGCATTGAGATCGGCCGTAACGTCAACGAAGCCATCTGGACGTGAGAGAGCGCCATAGCTGACCGAGTTGACGGCGAGTTCATGCATGGCAAGGCCGATGTGCAGCGCGGCGTTGGGATTGAGATAGGGATTTGCGCCGCGGAAGCGCAGGCCGTGCGACGGATTCACCCCGTTGCGACTGACCTGGCCCGACACCAGCTCGCGAAGTGCGGCGCCGCGCCAATTTGAGGAGGTCACCAGATCCTGGGACGAGGCCAGCGACTGCAGCCGGCCGCGAAAGCGCGTCAGGAAATCAGCGATGCCATCGGAATAGCGCCCGGTCTGGGTGGCTATGCTTTGAATGATCGCCAGGAGGTTCTTCGAGCGATGACTGACTTCGCGCAACAGCGTCGTCAGGGTCTGCTCGCGGCGCTTCTGATCGGTCGTTTCGACCATGGTGGTGACGACACCTTGCACCGTTCCACCATCGCCATGGTCGGCGTCGACCCAGACCTGAAACCAGCGAAAGCCGTCCTCGGCGGGGACGCTGATTTCAAGGCGTTGCGGATTGCCGGATGCGATGACGTCACGCTTTGCCGCGCCGATGCGGTCGATCTGCGCCGCGGGCAGGATGCCGTTGCCGTCCGCGGTGTCGGAAACCCACGGCGCACGCATATTGCGCGCCCATACCGTTTTCAGCTCGCGATCCTGATAGAGAACGGAAATGCCGGCATTGTGCAGCGCGTGGAGAAGAGCCCGGCCAAGTTGCATGCCACTTTCGGCGGGATGCAGGGCGATGACTTCATCGCTTGGCACGTCGTCTTTCCTATCTCCGGCCCTGGAACGCATCGCCAATCTGTCCACCCAACTCAGGCTGAACGGCTCACCGCGGAATGGGTTCCAGAGGGCTTCCCGAAAAGCCGCCTCCAAAAGCGGTCCGCCGAGCGGTATCCGTTGAAGGATGCCGCCCGGCGGTGGCTGGAAACCGTTTGAGGGGTGCGGCTTCCAGTGTTCGCTCGGATGATCGTTCGGTCCTCACGCCCGTTTGAACAGGCCGGCAAGAAGCGAAATGACCAGGAAAGCGAGAAAGATGAAAAACAATATCTGCGCTATGCCGGCAGACGTGCCGGCGATGCCGCCGAAACCAAGCGCGCCGGCTATGATTGCCACGACGAGAAATACGAGCGCCCAGTAAAGCATGATCCATCTCCTTCGAATGGTGTGATGAAAACGTGGGTAGATGCGGTTTGTTCCACCATTTGCCGAAAAAGACGATGCTTGCCAATCGTTCCAGACAAGGGTGGCGCCGGGAATTCGCTGATGACGGGGTCCCGGCATGTCAAAGGCCGCCTGATGCATCGCATCAGACGGCCTTTTGATATCGCGTCGTGCCTGCCGCTGCCCCTAGGCGGCGGCTTTCGCCTGGCGATCGAAGAACAGCGCCTGGCTGATAAGAGCCTTAACCATGTCGGGGTTGAACGGCTTGGTGACCAGGAATGCCGGCTCGGGGCGTTCGCCGGTCAAAAGACGCTCGGGGAAGGCGGTGATGAAGATGACCGGCACCGACGTCGACGACAGGATCTCGTTCACGGCCTCGATGCCCGAGCTGCCGTCGGCAAGCTGGATGTCGGCAAGCACCATCTTGGGCCGCGTCTTGCCGAACATCGTCACCGCCTCGGCATGCGTGCGCGCCGTTCCGACGACGCGGTGACCGAGGCTCTCGACCATTTCCTCTATGTCCATAGCGATCAGCGGTTCATCCTCGATGATCAGCACGTCCGTTGCCACCTGGCGGGATATTTCGTTGCTTGCCTGGGCAAGCAGCTCTGAAAACTCCTGGTCGCCGGCATCGAGGATCTCGGCCGCCTCGTCTTCACTGAAACCTTCGACGGCGACCAGCAGGAAGGCCTGGCGGGGACGCGGCGCAATCGCGTTCAGATTGGCGGCGGCGCGCTGTTCCCATGGCGACTGCGCCTGCTCCTGCGGGACGCGGATAGCGACCGACGTGAACAGCTTGGCGAACACCTTGTAAAGCGCGATGCGGTCGCTCGAGGCCTCGGGAAAGATATCGATATCGGCGATGATGGCTTCCAGCATCGCGGCGACCAGCGCGTCGCCACTTTCCTGCGATCCGGAAACGGCCCGGGAGAAGCGGCGCAGGAACGGCAGATGTGGTGCGATGGTGGCTGATAAGCTCATGGTAAGACGTCTCCCTCAGAATGACGTGGTTGCATAGAGTGCAGGTCAAGCTGATTGCAAGCCCCGGTCAAACAACGCCGGTCTTGAGAAAAAGTTCCGACCTTGATGGAACTAACGCGCCGGGACGGCGTTTGAAGTTCGGACGGGCAACCAGACGAGGGGGCCGCTTGCGTTGTGTTGAGTAGTGTGATGAGCGGCTTGGGCGCTGGGAATACAAGGGCAAAATGAAGGATATGACGAAAGATATTCTGGCTGGCGTCGCGGGCAGGCGCCGGAACGGGTCCAGTGACGCACTCGGGCCGAATTCCGAAATCGGACGCAAACTCAAACAATATTACGATGAGCTGGTCTCTGACGATGTGCCGGATCGCTTTGCACAGTTGCTCAGTCAACTGGAACAGGCCGAACCCGCACAGAAGAAGGACTGAAGCATGGCAGCGGTCTCCCAAGGCTTCAAGACCGATCTGCTTGGGGCAATCCCGAGCTTGCGCGCCTTTGCCGTGTCGCTGACGCAAAATGCCGACAAGGCGGACGATCTCGTCCAGGAAACACTGGTCAAGGCCTGGGACAAGCATGAGAGCTTCCAGCCCGGCACCAATCTCAAGGCGTGGCTGTTCACCATCCTGCGCAATGAATTCTATTCGCAGATGCGCAAGCGCGGGCGCGAAGTGCAAGACAGCGACGGTATCATGACGGCCAGGCTTGCCGTTCATCCGGCCCAGCATGGCCAGCTCGACCTGAAGGATTTTCGCGGCGCCCTCGAGCAATTGCCGGAAGATCAGCGCGAAGCCATCATCCTCATCGGTGCGTCGGGCTTCTCCTACGAGGAGGCGGCCGAAATCTGCGGTTGCGCGGTCGGGACGATCAAGAGCCGGGTCAGCCGGGCCCGCACGCGCTTGCAGGAGATCCTGAAGATATCCGGCGAAGACGAGTATGGTCCGGATGCGATTTCGACTCAGGTCACGGGCTCGCCGGCCAACTGAGCTGCGATCGCAAGGTGCGATCCGCAGAAGTTGGATCGTGTCTCAGCCGGGAGAGCCCCGCCCGCAGGCCGCCGCCACCGCTTGCATGAGGTCCTCACCCGAATAGGGCTTGCCGACCAGCCTGACGCCCGGAAACGATGTCTTGATTTCATCGGGATCCGAATAGCCCGAGGCAAACACGAACGGCACGCCTGCCGCGCGTAGGCCCGATGCGAAATCGAGTGTCGAGGCGCCACCCAGCATAAGGTCGACAATGGCGGCGTCGAAGTGCGTGGCGATTTGTCGATCGTCGATCTCGGCCAGATCGCGGGCGATCACCACCTCGCCCGCACCATGATCGCGGCAAAGCTGCTCGACATCCATGGCGATGAGAAACTCATCCTCCAGGACCAGAATCCGCAATCCATCAAGCAAAGGGGACACAGGCAAGGGCTCCTTGTAACGGATGGAGTCATGATCGCTATTTGGCAAGCTGTCATTTAAAAAAGACATGTGCCCGTGCGGAACCTCGATCCGCGCGACGCGTTGGGACGCAGCCTTGTGCGGGCTTTCGAAGAGGGGTCGAAATGTCGGGCCAGAGCGGTCGTGCTTTCTCAAGTCGCCAGTATCCTTGCGAGAACTGCCCGTTGCGGCCGTTACCGGTCTTCCGCGACTTCGAAAAACAGGAACTGGCCTTTATCAGCACGTTCAAGAAGGGCGAGCTCGCCGTCGACAAGGGCGCCACGGTCCTGGTGGAGGGAAGCCACAGCGCCCATCTCTACACCGTGCTCTCCGGATGGGCGTTCCGCTACAAGCTGTTGCAGGACGGCCGCCGCCAGATCCTCAACTACCTCATGCCCGGCGATCTGATCGGCCTGCAGGGCAGCGTGATGGGCGAAATGCAGCATTCCGTCGAGGCCCTGTCGCCGATGCTGCTGTGCGTTTTCGAACGCGAGTCTCTCCATGAGCTCTACCGCAATCATCCTGGGCTGGCCTACGACATCACCTGGATCGCGTCGCGCGAAGAGCGCATGCTGGACGAGAATCTGCTCAGCCTCGGGCGGCGCAGCGCCATCGAGCGCGCAGCCTATCTTATCGCCTTCATCGGCAGCCGGGCAAAGGTCGTTGGGCTGAATGGCAAGCAATCCGTTCAGATACCGATTACCCAACAGCACATCGCCGACACGCTCGGCCTGTCGCTGGTCCACACCAACAAGACGATCCGCAAGCTGATGGACCGCAAGCTGATTGTCTGGCGCGACGGCGGTTGCGAGGTCACCGATAATGAAGGGCTCAAGCAACTCGCCGGCTGGGAAGGGCTGGGCGAGGCGCGCCGGCCGCTGATCTGACGAAGTGCCTTTTTGTCAGCGCCAGCGGATCGGGTGCACACGCACGCGTTTTCGGCTACTTTGTCCCTAATGCCGGAACCTTGAGACATGCGGCGCGTTTGAAATCAAGCAATCACAAGGAGTTAAGCAATGGCAACTGCCGCAGGAAAGACCGCAACCGAAGGCCCGTCGAATTCAGATCTCGAAGCCGATATCAGGCAATTGAAGGCCGATATCGACAAGCTCACCAAGCAGTTGGCCAAGACCGGAGAGCATGGCTACGGCACCGCGCGCCGTGCGGCTACGGAAGGGGTCGAGCAATTGCGTGCGCAGGGCGAAGCAGCCTTTGACAGCCTGCGCGGCAATGCCAAGGATATCGAAGCGCAGTTGATGGCGAGCGTGCGCGAAAAGCCGGTGACGTCACTGGCGATCGCCGCCGGCGTCGGCTTCCTCTTCGCGCTCCTCGCGCGTCGCTAGTCGCATTCCAGATGGGAATGCTCGCATCCCTGATTGCAGGTCTGGCGTCGGGCGAAACCGCCGCCGCCATACGCCGGGCGCGCACGGCGGCAATCGTCTATGGGCTCGCCATATCCGTGGCGCTCTGCGGCCTCGGCTTTCTGGTCGGGGCAGCCTATATCTGGACGGCAAGTCGCTACGGATCGCTTGCCGCCGCGCTGTGCTTTGGCGCCGGTTTCCTGCTGCTTGCCGGGCTGATCCTGCTGATTTTCCAGATATCCGCAGGCTCACGTGCCCGGCGCCGCGCACAACAGCGCAATGCCGACATGAAAGCGATCGGCATCACCGCGGCGCTTGCCGTGCTGCCGGCGCTGCTCAAGGGCAAGGGCGGTCTCGGCGTCATTCTGGGTCCTGCCGTGGCGCTGGCTGCCTACGCCATCTACCGCGAAAACTTGAAACCACACGATCCGGAAGAAGACGAGCGGAAGTAAGGTCGGTTCTCTCTTTGACCATGATCTCTTCCGAAAACCGGCTTCAACTTTGCGTCGCGGCCTTTTGGTTCGGCATCATGGCTTGTCACTCGGCAGATCTTCCAGCGGCATCGATATTTCGGCAAACACGCCTTCCGGCCGGAACTCATGGGTCACTTCGCTTGAAATGACCTTGGCAAGGCTGCGTCGGATGAGGATCGAGCCGAAGCCGTGTCGCTCCGGCGGGGCGACTTGCGGGCCGCCGCTTTCGCGCCAGGTCAGCACGAGGCGTCGGGTCCCCTTTCTGCCTTTCGTCCTCCAGCCGAGATCAACCTTGCCTGACGCCACCGACAGCGAGCCATATTGCAGCGCATTGCTGGCCAGCTCATGCAGGATCAGGCCAAGCCCGACAGCCTGGTCTGGCGACAGCAACAAATCGTCGCCGGAGATCGTCATGCGCGGCTGGTCGGCGGTGTCGAAAGGCCTGACCTCGATCTGGACGAGTTCACGGATGCCGATGCCGCGCCACTCGCGGTCGGACAACAGATTGTGGGCGATGCCCAGGGCCTGAAGCCTCGCACCAAAGGCTTCGAGGAACTCGCTCGGCTGGCGGGCATGCCGCACGGTCTGCGTCGCCAGCGCCTGGACGGTCGCCAGCGTGTTCTTGACGCGGTGGTTGAGTTCGCGCAGCAGCAGCCGTTGCCGCTCGTCGCCAAGCTTGCGCTCGGTGATGTCGTAGTTGACGCCGAAGATCAGGGTCGGCTTGCCGTCGCCGTCGCGCTCGATGACGCGGCCGCGCGTGGCGAGCCAGCGCGGAGGATGAAAGCCCTTCACCCGGTATTCGCCGAAATAGTCGTCGCTGCCGGTCAAGGCATCGCGAAAGCGGGTTTCGGTCTGGTAGACGTCGCGAGGATCGATGGCGGTGAGGATGTCGCGCGCCCGCAGCCGGTTCGAGCGCGGCAGGTTGAACAGCTCCGACAGCAATGTATCGCATTCGATGATGTCGGTGCGGATGTCCCATGCCCAGCTGGCGAGCGAAGCCGCGTCGAGCGCAATGGCGCGCCGCTTTTCCTCACGCACAAGTGCTGCCTCGGCGATGGCGCCGCTGCGGGTCGCATCCTTCAAAGTGAACAGGCTGCCGGCGAGGCCGGCGAGCGCCTTCAACTGCTCGAGCATGGCGCTAGACGGAAAGGCATGCGGCTTGCGGTCGAGCACGCACAGCGTGCCGATGCGGGCGCCAGCCACGATCATCGGCGCGCCGGCGTAGAAGCGGAGATGATGCTTGCCGGTGACCAGCGGGTTGGTCTTGAAGCGTGGGTCCGTCGTGGCGTCCGCCACAACCATCGGCTCGTCGCCTGCAGCAATCGCATGGGCGCAGAAGGAGATGTCGGTCGCGGTTTCGGTCTCGTCCAGACCGACACAGGATTTGAACCATTGGCGCTTGTGGTCGACGAGCGTCACCAAGGCGATCGGAACCTGCATAGCCGCCGCGGCAAGGCTGCTTATGCGGTCGAAATCCGGATCGGCCGCCGTATCCAACGCCTCCAGACCGTGCAGCACGGCCAGCCGGTCCTCGTCCTTGACCGCGCGCGCAACTTCGGCCGGCAGATTCGGCACTGTTTCCGCCTTGCTGTTCACCCAAGTCCCCAATGGCCCGTCCCGGCCTTCGCTGCTTCCCGCACCTGCCGGCTCATGACCAGCCGGCGTCCCCGGAACCATCCTAGCGAGGAACCGTTACCCGACCGTGTTTTGCCGACCGCGCCAGTTGGCGAATAACGAGACAAGGACCGATCATGACCAAGATCATCCCCGAAAACAAAGCGCGTCAGGGGCGGTGGGGCTGGCACGGCTTGCGTATCCTGATTGCAGCGCTGCTTTTGGCCTTCGCGGCCTGGGGCATCGCCGAAATCTATGGTGAAATGGCCAAGACGCCGGTGACGGAGCAAGGAAGCGCGCCAAGCGGCTAGATTTTCGGCCTTCATCGTTGGAGATCGCATCAGGCAGCCTTCGCCTCTGCGATGCGGGCCGGTACCAGGACATTGAGTGCGCCAGGCCGGATTTCGATCGTCGTCTCACGGTCAAGCCTGACCAGTTCACCGTCGATGACGGCACGGAACTTTCTGCTGCCCGAATGGATTTTCAGGACCGTTCGGTCAGCTTGATGGATTTCCACGTGTTCGTTGTCGCGCCATTTTCCGCGCGCCATGTTGAAGAAGAATTTGACCAGTTCGGCACGCTGCTGCGCCACCGTGACATAGACGCCAAGCACGCCGCCCGCCGGGTTGTCGGCGTAGGGCAGGTGGCCTTCGCCGAACAGATTGTTGGTGATGCCGATGCCGGTGATGCGGGCCGCCATCTCGGCGTTGCCGATGCTGAGCGTCACGTTCATCGCCGGTGGATTGTTGATCGTCGCCCAGGCCGCCTTGGCCGAGGCGCCGATCTTTCCCAGACGTGAACCGAATTCCATTTTCTGGCGCAGCTGCACCATCTTGGCATGCATGCCGATTGAGAACTGATGAACGAAGGGCCGGCCGTTTGCCGTGGCCACGTCGACCGCGATGATCTCGCCATCGGCGAAGGATTTCAGCGCGGCATCGAGGGACTGCGGAATACCCAGTCCGCGTGCGAACAGATTCATCGTGCCGGCCGGCAATATGGCAAGCGCCTTCCTGGTGCCCATCAGCCGGGCGGCGGCGGCGGAAATGGTTCCATCACCGCCGCCGGCCAGCACGACATCGACAGCGCGTCGCGATGCAGCGCCATCAAGCGTCTCCACCACGTCCTTGCCGGCAACGACATCAATGCTGAGGGAGTGGCCTGCCGTCTCCAGGGTCTGGCGCATTCTGTCGGAAAAGACGGCAAGGTCCGTCGTGCGCAAGGTGCCGCCGTCCCGGTTCAGCACCGCAGCAAATTTCATGCCCCGCTCCGCCATTCCATCACGATAGGGCCGGGATAGACCCAGCCACGGGCTGAAACGCGACCAAGCGGGAAAGGTTCCGTTTTGAGAAACCGCCGGCGCTTCGCCGCTTCTTGGCTTCGGCACGACGCGAAGTGTTTTGTCGGAACAACAGCATGGTCACGACGTTGTGAAGAAGATGCCGCGTCCGAACCTCCTCAGCGACGGTTCAACCGAGCGCGGCGCGTACGAAATCACCCACGAGGAGAGATCATCATGACCCGCAACCTCTTAGCCACGACCGCACTCGCAGCGCTGGTCGCGACCGGGGCCTATGCGCAGAATGCGACATCCCCGGCGCCGGCCCAGACCCCCGCTGTTCAGGAGCCAGCCGCCACTCCGGTGCGCACCGAAGGCAGCATCGTCACCAACATCATCGGTGAAACCGTGTACAACGGCACCGGCGACGATGCCGAGAACATCGGCAAGGTCAGCGATGTCGTCTTCGACAAGGATGGCCAGGCCAAGTCCGTCGTCATCGGCGTTGGCGGTTTTCTGGGTGTGGGAGCGAAGAATGTCGCCTTCGATTACGACAAGCTGCAATGGGCCGAAAGGAACGGCGACCGCTGGCTGGTTGCCCAGGCGACCAAGGACGAACTGACGGCGCAGCCGGAGTTCGACAGCAAGCCCTATGCACCGGCTCCGGCACCGGCCGCATCGACGGACGCAAAGGCTCCGGCTGCATCCGCGCCGGCTGACACCGCGCAGACACCCGTCGACATGAATGCTGCGCCGGCCGAACCGGTGAAGCGCGCCGACGGCAATCTCGCCACCAACATCATTGGCGAAACCGTCTACAACGGCACCGGCGATGACGCGCAGAACATCGGCAGCGTCAACGACATTGTTCTGACAAATGAAGGCAAGGCCGAGTCGCTGGTCATCGGCGTCGGCGGCTTCCTCGGCCTTGGCGCCAAGAATGTCACCTATGATTTCGGCAAGGCCCAGTGGGCCGAGAAGAACGGCGACCGCTGGCTGGTGGCCCAGACCACCAAGGAGGAACTTCAGGCGCAGCCGGATTTCAACCGCAAGGCCTATGATCCGGCACCGGCAACGACGGCTTCCAATGAGCCGGCTGCAACCGCACCGGCTGCTGCACCGTCCGATGCCACGGCTCCTGCCGTCGCACCGGCTGACAAGACGGCTGAGGCTCCTGCTGCTTCGACACCCGATGCCTCGGCACCCGACCAGACCCAGACGGCGGCAATCGACAAGTCGACCTTAACCGAGATGCCTGTCGGCGAGATTCGCGCCGAGGACCTGAAGGGCACGACCGTTTACGGTGCCAATGACACCAAGGTCGGCGAAATCGGTGACGTCGTGCTGGCGCCCGACAACAAGACCGACGCTGTGATCGTCGATGTCGGTGGCTTCCTCGGCATTGGCGAGAAGGAAGTCGCGGTCGGCATGGATAATCTCAAATTCATGACCGACAAGGATGGCAGGAAGTACCTGTACACGACCTTCACCAAGGAACAGCTCGAGGCTCAGACTGCTTACGACAAGGGCAGCTATACGGAGAAGCGTGACCAGCAGCGCATGATCGTGCAGTAGGATAGCAGGGCAGTAGGGCAGTAGGGCAGTAGGGCAGTAGGGCAGTAGGGTGCGGCGTAGTCCAAGCCTACCGCTCTACTGCCTTGATCCCCTGCTAACATGGCCGGCAACACCGTGCTCGGTCAGTTCGGCCAGTGCCAGCGACTGGTCGAGATGTTCGGCTCGCCAGGCAAGTAGCCTTTCGGCGAATTCCAGCCGCACGGCCAGGTGGGCCGGATCGGCGGCGAGGTTGTTCAATTCGCCCAGATCGCTTTCCAGGTCGAACAGCAGCGGCGGCAAGTTACCGCCGAAATGCACATATTTGAATTTTTCCGTGCGGATGACGGCGAGATTGCATTGGCGTGAGGCGACGCCGAAATGCCGTTCGGCTTCGCCCTCGGCTATCGAGCGGAAATCGAACTCCCAATGCGCGGCATCGCGCCACGCTGCAGGGCTCCCGCCGCTCAGGAACGGTTTCAGCGAGCATCCGTCGAGATGCGGTTGTGGGGCTTCGCCGAGCAGGTCGAGAAGCGTCGGCAAAATGTCCACCGCTTCGGTGAACCGATCGACACTACCGCCGGCAGCCTTGCCATGGCGCAGGTCGCGGATGATCAGCGGAATGTGGTAGCTGCCGTCGAAATAGCCGCCCTTGCCCAGCATGAAATGGTCGCCCATCATCTCGGCGTGGTCTGATGTCAGCACGATGATGGTGTCGTCCCACGCGCTTGCGGCCTTGACCGCTTGCCAGATACGGCCGAGCTGCGCGTCGACCTCCGAGATCATGCCGTAGTAGATCGCGCGGATGCGGCGAAAGTCGTCATCGCTCCAATCATGCACCTTGCCACTGCCCTCGGGACGGAACTTGGCCTGCTTCTGCCGGCCGAGATCATAGGCGAGATAGGGGTGGCTCTCCGCTTCTGCCTGCCAGCTTGCCGCACGGTGGAAGGCAGGACCGGCAGCCGGATCATACAAATTGTTGTATGGCTCGGGCGCGATGAAGGGCGGGTGCGGGCTGATGAAGGAAAGATGGGCAAACCATGGCGCGTCGTCCTCCTGCTCGCCGAGCCAGCGCGTGAATTCGCCGGTCAGAAAGGAGGATGGGGTTTCGTCCTTCGAATAAACGGGCGGTGCGTTGCTGACGGCGGCCTCGGCCTTGCCGCTTTCGTTCACCGGGCGATGGATATCCGGCGATCCGGCGCCGGTATCGATGCCCCGCTGCTTGAGCCAGGACAGCCACTGCTTCTGATGCTCGGGCAGCAACTGGCGCACCGTGAATCCAGGCAGCACGCCTTCATAGCTTTGCAGCCGTGGGTCGCCCGGCGCCAGCAGGCGCGGGTCGAGCGATACGTCGGTGTAGCCGAACAGCGTCGGATCATAGCCGAGGCTGCGGGCATGTAGCGCGATGTTGCCGTGACGGGCGTCGAGCGGCGTGCCGTTGCGGCAGACGCGGTTGTTCATCTGGTAGAGGCCGGTGTAGAGGCAGGCGCGGGCCGGCGAGCAAGGTGCCGCACCACCATAGTGCCGTTTGAACAGCACACCCTCGGCGGCCAGCGCGTCGGCATTCGGCGTCTTGACAACCGGATGGCCGGCAGCCGACAGGCAATCGCCGCGCCACTGGTCGCATGTGATCAGAAGAACATTCGGGCGCCTGGCTTTTCCGGTCACTCGCGATACCCTTATCCTGTATGGTCGAACGCCGCTCATGGAACCGAATTCCGGCGACGGCGCAAGCCTGACATGTTCGTCAATTGGTGAACGAATTTGTTTTGATTGTTCACTATTAAAGCACAGTCCATTCTGTGTTTGCCGCCTTTGCCGCAGGCGGTGGTGTCCTCATATAGGCGTGGACAGCGGCAAGGGCCGCACAAGCACCAAGGGAAGGAGCAAGACGATGCTCGATCAGATCAAGGGTCTCCATCACGTCACCTCGATGGCCAGGGATGCCCGGCAGAACAACGATTTCTTCACCAGGAAACTCGGTCAGCGCCGGGTCAAGAAGACCGTCAATTTCGATGCGCCTGACGTTTACCACCTCTACTATGGCGACGAGGCCGGCACGCCGGGCTCGGTGATGACCTATTTTCCGTTTCCCAACATCGGCAAGGGCCGTCATGGCGTCGGCGAAGTCGGCACCACGGTCTACTCCGTGCCGGAAGGCACGCTGGCCTATTGGGAAAAGCGTTTTGCCGATGAAGGCGTCTCGGGCCTGTCGCGCGACGAGACATTCGGCGAGAAGCGCCTGGCCTTTGCAGGGCCGGACGGCGATGGTTTCGCCCTGGTCGAGGACAAGGCCGACGCCAGAAAGCCATGGGCGAAAGGCGGCATCCCCACCGATGAGGCGATCCGCGGCTTTCACTCCGTGTCGCTCAGGCTGAAGGATGGCGGCGCCACCGAGGAGCTGCTGAAGTTCATGGGCTACGAGGAGATCGACAAGTCCGGAAATGTCAGGCGAATGGCGGTGAAGAACGGCAATGGCGCCGACGTCGTCGACATCGAATCGCTGCCGGGTGCCGCCTTCGCCGATCTCGGCGCGGGCTCCGTCCACCATGTCGCCTTCGCCGTCGAGAACCGCGCCAAGCAGCTCGAAGTGCGCAAGGCGCTGATGGACACCGGCTATCAGGTGACGCCGGTGATCGACCGCGATTATTTCTGGGCGATCTATTTCCGCACGCCGGGTGGCGTGCTGTTCGAAGTCGCCACCAACGAACCGGGTTTCGATCGCGATGAGGATACCGCTCATCTCGGTGAGGCGCTGAAGCTGCCGACTCAGCACCAGCACCTGCGGCCCTATCTCGAACAGCATTTGCAGAAGCTGGAAGGCTGAGACCATGAGCAAGGACGCTTACACTTATAAGGTGCTGCCCGGCTCGCCGGGTGGTCCGCTGCTCTTCGTCTTCCACGGCACGGGGGGCGATGAGAACCAGCTTCTGTCGCTGGGGCGCGATCTCTTGCCCCAGGCAACCATCATCTCGCCACGCGGCGATGTGGCGGAACATGGTGCGGCGCGCTTCTTCCGCCGCACCGGCGAAGGCGTCTACGACATGGGCGATCTGGCGCGGGCGACGGACAAGATGGCCGGCTTCATCAAGGCCCATATCAAGGCGGCGAAGCCGTCAGCCGCGTTCGGCCTTGGCTATTCCAACGGCGCCAACATCCTGGCCTCGGTGGTGTTTGCGGCGCCGGCGATGTTCGATGCCACGGTGCTGATGCATCCGCTGATCCCGTTCGAACCCGAGATCAACGGCAGTCTCGCCGGGCGTCATATTCTCGTGACCGCAGGCAGGCGCGATCCGATCTGTCCGCCGAACCTGACCACGCGGCTCGAAGCCTATTTGCGTGCCGACGGCGCCGATGTCACAGTGGAGTGGCATGACGGCGGGCACGAGGTGCGGCCAAACGAAATCGAGGCGGCACGGCATGTCTTTGCCCGCGCCACCCAGGGAGTATAGCGATGCCGGACCAACTGCCTGAAATCGAACTGGAAGATCGCGGTTCCAAGGGTCGCTACGTCCTGCGCGGGCCAGACGGCGCCGAGGCGGAGATGACCTTCACCAAGATCGGCGAGCACCAGATCATCATCGACCATACGGAAGTGCCGGATGTCTTCCGCGGCCAGGGTGCAGGGCTTCGGCTCGTCACCCGCGCCGTCGAGGATGCACGCGCGGCGGGCAAGAAGATCATCCCGCTTTGCCCGTTCGCGAACGCCCAGTTCCGCCGCCACCACGAGTGGGCAGACGTGCTGAAGCAGTAGGATCGGCCGGCATTTCGTCGATCGGAACGGGCGCGACATCAGGCTGTCGTCCCGCTTCGATGGCTTTGGCATTTGCACGGGTAGCGCATCTTGCCTAAGTGGATATGATCTATCGCAGCCACCGCGCCGACAAACGAACCGAATGATCCCCCAATGACCGAAACCGACCTCGTTCCCGTCTTCGACGGCCACAACGACACGTTGCTCAGACTCTACCAGTCAAAAGACACGGACGTCGAAAAGCTGTTCATCGAGGGGAAATCGGGCGGTCATATCGACCTGCCGCGCGCGAAAGCCGGTGGCTTTGCCGGCGGCATGTTCGCCATCTTTCCGCCGCCTGTCGAGAAAACCAGGCGCAGCGCCGTGCCGCTGGCGCCGAGCGATGCCGAGCCACTGCCGCCCGAGGTCCCGCGGGCCGATGCGTTGACCTCGACGATCGCGATGGCCTCGATCCTGTTCAGGCTGGAACGAGCCGGAGGGCTCACCGTCTGCCGCAGTGCCGGCGATGTCCGCAACGCCATGGCGCAAGGCTCGATCGCGGCGGTGTTCCACATCGAAGGGGTCGAGGCGATCGATCCCGAGCTCACAATGCTCGACGTGTTGCATGCCGCCGGCCTGCGCTCGCTCGGCATCGTCTGGAGCCGGCCGAACGCCTTCGGTCACGGCGTGCCGTTCCGCTTTCCGTCCTCGCCCGACACCGGCCCCGGGCTGACCGATGCCGGCAAGGCGTTGGTCAAGGCCTGCAACCAGCTGAAGATCATGATCGACCTGTCGCATCTCAACGAGAAGGGCTTTCGCGATGTCGCCGCGCTCAGCGACGCGCCGCTGGTCGCCACTCATTCCAACGTCCACGCGATCTGCGGCCATTCGCGCAACCTCACTGACTGGCAGCTCGGCGCGATCCGCGAATCCGGCGGCATGGTCGGGCTTAACTTCGCCACCGGATTCCTGCGTGAGGACGGCCGGATGAATGCCGACACCAGCCTCGACATCATGGTGCGCCACGTCGATTCGCTGCTGCAGGCACTGGGCGAGGACGGTGTCGGCCTTGGCTCGGATTTCGACGGCGCCATGATCCCGGCCGTCATCGGCGATGTCGCCGGCCTGCCGAAGCTGATCGATGCATTGGCGGCGCGCGGTTTCGGCCGCGCGCTGATCGAAAAGATCGCCTATCGCAACTGGCTCAGCATGCTGGAGAGAACCATCGGGTAGAAAAGACCTATTCGAAACCCATGCGCTTGAGCCAGTCTTTGCCGACACCGCGATCGCGGATGATCGGCAGCGGATCTTCCGAATCGAGCCGCGCGCAGATGCGGTAGACTTCGAGCGTCTCGGCGCTCATCTCGCCGCCCTTGTAGAAGAACATGGCGGCGGCATAGCGCGTACGGCCCGACCATTTCTCGCCGAGCGGCGTGTTGACCAGCTCCCATTGCTCGGCGGCTTCGAGTTCGGCTTCGTCGGTCATGGTCAGAAATCCGCCGGCGGATTGGCGGTGCGGCGGTCGAGCTTGATGAAGGGCCGCGCCACCACCTTGGCGCGCTTCATCAGCTTCTGATACTGCAGCTCGCGCATGGCGTAGATCTCGACCCAGAGGTCCTCGACCATGGTATCACCATACGGCCGCGCCAGCGAGGCGATGGCGATGTTGCGCTTGGCCATTGGCGACCACATGGCGGCGCTGACCAGGCCGACTTCCTGGCTTTTCTTGTGGTAGACGATGGCATGTTCGGCGGGGATGTTGCCTTCGATCTCCAGCCCGACCAGCACATGGCGCAGCTTGTGTTTGGCGCGAGCCTCGAGGATGGCGCGGCGACCGTTGAAATGACCTTTCTCCAGATCGATCATGAAGCCGAGGCCGATCTCGTCCGGCATGCGCAGGCGATCGGCGCGGATGGCGTGCTCGGCGGTGGTGAAATCCGCATTGGCGACGATCAATCCGGCCTCGAGGCGAGCACGGTTGAGCGCGGTGTAGCCGATGGCGCGGATACCGCGCAGTTGGCCCGCCGTCATCAAGCGGTCCCACAGGCTGAGCGCCCTGTCGGCCGAGACGAACAGTTCGTAGCCTAGATCTCCGGTGAAGCCAGTGCGCGAAATGCCGACGGTGCCGCCATCATGCGGGAAATCGGCGAGGTCGAATATTTTCAGCTTCTCGACGCCGGCGAAGCCGGCATCACGCAGCACCGCAAACGAGGTCGGCCCTTGCAGCGCGAGCCCGGCTACAGCCTCTGTTTCCTCCGCGACGATGACATCGAAGCCAATCGCGCTGTCGAGCAGCCATGGCAGATGCCGCTCCTGCGAACACAGCCGGAAGCGTGTCGGCGACAACCGGAACAGCGTGCCGTCATCGAGGACGAAGCCCTCGTCGTCGCACCACGCCGTGTAGTGGACACGGCCCTGTTTCAGCTTGGTGACATCGCGCAAGGTGACACGGTCGAGGAAGGCTTCGGCGTCCGGCCCTTCGATCCGGTATTTGGTCATCGGCGAAATGTCGAACAGGGCGGCCTGGCTGCGGATGGCGAAATATTCGAGTTCCTCGTCCCACAGCGAATGTGGCGCGCGGTAGCCGGCCCAATTGTACCAGTCCTGGGTCTTGGCCAGCGCGTCGATGCGCGGCTGGAACGGCGTGCCAAGTCGCAGCGTGCGGAAATGGTCCTGCGCGGCGATGCGGGCGGAAACAGCCGCGCTGACTGTCCTCGAGACGGGCTTCTTCCTGGTTGACTGGGCCATGGCTTACCCCTTCATCGCAATGATGCGCCGCGCGGCGTTGAGGCCGGGAGCGCCGGAGACGCCGCCGCCGGGATGCGAGCCGGCGCCGGCCAGGAACAGCCCTTCTAGCGGTGTGTCATAGCCCGACCAGCCGGACACCGGTCGCGAGATCAGCATCTGGTCGGCCTGCAATTCGCCGTGGTGCCAGTGGCCGCCCGGCATGCGGTAGCGCGCTTCGATGTCGGCCGGCGTCAGAAGCTCGGCGTGCACCACGCTTTTGCCGATGCCAGGCGCATAGGCTTCGAGCCGGGCCATGATCGCCTTGAGGAATTTCGGCTTGCCGGCATCCCACCCCTCTTTCAGGGCGTAGGGCGCGTATTGCACCACCGCCGACAGCACACAGGCGCCGCTGGGCGCGAGCGACGGGTCGGCAAGGCTGGGCAGCGTTATCTCCATCACCGGCTCGGGCGAGAACTCGCCGTACTTGGATGGGTTGAAGGCGCGCTCGACATGGTCGGGCGAGGGCGCGATCACCAGGCGGCCCTTGTGGCCGGCGGCATCGACGCCGGTGAATTGCGGCGGCCGGTCGAGCGCCAGATTGAGCTTGGCCGCATCGCCTTTCATGCGAATGTTCTTCACCTTGCGAACAAAGCCGGTATCCATCTGGCGCGGCCCGACAAGGTCGAGGAAGGTGGTCGCCGGATTGATGGCCGAGACGATCGTCCTGGCACGCAGCACCTCGCCAGTGTCGAGCGCGACACCGACGGCGCGGCCGTTCTCGACGATGATCTTCGCCACCGGCGTCGACGTGCGGATGGTAACGGCGGCCTTTTCCGCCGCGGCACGGATGGCAGCGACAACCGCGCCCATGCCGCCTTGCGGAAGTATCTGCGCGCCGACCGCACCGCCGGTCTCGCCGGCCAGCCGGTAGTAGAGGCCGAGCAATGATGTCGGCGAGCGGGGGCCGAGATGGCTGCCCAGCGTCGCATCGAAAGCGAGCAGGCCTTTTAGCCTGATATCAGCCAACTGCTCGTCGAGCAGGTCGGCAACATTCATCAGCAGCACGCGCAGGAAGTCGCGCATGTCTTCCTTGCCGAGCTTCTTCAGCGCCAGCGCGGCCTGGCCGAGGGACGCGGTCTCGATCAGTGACATGCCGGAGAGATCGGGCGGGCGGCGGGAGAGGAACGGCTTCAATAGGCCGGCATAGCGCAGCAGCTGCGCGCGCAGCTCCTTCCAGGCCGACTGCTCGGACGAGCTGGCGCCTGTCAGCACCTCGCCATAGGCGCCATGCAAGACCAGCGGCGGGCCGTCCCTCGACAGCGCAACCGACGGCATGAAGTCGGCGCGCGCGAATTGCAGCCCGTGCTTTTCCAGGTCCAGCGCCTTGACCACATCCGGATGCAGCCGGTTCAGCAGATGGGCGACTGACGAGACACGAAAGCCCGGCGCGAATTCCTCGGTGCGCGCGGCGCCGCCGACTTCGCTACCGGCTTCGAGCACCAGCACCTTGCGGCCGGCTTTCGCCAGCGCGGCCGCCGCGACGAGGCCGTTGTGGCCGCCGCCGATGACGATTGTCTCAGATGACGTCATGGGCAGCGCTCATATGCGAGGTGGATTTGGCGAGGTCGCGCAGGATTTCCGCCGCGGCGTTGCGGCCGGGCGCACCCATGACGCCGCCGCCGGGATGGGTCGAGGAGCCGCACATATAGAGGCCGCCGACCGGTGAACGGTACTGCGCGTAACCCGGCACGGGCCGGTTGAACAAAAGCTGATCGAAGGTCAGTTCGCCCTGGAAGATGTTGCCTTCGGTGAGGCCGACCTCGGCTTCGATCTCGCGCGGGGTGCGCACCTCCATGTGGACGATGCGGTCGCGAAAGCCCGGCGAGTATTCCGCGATCTGCGAAATCACGCTCTCGGCAAAGCCGTCGCGGTCGGCATCGGTCCATTCGGCTCCTGCAATCTTGGGCGGCGCATATTGCACGAAGCAGCTCATGAAGTGCTTGCCGGGCGGCGCCATGGTCGGGTCGAGCGTCGTTGGAATGACCATGTCGAGGAACGGATCGGCCGACCAGCGCCCGGCCTTCCAGTCGTCATAGGCGCGCTCCATGCGCTCCATCGAATCGGTGAAATGCATGTCGCCGCGATAGACCGGCGAATCCTTCGGCAGCGCCGGGAATTCCGGCAGCGAGTCGAGGGCGATGTTGACCTTGCCGGACGAGCCGCGGATCTTGAAGTTCCTGACCCGGCGCAGGAAGACATCGGGCAGTTCCTTTTCCTCGACCAGCTTCAGGAAGGTGCGCTTGACGTCGGCATTGGAGACGACGAGCTTGCCATAAATCTCCTCGCCGCCGGCCAGCACAATGCCCTTGGCCTTGCCCCTGCCGACCAGCACATGGTCGACCTCGGCGCCGGTGCGGATAGTGCCGCCCGACGCCTTGAACGACGCGGCCACCGCCTTGGTGACCGCGCCCATGCCGCCGCGGGCATAACCCCAGGCGCCGACCGAGCCATCGACCTCGCCCATATAGTGATGCAGCAGCACGTAGGCGGTGCCTGGCGACATCGGCCCGAGCGCGGTGCCGATGATGCCGGACAAAGCGAAGTTCGCCTTGATGACGTCGGTCTCGAAATATTCGTCGAGGAACTCCGAGATCGACATGGTCCAGAAGCGCAGCGTCAGCGCCATTTCCTGCGCCGAAAGGCCGGCGAATTTCCTGCCGAGATAGAGCAGTTCCCCAAGGTCGCGTGGCCGCAGACTGGTTGGATCGGGTGCGGTGCGCATCAGCAGCGGTTGGATGAAGCGGCATTGCCGCGTCACGTCGCGGGCGTAGCGGTCATAGGCTTCGGCGTCGCGCTTCGAGAAGCGGGCGAACTCGCGCCGGTGAGCATCGTGGTCGCGGTAGTTGGCGAGGTAGTCACCGTCACGCGTGAACACCGCGCCGCCCTCATAGGAGATGACCTGCAGGCCGAAGCGCGGCAATTCGAGGTCGCGCATGATCTCAGGGCGAAACAGCGAGCAGACATAGGAGCAGTTGGAATAGAGGAAGCCCGGCGTCAATTCCCGGCTGGTTGCGGCACCGCCGACCCAGTCGTTCTTCTCGACCACCAGCACGTCGAGGCCGGCGCGCTGCAGATAGCAGGCGTTGACCAGTCCGTTGTGTCCGCCGCCGATGATGATCGCATCCCAAGCTTTCATTTTGGCCCAGTCTTCCCGTGCGACCCGCTCTTCATTTTTGCGTGATCTGTTCCCGAATACGCGGAATTTGGCATGGCAGTCGCCATTTTGTCCAGCCATATTGAATGAATGTTCAACAAATGGTGTTGCGTTTTACCCTGTATGCGCTACGCTTTGCCGGCAATCGAAAGTGCTCAAATCGGCTGACGGGGCCGAGGTGCGATGATCGAAACGGCAGCTGCCGAGCCTGAGTATGACGACGCCGCCATCCGCTTCCTCGAGGCGCTGTGGGGTGATGGCTACCTGTCGCCCGGTGGGCCGGACGAGGTCGACCGGGTGGTCGAAGGGCTTTCGCTTAAAGGCAAGACAATCCTCGACATCGGCTGCGGTGCGGGCGGCATCACGCTGCATCTGGTCGAGCGCCATGGCGCTGCCCACGCCACCGGCTTCGATGTCGAACAGCCGGTGATCGAGACAGCCCGGCGCCGCGCCGCCGCGCGTGGGCTCGCGGGTCGTGTCAGCTTCATCCAGGCACCACCAGGCTCGCTGCCTTTCGCCGACCATTCCTTCGATGTCGTCTTCTCCAAGGATGCGCTGCTGCATGTGCCTGACAAGGATGGCCTGTTCGCCGAGATCTTCCGCGTACTGAAGCCGGGCGGTGTCTTTGCCGCCTCCAACTGGATGATCTCGCATGACGGCGAACCGTCGCCCGAGATGAAGGCCTACATCGCCGCCGAAGGCCTGTCCTTCGCCATGGCATCGCCCTCCCGCTATGCGCAGGCGATGCGCCGGGCAGGCTTTGCCGATGTCACCGTCAGGGACCGCAATCCCTGGTACCGCGACGTCGCGCGGGGCGAGTTGGAAAGGCTGAAAGGACCGCTCTATCCGACTGTGGCCGCGGTGGTCGGCGCCGCCTATGTCGACAAGAACATACGAACCTGGGAAGCCATGCAGAAGGTGCTTGACAGTGGCGAACACCGTCCCACTCATCTTCGCGGTCGGAAGCCGGTTGGATAGCCGGCGATGCTGGAGACCATCAGACCCATGAAGACGGCAGACGCCAGGGACGCCCTCCTTGAACCAATGCGGAAAGCTGAATCCGAGAAGCGCGGACGCAAGGCCTCGAAGGAGGTCAGGCAGCTTCAGCTCATCGAGGCGACGATCGATTCACTGGCCAAGCGCGGCTATTCGGAGACGACGATGGCCGATGTCGCCGATGGCGCGGGCCTGTCGCGCGGCATCGTCAATTTCCATTTCGAGAGCAAGGAAAAGCTGCTCATCGCGACCTTGCAGCATATGTATGACGAGTACTCGGCGCATTGGCGCAATGCCCTGCAGAAGGCCGGCGATGATCCCGCCCGGCAACTCCAGGCGCTGGTCGCGGCCGATTTCGACCGTTCGATCTGCAACAAGCGCAAGCTCGCCGCCTGGTGCGCCTTCTGGGGCGAGGCCAAGTCGCGGCCGACCTATCAGGCGCTGAGCAGTGCCCGCGATGCCGTCTACCAAAACATCTTCATCGACCTTTGCGCGGCGCTGAAGCAGAACGGCGACTATGCCTATGAGCCGCAGGTCATGGCGCTGGCACTCAGTGCCATGACCGAAGGGTTGTGGCTGCGGTTGATGATGGGCACCGAGGACACCACCCGTGAAACCGCCTTGCAGGCGGCCAATGAATTCCTGTCGGCGGCATTCCCCAAACACTATCCGTGGAAGGCGGCCGGCGCGGCGAAACCATAAGAAAACCACAGAGGATGGAACGGCAATGAAGACACTGACAAGACGCCTGACATTGACCCTGGCGCTGGCCGGAACGCTGGCGGCATCGGCCGCCGCACTTGCGGTCGCCGCCGACAAGGACTTGATCGTGTTCGACTGGTCCGGCTACGAAGACCCGAGCTTCCACCCGAAATATGTCGAGAAGAACGGCGACTCGCCAACCTTCGCCTTCTTCGGCGACGAGGACGAGGCGTTCGAGAAGGTTCGCTCCGGCTTCAAGGCCGACCTCGGCCATCCCTGTTCGCAGAGCGTGGTGAAATGGCGCGAGGCGGGCCTGCTGCAGCCGCTCGACACGTCGAAAATCACGGGCTGGAAGGACCTCAATCCCGGCATCATGGCGATGAAGGATCTTGCCACCACGCCGGACGGCAAGGCGTGGTTCATGCCTTGGGATTGGGGCAACACCCAGCTCACCTACAACACCTCCAAGATCGACGCCAAGGACGTGCAGTCGCTGAAGGCCTTCGCCGATCCCAAGTTCAAAGGCAGGGTGTCGATCGGTGACAATGTCGACGACGCCTATGCGCTTGCCAGTCTGGCCATCGGCCTCAAGGACTGGACCAAGATGACCGACGACCAGTTCAAGCAGGCTTCGGATTTCCTGCGCCAGGTGCACAAGAACGTGCGCTCCTACTGGACCGACACCACCGACGTCGTGCAGTTGCTGAGCGGTGGCGAGGTCGACCTCGCCTGGGCATGGAATGACGCGACGGTACAGTCGGTGGCCGCCGGTGTGCCGATCATGTCCAAGAAGGACACCGACGAAGGCATCTCGACCTGGGTCTGCGGCTACGTGCTGTTCAAGGACGCGCCCGACAATATCGACAAGGCCTATGACTTTCTGAACGCCGTCAACGATCCGGAGACCGCCAAGGTGCTGGTCAAGGACTGGGGCTATGGCCAGGCCAATGCCAAGGGCATGGCTGGCGTCGATCAGGCGGTGCTGAAGGAAAAGGGCTATGACGACGTGCAGAAATTCGTCGACAAGACGCTGTTCCAGTCGCCGGTTCCTTCCGACCTCAAGCTCAAGATGATCGCCGAATTCGAGAAGATCAAAGCCGGCTATTGAGCCTGTCTCGCCGGTCCGTCCGCCCGTCGACATGGCGGGCGGACGGGCTCGCCAAAGAAGCCGAATTCTCCTAACGTCACAGCAACCTTTTTCGCGACGGGGGAGTTTTCGAGCCATGAAGTCAGTGCTACGCCGCCTTGCCCTTGCCGCCGCGTGTTTGATCGGCGCGGGCTCCGTCCATGCCTTGGCGGAGGGCGGCGGCGACCTCGTGGTGTTCGACTGGTCGGGCTATGAAGATCCGCTGCTGCACCCCACCTACGCTGCCAAATACGGCGCCGAACCGACCTTCGCTTTCTTTGGCGACGAGGACGAAGCTTTCGAGAAGATGCGGGCGGGCTTCACGGCCGATGTTGCCCACCCTTGTTCGCAAAGCGTGGTCAAGTGGCGCGAGGCCGACATGCTGCAGCCGCTCGACACCTCCAGGATCGCCAGCTGGAAGGACCTCAATCCCGGCATCATGGCGATGAAGGATCTCGCCACCACCGCCGACGGCAAGGCCTGGTTCATGCCGTTCGACTGGGGCAACACCTCGCTGCTCTACCGCACCGACAAGGTGACGGCTGAACAGGCGCAGTCGCTCAGGATTTTTGCCGATCCCAAGTATAGGGGCCGTGTCACCATCGGCGACAATGTCGACGACGCCTATGCGCTGGCGAGCCTCGTCATCGGCCTCAAGGACTGGACCAAGATGACCGATGCACAGTTCCAGGAGGCATCCGCTTTCCTGCGCGACGTGCACAAGAACATCCGCTTCTACTGGACCGACGACACCGACCTCAACCAGGCTTTTATCGGCAACGAGGTCGATCTGGTCTGGGGCTGGAACGAGACCTTCGTGACGCTGAAGGGGCAAGGCATGCCGATCGCCATGAACCGCGACACCAAGGAAGGCATTTCGACCTGGGTGTGCGGCTATGTGCTGATGAAGGATGCGCCGGGCAAGCTCGACGAAGCCTATGATTTCTTGAACTCCGTCAATGCACCCGCCGTGTCGGACTACTTGGTCAAGACTTTCGGCTACGGCCATGGCAATGGTGCCGGCATGGCGGCGATCGACCACAAGGTGCTGGTCGACCGCGGCTTCGACAATCTCGACAAATTCCTCGACAAGACGCTGTTCCAGCAGCCGGTGGCGCCGGAGCTCAAGCAGCGCATGGTCGCCGAGTTCGAGAAGATCAAGGCCGGCTATTGACGAGCGAACCGGAAAGAACCGACGTCGTCATCGTCGGTGCCGGCTTCACCGGCCTGTCGGCAGCGCTCGAGCTGAAGGCGGTCGGCATGGACTTCCGGCTGCTCGAAGCGCGTGACCGCGTCGGCGGGCGCGTCGAGTCCAGGCAGAATGGGCTCGGCGAGCGCGTCGACAGTGGCGGTCAGTTCCTGTGCGAGGACATGCCGAAGCTGATGGCCCTCGTCGCGGCGCGCCGCAAGACGCTGGTCGAGACTTATCTGGATGGCGACTTCGTCGCCCAACCGGCGATGTCTGCGAGGGAGGCGGAACGAACTTATGCCGGCTCGATGGCGATCCGCGACCGCATGAATGCGATCTCGCCTGATGATCCGGCAATTGCCGGCCTGACCGTAGCCACATGGCTCGCTGGCCAGAGCGATCCTGACGACGCCAAGGCGGTGTTCCGCTCGATGATCGAAGGCCTGTGGTGTCAGGCTCTGGAAAAGCTGCCGTTGTGGCACCTGATCGACAATGACCGGCGCATCACCAACGAGGTGACGGAGCTGCAGTATTTCGTGCGCGAAACCATGCATTCGCTGGCCGACGATCTGGCTCGCGATCTCGGCGACCGGCTGCGGTTGAGCAGAGCGGTTACGGGGATCGAACATGGGCCGGGAAGGGTCCGTCTCGCATCGGCGGCGGGCACCATCGAGGCGCGGACGGTGTTGATCGCCGTACCGCCGACGATGGCCGCGAAACTGGATTTTGCGCCGCCGCTGCCGGCTGGCCTGCAAAGAGCTCTGGCGGTCTGGCAAAGCGGCGCGGTGATCAAGGTGCTGGTGCGCTATCCCACCGCTTTCTGGCGCGACCGAGGCCTGAGCGGCGTGGTGATGTGGCGCGACCTGCCGGGGCTTTTTGCCTGTGATGTCAGCAAGGACGACGATGACGCCGCGCTGGTGGTCTTCGTCGGCGGGCCGCTCGCCTTGCGCTGGCGCGAATTCGGCGATGCGGCACTGCGCGCCGAAATAGCGAAAAAGCTGGTGGAGGCCTTGGGGCCCGAGGCGGCCGGCATCCTCGATCTCAGCTATCGCGACTGGACGGATGACCGCTGGAGCGGCGGCGCCTACGGCGATCTCATCATCGATGCGAAGGCAACCGACGCCGAGCGCACGCTTCTGACCGGTGCTGCGCCGGTGTATTTCGCCAGTTCAGAACTGTCGCCGTCATTTCCGGGTTATGTCGAAGGCGCCATCGTTGCCGGGCGCATCGCCGCGCGCAAGATCATGGCCGAGCTTCAATCGGCCATCGCCACTAGCGCCTCGGGATCGTAGGCAAGGCGGATCGAGGTGCCGACCGGGATGTCGTCGGCGCCGAAATCGTTGGTCTCGGTCACCGACAGCGGCTTTTCCAGGCCCGGTATCTCGACGATCAAATGGGTGATCTCGCCGAAATAGTGACGTTCGACCACTTTGCCTGCGACCTCGAACTTGGCCGTCGCATTGTCCCACAGCACGCGCAGACGTTCCGGCCGGATGCCGAGCGTGGCTGCGCCACCATTGCGCACGAAGGCCTTGGGCTTGTCGGTCTTGACGCGGCCGAAGCCCAGCGTGTCGACAACCAATGAGGCGCTATTCTCCTCGACGATCTCAGCCTTGACGAAGTTCATGCCGCCGAGGAAGTCGGCGACTTGGCGATTGACCGGCCGCTGGTAGATTTCCTTGGGCGAGGCGACCTGCGCGATTTTTCCACCGAACATCACGGCGATGCGGTCGGACATGGCGAGCGCCTCATACTGGTCGTGGGTGACCAGCACGAAGGTGATGCCGACGGCCTGCTGCAGGCGGCGCAGCTCGACCTGCATCTGCTCGCGCAGTTTCTTGTCGAGCGCAGACAGCGGTTCGTCGAGCAGCAGCACCTTGGGCCGCATCACCAGCGCACGGGCGAGCGCCACGCGCTGGCGCTGGCCGCCGGAAAGTTCTGTGGCCAGGCGCTTGCCGAGGCCGGTCAGCGACACCTGCGCCAGCGCTTCCTCGACGCGGCGTTTCTCCTCGCCGCCCTGCAGCTTGAGCCGTTTCAGCCCATAGGCAACGTTCTGCTCGACATTAAGATGCGGGAAGATCGCATAGCTCTGGAAGACCATGTTGGTCGGCCGGCGATTGGCCGGGATGCCTTCCATCGGCTGGCCGCCGACCGAGATCGAGCCGCTGGTCGGATTGTCGAAGCCGGCGATCATGCGCAGCAGCGTGGTCTTGCCGCAGCCGGATGGACCGAGCAGCGAAAAGAATTCGCCCTCTTTGATGGTCAAGGAGGCGTCGTCAAGCGCCTTGAACGCGCCATAGCTGCGGGTGACGTTGCGGATCTCGATCATTGGCCTATCGGACTGGGAGCGCTCGACTTGCGGCTGCTCAGGCATAGAGGCCTCCCTCGTTCTGGGTGCGTCTGGCGGCGCGGCGACGCAGGATCTCGGCAATTGTCATCAGTAGGAAGGAGGCAACCAGCAACAGCGTGCCGAGCGCCAGCACGCCGGGCAATTTCGCCGCGAAACGCAACTGGCCCCAGATGTAGATCGGCAGAGTCGCCTCTGTGCCGGTGAGGAAGAAGGCGATGATGAACTCATCCAGCGAAATGGTGAAGCAGACCAGCAGGCTGGAGATGATCGCCGGCGCCACCATCGGCAGCGTCACCCGCCGGAACGTGCCGAACGCGCTTTCGCCGAGATCGGCGGAGGCTTCCTCCAGGCTGCGGTCGAAACCCTCGAAGCCGGAGGTCAGCACCGTCATCGAATAGGGGATGCAGACCAGGACATGGCCGAGCACGACGGTGAACAGCGACAGGCTCAAGCCGAGCTGCAGCATCACCAGCAGCATCGAGATGGCGACGATGACTTCCGGCAGAACCAGCGGCGCCATGATCAGGCCGTTGATGGTGCGGCGGCCGGGATAGCGGTAGCGGGTGATCGAACGGGCGGCGAGGATGCCAAGCACGGTGGAGAGGACCGCGGCCGACACGCCGACGATCAGGCTGTTCCAGGCGGCGTCGAGCAAAGCCGGGGTGCGGGGCAGGTCCTCGTACCAATGCAAGGTGAAGCCGGAGAGCGGGAACTTCGGCGTCGCCGCCGTGTTGACCGAGAAGATCGGCAGGAAAATCACCGGCAGGTAGAGAAACACGACGTAGAGAAACGCGTAGGCCGGCAGCCAGCCGCCGGACAGGAAACGCCGCACCGCCCTCATCGTGCCAGCCTCTGCAGAGTGCGGATGATGAGCACCGTGGCGCCCGCCATCAGCGTCACGATCAGCATGGTGGTGACGGACAGGGCCGCGCCCAGCGGCCAGTTTGAGGCCTTGCCGAACTGTGCCTGGATGGCATTGGCGATCATGACGCCGTCCTTGCCGCCGACCAGCTTCGGCGTGACATAGTCGCCGACGGTCGGGATCATGACGATCAGCGCTGCCGAGATGACGCCTGGCGCCGACAGCGGTAAGGTCACGCGCAAGAATGAGCGCAGCGGCCCGTCACCGAGATCGGTGGCTGCTTCGACCAGCGTGCGGTCGACCTTTTCCAACGAGACGAAGATCGGCAGGATGGCGAAGGCCGCCCAGGCATGGGTGAGCGTGATGATGACGGCGCTCGAATTGTAAAGCAGCGCCGTCGACGGTTCGTCGATGATGCCGAGGCCCATCAGGCCGGAATTCAGCACGCCGTTGTAGCCGAGGATGACCTTCCAAGACATGACGCGCAAGAGATAGCTGGTCCAGAACGGAATGGTGATGAGGAACAGCCACAGGCTCTTGTGGCGACCGCCGTGGAACGAAATGAAGTAGGCGATCGGATAGGCCAGGATGACCGTGAACAGACTGACCGTCAGCGAGATGTAGAGCGAACGCCATAACAGATCTCGGTAGATCGGCTCGGTCAGCGCGATGCGGTAGTTTTCCAGCGTGAAAGTGCGGTCGATGGTCAGGTAGTTCTGCGTCCAGAAGGAGTGCGCAATGACCACCAGGATCGGCAGGACGAGAAGGATGAGCGCGTAGAGAAAGGTCGGGCTGATCAGGGCAAGGCCCTGTACGGGTTCGGATTGCAGAAGGGCATTTCGTCTGGCCCGCGTCATGCGCCACGGGGGCGACCCTTCCGCCGCCGCCGTCATTGCAGGGCTCCGGGTGTGATCTCGGTTGCTGGCCTGGACTGTCCCGCCATACGGCATCCCATTGTGCTGGCGCCGGCGCCTGTTCCCAATTTTGTTTTGGCTTGCCGGCTTTCTTTGATCATGCCCGCATCGGCGGATTGAAATCAAGCGCTATTTCTGTAATATTGATTGAACGGACATTCAAAATGAAGTGAAGAAAGCCGCCATTTCCGGCATTTGACGCTGAATTTCATGCCCGAGAAAAATTGGACGAGATGATGTGGAGGCTATTGTGGCTGCTGTGAGAGATTTGAGGGCGAGCGAAACGGCTGATGTCGGGGACGACGATGCCGTCGAGCTGGCCAAGCGCCATCTCATCCAGCCCTGGCCCTATGCCGGTTCGGTCGGTGCCGAAGCGCGCACGCTGATCGGCGAAGGCGACGGCATCTACATCACCGACAGCACCGGCAAGCGGCTGATCGACGGGCCTGCGGGCATGTGGTGCGTCAATGTCGGCCACCGCCGCGAGGAACTCGCCAGGGTGATGTACGATCAGGCGATGGCGCTGTCCTACAACACGCCGTGGTACACGATGAACGCGCCGTCGGCGGAACTTGCCCAGCGCATCGCCGGCCATGCGCCAGGCGATCTCAGCCACGTCTTCTACACCACCGGCGGCTCTTCGGCCGTCGAGACGGCGCTGCGCTTCATGCAGTTCTATAACAATGTGCGCGGCCGGCCGGAAAAGAAGCTGATCCTGAGCCGGGGCGGCGCCTATCATGGCTCGACCTATCTGTCGGCCTCGCTCAATGGCCGACCGCGCGACCACGACTGGATGGACGGCGCCGACGATCTGGTGATCAAGCTGTCTTCGCCCGATCCGTTCCGCCGCCCGCACGGGATGAGCCTTGCCGCTTTCACCGATTTCCTGGTCGATCAGTTCCGCGACACGGTAGCCCGCGTCGGCGCTGAGAAGATCGGCGCCTTCGTCGGCGAGCCGGTGCAGGCGTCCGGCGGCGTTATCGTGCCGCCCGACGGCTACCTCAAGCGCATCCGCGAGATCTGCCGCGACAACGACATCCTCTATGTCTCCGACGAGGTGGTGACGGCCTTCGGCCGGCTTGGCCATGTCTTCGCTTCGGGCGATATGTTCGGCATCGATCCCGACATGATCACCTTCGCCAAGGGGGTCACCTCGGGCTATTTCCCGCTCGGCGGTGTCATCATCTCGGAGCGGCTGCTGGAAGAATTGCGCCGGTCGAACCATCCGGACGCGATCTTCGGCCACGGCTTGACCTATACCAGCCATCCCGTCGGTTGCGCCGTGGCGCTGAAAAACCTCGACCTGCTGGAAGAGGGCGCGCTTGCCCATACGCAGGACGTCGCGCCCTATTTCCAGGCGCAGCTGAAGACACTGGAAGAGCTGCCGCTGGTCGGCGAGGTGCGTGGCCTCGGGCTGATGGGCTGCGTCGAATGCGTGGCTGACCGCGAAAGCAAGGACCCACTGCAGCTCGACAAGAATGTCGGCAAGCGCATCGATGCCCATTGCCATGAACTCGGCCTGCTGGTCCGTCCGCTGATCAACATGTGCGTGATGTCGCCGCCATTGGTCATCACGCGCGATCAGATCGACGACATGGTCGGCATCTTGCGCGAGGGCATTTCGCGCACGATGGATGATCTGACGAAAGAAGGCGTGTGGCGGGGGTGAATTCTCCCTTCGCCCCGTAGAACGGGGAGGGGGCCTCTGATCGCCGTCTGCCCTTAAGACCGCGACCTGAGCGCGTCGTTCAGATTCCACATGTCCTTCTCCTCGGGCGCGGTTTCCAGGCCGAGCACCGGCAGCATCTTGCGCAGGTGGTCGTGATGGGTGCGCACGCCATATTCGAGGTCCGAGAGATAAAAGCCCTCGAAGGCCTCGGACAGCATGGATTCGTTCGACCACACCGAAAGCTGGACATCCTCCGACATGGTGTCGCGATCGATGCGGAAGGAGAGGTAGCGGGCGGCGGCCTGCTCGCGGCTCTCGTCGCGGTAGCGGTAGATGGCGCCGCGCAGCAGGGTCTGCCCGGTCGACAGCGGAAACTCCTGATAGAACTGCACCGATTCCGGCATCACCGAAATGACCGCATTGGGGAAGATGCCGTAATAGACCCAGGCCTTCTTCAGATAGTCGGGCAGATGCGTCGGCTCGGGCGCGATCTTGACATAGTTCTTGACGCTCCAGCGGCGGCCGGCATGCGGATTGTAGGTGGCAAAGGAGCGTGACACGCCGTTGATGAACGGCTCGTCGAAATAGGTGGCGCCATAGAGATCCTGCAGCGCGGGATGCGCCATGGCGACGTGATAGCCCTCATTGTCGACATCGCGCACCGACTTCCAGTTGACCGGCGTCTTCTGGGTCCAGATGCCCCAGGAGGGCACCATGTCGGCGGCGTTGTAGTGCGCGAATTCCGGCTCGATCGGCTTCATCAACTCGGCGACCGAAGGCTGCGGCCCACCATTGCGGAAACGGATGAAGATGAAACCCATCCAGATTTCCAGATCGAGCGGCATCAAGCCGAATTCGGTCTTGTCGAGATCGGGAAAGGAGCGCGGGCGCGCGGCACCGCGCAGCGTGCCGTCGAGATTGTAGACCCAGCCATGGAACGGGCACACCAGCGCATTCTTGCAATTGCCCTGGCTGTCGGCGACGACGCGGCTGCCGCGGTGGCGGCACATGTTGTTGAAGCCGCGCACGACGCCGTCCTTGCCGCGCACGATCAAGGCGCGCTCGCCGACCACATCCATGGTCAGGTAGTCGCCGGCATTCGGGATGTCCGAGACATGACCGACGATCTGCCAGTGGTTGCGGAAGACGTGCTCCTTCTCGAGTTCGAGAAGGGCATCGGAATGGTAACTCCAACCCGGCAGTCCCCGCCGGTCCCAATCGTTGGGGATCGCCACGTCACGGAGGTGCGGGTTCATAAAACGTCTCTTCTTTTTATTGAATACTCATTCAATAAAAGCATATTTTTCATTGAAATGCAATGGCTTGTGAAAATCGGAAGGTTTCCCGGGCGGAATTCCTATGCCGTCTGGAGCCAGAATCCGCGCGGCTGTCGGCTCGGAAAATCCCGGAGAATCCGCGTGTTAGTCACGTTTTCAGGGACACTGTCCCGGCACGACTTTGCGAGGCGGACGGAGCGGCGGACAAAGCGCCTTGCGGGGGCGGGAACGGGATTGCCGGTCGTCGGCTTGGGGCCGCGCTGCGGCGGCGCTTGGCCAGAGCAATCAGGGCCGGAATCGGGCGAAGACTCATTCTTCGAGAGGATGTGCGAAACGCTGTGACCGGTTTTGCCCGATTCTGCCCGAAATACTGTTTCAGACCGGTTACATTGTCAGACTTGCACCACCCTAGCCCGGTTACACAGTGCGGCTAAGTTCGTTTCATCACCAAAAAGAAACTTAGCGAAGGGAACGGCGATGTATGCGAAAATCAACACGACCCGTGGCGAGCGCCTCCTCCAGGCTCCAGAGCGCGATGACCGCCGTCCGAAACTGGCGCTGCGCCAGCAGGCCAGCGACCATCCCATGGCTATGTTCATTCTGCTGGCTGCTTGCGCCTTCATCGGCATGGCGTTCGCGCCGACAGTCGGGCCGGCCTTCGCTTCGTTGAATCCGCCAGCCAACCTCGTCGACGGCGCGCAGACGACGACCAGGACCGCGCGCCTGCCGATGCCGACGATCGACTTCGCCTGCAAGGGGCAGGCCTGGGGCGCCGAGAGCATGGATTGCCTGCGCGCCATCGCCGAGCAGTCAGGAGCGCACAAGATCCGCGCGATCCGCATGATCGCCAATGCTGCGCCGTTGACCAGCACGCCGAACGTTTTCTGATTTTTGTCAAAGCCTGATCCCGAAACCGGTTCCCTCTTTGGGATCATGCTCTGACCTCCCCCGAGCGCTCCCTCCAGCGCGCTCTTCTTCGGCCCCCTGCCACGAGCCCGGCTGGGGGCCTCTTTTTATCCTTTCAATGCCGCCTGTTCGGCAATGGCGGACAGCACGCTGCGTACATCCAAAGTGCTGAACGGCTTTTCCAGGATCTGCGGCCGCTGCTGCGCCGGCAAGGCCTCGATTTCGGCTTTCGCGCCGATCAGGTCGCCGGTGACCAGCACGAAACGCTGCGCCAGGTCGGGCCTTTCGACAAGCAGCTCGCGATAGATCGATATGCCGCTGATGCCGGGCATTCGCAGGTCCGAAAAGACGATATCGGGCGGCATGTGGCCGCCCAAGGTGATGGTGCCTGATTCCCAGACGGGTGCAATCCGCGACTTGATGCCCATCAATTCGAGGATGTCGGAGAGCGAGCCGGCGACATCCGGCTCGTCGTCGATGATCAAGGCATGACGCAAGCCGCTCGAGCGCGGCTGGTTCTCGCCGGCGCTGGCGGCGCCGGCCGCAATGGCCGGCAGCTGGACTACGAAGCGTGCTCCCCTCGGTATCACTTCCTCGAACCAGACATTGCCATTGTGCCGCTCGATGATCGATTTCGAGATCGACAGGCCGATGCCGGTGCCGACGCCGACCGGCTTGGTGGTGAAATAGGATTCGAAGATGCGGCCGCGGATCGCTTCCGGCACGCCGGGGCCATTGTCCTCGACCGAGAAGCCGGGGTTGCCCCGATCACTGCGGAACGTCCGTACCTTGATCAGCCGGTCGCCGGCAATGCCGGCCAATGCATGCTGGCTGTTGATGAGGAAGTTGGCCGCCACCTGCGTCACGTGGTCGGCGTCGGCCATGGCCAGCAGCGGGCCGGCGGCGAAATCGGTGTCGATGATGATGCCGCTTGATCGCGCGCCGTAGGCGGTCACCTCGAGGGCAGCGCGGATCACCTGGTTGAGGTCGGTCTCGGCCTGGGCTGCAGGATGAAGGCGGACCATCGACAGGAAGCTCTTGACGATGCGGCCGCAACGCTCGGCGGCGGCACGCACCTTCTCGGCACGTACCTTGGTCTGCGGATCGGAGGCGAATTCGTGCAGCAGCGTCGATTGCGCCACCACCACGGCCAGCGGGTTGTTGAGTTCGTGAGAGACGCCGGCCAGCAACGAACCCATCGCCGCCATCTTCTCGTTCTGGTGCAGCTTCTCGCGCTGGCGACCGATCTCCTCCTCGGCGCGTAGCCTGTCGCGCAAATCGCGGATCGAACCGAAGATCAGTCGGCGATCGGCGACCCGCATCTCGGTCGCCGTCAGCTCGATCGGAAACACCTCGCCGGCCGCATTCTGCGTCACGGTCTCTAGCCGCTGGCCAACCATAGGCGCGCCGCGGCCGGACATATAGTCGGCGCCCGAAGAATAGCCCTTGCGGTAGTATTCGGGCACGACGGTGTCGAGCAGGTCCTTGCCGAGGATGTCGCTGCGCTGGAAGCCGAACATCTTTTCGGCGGCAGGGTTGAATTCGATGATCGACCCGGCCTCGTCGATGACGATGATGGCGTCGAGCGAGGCCTGCAGCATGGTGCGGCGAATGACTTCGCTGGCATGGGCGTCGGAGGGCGATCGCTCGATGGCGTCGCCGATGGCGAGCGCGATGATGTGCAGCGTCGCCTCCTCCTCGTCGGTCCAGTCGCGCTCGTCGACGCAGTCATTGACCGCCAGCGTGCCCCACAGATGGCCATGCGCGAAGACCGACACCGACAGGAACGACTTGATGTTCTGCTTTTCGAAGTCGGTTCTCAGGAAGCCTTCGAGATCGCGCGTGTGACCGGCGAAGATCTTGCCTTGCCGTTCATCCTCGGCCACCCGCTCCAGCAGCGGATCCGAGTTGACGACCGACTGCATGATGACGGTTGGCGATGCCAGTTCTCCGCCGAAGTCGGGGTCGATCCAATAGGCGGCGACCGACTGGGCGAAGCCCTGGCCGGGCAGCTCGCGCAAGCGAAACAGGATACCGCGCTGGCATTCTATGGCCCGGCAGAGCGTTTCCAGGATGCCCTCCATCTCGCGCTGCCAGTCGCCGGCCTCGCGCAGCCGGCGAACGACGCGCACGGCCGCCATCGCCGCGCCCTGCCTGAGCCCTTGCATATCCGTGTTTGCTGTTTCAGCGATCATCTTCTGCCGTCATTCCAGGGCCAGTCGATCGGCGGGCGACGGCTGCGAGCCTGACCCCTCTTTGGGCTCGATGCTCAGTTGCCGTCGCCGGTCGGCAGCGAAAAGATATAGCCTTCGCCGCGCACCGTGCGCAGAAATTTCGGATTGGCCGGATCCGTCTCGATCTTCTTGCGCAGCCGCATGATGCGAATGTCGACCGCGCGCGACGAGTCCGGGTCTTCGGTGAAGCCGATCGCCTCGGAGATCGCGGCGCGGGTCAGCAGCCGGTTGGCGCGGGTCAGGAAAACCTCCAGCACGTCGAACTCGCTCTTGGCCATGTCGATCACCGAGCCATTGGCGCCGGTGACCAGCCTGCCGTCGAGATCGGCCTGGAAAGGGCCAAAGGCAACGGAACGCCGATCCGTCGCGGCCTTCTTGCCCTGAAGCTCCTGCGGCTGAGGAACCCGGCGCAGCACGCTACGGACCCTTGCCAGCACTTCGCGCAATTCGTAGGGCTTGACGATGTAGTCGTCGGCGCCGAGTTCCAGCCCGACGATGCGGTCGAGCGCGGTGCCGGCGGCTGTCGCGTAGATGATACCGATCGGCAGCCGCGAACGCAGCCAGCGACCGAGCGAGAGGCCATCCTCGCCCGGCATGGCGATGTCGAGGATGGCGAGATGAAACGACTGCGTTTCAACAAGGCTGCGCGCGGCGGCCGCACTTTCGGCGGTGACCACGTCATAGCCGGCGGCGCCCAGATATTCGGCGACCGCGTCCCTCAGGTCGGGCTCATCCTCGACGATGACAATTCTTGCCCGCACGATGCTCTCGCTCCCACTTTCAGTGGAAAGTAGATTGGGTATAAACATGATGTCCAGCACTCATATCTAGTTGCCAGGGAACGGTTGAAAAATATGGCCGCACGATCCGTCATTGCGCTCGTTTCGGTCGCCGAAGTGGTCGCGACCGAACTCGCCGACCATCTCGAGCGGCGTGGCCACGATGTGCATCAGGCGCGGCAGCCATGGGAGGCTGAGTCGCTGCTGTCGGGAAAGGGCATCGACGTCGTCGTCATCGGCGACAGCGTCAGCCAGGCGGAGGGGCGGGATCTGCTCAAGCGCCATGGTGGCGAGGGCGGACCGGATTTCATCTTGATCTGCCGGCCGGCAGATCTCGTCGACAAGGTGCTGGCGCTCGAGCTTGGTGCGGCCGACGTCGTCGAGAGCCCACTCAATGTCAGGGAACTCGCCGCCCGTGTCGGAGGCTTGCTTTCGCGACGCGGCAGGGGCACGCAGGAACTGATCGTGCTGGAGAACGCGACCGTCGATCTGAGATCGGCCATGGTCATGCATCGGTCCGGCACGGAAGAGCAGCTTTCGCCCGGTCAGGTGGCGCTGCTCAGGCTGTTCCTGGCCAGTCCGCGCAAGGTGCTGACGCGTGACGATATCATTGCCGCGGCACCTGCCGAAAACGCCGACGCCTTCGATCGCTCGATCGATTCGCGCATCGTGCGGCTGCGCCGCAAGCTCGACACCGACACCATCACCACCATTCGCGGCGCCGGCTATCGGTTTGATCCGCCGCAGCAATTCGTCGACTGACGGCTGGGGCACTGACGCCATCTCTTCGTTCGAGCATCGGAGTTTCCACCTGGATCCGATGCTCCTGACGATCAGCGCACCACCAGCAGCGAGGGACCCGATGGGATGTCATTGCCCATGCTGAGCTCGCTCGCATGGGCGCGGTCCCTGAGCAGCACGGTGGCAACGGCGGCAAAGCCCAGCAGGCCCTGCGCGTAAAGCAGTGCAGAAAGCACCGAAGCGGCAAATTTCGTGTTCATCGTATCAGTTCCCCATTTGTGTGTTGCAGGTCACTTCAGGATACTCCCGAAGTGCCCGCGCCGCTCACGGAGCCCCCCGCTGCGGCGCGGGCCTTCGGTCCTCTCGGCAGCAAGTTGCCGGAGGGGCCGCGCATTCCCGTCAGCTTAAGACCGACCCGCCAGAGGGCCTTGAGCCGAACGACGCGCAGGCTGGAAACAATCCAGACCGTGGCAAAAAACAGTGCGGCATGCAGGGTCGAAATCTCGCCTGACGTCATCGCGCCGAGATTTGTCAACGAGTTGCCGGCAACCGTGCCGACCCCGCCGATGACCACTGCCGCGATGCTGATCCTGAGAACCCAGGACAGTGCGTTCGATTTCGTTTCCATTTTCGTACCGGCTGTTTTCGTTACGTCAACTTTGCTTGCGGCCCGTATCCGGATCATGCCGCTTGGAGTCGCGCTTTGTTGCCGCTTGGTTTCGAGATCGAAGATCATTGTTTCATATACAGAAATTCGCACCTTCGTTGAGGGGCAAATACCCATGTTCGTGATCTGGACCCCGTCAGCAAGCAGCATCTGACCGCCTCTCCCGGGGCGGTCAGCGGGCTCTGCTTGTTAACCAGAGGAAACAGATTCGAAACAAAAACGAGCATTTCACGAAATCTCCCCGAAACATGCCATTGGGATAAGCAGCCATCGAATTGGAGCCGGCCAAGTCCGGCAGAGAGAGGGGATACCATCATGCACACCGCCATTTCCGCCAAGCTGATCAACGTCGCCGCCGCCGCCCTGACCGGTGCGGCACTGCTGTTCGGCGCAGGCTCGGGCGCAGCGCACGCCGCCAACAAGATCGTGGCGCGCGTCTCGCTTTCACAGCAGGTCATGGAAGTCTCTGTCGACGGTCGGCCGGCCTTCGCCTGGAAGGTTTCTACCGGCGACGGAGCCCATGTGACGCCGACCGGTTCGTTCAAGCCGACGCGCATGCATGAGATGTGGTATTCGAAGAAGTACGACAACGCGCCGATGCCGCACTCGGTCTTCTTCAGCGGCGGCTATGCGGTGCATGCCACCAACGCGATCAAGCGCCTCGGCCAGCCGGCTTCGCATGGCTGCGTGCGGCTGCATCCCGACAACGCCGCCGATTTCTATCAGCTCGTCGAAATGTTCGGGCCGACCAACACCAGCATCGTCATCGTCAAGTAGCAGGCTGTGAAACGGGCAGGCCAACTGCCGCGTCCTCGTTCAAGGCTCCCGCAGGAAGGTTTGCGCGGTATCGAGTACAGCTCAAACCGGCGGTATCGAGCCCAGCCAAAAAAAGAGGCCGGAATTTTCCGGCCTCTTTTTTGTTGTCATCCTGTTTTGCTTTAGAGCAGTTCACCGTTTCTCTGAAACGGCCAACTGCTCTAACTCTTTGTTTTGACGCAATTCCCTAAGGGAAAGCGCTACGCGCTTTTCCCGGGAAAACCGTTTCACACTTTTCCTGGAATTGCTCTAGTTCGGCAGTGCCGGCATCAGCTTGGGATCCGGCTTCTCGGCCAGATGCGGCAGGTCCTTGCTGGCGATGAAGGTGTAGAACATGGGCACGACGAAGAGCGTGAACATGGTGCCGACCAGGATGCCGGTAAAGATGACCAGGCCCATCGAATAGCGCGCCGCGGCGCCCGCACCGCTGGACGTGATCAGCGGCACCACGCCAAGCGCCATCGCCGCCGTCGTCATCAGGATCGGGCGCAGGCGGACCTTGGCCGAGGCGATGATGGCGTCGCGCCGCCGCATGCCATGGATTTCACGCTGCTGGTTGGCGAACTCGACCAGAAGGATGCCGTGCTTGGTGATCAGGCCGATCAGCGTGATCAGACCGACCTGCGTATAGATGTTGAGCGTGCCGAGACCCAGATTGAGCGGCACGATGGCGCCGAAGATCGATAGCGGCACCGCCATCATGATTATCAGCGGATCGCGGAAGCTTTCGAACTGCGCCGCCAGCACCAGATAGATGACGATGACGGCCGCCGCAAAGGCGATCAGGATGGTGTTGCCCTGTTCCTTCTCTTGCCTGGACTGGCCGGAGTAATCAATGAAGAAGCTATCGGGCAGGTTCTCCCTGGCGATGTCCTCCAGTGCCTTCAGCCCGTCGCCGGTGGTGACACCGGGCAGCGGAAGCGCGGAAATCGTTGCTGAATTCAGCTGGTTGAACTGCTCGATGGCCGCCGGCGCGGCATTGTTGGAGATCTTCACCACGGCCGACAGCGGCACCATCTCGCCCGTGACGCTGCGCACGAAGTATTGGCCGAGCTTTTCGGGGTTGTCGCGGAACTCCTGCGGCACCTGCGGGATGATGTCGTAGCTGTTGGAGTCGCGATCGAATTGCGCCACTTCGGCACCGCCGACCAGCAGCGTCAACGTCCGGCCGATATCGGCGATCGGCAGGTTGAGGGCCGCGGCGCGGTCGCGATCGATAGTCACCGTCACCTGCGGCGCGTCATAGGCCATCGAATTCTGCACGACGATGAAGCGACCGGAGGCCTGCGCCTTGTTCTTGATCTTCTCCGCCACATCGTACACTTCCGAGGAATCGCCGGTCGATCGCACCACCAAGGCGATGGGCAGGCCGCCGCCGGAGCCCGGCAGCGTCGGTGGCGCAAAGACGAAGGCCTGGACACCCGCCACCTTGGCGAGACGGGCCGTAATGTCGGCCTGCAATTCCTTGGAATTGCGTTTGCGTTCAGCCCAGTCCTTGAAGGCAAAGCCGACGAAGGCGCTGTTTGTCTCACCGCCGAAGGCGACGGCGGAGAACTGCGCCCGCGTCTCGGGAATATCCCTCACAAGGCCGAGCATCTGGTTGACGTATGTCTCGGTGTAGTCGGACGTAGCATAGCGTGGCGCTGTCACAATCGAGAGCAGAAAGCCCTGGTCCTCTTCCGGCGCCAGTTCGCTCGAGGTCTTGGTGAACATGAAACCGGTGACGCCGACAAGCGCCAGCACGATGATCAGCGTCAGCGGGCGATAGTTCAGCGAACCGGTGACGGCCCTCTCGTAGACGTGCTCGACCCGCGCGAAGGTGCCGTCGACAATACGCTGGAAACGGCCCGGTGTGCCGGACTTCAAGAGGCGCGCCGACATCATCGGGGTGATGGTGACGGCGATGACACCTGACAGCACAACCGAGCCGGCGAGCGTGACCGCGAATTCGCGGAACAGCGCGCCCGTCAGGCCGCCGGTGAAGGCCAGCGGCGCGAACACGGCGGCCAACGTCATCGTCATGGCGACAATGGCCGACGCGATTTCGCGCATGCCGCTGAATGCCGCCTGCATCGGCGACATGTGATCTTCTTCCATGTGGCGGTGGATGTTTTCGACCACCACGATGGCGTCATCGACGACGAGGCCGATAGCCAGCACCATGGCCAGCAGGGAGAGAAGGTTGATCGAATAGCCCACCGCAAACAAAAGGAAGCAGACGCCGATCAGCGACAGCGGGATGGTGACGATTGGCATCATCACCGAACGGAAAGAGCCAAGGAACAAAAGGATGACGACGATGACGATGGCAACCGCCTCGGCGATGGTCTTGAACACCTCTTCGATCGAGGCGCTGATCTGCCCGGTCGCATCGTAGACGACCTCGATCGTCATGCCCTTCGGTAGTGTTTCCTGAATCTGCGGTACCAGCTTGGTAAGCGCCGCCGCCGTGGTCAGTGGGTTGGCCGCGGGTGTCGGGAAGATGGCGAGGAAGGTGCCGGGCTTGCCGTTGAAGCTGACCCTGGTGTCGGTGTTCTCGGCGCCGAGTTCGACGCGAGCCACGTCGCGCAGCCGCACCACATTGCCGTCCGTCGAGCGCAACGGCAGCGCGGCGAATGCTTCGGGCGTCTGCAGCGTCGAGCGCACTGTGATCGACGAGACCACATACTCGTTCTGCGTATTGCCCGGCGCCGACAGGAAGTTGGAATTATCGATCGCCTCCAGAACTTCGGCGGCAGTCACGCCGCGCGCGGCAAGCTTGACCGGGTCGATCCAGACGCGCATCGAGTATTCCTGGGCGCCGAAGATCTGCACGTCGGCGACGCCTTCGACCGTCGACATGCGTGGCCGAATGACGCGCTCGATATACTCCGTCAGCTGCTCCTTCGTCATGTTCGGATTCTGCATCGAGATGTACATCATCGCGAACTGCTGGCCGGTGCCCTTGACGATGACGGGGTCCTTGGAGGCGTCCGGCAAGGTGCCGCGCACGCCCTGGACCTTGGACAGCACTTCGGTCAGTGCCACGTCGGGGTTGGAGCCAAGCTTCATCTGCACCGTCACGGTGCTGGAAGACGGACGGCTCGACGAGGTGACGTAGTCGATGTTCTCGGTCGAGGCCACGGCGCGGGCGATCGGAGCGGAAATGAAGCCCTGGATCAGGTCGGCACTGGCGCCGGGATAGGCCGTCGTGATGGTGATCGCCGTCTCGTCGACCTTCGGATATTGCCGGATCGACAGGTTGAAGATGCCCTGGAAACCCAGCAGCAGGATCATGCAGGCAAGGACCGTCGAAAGGACAGGCCGGCGAATGAAGATATCGGAAAAGCTCATTGCGGGTCGGCCTGCTTGTTCGCCGATTTGGTCGGGTCGATGGTGTTGTCGACGGCGACGGACATGCCATTGAAGAGCCGGTTCTGACCGGCGGTGACGACTTCGTCTCCAGCCTTCAGCCCCTCGACGATCTCGACCATGCCCTCGTTGCGACGACCGGGCTTGACGAAGACCTGCGACAGCACCAGAGCGGGCTTGTCGGCTTCCGCCGCCGGCTTGGCCGGATCGGCAGCCTTGTCCGCTGGCTTTGCCGCATCGGCGGCAGGCTTGGTTGCATCTGCCGCCGGCTTCATGGCTTCAGCCGGCTTGGTATCTGCCGGCTTTTTGTCTGTGGGCTGGGCGTCCGCCGGTTTGTCGGTTGCCGACGCGGCGGGCTTTTCTTCCGGCTTGGCTGCCTGCGCTGGGGGCGCTTCGGCGGGCTTCGCCGGCTGTACGACGAATATATAGTCGCCATAGAGACTGGTGGTCAGCGCCGTCTGCGGCAGCGCCAGCACATTCTGCTCTTCGGGCAGTTCGACACGGACCTGCACGAACTGGCCCGGGGTCAGCTTGCCTTCAGGATTGGCGACTTCCGCCCTGATATTCACCAACCGGCTGGATGGGTCGATTTTCGGGTCGATGCCGCGAATGGTACCGGCATAGGGCATCTCGCCGCCGCCGATGCCCAGTCGCACCGTCTGGCCGATCTTGAGCAGCGGGAGCTGTTGTTCGGGAACCGAGAAATCGACCCGCATCGTGTCCAGATCCTGCAACGTCACCACTACGGTGCCAGGCGCCAGGTACTGGCCGAGGTCGATTCTCGGAATGCCCACCGTGCCGCTGAAAGGCGCCGTCAGCTGCTTTTGGTCGAGCACCGCCTGCAGTTTGTTCACTTGCGCGGCGGTTGCCGATGCGGTTGCCCGCGCCGTGTCGAGCGTAGCGTCCGCATTGACGCCGCGCCGCTGCAGTTCAATGGCGCGCGTCAGCGCCATCTGGACGACCGCGACTTGCGCCTTCGTTGCTTCCAGATCGGCGCGCTCGACCGCACCGTCGAGTTGCAGCAGGACCGCGCCTTCCGCAACCTTCTGGTTGGCGTGAAACAGGATCTCCTTGACGATGCCGGTGGTTTCAACCGTCAGATCGACACCGCGCACAGCCCTGACCGTACCGATAGCCTCGACGCCCGGCGTCCAGGTCGACGGCTTGGCGATGGTCGTCGACACTGTCGCCGCCGGCGGCTTCATCGTAGCGAAATACTGCTTGATGCCGTTGTCGCGCAGGAAGTTGAAGCCGACAATGCCACCGACCACGACGAAGAGGACGAGCAGAACCAGGGCGATGATGACGATACGAAGGATGCGCTTGAACAAGGAAGTCCCCTCAGCCGAAATCCGGCGCGAAGCGCGGACATCGGGACACATATCGACTGCGGGTCCCGATTTCAAATAACGGCGGTCTTACTGTACCGTCTGGACGGTCTTGTCAATTGGGCCTAAGCTTGCGATGGGAGGGGCCATGAAAGCTCCAAGATCGAATTCGCGCGAGAAGATTCTTGCTGCGGCGGCGGACGTCGCAAGAGAATCCGGGCCCGGCAGCCTGTCGCTGGAAGCGGTCGCCAGCCGCGCCGGCGTATCGAAAGGCGGGTTGCTCTACAATTTCCCGACCAAGGCCAAGTTGATGCAGGGATTGGTCGAGGGCTATTTGCGTGACTTCGGGCAAGCGCTCGAAACCGCAAACAGTGCCGACAAAGGCAAAAACCCACTCGCCGTCTACATCACGCTGTCGGCAAGCGATTGCGAGGAGAAGCGGCCATCGGCATCCTGGATCTTTTCGGCGATCGCCGAGGATCCCGACTTCATGACGCCGATAAAGACGTTCAAGCAGCAGCTTTTCGAGCGGCTGAAGGGCGAGACGCCGGATCTGAAGTCGTTGCTGGTCTGCTACCTGGCCATAGAAGGGCTGCGCAGCATGAGCCTCTTCGATGCGGATGTCCTTTCGAAAGACGAACGGCAGTTGCTGGTGTCGTCCCTGCTTGAGATTGCGGGGTCGCCGCATACCCGCGAGGACATCGATCAGGGCTGATCCAGGAAGGCCTTGCCGGTTGCCGGGTCAAACAAGCGAAGCGCTGTCTCATCGAAGGCGAAGCTGCATGTTTGGCCCTTGGCAAGCCGGGTCCGTGGCGGCAGGCAAGCCGTCAGCCGCTGTGCACCGATGCGGGCCGTGGTGACCAGTTCGGGTCCGGTCAGTTCGACGACCTCGATCTCCACGGGCAATGACAAGTCTGTCGCAGCAATGGTCGCCACGCGAAGCGCTTCGGGCCTGATGCCGACGACGACCGGTGCGCCGTCGCGGACCGAGTGTCGATTGCGTGCAGGCACGGGTATCCGCACGTCGGTATCGGCTATGGCCAGCTTTCCGTCGATGACGACCGCCTGCAGCATGTTCATCGACGGTGCGCCGACAAAGCCCGCGACATAGAGTGTCGCCGGCTGGTCGTAGATATCTTCGGGCGTGCCGAGCTGTTCGATCCGGCCGTCGCGCATCACCGCGATGCGGGTCGCCAGCGTCATTGCCTCGATCTGGTCATGGGTGACATAGACGATCGTGGTCTGCAGCATCTGGTGCAGGCGCTTCAGTTCGGTGCGCATTTCCAGGCGCAGCTTGGCGTCGAGATTGGACAGCGGCTCGTCGAACAGGAAGACCTGCGGCTTGCGCACCAGCGCCCGGCCAATGGCGACGCGCTGGCGCTGACCGCCAGAAAGCTGGCTCGGCTTGCGGTCGAGCAGGGTCTCTATCTGCAGCAGCTTCGCCGCTTCGTGTACCGCCCTGTTGCGCTCGTCGGCGGCGACCCCGCGCATCTCCAGTCCGAAGCCGATGTTGCGGTGAACAGTCAGGTTCGGATAGAGCGCATAGGACTGGAAGACCATGGCGATATCGCGGTTCTTGGGATGAACGCCAAGGATCGAGCGGCCGCCGATCAGCACATCGCCGCTGGTCGCCTCGGCCAGCCCAGCGATGATGTTGAGCAGCGTCGATTTTCCGCAGCCCGAGGAGCCGAGCAGCACCAGGAATTCGCCGCTCTGCAGCGCGATGTCGATGCCTTTCAGCGTCTCGACACTGCCGTAGCTCTTGCGGATGTCGCGGATTTCAAGCGCGCTCATGTGTGGATTCCCTGAACTGCATCGGCCCACCATAGTTGCGGGGCAAGGTGGAAATCGCGCGCGACGCCACATGCGTCGCGGCGGAGAGACAGGCCGACAGCGGCTGCTCCTGCGCCAGTGCAGCGAGGAAGGCGGCGTTGAAGACATCGCCGGCGCCGATCGTGTCGACCACCCGGACATCGGGCGCGACGGCTTCGACAAGTGCGCCGTCCGGGCCGATGGCGATGGCGCCCAGCGGGCCGCGCTTGACGACGAAGGTCGCGCCTTCCTTCATGCTCGACCGGATCGCGCGGGCGGCCTCCACAGGGCTCTGCGTTCCGGCCAGGGTCACGGTCTCGACCTCGTTGAACAGCGCCAGCTCGCAGCGCGACAGCCATGCGCGGGTGGCCGTGCAATTTGCCTCGGTCCAGCCATCGATCGGCCAGCCGGTGTCGAGCGCGACGGCAATGCCGTTGCTGTCCGCCCAGTCGAAAAACGCGTCGTAATGGCGTGTGAGATCGTCGGTCAGGAAAGAGCCGCACAACAGCGCGTAGCCGCCCGAGAGCGCCCTGCCGTCGAGCACGGAAAACACATCGCCGAGGCCGAAGCGCGGCAGATGTCCGCGTGTGGTGAAGAAGGTCCGCTCGCCGTCCGGGTGGGTCATGCCGACGGACAGCGTCGTGCCTTCAGGACGGACCGGCCATTTCTCGGCGCGGCGGCCAAAGGCCTCGCGAAGCCAACGGCCGAACTGGTCGTCGCCGACATTGGCGGCAACGGCGAAATCGACGCCCAACGCCTGCCAGGCCAGCGCGCTGTTGCCTGCCTGGCCGCCGACGCGCAATTCGTCGTGATCGACGACGGTCTCCGTTCCGGCGGCAGGCCACGGCGCTACCGGGCCGACAATCAGGTCGACATTGACGTTGCCGATCACCGCAAGCGGACGCATCACTCGCTCCTGGTGATCTTGGTCGAGCGAACCGGCGTGCCGGCATTGTCGACGCGGGCATCGGCGAAAGCGATCATCAGGCGTTGCGCTGGAGGCAGCATGGCGAAGATCGCGGCCATACCGGAAGCCGGTTTGAAGGAAAGCGTCACGGCTCCTGCGACAGGCGTTTGCCCGGACGAATCGAAGACGACGAGCGGTGCGCCGGCCTCGACCACGGATATGGCCATGGCGGTCACCAGATCCGATGTCGGGTCGTTGCCGCGAAACAGGATGACGCCGACGTGCGGGCCGAGCATTTCCATCGGCCCGTGACGCAACTGGCCGCCCTCGAGCGAAAAGCACGGCAGGCGCGACAGTTCGCTAAGGCCGAGTGCCAGCGCTTCGCCAAGACCTTGCAACCGCCGGCCCGAGGTGACGACGGCTGTCACTCCAGCCAGTGCTGCGAGCGCTTGTGTGATGTCGTTGTCTTGCGGCTGATCCAGAGCGCCAAGCGCGGCACTCGGATCCTCGCCGAGTGCGGCGATGATCGCCAGATGCAAAGCGAAGGTCACGGTCAGGCTGCGGGTTGCGGCAAACGCCAGTTCGGTGCCGCCGGCGCCGACCAGGCAAGGCACCGTGCGAGCCAGGAACGAAGCGCCTTCAAGCGTCAAGCCGAAAACATCGGCGGTGCCGCCAGCCTCTGAGAACCATCTGACGACCTCGGCGCTCTCACCGGACTGCGAGGTGACGAGCACCGTCCTGCCGGCCAGTCGCAGCGGTTGGCCGAGTTGCTCGGAAAGCGGCAGTGCCAGCGCATCGATGCCAAGCGCGCGGTAGAGCGGCTCGACGGCGCGGCCGACGGCATGCGAGCCGCCCATGCCGAGCAGCAACAGGCGCCCGCTGCGCCGGATCGAGGCGGCGACCTTTGCCGCCATGGCCGCGTTGTGTTCGAACGACGCGATCGCATCGGCATGCTGGCGCGCCATCTCGCGGTCGATCGCCATGAGCCCGGCGGGGCGGCTCTTGCCAGTGGTCATCGTCATCCTTTCACACCGCCGCTGGTCAGGCCGGAGATCAGCGCCCGCTGCATGACCAGGCCGATCAGCACCGGCGGCAAGGCTGCCAGCACGCCGGCCGTGGCGATCAATCCGTAGTCGGAAACCCGGCCGCCGGCCAAATCGGCGATGGCGACGGTCAGGGTCTTCGCGCGCTGGTCCGAGGTGAACAGCAGCGCATAGAAGAATTCGTCCCAGGCGAGCAGCACGGCAAACAGCGCCGATGTCGCCATCACCGGTGCCGCCAGCGGCAGCGTGATGATGCGCAGCGTCTGGAACAGTCCAGCGCCGTCGATCATTGCCGCCGCCTCGATTTCCCGCGGGATCGAGTCGAAACCCGACTTCATCAGCCAGGTGGTGAACGGCGCCAGTATGGTCAGGTAGACCAGCGCCAGGCCGAAGACATTGTTGAGCAGGCCGAGATACGACAGGCCCATATAAAGCGGCACGGCAAGCGCCACAGGCGGCAACATGTAGGTGGCGATGACCATCGACAGCGACCAGCCGATCGACGGCGTGCGCGAGACGGCCCAGCCGGCCGGGATCGCCAGCGCGAGCGCCGCGATGGTCGCCATGCCGGCAATCTCGAGGCTGTTGCGCAGCGAGGAGGTGAAGGCAGCGCCGGCGCTGTTTTCGGCGGTCGACAGCAATTGCCCGTAGCGCGAGAAGTCAGCACTTTGCGGCCACCAGCGCAGCGGCTTGGCGGCAAGGTCGGCGGCTGGCGAGATGCTCATGATGAACAGCCAGGCGAGGGGCGCCAGGATGACGGCTGCGAGCAGCAAAGCGCAGGCGTGGATGAAGATGGTGAAGGCCGGGCTCTGGCGTTCCATCAGGCGGCACTCCCGGCGGTCTTGCGCACCAGCGCGGCATAGGCGACGGCCAGCACGGTGACGAGCAAGGTGACGATCAGCGCCAGCGACGCGCCGGATCCGGCGCGCTGGAAGGAGAAGGCCTCCTGGTAGACGAGGATCGACAGCGTGCGCGTGCTGTTGGCCGGGCCGCCGCGGGTCATCACCCAGATGATGTCGAAGACCTTGAAAGCCTCGATGGTGCGCAGCACCAGCGCCACCATCAGCGGACCGGCGAGATAGGGCAGGATGACGAAGCGGAAGCGGTTGAAGGCCCCGGCGCCGTCGACGAGCGAGGCCGCGGTAATGTCGCGTGGCACTGCCTGCAGCGCGGCCAGCGCGATCAGCGCCACCAGCGGAAAGTTCTTCCAGCAGTCGGCGACGATCAGCGCCGCCAGCGCGGTGCCCGGCTCGCCGAGCCAGGAACGGTAGGCATCGATGAGGTGCATTTGTGTGAGGGCAGCGTTGAGCGCGCCATATTCGGGATTGTAGATCAGCCGCCACAGCGTGGCGTTGACCACGGTCGGCAGCGCCCAGGGCAGGATCATCAAGGCGCGCAGGATGGCGCGGCCATGAAACTGCTGATTGAGCAGCAGTGCTGCGAGAACGCCGATCACCATTTCGGCGGCGACCGAAATCACCGCGAAGAGTGTCGTGGTGACCAGCGTGCGCGAAAAATTCGAGCTGGACAGCATGTTCGCATAATTGTCGAAGCCGACGAAATTGCCGCCCGTGCCGACAAGCTTGGCGTCGGTGAAGGAAAGCCCGACGGTATCGGCCAGCGGCCAGCCGATGACGGCGACCATGACCACGAGCAGCGGCAGCATCAGCAACCATGCACGGGTTGTCATCCAGGTGCCCGACATCGGAGCAGCCTTTCTTCGTTCATCTTTGATCTGGACATAACATGGGCGGCACAAGGCCGCCCATGTTGAACGACAACAGTGCTCAGAGGCCGCTGTTTTGCGCGGCGGTCTTCAAGGCGTCTTCCGGTGAAGACTGGCCGAGAAGCGATTCCTGGATCGCCTGCTGCAAGGCGGTCGACAGCTCCTGGTATTTCGGCGTGGTCGGGCGCGGATACATCGCAGCCAGGCCGAGCTTGGCGGCGGCGATCAGCTCTTCCTGGCCCTTGGTCACCGCCGGGTCGTCATAGGACGACGCCCAGATCGGCAGCGAGAGCTTGGCATACTGGTTTTGCGTCGCCTGCGAGGTCATGAATTCAATGTATTTCCAGGCTTCGTCCGGATGCTTGGAGACCGCTGTGACGCCAAGGCCCATCGAGCCGTTGACGGCCGACACCTCGCTGGTGCCACTGACACCTGGCGCCGGCACAACGCCGACTTTGCCCGCGACCTTGCTGTCCTTCGGATCGTTGGCCATGTTGTACATGTAGGTCCAGTTCAGCGCGAAGGCGGCGTCACCGTTTTCGAAGACCTTGCGCACGTCCTCTTCCAGGAATTCCTTGGAATTGGGATTGGTGAGGCCCGACTTGTAGCTGTCGACCATGTATTTCAACGCCGCGACGCCGGGGCCATTCTGGAAGTCCGGCTTGCCGTCCTTGAGGAAGTCGCCGCCATAGGCGCTGACCAGCGTGGCGTAGTCGCAGATCGCGGCCTCGGCCTGCGACCAGCTCCAGGCGATCGGTGTCTTCAGCAGGCCCTTGTCCTTGATGATCTTGGCCTGTTCGCCGAGTTCTTCCCAGGTCTTCGGCGGCGCCTTGATGCCGGCCTTCTCCAGGATATCCTTGTTGTAAAACAGGTATTTGGTGTCGAGGATCCACGGCATGCCGTAGTACTTGCCTTCATACAGGACCGTGGTCCAGGCGCCGGGCAGCACGCCCTTCTTCATGTCGCCTGTGATCTTCGATGACTCATCGACCAGCACCTTGTTGGTGGCGTATTCGGCCGGCCAGATGACGTCGAACAGCACGACGTCGTAGCCACCGCCCGAGCCCTGCGCGAGCACGGTCTTGTCGTGCAGGCCCTCATAGGGGACGAATTCGAGATTGACCTTGATGTCGGGATTGGCCTTCGTGAAGGCGTCTGTCATGGCGCGTACGTCAGCCTCGCTGTAGGCGGCCTGCGCCATGAAAAGCGCATTGATGGACGTTTCGGCGAAAGCATGGGGAACGAGCAATCCTCCGACAAAGACTGCGCCCAAGAGTGTCTTACCGATCGATTTCAGCATCTTCTTCTCCCATTTCCGATGTTGGCGGGCGGGCGATATATGCGTTGCCTTCCCGGATTGATGTCACGTGACCCAATGGTCCCCGACCGTGGGCGGCGCCCGGCACAAAGCCTTGGCCGTCTTTTTCTGCGGTCGGTTTGCTATTAAGTCAATTCGCTTGACTTAATTAGTCGATCAATATCCTAATGGAGTCAAGAGGGAAACGCCGGTGGACGATTTCAGCCCAATCCGCGCCAAGAGCGGCACCAACCAGGAAGGCACGAGCGCGCACAACCGTCGTGTCATGATCGAGGCGCTGCGCCTCAATGGCGCCCTGTCGCGCGCCGACCTGGCGCGGGCGACGCAACTCACCAAGCAGGCCGTCTCCAACATCATCGAGGATCTCGAAAGCGACGGCCTGGTCGTTGCCCTCGAGGCGGTGCGCAAGGGCAGGGGCCAGCCTTCGACCCCCTACAGGCTGGTTCCCGAGGGCGCCTTTGCCATCGGGCTGCAGATCGATCGCCACCTGACGCGGGCGGTCGCCGTCGATCTGGTCGGCAGCGTGCTGGCGCGAGCCGAGGCCAACCTGCCGTTCGATGAGCCGTCGAAGGGCGTCGAGGTGATCCTCGGCCTGGTCGGCGGCGTCCGGCGTGAGCTGTCCCAGATGTCCGCCCAATCCGAAGAGAGGCTTGTCGGTCTCGGCGTCGCCATGCCGGGTCCTTTCGGGCTGAAGAATTCGGACGATAAATGGATGATGCCGGCCTGGCAGAAATTTCCGCTGCTGGAGACGCTCGCCGAAGGCACAGGCCTGAATGTCAGCTTGCAGAACGACGCCGCCGCCTGCGCGACGGCGGAGCGCATCGTCGGCGCGGCGCACGGCGTCGATCACGCGGTCTGCCTCTACGTCGGTTACGGCATCGGCGCCGGACTGATCCTGAACGGCGAGCTCTACAGCGGCGGCCATGGCAATGCCGGCGAGATCGGCATGGCGCTGCTGTCGCCGGCCGGCCCCGGCTCGACGCCGCTCGAACATCGCGCGTCGCTGGCCTCGCTTTACCAGCATCTCGGCCTCAATCCGGCCGACGACGACATCTACCAACAGATGGACGGCCTCGTCACGGCCGAGGATCCCAAGATCATTGCCTGGATCGATGGTGCGGCGCATGATCTGCGTTGGAGCGTGCATGTCATCGAAACGATCTTCGATCCGCAGACTGTCATCCTGACCAGCGGAGCGCCGGAAGCGCTGGCCCGCCGGCTGGTCGAGGCGATGCATCCGCTGCTGCCGTCGATCGCCGACCGGCCGGAACGGAATTTGCCGCGCCTGCAGCTCGGCACCACCGATCCCTGGTCGATCGCGCTCGGTGCCGCCGCGGCGCCGATCAGCCGGGCCTTCGATCCGCTGTTTTCGGCGATCCTGAAGACGCGGTCCAGGGGCGCCTGACAGCGTCGGCGCCAGGCTTTTCGCCTGAAATATCCTCGGAAGTTGTGTCCGATATCGTCACACAGGGTTCATTGTGCGGACATAGCGTTCGTCCCGGTTCTTTGCTGCAATGCAATAGGAGTGGGACATGGTGGACATAGTTTCTAGTGAGGCGGGCATTCCGAGACCGGATCATCCGCTGCACAATTCGGGTAGCGCGAAGTGGTTCCTGCCGGCCTTCGGCGTGCTGGTGCTCGTCGGCGTCGTCTATGTCGGCTACGCGCTCAGCCAGGATCTGGCCGAGGCCAAGACCGTGCCGTGGATCCTGCTCGGCATTGCCTTGCTGATCGCGCTCGGCTTCGAATTCGTCAACGGCTTCCATGATACCGCCAATGCGGTGGCGACGGTCATCTACACACGCTCCATGCCGGCCGAATTCGCGGTCATGTGGTCGGGCGCCTTCAATTTCCTCGGGGTTCTCACCTCCAGCGGTGCGGTCGCTTTCGGCATCCTTTCGCTGCTGCCGGTCGAGCTGATCCTGCAGGTCGGCTCTTCCTCCGGCTTTGCCATGGTGTTCGCACTGCTGGTTGCAGCCATCCTGTGGAACCTCGGCACCTGGTTCCTCGGCCTGCCGGCGTCGAGCTCGCACACGATGGTCGGCTCGATCATCGGCGTCGGCCTCGCCAACCAGTTCATGGCACCTGCCGGCAGTGCCACCAGCGGTGTCGACTGGTCGCAGGCGACCAATGTCGGCATCACCTTGCTGGTGTCGCCGATCATCGGCTTCTTCGCCGCGGCGATCCTGCTCTATGCGATGAAGCTGCTCGTGCGCAATCCGGCCCTCTACGAAGCACCGAAAGGCAACACGCCGCCGCCATGGTGGATCCGCGGGCTGCTGATCTTCACCTGCACTGGCGTCAGCTTCGCGCACGGCTCCAATGACGGACAGAAAGGCATGGGACTGATCATGCTGATCCTGATCGGTGTCGTGCCGACGGCCTTTGCGCTGAACCGGACGCCCGACATCAACTATCTCGAGGCCTACAAAGCCGCTTCCGTCAACGTCGAGCAGGCGCTCGGCAAATATGTCAAGCCGGGCATCACCGTCACCGACGCCAAGGCAGCCGTCCAGGATGCCGTGCGCACCCGGACCTGGAACGACCAGACGACGGTCGCGCTGCAGACCTACATCCACAACACGACAGCGGGCCTGCAGCCCTATGCCACTGTCGACAACGTGCCGACCGATCTGGTCAGCAACGCCCGCAATGACATCTACCTGATCGGCGAGGCACTCAAGCTGATCGACAAGAAGAAGTTGCTGCCGATGGAGGCCGCCGATCTGAAAGCGGTCACCGACTATCACAAGGCCGTCGACAACGCGACGAAGTTCATCCCGATCTGGGTGAAGGTCGCCGTTGCCCTGGCGCTCGGCCTCGGCACCATGGTCGGCTGGAAGCGCATCGTCGTCACGGTCGGCGAGAAGATCGGCAAGAGCCATCTGACCTATGGCCAGGGTGCCGCCGCGGAGCTTGTCGCGATGGTGACCATCGGCATGGCCGACCGGCTCGGACTGCCAGTGTCGACAACGCACGTGCTGTCGTCGGGCGTCGCCGGAACGATGGCCGCTAACGGTTCGGGCCTGCAATGGTCGACGGTGCGCAACCTGCTGCTTGCCTGGGTGCTGACCTTGCCGTGCTCGATCACGCTCGCCTTCGTGCTGTTCATCGTCTTCCGCCAGGTGTTTTAGCGGACAATCAATTATTGAAACGAAAACGGCGCCGGTTCCGGCGCCGTTTTTCGTTTGGGGTAGTCTGGCTTGTTTCAATACGGCTGAAAGGCTTTGGTCGGCAAACTGTGGATTCGCCAGCCCCCTCGTCAGACGAAGGCGCCAGCAAAGACCTCAGGTCGGATCCTCGCGGTGCAGATCGTGGATGGCGACGCCCTCGACATTGGTCGGCAGGGTCAGCCACTGGCGATGGCGCAGCGTGCGCTGCGTGTCCTCCAGCCCCATCTCCCAGTGCTCACGCATCGAGGTGCCGGAGAATTCGTAGTCCTTGGCGTGTCCCTCATAGCCTTTGTGCTGGTAGATCAGGTGGACGATGTTGACGACGCCGTCCTGCGAATAGTCGGCGATCAGCTCTCTTTCACCATCCTTCAACAGTTCGGCGGGCACGCGCTTCAGCGCCTCGAGCAGCTTCATCTTCAGCGCATGGATGCGCTGGAAATTGTCGGTGTTCTGGCGCGTGCGGCTGGAATACATGATGTCCTTGTGCCGCGACAGCACGTCGGCCATGCCGCGTGGCAAGGTGCCGCGCGCGCTGAACAGGTCGACCTGGAACACCAGCGAAGAGCGGTCCTCCTCCTGGTCGAGCAGGTATTGCAGCGGCGTGTTGGAGACGATGCCGCCGTCCCAGTAGTATTCGCCCTCGATGCGGATCGACGGGAAGGCCGGCGGCAGCGCGCCGCTGGCCATGATATGCTCCGGTTCGATGCGCACTTTCTCGGTGTCGAAATAGACGAAGTTGCCGGTTCTGACATTGACCGCGCCGACGCTCAGCCGCTTCTTGCCGTCGTTGAGGATATCGAAGTCGATCAGGCTTTCCAGCGTCTCCTTCAATTCGGCCGTGTCATAGAAGCTGGTGGCGCCTTCGGCTCCCGGCTGTTCGAACCAGGGATTGGGATTGCGCGGCTTGAAGAAGCCGGGCTGGCCCATGGTCATCGTCATCCAAGAACTTGTGCGGTTGCGGATGTCGCGGTAGATGTCGCCTTCCGGCGTATAGGCCCATATCTTGCGGCCCGAGATCGTCTGCCAGAATTGCTCGAGACGCTGCAGGCGGCGGCTTGATTCATTGCCGGCGATGATCGCCGCATTGATGGCGCCGATCGACACGCCGGAAAGCCAGCTCGGCTCGCAGCCGGCGTCGGCCAGTGCCTGATAGACCCCGGCCTGATAGGCGCCGAGCGCGCCGCCACCCTGAAACACCAGCGCGATGCGGTCATACTGCGCCGAGATTTCCTCGATGGTGGCTGTGGCCTCCTTCTTGCGGTTGCGTTCAAGCACGAATTTTCTCCGGCTGGGTTGCGCTGATCTCGGAAGGGTTGCGATCAGCGAGGTAGTCGTAAACCACCTCGCCCAGCCCGAGCGTCAGATCGGCGGTGAAATGAACAGCCGATACGATGTCGAGCACTGGCAACTTCGCAACGTCGGCCATGACATGGGGCCGCAGATCGAGTGCCGCGGGCGCCGTCCATGCCTCCTTCAGCGTGATGTCGGTGAGGTAGTAGCGAACCAGCTCGCAGATGCGCGGCGTGCCGTCGACATGCGGGATGATCTTGACCAGGAAGTTGGGAGCAGCCAGCGAGGCAAGCACGGAATCGTGATCGGCCTCCCGGTGCTTGTAGCCCATGGTGCCGGTGGCGCACAGAACGCTGCCATAGTGCAGCGTGCCGACCACCACTTCGCCCTCATGCACGATCTTGGGGCTGGCCAGCTTCTTGGGAAATCCCCACAGTTCACGCCCGCCGGCGATCGGCGCGTCGTCGTCGAGATACATCGAATGAACGTAGCCGCCGTGCTGGCCTTTGTAGCGCACCGGGATCACCTGGCCGGTCTCGGTATAGTCGCCGAAGCCGGTTGAATCAGGCATGCGGATGAATTCGTACTTGACCAGCGGCTCGTCGATCTCCAGCGGCGCTGGCACGACGGCTTCGAGCGCCTCGCGCGTCGTGCGGTAAGTAATGATGACGTATTCGCGGTCGAAGAAACGATACGGCCCTGGCGGGAAGGACGGATTGGTCAGCGGCATCGCATAGGCCCGCTTCACGACATCGGCGATTTCCAAGCTGCACCCCCAAGGTCTTTTACAGGCAAAATTTCGTCAGGAATGACCGCGCGAATGCGCAGCGATTATGTTGCACGGCACCATGACAGTGCCGTGTCACCCCGGCGACAACGGCTTCGAAGGGACAGGAACCATGCTCCGGCGTTGTCGCAAGGTTGTAATCGCATCGACACATGGCTCTGCCATTGTCATGCTGCGATGCACAATTATATGTCATGTTCCCTCCCACCTCGCGCGAGATCACCATGGGTTCCCTGTCTTCGAAGAATGCCCTCGTCACCGGCTCGACCAGCGGTATCGGCCTGGCAATAGCCCGCGCCTTTGCCGCTGAAGGCGCAAACGTCACCATCAACGGGCTGGGCGATGCCGCGGCAATCGAACAGGAGCGCGCCGGCATCGAGAAGGATTTCGGCGTCAAGTGCCGCTACTCCGATGCCAACATGATGGACGGCGCGGCGGTGAGCGCCATGGTGCATGAGGCCGAGGCCGCGTTCGGCAGTCTCGATATCCTGGTCAACAATGCCGGCATTCAGCATGTCGCGCCGATCGAGGACTTCCCGGACGACAAATGGGAAGCCATCATCCGCATCAACTTGCTCGCCGCCTTCTACGCGATCAAGGCGGCGCTGCCCGGCATGAAGGCGCGCAAATGGGGCCGCATCATCAACACGGCTTCCGCGCACGCGCTGGTCGCTTCGCCGTTCAAGTCGGCCTATGTGTCGGCCAAGCACGGCATTGCGGGCCTGACCAAGACAGTGGCTCTCGAGACAGCGCTTGACGGCATCACGGTCAATGCGATCGCGCCGGGCTATGTCTGGACGCCGCTGGTCGAAAAGCAGATTCCCGACACGATGAAAGCGCGCGGCATGACCGAGGAACAGGTCAAGCACGACGTGCTGCTGGCGGCGCAGCCGACCAAGGAATTTGTCACCGTCGACGAGCTTGCGGCATTGACGCTGTTCCTGTGCTCGGACTCAGCCAAGCAGATCACCGGCACGACCTTGCCCATGGACGGCGGCTGGACCGCACAGTGAGGATGGTCAACGCGTTTCGTTTGCCGGCTGGTGCCGCCAGGAGTCAACAGGAAAGCCGCCAGCAGGAAGCATCCCGGTCAGGTCCATGAAAGTCATCCAGATATCCGATCCGCATCTGATGACGCCGGGTGGTCTTCTGTACGGCTCCAATCCGCTCTCCAGGTTGCAAGCCTGCCTTGCCGACATCGGCGCCAACCATGCCGACGCTGATCTGGTGGTCATTTCCGGCGACCTGACCAATGACGGCGAGCGCCCCGCCTATGCCGCGCTGAGTGAGAGCCTGACAAAGTTCGGTCCGCCCTGCCGGCTGATGCTCGGCAACCATGACGACCGGGCGGTGTTTCTCGAGATGTTTCCGCAAGCCACCGCCGAGCGCGGCTTCGTCCAAAGCGTCGTCGACAGCAGCGAAGGCCGCCTGATCCTGCTCGATACGCTGGATAGCGGCCATGTCGAAGGCAAACTGTGCGCAGCGCGTCTCGACTGGCTCGATAAGCGACTGCAGGAGGCTCGCGATCGACCGGTCTTCCTGTTCATGCACCATCCGCCGTTTCGGATACACATCCCCGAGCTCGACCGTGTCATGCTCGCCGATCCCGATGCCTTGCATGAGGTACTGCTGCGCCACGGCAATGTCCGCCACATCTTTGCCGGACACGTCCACCGGCTGATCGCCGGCAGCTGGCGCGGCATTCCCGTCAGCACGCTGCGCAGCACCAATCATCAAACCGCGCTCGATTTCTCGCAGGGCTGGAGCCTCGGCCACGAGCCGCCAGCCTATGCCGTGATCTTGATCGATGCGGATGGGGTGATCGTGCATTTCCACGATTTCCCGGTGCCGCCGGTTCTATAGCCTGAACCGTCGAGAGGCGTGGTGCAGCGATCGCCACGACCGGTGGACGAGCTACCCAGAATCCGTGTGCCGGGAGGCACGCAGCCGTGCCAGTGTGTTGTCTGCGCAACGGCTGCGCGGCCCCCGCGTTGGTGGGCTGTTTTGGGTCACGCGGAGCCTCCACAATGGGGCGTCACAAAGCAACTGATGTGCACATTAGTCTTGACAGAAATACATATGTTCAATACCCGTCAGGCGATTGAATAGCCTGCATTATGGGAGGAACGAGCGGTATGGCTTCCAATGTTTCGTTGACGGGCCTTGCCCGCGATCTCGAGGAACGCGCCAGGTCGGGCAAGCCCATCCGTATCGGCCTGATCGGCTCCGGCGAGATGGGAACCGATATCGTCACCCGCGTCGCCCATATGTCCGGCATCGAGATCGGCGCCATTTCGGAACTGAACCTGCCCGCCGCCAGCAAGGCGGTGGATATCGCCTTCCAGCAAACCGGCCATGCGCGCGAAGTGTCGAACGCTTCGGCGATGACGGCGGCGATGGAGGCCGGCAAGATCGCGGTCACCAACGATGCCAGCCTGGTCATCGACAATGACCTGATCGATGTCGTCATCGACGCCACAGGCGTTCCGGCGGTCGGCGCCGAGATCGGCCTGCGCGCCATGGAGCATGGCAAGCATCTGGTGATGATGAATGTCGAGGCCGACGTCACCATCGGCGCCTATCTGAAAAGTGAGGCCGACCGGCTGGGCGTCACCTATTCGCTGGGCGCCGGCGACGAGCCGTCGTCCTGCATGGAGCTGATCGAATTCGTCTCGGCGATGGGCCATCCGATCGTCGCCGCCGGCAAGGGCAAGAACAATCCGCTAAACATCGACGCCACGCCCCCCGACTATGAGGAGGAGGCCGAGCGCCGGCATATGAATGTGCGCATGCTGGTCGAATTCGTCGATGGCTCCAAGACCATGGTCGAGATGGCGGCGATCGCCAATGCCACCGGGCTGGTTCCCGACAAGCCCGGCATGCACGGCCCGGCGGCGACGCTTGGCGAGCTGTCCAAGGTCCTGGTGCCGCAGAAGGACGGCGGCGTGCTGTCGAAGGTCGGCGTCGTCGACTACTCGATCGGCAAGGGTGTCGCGCCTGGCGTCTTCGTCGTCGCCGACATGTCGCACCCGCGCATTTCGGAGCGCATGGAAGATTTGAAGATGGGCAAGGGTCCGTATTTCACCTTCCACCGCCCCTATCATTTGACCTCGCTCGAAGTGCCGCTGACCTGCGCCCGTGTCGTGCTCTACGGCAAGGCGGATATGGTCCCGCTGGCCAAGCCGACGGCCGAAGTCTGCGCGGTGGCCAAGAAGAACATGAAGCCGGGTGAGAAGCTCGATGCGATCGGCGAATATTGCTACCGCGCCTGGATTATGACCGCGCCGGAGGCGGGCGCCGCCAAGGCCATTCCCTGCGGCCTGCTGCAAGGCGGCTCGGTGACCCAGCCGATCAAGAAGGGCGAGCTCATCACCTATGCGAATGCTGCTCCAGCGCCAGGCTCCAAGATCGCCGAACTGCGTGCCCGCCAGGACAAGCTCGTCTACGGGTCCGTGGGAGCCTGACCATGGCCGGAGCCAGCAAAGCCGTCGCCGACAGTCGCGCCAACCTGCCCTTCGTCTATCGACAGTACAGCGCCGAGCAGCTCAGAAATGTGCTCTACAAGATGTACCTCATCCGGCGCTTCGAAGAGGGCGCGGAGGAGTGCTACACGCGCGGCCTCATCCACGGCACAATGCATTTGTCGATCGGCCAGGAAGCCAGCGCCATGGGCATCTGCATGCCGCTCGCCGAGGATGACCAGATCACCTCGACGCATCGCGGCCACGGCCACTGCATCGCCAAGGGCGCCGAGGTCAAGCGCATGTTCGCCGAGTTCTTCGGCAAGACCACCGGCTACTGCAAGGGCCGTGGCGGCTCGATGCACATCGCCGATGTCGGCAAGGGCAATCTCGGCGCCAATGGCATCGTCGGCGGCGGCATTCCGATCGCCGTTGGGGCAGCACTTTCCGCCAAGATGATGAGGACCGGAAAGGTCGTGGTGTCGTTCTTCGGCGATGGCGCCAACAATGAAGGCGCCTTCCACGAGGCGTTGAACATGGCCTCGGTCTGGAAGTTGCCGGTGATCTTCGTCTGCGAGAACAACGGCTACGGCATGTCGACTTCGACGGCGCGCTCGACCGCCGTCAAGAACATCGCCGAGCGCGCCGCCGCGTATTCGATGCCGGGTGTCATCGTCAACGGCAATATTTTTTCGGAAGTCGCCGAGGCGTCGTACAAGGCTGTCGAGCGTGCACGCGCCGGCGAGGGGCCGACGCTGATCGAATCCAAGACCTATCGCCATCGCGGTCACTCCAAGAGCGACCGCAACCGCTATCGTAGCAAGGAGGAGATCGAGGACTGGATGTCGAACCGCGATCCGATCACCCTGTTCGAAAGCGAGCTGCGCGAATTCGGCTTCATCGACGACAAGGGCATCGAGGCCATTCGCGGCGCGGTGGCACAGGAGATCGCCGACGGCATCGAGTTCGCCAAGGCGAGCCCGTCGCCGGATGTGCGCGACACCGGCAATTATGTCTATACGGAGCAAGCGTGATGGACGCGATGGTGCGTGAACTGAGCTACGCCCAGGCGATCCAGGAAGCCATGGCGATCGCCATGGACATGGACGAACGCGTCTTCCTGATGGGCGAGGATATCGGCGTCTATGGCGGCGCCTTCCAGGTGACCGGCGATCTGGTCGATCGGTTTGGCAGCGAGCGGGTGATCGACACGCCGATTTCGGAACTGGGTGGCGCGGGCGTCGCGGTCGGCGCCGCCCTCACCGGCATGCGGCCGATCTTCGAGTTCCAGTTTTCCGATTTCGCCACGCTCGCCATGGAGCAGATCGTCAACCAGGCGGCCAAGATGCGCTTCATGCTCGGGGGCGAGGTTTCGGTTCCGGTGGTAATGCGCTTTCCCGCCGGCTCCGGCACAGGTGCCGCAGCCCAGCACAGCCAGAGCCTCGAGGCCTGGCTCGGCCATGTGCCGGGCCTCAAGGTCATCCAGCCGGCGACACCATACGATGCCAAGGGCATGCTGCTGGCCGCAGTCGCCGATCCCGACCCGGTGATGATCTTCGAGCACAAGCTGCTCTACAAGATGAAGGGCCCGGTGCCCGAAGGCTACTACACGGTGCCGATCGGCAAGGCCGACATCCGCCGCGAGGGACGCGACCTGACCATCGTCGCCACCTCGATCATGGTGCACAAGGCATTGGACGCCGCGGCGGTGCTGGAAGCCGAAGGCATCGACATCGAAGTCATCGATCTCCGGACAATCCGGCCGATGGACAAGCAGACCGTCATCGACAGCGTCAAGAAGACATCGCGGTTGATGTGCGTCTACGAAGCGGTCAAGACGCTGGGCATCGGCGCCGAGGTCAGCGCGATGATCGCTGAGAGCGAGGCGTTCGATTACCTCGATGCGCCGATCGTGCGGCTGGGCGGGGCGGAGACGCCGATCCCCTACAATCCGGAGCTGGAAAAGGCTGTCGTGCCGCAGGTGCCCGAGATCATCGCGGCTGCGCGCGACCTCGTGAAAGGGGTTCGCTGATCGATGCCGACCGAAGTCATTCTTCCCAAGGTCGACATGGACATGGCGACCGGACAGATCTCGCGCTGGTTCGCCGAGGAAGGCGCCAGCGTCAAGAAGGGCGATGTGCTGTTCGAGATCGAGACCGACAAGGCGGCGATGGAGATCGATGCGCCGGCCAGCGGCGTGCTGCGTGACGTCACCGGGAAGGAGGGGATCGACATTCCTGTCGGCGCGGCTGTCGCGTGGATCTATGCCGATGGCGAAACCTATGGCGACAAGGCGCCGATCTCCCTCCTTGTGGAGGAGATGTCGACGAAGTCGACAGAGGGGGGCGATGTCGCGCCTGCGGCTCAACCTGTCGCGCCCCCCTCTGCCCTGCCGGGCATCTCCCCCCTTAGGGAGGAGATCGGCAAATCGCCTTCGGTTGCGCGCGCAACACCCTTGGCGCGTCGTCTTGCCCGTGAGGCGGGTATTGCACTCTCGACCATTGCAGGCACCGGCCCGTATGGCCGCGTGGTGAAAGCCGATGTCGATGCGGCGATTGCCGGTGGCGGCGTCAAGCCTGCTGCCAAGGCAGCGCCCGCAGGCGCTCCGGCGGCTCCGGCTGCTGCCACCGCGCCGGTGAAGGCGATGTCGGACGAGCAGGTGCTGAAACTGTTCGAGCAAGGCTCTTACGAACTCGTCCCGCATGACAATATGCGCAAGACGATCGCGCGCCGCCTGGTCGAGGCCAAGACCACCATCCCGCATTTCTACCTGACACTCGACTGCGAACTCGACGCGCTCTTGGCATTGCGCACGCAGATCAATGCGGCAGCGCCGATCAAGAAGACCGAAAAGGGTGACGTGCCGGCCTACAAGCTGTCGGTCAACGACATGGTGATCAAGGCAATGGCGCTGGCGCTGAAGGCGGTGCCGGATGCCAATGCATCRTGGACCGAAAGCGCCATGGTCAAGCACAAGCATGCCGATGTCGGCGTTGCGGTGTCGATCCCCGGTGGCCTGATCACGCCGATCATCCGCAAGGCGGACGAAAAGACGCTGTCCACCATCTCCAACGAGATGAAGGACCTGGCCAGCCGCGCGCGCAGCCGCAAGCTGAAGCCGGAAGAGTATCAGGGCGGCACCACGGCTGTATCGAACCTCGGCATGTTCGGCATCAAGGACTTTGCCGCCGTCATCAACCCGCCGCATGCGACGATCCTGGCGGTCGGCGCCGGCGAGGAGCGGGCGGTGGTCAAGAATGGCAAGATCAAAATCGCTACCGTCATGTCGGTGACGCTGTCGACCGACCATCGCGCCGTCGACGGTGCGCTGGGGGCCGAATTGCTGGTTGCCTTCAAACGCCTGATCGAGAACCCGATGGGCATGCTGGTCTAGGGCCGGCCGACGCCCGAAAGTCTTCGGGTGCCCCGAAGGGGTCGCAGCCACAGGGCGGCCATGAGGCTCGTGGAACGCCGGTTCCGCGGGCCGGTGTCGTTGTGCCGTGAGAGCATTCCGCGCGAAGCCGTTGCCTGATCGGGCCGGGCATGCGCGCTGTCATCCACCAGTCATATGCGCCGTGCAGGGAGGGGAGACGGGAACCGGCCAAGGCGCCGGACCGCTCATGCACAGACAGACAGGAGGTCTCATGAAGACGCTATTCATCAAGCTGCTGGCCAGCCAGCTTGCACTCGCGGCAACTTTGTTTGCCGGCGTGGCCGGTGCTGAAACGCTGACGCTCTACACATCCCAACCGGAAGCCGATGCGGTCAAGACCGTGGATGCCTTCAAGAAGGCGCAGCCCGGTATCGACGTGACTATCTATCGTTCAGGAACGAGTGACATCCTGACCAAGATGGCAGCCGAATTCGCCGCTGGCAGCCCGCAGCCCGACGTGCTTTTGATCGCCGACGCGGTCAGCATGGAGCTGTTGAAGAAGGACGACCGGCTGCTGCCCTATTCCGAGGCGAAGCTCGATGGCATCGAGGCGGATGCCTATGACGCCGGCAAGACCTATTTCGGCAGCAAGCTGATCACCACCGGCATCGTCTACAACACCGCGGCGGCTGAAAAGCCTGCGCATTGGGCCGATCTCGCCAAGCCGGCCTATGCCGACGGCCTGGTCATGCCGAGCCCGCTCTATTCGGGTGCGGCCGCCTACCTGCTCTCCGGCTTCGTCGGCGACACCAATTATGGCTGGGATTTCTTCCAGAAGCTGAAGACCAACAACACCGTCAGCGTGCGCGGCAATGGCGCCGTACTGAAGTCGGTGGCGAGCGGCGAGAAGCCCTATGGCATCCTGGTCGACTTCATGGCGATGAACGCCAAGAAGAAGGGTTCGCCGGTCGAATTCGTGTTCCCTAGCGAAGGCGTGCCGGCGGTGACCGAACCGGTCGCCATCATGAAGACGGCCAAGAATGTTGACGGCGCCAAGAAGTTCGTCGACTTTATTCTTTCCGACGAAGGCCAGAAGCTGGCGCTGTCGATGGGTTATCTGCCGGCGCGCGCCTCGGTCGGCCGCCCCGAATGGATGCCGGAAGGCGTCAAGGTCAAGGTGATGCCGTTCGACACCGAGGCGATCGTCGCCACCACCGACGCCGACAAGGCGAAGTTCTCGGAACTGTTCGGCGGCTGAGCCCGACAATCGCGGCGGGATGCCGTTGAAGTGGCATCCCGGACCGCTGACAGATCCCAGGAAACGCAATCATGTCGACACGGATCAGGGAAAGCCGGGGCCAGGAAATGGCCCTGACGGCGATGGTGGCCGTCGTCATCGCCCTGCTTTCCTTGCTGCCGATGCTGCGCCTCATCAAGGAGATCGTGGCACCCGGCGGCACCTTGTCCGGCATGGCGATAGAAGCCGGATTGAGAAGTCCGGCGACCTGGATTGCGACCTGGCACACGCTGATCGTTGGCATCGGCGGCACCTTGCTTGCGGTGCTGTCGGGAACGCTGGTGGCTCTCCTCATCACGCTGACCGACATACGCGGCCGCAGTGCGCTGGTGCTCTGCTACGTCATGCCATTGATGATCGCACCGCAGGTGACCGCGCTCGCCTGGCTGCAACTGTTCGGTCCGGCAAGTCCGTTCCTCAAGCTGTTCGGTGCGGCACCGCCGCTCGGCACCAGAAATCCGCTCTATTCCACCTCGGGCATCATCCTGCTGCTCGGTGTGCAATACGGCCCGTTGGTCTTCCTGCTGGTGCGCGCCGGTCTGCGCAAGCTGCCGCGCGAACTGGTCGAGGCGGCGCGCGCCGGCGGCGCCGGCTGGTTCACCGTGCTGGTCACCGTCGTGCTGCCTTTGATGACGCCGTCGATCATGGCGGCCGCGGCACTTGCCTTCGTGTCCTGCGTCGGCAATTTCGGTATCCCTGCCTTTCTCGGCATTCCCGCCAATTATCTCGTGCTGCCGACGCTGATCTATCAGCGGCTGGCCGGCGGCGGCCCTGCGGTGCTGGGCGAAACCGCGTTCCTGTCAGTGCTGATCGGCATCATCGCCATGGCTGGCATTCTCGCGCAGGAGGTCGTGAGCCGCCGCCGCGATTATCGCATCAGCTCGACGTCGCTGCCGGCCGAGCCCTACGAACTCGGCCGCTGGCGACCTGCCGTCCAGGCCGGCATGTGGCTGCTGATCGTGGTGGTGCTGTTCCTGCCATTGTTCGGGCTGGTGCTGACGTCGCTGGTGCCGGGCTACGGCATTGCTCTCACCGCCAGGACGGCAACGCTCGACAATTATCGTTTCGTGCTGTTCGAGCATGACGCGGCCAGCCGCGCCTTCTTCAACAGCTTCTGGCTGTCGATCGCGGCGGCCTTCTTCGCGGTCGTCGTCGCCGTGCCGATCGGCTACCTTATTGCCTGGAGCAAGCAGCGCTGGGTGCGACTGCTCAACCTGTCGGTCGAACTGCCCTATGCCTTGCCCGGCGTGGTGCTGGCAATCGCCTCGCTGCTCCTGTTCCTGCGGCCGATCCCGCTCACCGGTATCCAGCTCTACAACACCGTCTGGATCATCCTCTATGCCTACGTCGCCCGTTTCCTGGTGCTGGCGCTGCGGCCGACCATCAGCGGCTTTCACCAGATCGACCGGGCGCTGGAAGAAGCGGCCCAGGTGGCCGGTGCGGGGCTGTTCCTGCGCATGCGCACGATCATCTTTCCGCTGGTGGCGCCGGCGGCAATCGCCGGTGGCCTGCTGATCTTCATGACGGCGCTCAGCGAGCTCACTGTTTCGGCGCTGCTCTGGTCGTCGGGCTCTGAGACGATCGGCGTGGTGATGTTTTCCTTCGAGCAGGGCGGCGATTCCAGCTACGCGGCGGCGATGTCCGTCATCACCGTGGCGGTCACCTTCGTGCTGATGCTGGCGACCAATCTGCTTGCCCCACACTTTCCCGGCGGAGTGCTGCCATGGCGCGATTGACCCTGGACAATGTGACCAAGAGCTTTGCCGATTTCGACGCAGTCAAGGATGTATCGATCGATGTCGGCGGCGGCGAATTCCTGGCCGTGCTCGGCCCCTCCGGGTGCGGCAAGACGACATTGCTGCGGCTCGTCGCAGGGTTCGAGAAGGTGACGTCAGGCGAGATCCGCATCGGCAATGAGGTCATGTCCGGCAAGGGCGGCAGCGTTGCGCCGGAAAAGCGGCGCGTCGGCATCGTCTTCCAGAACTATGCGCTGTGGCCGCACATGACGGTCGCCGAGAACATCGGCTATTCGCTCAAGGTGGCAAAGCTCAACAAGGCTGCTGCGCGCCAGAAGGTCGAGGACGCGCTTGCTTTGGTCAATCTGCAGGGGCTGGGCGAACGCAGGCCGGCCAATCTCTCCGGTGGCCAGCGTCAGCGCGTGGCGCTGGCGCGCTGCCTTGTCGCCGCGCCGTCGCTGGTGCTGTTCGACGAGCCGCTCGCCAATCTGGACGTGCATCTGAGAGCCTCGATGGAGGATGAGTTCGCCGCCTTTCACAAGCGCACGGGCACCACCATCGTCTACATCACCCATGACCAGGCCGAAGCGATGGCGCTGGCCGACCGCATCGCGGTGATGGATCATGGACGCCTGGTGCAGTTGGCGACGCCGCGTCAGCTCTATCATGAGCCGGCAAATGAAATGGTGGCGTCCTTCATTTCGCAAGGTATCTTGCTTCCCGCCGATGTGCTGAGCCCAGAGCAGGCCGGTCACTGCAAGGTCCGGGTTCTCGGCACCGAGCTGGTCGTTCGCTGCCGGACGGGCGAGCGGCCTCGCACCGGCGCAAAGATCTGCTGCCGGGCAGCCGATCTCGAGGTGGTACCGGACGGTCCCGGCTTCGATGGCCTCGTCAAGCGGGTGATCTACCAAGGTGGCTCGGCGCGCATCGAATTTGCGCCTTCCGCCAGCCTCGACCTCACCTTGCATTTCGAACAGCCCGATCCGGTGATGCTGGAGCGCGGCGCGCAGGCGCGTTTGCGGATACGATCCGGATGGCTCATCCCGGCGACGGGGGCGGCATGACGATGATGCTCGACCTGCTCGGCGACCGGGGGGAAAAGGCCGCACCGGTCTCGCCGGCAGCAGCTGCGCCGGGTATCGAAATCACCAACCTGTCAGCGGCTAAATTGCGCCAATACAGTGCCTGTGCTTGAAGCCGCCGCTATTTCATTCCACATCGGGCGCAATGAACGGCAAGATACGAGAGTGGTTTCGCAGTTGGCGATGGGCCTTGGCCGCATCGCTGATCCTGCATGCTTTGATCGCAGCGTTCTTGTTCTTTGGCGTACCGAGATCCGAGCAGCAGCCGGATCAGCAGGAACAGCCCGTCAATGTCGCGATTGTGCCGCCGCCCGAGAAGCCTAAGCAGAAACCTGCTCCAAAGCCACCGGAGCCGACACCTGAAAAGAAGGCTGAAAAGCCGCCTGAACAAAAGCCGCCTCCGGAGCCCCCGAAACCGCCAGACGAGCATGTTCTGAAGCGCGTTTTCCAGTACGGCCAGAAAGATACGGGACCGGAGAAATCGCTCGACGGAAGCAGCGCTAAACCCAACACGCCATCACCGGCCAAGGATGAGGCGGCGAAGCCGCCTATAACACCGACACCCGCGCCGACACAGCCGGCCCCGGCTGCAACGCCACAGCAGAAGGCAGAGCCCAGCAAGCCTGACGAGAAGCCGGCCACCGTTGCCCCGGACGAAAAGCCCGCGCAAGGCGAGGAAACGCGGCAGGCCGCCGCGCCGGACGCCAAACCCGCGCAAAACGAGGAGAAGCAGGCGACCGAGGACGCTGACAGACAGCAGCCGGACAAACAGGAGCTCGCACCGCAACCCGCCGAAAAGCAAGCGGTTGTGACGCCAAAGCCATTGGCGGCTGAGACTGGTGGTAAGCCAGCGCCTCCCGCCTCGACTGGAAAGGCAAAGCCCAAACCTGCCAAGACGTTGACGTTCAAACCCGCAAGAGCCTTCAAAGCGCCGATCGGGAATGCTGGAAGGTCAAATCCCACCAACAACGATGTTGCAGGATCGCCAATCTATTCCGGCCTTCCGGGCGTCAGAAAGCTTTACTCGCAGGGGGCAACCGGCAATGCCTTCGCCACAAGCTCCATGGAGAATGTGCCGCGCGGTCAGCGCGTGGCCACCCTTTGCGGCAATGTTCTGAGCCAGGAACTGCAAAGCGCCGACTATTCGGTCAAATGGGTGCCAACCATCACGCTGGACAAAGGCAATGTTCTCAACCCTACTCAAGCGGCCTTCAGCACCAGAAGCACTTGGTACGATCTAAACTTCCGATGTGAAGTCGACGCCGATGCGACGAGGGTCCTATCCTTCAACTTCCGTGTGGGGTCATTAGTCCCGCCTGGCGAATGGGCCAGCCGTGGATTCACTAAGTATCCGCTAAATTAGGCCGGCACGCCAAGCGCGGCTAATTTCTTGCCAGTCCGCGCAGACGAAATCGGCACCAGCCGCCGTCATGCCGGCGGCAACCGCGCCCTGGATGCCGAAGGACGAACCCTCGATGACGATGCAGTCGGCCGGATCGGCACCCATCCTGGCGGCGGCGAACTGGCTGATCTCCGGTCTTGATGGATCGGATCGTGGGTAGCCGCTCATTGAGCTGCCCCAGCGCCTTGGCCGGGCTGCCCTGGGTGTGGTGATCCAAATCGACAAGCTGTCAGCGGCTAAACGGCGCCAATACAGTGGCTGTGCTTGAAGCCGCCGCTTTTTCATTCCACATCGGAAGGAATGAAGGACGAGACACGAGACCGGCGCCGGAATTTGTTGTGGGCCTTGCCCGCATCGCTGATCCTGCACGCGCTCGTCGCAGCGCTCGTGGTCTACAACGTGCCTAGGCCTTCCCAACAGCCGCAGGAGGAGCAGGCGGTCAATGTCGCGCTCGTGCCTCCGCCCGAGCAACCAAAACCGAAACCTGCTCCGGTGCCGCCTCCGAAGCCACCGGAACCGAAGGTTGAAAAACCGCCGGAACCGAAAGCAGAAAAGCCACCGGCGCCGGAAAAGCCCTCGAAAGTCGAGGTCCTGAAGCCGGTTTTCCAGTTTGGCGACAAGGACACCGGTCCCAGGAAATCCCTGGATGGGGCCAGCGCTCAAGACACCTCGCCTTCGCCGGCCAAGGAGCACGATTCGAAGCCGCCTGTCGTGCCGAAGCCTGCAGAGAGCCAATCCACCACCCCGGCGGTCGCCGAGGGGCGGCCAGATTCAACCAAAGTCGACGAGAAGCCGGTAGACGCTGCGAAGGACGCCGAGCCCGAACAGGCGAAACAGGCAGCTTCGAGCCAGGATATGGATAAACAGCAGGCGGACAAGGAAGAGGCGGGAGCGAACGGACCCGACAAGCAGACAGAAGCGGCGCCACCGCCTTTGGCTGCCGACGACGGTGAGATCGAGCTTCCCACGTCAACCGAAGCGCCGAAGCCCAAACCCGCAAATGCGCCGAAGCCCGGCCCTGGGAAGGTCTCCAGGTCCCGAAGCGAGAGCGCCGGGAGGCCAAATTCCACGGATACCGCCGCTAGTGCTTCGCGGGCTTATTCGGGCCTTCCGGGGGTTCACAGGCTCTACTCGCAGGGCGCTACCGGCGATGCGCTGGCTACGAGCGCGATGGGCGGGGTGCCTCGCGAGAAGCGTATTGCCCAACTTTGCGCCAGCGCGTTGCAGCAGCAACTGGTGGATGCCTCTTATTTCCCCGACCTGATCCCAAGTGTTCCGCTGAAGGTGGGCAATGTCCTCGACGCCCCGGATGTCGCTTTCCGCGCAACGACGAAATGGTACCATCTGGGCTTCCGGTGCCAGGTCGACACCGATGCGACGAGGGTCTTGTCCTTCACCTTCCGCGTCGGGCCGGCGATCCCGCCCAGCGAATGGGTTCGCCTCGGACTGCCTGTTCGCTGATAGATTAGGCCGGCACACCGAGCCCGGCCAGTTGCCGGCTAACTTCTTGCCAATCGCTGCAGATGAAATCGGCACCTGCCGCTGTCAGTCGCGCGCCGTGCTCCGCATAGGTATGGCCGCCACCGGTGTAGCCGATAGCCGTCATGCCTGCGGCGACCGCGCCCTCTATCCCGAAGGGCGAATCCTCGATGACGATGCAGTCTGCCGGCTCAGCGCTCATCTTGTCGGCGGCGAACAGGAAGATATCAGGCGCGGGCTTGCCGCGTTTGACCATCGAGGAACTGTAGATCGCATCGCCGAAAAACCGCGCCAGTTCGGTCACAGTCAGGCTGTGGTTTATGCGCTCGACGGAGGATGACGAGGCGACACAGCGGTCGCCCGAAAGCGTCTCCAGAAACGCGGTGATGCCGGGGGTCGGCTTCAACTCCTGCGAAAACAGGATCTTGGTCTCGGCCCAGATGTCGCCGTCCGCAGCCGCCGGAAACTGGTGACCGGTCAAATCCCTGATCTTGGCGATGATGTCGGACTGCTTCATACCGATGCATTGGGCGATGATACCGCCGTGAACCCCAGGCATGCCATGCTTGTCATAGACGCGTTCATAAGCGCGGGCGGCCAGAGGCTCGCTGTCGACAAGAACGCCGTCGCAATCGAAAATGATAGGCCTTGATCGCGCCACGCGCTTTTCTCCCGAGTCGATTTCGCACATCGCTATCGGCAAAAAGTCAGATGTTCAATAGTGCGCTTGCTTTGACAGCCGCATGCCTGGAGGCTCGAAACCGAGGGGCAATCAAAGCCGGCGGATGGCATCGCTGGCACGCGCGGATCCGAGTGCCCGTTGCATGGCCTGCCGGGACTGCGCGCGATCGGGCGTGATCCAGTTCGGTTCGGCGCCGAGAAAGCGGTCGAGGAAAGCCACTGCGTAGGCTGGCATCTCGGTCACGTTCTCGCGATAGGACCACCATGTGCGCAGGTCGTCGGCGCATTTGTCGATGCTTGGCGCATTGCCGAATTCCTGCTCGTGGATCGCCGAGATCACCGAGACGCAGTAGTTGGTGTAGAGGAACCCTTCCGGCCAGAAACGGATGATTTCCAGCGTGCCGGCATTCGAATCCGTTTCAATCAACTGGCTGAGGCCGGAGATTTCCCGTGCCGGCGCCTGCCTGATCAGTTCGCGCAAAACGAGGCCGGCGGCAAAGACGATGAAGTCGGCGCGGTCGACCGCGGCGAAGCCTTTCTGCGCCTCCATGACCTCGACCCAGTCGAGAAAGGCCCTAGTGAGCTTCGCTTCATCGATTTCAAAGCGCACGCCGAACGTGTCCGACACCACCTTGGCGCTGCCGCGGAAGGTGGCGCGGAACCAGCGCAACTGCCGCAACCGGTGGCGAAGGTCGGGCATCAGCGCCAATTCGTCCCTGAAGGGCAGATCCATGTTTCTCGTATCCTGTTCCCAGCCAGGCTAGCACAACGGCGCCGCCGCCGAAATCGGTTGACGGCCTGTGGATGACCGAGGTCACGCCCAATATCATACATATTGACATTCGCGGAAACAAATGTTCTCACTTTGCTGTTGTCACGTGTCGGTCCAAGGTGCGGTTCAACACAGGCTTCGGGAGGAGAACCGAATGGCGATTTGGCAGTGGGGACTGCTTCTGCTGGTTATTGTCTGGGCGCTGCAGTCGCTCGGCGTCTGGCTGCAGATGCGGCACTATTCGGATGTCTTCAGGGGTGTCACCGACCGGTACAAGGATGGCTTCGTCGGAGCCGGCAATTTTCGCGGTCGATTGGCCAAAGGCACCATCGCGCTGGTCGTGGTGACGCCTGACCTGGTCGTGCGCCGCCTGATGGTGATGAGCGGCCGTTCCGTGTTCACCAAGTTCAAGAGACATGAAGAATTCGAGGGCGTTCCCCTCGATCGAGTCCGGTCCAACCCTGCAATCATGGGGGAGGGGGAACCCGGTGTGGCCGAGGCCGTGAAGCGGGCGATCGAACAGATCGACAAGACACGGTCGGAGCCGGGGAAGAAGCCGGGCCTGTCCGGTTTGAACGTAGCAAGGGCTTAGAGAGAGGACGCCGCGCACCGACTGGGATCAACCGGCGGGCGGCATAAGGAGGAGAAATGTCTGTATTTTCGTTGTTGGCGCAGCATGCCGACATGGCCGTGAACAATCTGCATGTCGCAGGTGCCATGGTCTCGGATGCTGCATTGCATGGCAAGCTCGCGGTAGAGCATGCCTCCGACCATCTCGTTGTCCTCGCACAGGCGGACAGCGGACCGATCACCGTCGATCAGTTCAAGGAAAAGCTGAAGGAAGTCCAGCAGGAAGAGCAGCTCGGCTGGCTGACCGCCATCGGCAAGTATTTCATCGGTATTTTCCAGAAGGGCGGCGAGGTCTTCGCCGGCTTCGTCACCGGCATCATTCCGACGCTGGTGGTGCTGATGACGGCCTTCTACGCAGTCACCGAACTGGTCGGCGAAGAGCGCGTGCACGGCCTGGCGCGCGGCGCCGGCAGGATCGCGCTGACCCGCTACACGCTGCTGCCGCTGCTGGCGGTGTTCTTCCTCACCAATCCGATGGCCTATACGTTCGGATCGTTCCTGGAAGAGAAGCACAAGCCCGCCTTCTATGACGCGGCCGTGTCCTATGTGCACCCGCCGCTCGGCCTGTTCCCGCACATCAATCCCGGCGAGTATTTCGTCTGGGGTGGCATTCTGGTCGCGCTGCTGGAACTGGAGAAGAAGGGCGCCGTCGTCGCCGGCTATCACGTCAAGGTGGCGATCTGGTATGCCATCGTCGGCCTCGTCGTCATCCTGCTCAAGGGCATGCTGACCGAACGCATCACTGCCATCATGGCACGCCGCCAGGGCGTCGAGCTGTAAGGGCGGGGAGGACATCATGGCCAAGACATACAAAGCCGTACAAATCTCCCGGGGCAAAACCGGTTGGGGCGGTCCGCTGGTGATCGAGCCGACCGAACAGCGCAGCAAGGTTGTTTCCGTCACCGGTGGCGGCATTCATCCGGTGGCGCAGCTCATTGCCGATATGACCGGCGCCGAAGCCGTCGACGGCTTCAAGGCGCCGCCGATCGAAAGCGAGATGGCGGTTGTCGTCGTCGATTGCGGTGGCACCGCACGGTGCGGCGTCTATCCGCGCAAGCGTATCCCGACCGTCAATCTGACGCCGGTCGGCCAGTCTGGGCCGCTCGCCCAGTTCATCACCGAGGACATCTACGTTTCGGGCGTGAAGCCTGCCAACATCACAATGGCGGACGGATCCGAAGCGGTCACCACTGCAGGGGGAGCAGGATCGATGAATCCAGGCAATAACAACGCGGCGGCGGCGCCACAACCGCTGCCGAGCGAGGGCGGCGTGATCGGCCTGATCAGCTCGATCGGCCGCGTCATGGGCCGTGTCGTCGGCATCTTCTTCAATGCCGGGCGCCGTACCATCGACCAAGTCGTGCGCAACGTGCTGCCGTTCATGGCCTTCGTGACCATGCTCATCGGTCTGATCCTCTACACCGGCATCGGTGATGTGCTGGCGCAGCCGATGGGTCCGCTGGCCAACAACATTGTCGGCCTGCTGATCATCTCGGCGATCTGCGGCCTGCCGTTCCTGTCGCCCATCCTCGGGCCAGGCGCGGTCATTGCACAGGTCATCGGCGTTGCCATCATCGGTCCGCAGATCGCCAACGGCACGATTTCGCCGGCAATGGCACTGCCGGCGCTGTTTGCCTACAATACCCAGGTGGGCTGCGACTTCGTTCCCGTCGGCCTGGCGCTCGGTGAGGCCAAACCGAAGACGATCGAGATCGGTGTTCCGGCAGTACTCATCAGCCGCCAGATCATGGGCCCGGTCTCGGTGCTGATCGCCTGGATCGTCAGCCTGATCGTATTCTGAAACAGTTCCAGGAAAAGTGTGAGACGGTTTTCCGTCCGGAATTCCACCAAACAAAGGGATAGAGCGGTTCGCCGTTTTCGTGAAACAGTGAATCGCTCTTAGAGAAGTTAGGAAATGAGGTTCGCCATATGACGGTTCTGTTGAGAACACGGGTCACTGCCATCGGACCCGAAGTGGCGGATCTTGCCGAAGGGGGCGTGGTCATCCTGTTTGCGGATGGCTCGCCGCCGGAACTTGCCGAGGTTTCCGTGCTCCACAAGACGGAGCACGGACCCAGCGACGGCGCGCCGCAAAAGGGCGCGTCGATCACCCTTGGCCCGGTTGCCGCGACTATTACCGCGGTCGGTTCCAGCGCCTGGAGCAAGGTGCTGGAAATGGGCCATGTCGTCATCTCGTTCAACGGCGCTGCCGAGGCCGAGCGGCCAGGCGAGATCTGCGCCTCGCAGGTCGATGCGCAAGCGCTCGTGGCTGCGCTCAAGACCGGTGCGGTCATCACCATCGCCGCCTGACAGCATTCGCGTCGCCGCCGATGTTGGCGGTGCCCAGGACCAGAGTATTTGCCATGGAACGCTCGACCATCGTCAGAGTGCATGAAGGTCTGCACGCCCGTCCCGCGACGCGGTTCGTCAAGCTCGCCAAGGGTTTCGAATCGGATGTCGAGCTGGTCAAGGACGGCAAGGCGGTCAGCGCCAAGAGCTCGGTCAAGCTGATGCTGCTGGCGGTCAAGGAAAACCAGGAAGTCACCGTGCGGGCGAACGGCGCCGACGCCATCGAGGCCATCGAGGCGCTGATCGGCTATCTCGAAAATCCCAAGGCGGGCCTTGACGACGAGGACTCGCCGCCGGCCGGCAATACGGGTCAGGACGCTGCTGCCGCGTTGGACTCTGTGCCTGCTGTTGCCGGCGCAACCACCGGCTTGCGCGGCGTGGCCGCAAGCGAAGGTTTTGCCATCGGGCCGGCCTTCGCGCATTTCCCACCTGATATCGCCGGACAAGGCCGCAGGTTGCAGGCTGAGGAGATCGCCGGCGAGATCGACAGGTTCCGCGCCGCCGTCGCTGCAGTCCAGGCGCGCATGGACCGGGCACTGGAGCAGGACAGTCTGTCGGCCGGCGACCGTGGCATCATCGCCGCGCTCAGGGACATCGCTGCCGACGACAGCCTGACCGGCGAGGCGGAGGGCCTGATCAACGGCGGCAACGACGCGGTTTCAGCGGTCATCACCGCCGCCTCCACAATCGCCGCCGATTTCAGCGCGGTCGATGATCACTATCTCAACGCGCGGGCGGATGATGTCCATGCGGTCGGGCGGCAGATCTGCCTCGTGCTGCTCGGGCAGGACGACATCAGCCTCGAAACCATCGCCCAAGGCGCCATCCTCATCGCCGACGACATCGGCGCCTGGGACCTGGCGCGCGCGCCGCTGAAGCGCATCGGCGGGGTGGTGTGCGGCCATGGCGGCGCCACCTCGCACATCGCCATCATCGCCCGCTCGCACGGCATTCCAGCGGTGCTCGGCCTCGGCGACCAGATCAATGCTTTGCGCACGGCGCGCGAAGTGGCCCTCGATGGCAACAGCGGCCGCGTGATCGTCGATCCTGACGCGGCGACCCGCGCCGAATTCGCCGGCCGTGTCGAAGCGGCGGCGCAGGAACGCGCCGGGCTGACCATCTTCAAGACGGTGACGCCGAAGCTGGCCGATGGCAAGGTGATCGAGGTCGCGGCCAATATCGGCTCGCTGGAGGAAATCGAAGCGGCGCAGGAGGCCGGCGCGATGGGCGTCGGCCTGTTCCGCACCGAGCTTCTGTTCATGCGCCATATGCACCTTCCCTCGGAAGATATGCAGGCCGAGACCTATGCGGCGCTGGCTAAGGCCTTCGCGCCGTACCCGGTCATCGTGCGCACGCTTGATATCGGCGGCGACAAGCCGATCGCCGGCATCGAATTTCCCGACGAGGAAAACCCCTTTCTGGGCTGGCGCGGCATCCGCATGTGCCTCGACCGGCCCGACATCTTCAAGCGCCAGCTCAGGGCGCTGCTGCGGGCGGCCGTGCATGGCAACGTCAAGGTGATGCTGCCGATGGTGGCCGACATCGGCGAGGTCAGGCAGACGCGGGTTCTGGTCGCGGAATGCGCGGCTGAGCTGAAAGCCGAAGGCGTGCCGCATGCGGCGTTCGATCTTGGCGTGATGATCGAGACCCCGGCCGCCGTGCTGATTGCCCCGGCGCTGGCCAAGGAGGTGGCGTTCTTCTCGATCGGCACCAATGACCTGACCCAGTACATCATGGCCGCCGACCGGCTGAACCCGACAGTGGCCAAGCTCAACGATGTCACCAATCCGGCCGTCATGTCGGCGATCGAAATGACGGCCAAAGCCGGCGTCGCCGCCGGCATCATGGTCGGCATGTGCGGCGAAGCGGCCGGCCGCCCCGATCTCATTGCAACATTCGTCAAAATGGGGCTGACCGAGCTGTCGATGAGCCCGGCCTCGATCCAGCGCGCCAAGAAGGCGATCATGGCCATGGCCGCCGAAGGTGCCGCCTAGCCGAGTTCTGGGCCGTTACGGCAAATGGGCAAGCAAGGTGGCGAAGACGGGTGTCAGTTCGTCGACCGGGCTCGCCTTGGCGCAGGCCTGAACAATGCGGTCATGGCGGATATCAGCTGCCAGGATCGCAATCTCCAGCATATCCGGCTCCGGCAGGCCGTCCCTGCCGGTGGTTGCCAGGCCACAGGCCAGAACGAGCGGCGCCAGGCAGCTGATGTCGAGCGTCCGGTCACCGATCGCCGGCGTTTCCGGCGTTTCGGCAAAGTGGACGGGGCGCTGGTTGAGACACTCGACCAGCAGCGCCGAACAGGTGGCCGCGATCGCCGGAAGCCCAGCACCTGGCGCGACCAAGGCGGCCAGCAGATCGCCATGCCGCTTGCGCATCGTGGCATGGACGGCGGCAAAATCGGCTTCGTGGATGCGGGCATTGTCGATGTTCAGGCCGGCCAGCACCGCCTTGGTCAGATAATACATGTCGCGCCGGAACAGGCGCTCCGCGCTCAACTGGCGATCTTCGTTCCCGGCCGGGAAATAGGTGGCGAGGCCTTTTACGGTGGTGCCGTCGACCTTGATCGGGCGCTCATGCGGGACAAAGGATTCGGCAATCGACAGCGCTTCGTCGAAGGCACTTGCGGCATGGCTGAGCAGGCCTTCGATGCCTTTGCCTGGAAATGGCGGCAGATGGCTGGTTGCTTCGCGCACGACACTGGCGTCGCCGCTGCCGTCATGGCGGCTTTGGCGAATGATTTCACGAACTTCCCGCAACCGGTCTTTCAGATTGACGCGGACATCTTCGGAGATTTGTCGGAGCATTGCCAATCGCCTCGAATTGCTGCGGATGGCCGCCAACAGAAGGCAGCCGCCACTTCTAGATTGTTCCTATCGATTGGTAGATCAATAGGCGATACTAGACCAGCATGCAGAATCGGCGACGGCGCGCTCGTCCATCGCCGTGGGGAGGGACGAATTTGGGCAGGCGACGACAGAGCGAAACCGACGATCGTCGAGGTGGAAGCGAGACGCCCGAGCAGGTCGCCAGCGAAAGCCGGACGGATCGTCTCAGGATTCGCGCCGCATGGATGTATTTCGTCGAGCAGATGACGCAGAACGAGATCGCCGACGTGCTTGGCGTCGGCCGCGTCACCATCGTGCGCATGCTGGCGGACGCCCGCTCGCGCAACGAGGTGAAGATCAGCATCGAAAGCGAATTGTCGGAAATCGTGCGGCTGGAGCGGGCGCTGGAAAAGACCTTCGGGCTGCAACAGGCGCTGGTGGCGCCGCTTTCCGCCCCCAATGCCGACCCGACCCCGGCGATCAGCGCCAAGACCGGCAGCTTCCTGTCCGACACGATGAAGTCCGGCATGCGCGTCGGCGTCGGCTGGGGCAGGACGCTGTTCTCAAGCCTGCCCTTCATCAGCGCCAAGTCGCTGACCGACTTCAAGGTCATTTCGCTGCTCGGCGGTGTCGGCGTCGTGCGTCGATTCAACCCGGCCGAGTTCGCCTGGCGCTTCGCCCAAATCTTCCAGGGCGACGGCTATCTGATCCCGACGCCGGCCGTCGTCGACAGCGTCGAGACCAAGATCGCGCTGGTCGAGCGCTGCGGCCTGCAGGAGGTTTTTGAAATGGCCAACGTGCTCGATGCCGTTCTGCTGAGCGTCGGCGGCATCGCCTCGGCCACCACCTTCTCTCGCGGCGGCTTTCTCAAGGAAGCGGATCGGGAGGCCCTGCTTGCGCGTGGCGCCGTTGGCGACCTTCTGTTCCATTTTTTCGACCGCAATGGCGATCTGGTCGACCACCCCGTCAACAGCCACGTGATGTCGGTGGATGTCGACCGTCTGCGCAAGGCGCCGATCCGCATCCTGACCTCCGGCGGCGAGGAGAAGATCGAAGCCTTGCTTGGCGCCATGACCCTGATCGCCCCGACGATCCTGATCACCGACGAAGAAAGCGCCCGCCGCATGCTCGAGGCGCATGCGGCGCGAGCTTCCTGATGGTGTCGGCCGGTTGCCGGCGTCAGGAGCATCCGCTATCTGACCGTCCAGGCAACTGACGCCTGAGCCAATCAAACGGAGCCGGAGCCATGACACGCGAGACAATCCTCAAATTCGGCGCAGTCGAAAAGGCCGACGCTGGCGATCTGGCCGGATGGATCGTGGTAGAAGGCAGGCCGACCATGCAAACCGCCGTCCAGCACACGACCGAGGACGGCAAGGTGATCTCTGGCACGTGGCGGGCGACGCCAGGCACCTATCACGCGACCTATACCGACTACGAGTTCGTGCACATGATCGCCGGCCGCATCATCATCACCCCCGATGGCGGCGCACCGGTCGAGGTAGGCCCCGGCGACGCCTTCGTGGTGGAAGCCGATTTCAAGGGAACCTGGAAGATCATCGAAACGGTGACGAAGCATTTTGTCGTCAGGGTCGGCTGAGCCTGTTCGCATGGGCCGTTGATGGTCGACGTCCCTGGCATATCCAGTGCGAGCGACGACAGGCAGCCGGCGCGCCATCCAGCTTTGATTGTATCGTTACTTGACGAGCGTTGGGGTGGCCTCGCTCTTCTTCGTGCGTCCGGAGCGTCGTTCCTCCAATCGTTGCAGGATGACGAAAAAGGATGGCACAAAAAGAATGGCCAGGCAGGTCGAAGCGAGCATGCCGGAAAAGACCGTGATGCCGATCGACTTTCGTGCGCTCGCACCGGCGCCGGTGGCGAACACCAGCGGCGCCACGCCGAGGATGAAGGCAAACGATGTCATCAGAATGGGCCGGAAGCGGGCACGTGCGGCTTCGATCGCCGATACGACGATAGGTGTGCCGGCGGCACGCAGTTCGCGTGCGACCTCGACGATCAGAATCGCATTCTTGGCTGACAGCGCTATGAGCAGAATGAGGCCGATCTGGACATAGAGATTGTTGTCGATGCCAAGGCTATTGAGCACCAAGACCGGCCCCACCAGAGACAGCGGCGCGGCGAGCAGGATTGAGATCGGAGCGAGCCAGCTCTCATATTGGCCGGCAAGAACCAGGTAGACAAGCAACAGTGCCATTCCGAACACCAGGTAAACCTGATTGGTAACGAGCTTCTCTTGGAAAGACAGCGCAGTCCAATCGGAGCCAGTACCGGGCGGAAGGGTATCCGCGGCAATCTCCTCCATCAGCTTGATTGAGTCACCTGACGAAAAGCCTGCAGCGGGCACGCCTACGATCGACGCGGCAGGATAGAGATTGTACAGGCTGATCAGCGATGGACCGACGCTGGGTTCAATCGTCAACACGGTTCCGAGCGGGATCATGTCTCCGTTGTTGTTGCGGACGGTAAGGCGGCCGATCTCCTCCGGCGTCAACCGAAACTGGGCGTCAGCCTGCACATAGATCTGGAAGACACGCCCGAACTTGTTGAACTGGCTCACGTAGCTGGAGCCGAGATAACCGGCGAGCGTCTGGAATACCTGGTCTGTGGTCAGGCCGAGGGCCTGCACCTTGTCGCGGTCGATCTCGGCCTTGTACTGCGGGACGTTGGCGCGAAACGATGACGAGACGCGCTGGATGCCCGACTGTGTCTCGGCCTTTTTGACGATCGCACTGACGGAGCCTTGCAGCTTCGAGAGGTCGAAACTGCCGTCGCGGAGCTCGACTTGCAGTGTGAAGCCGGCGGCGTTGCCGATGCCCTGGATTGGTGGCGGAGGAAGCACCAGAACAACGCCGTCGGCCATGCCCGACAGATTCTTGTTGAGAGTGGCGTAGAGCGAAGCTAGGTTTTCGCTCTTGCCGCGCAGATCCCAGTCCTTGAGAATGATGTAGGCGACGCCAGCGTTGGCTAGCGTCGAATTGTTGTCTAGGGCCGAAAGCCCGGCGATGGTGACCACCGTCTCCACCCCAGGTGTTGCCTTGGCGATCTTCGAAACCTGCTGCAGCGTTTCCTGGGTGCGACCAAGCGAGGCGCCGTCAGGCAGCTGAACCGCTGCGAGCAGGTAACCCTGGTCTTCGATCGGGATGAAACCGGTGGCGACGCGCGACATGCCGTAGCCGGCCGCGCCGATGATCATGAGTGCGACCACACCCGTTACGGCGCTATGACGCACCATCCCTCCGATCAACCGGACGTAGGCATTCTCGGCACGCTGGTAGACCGCATTGAAGCCGCGCGCGAAGACGTTGCGCTGTTCCGGTGGTACGGGACGCCTAAGCCATGTCGCGCATTGCGTTGGCTTCAATGTCGCGGCGTTGACGGCGCTGATCAGCGCGGTCGCCGCGATCACCAGCGCGAATTGCGCGTACATCCGGCCTGTAAGGCCGGGAAGGAAGGCCGCCGGCAGGAACACCGCCAGCAGCACCAACGTGATGCCGATGATCGGCGCGAACAATGTCTTCATGGCGGCAATGGCGGCGTCGTGGCTCGACATGCCACGTTCCATGTTGTGGGCGGCCCCCTCGACCACGACTATGGCGTCATCGACGACGATGCCGATGGCGAGCACGATGGCGAACAAGGTGGAAAGGTTGACTGAGAAGCCGAGCGCCGCCATCGCCGCGAACGCGCCAATGATGGTGACCGGTACGGTCGTCGCCGGAACCAGCATTGCCCGCCAATCCTGCAGGAAGACGAGAATGACGATCAAAACCAGCACCGCCGCCTCAAACAGCGTCTTGTAGACCTCGTTGATCGCCTGGCTGACGAAATTCGTCGTGTTGAACGGTATCGCGTAAACTATGCCTTGCGGGAAGGCACGCGCCAGTTCTTCCATCCTGGACGCGACCCTCTTGGCCACATCGAGCGCGTTCGCGCCGGGTGCCAGGAAGATGGCCATGCCCGCGGCCTGCTGGCCGTCGAGGTTGAAGAACTGTCCGTAGGTTTGCGCACCGAGTTCAACCCGCCCGACATCGCGAACACGCGTCATATCGCCATTGGCGCCTGTCTTGACCACAACGGCCCCGAACTGGTCGGGATCGTCAAGGCGGCTGGACACTTCGATCGAATATTGGAAGGACTGGTCGTCCGGCGCCGGCGGGGCGCCGATCTGACCTGCTGTGACCTGTTCGCTCTGCTGTTGAAGTGCTTGAACGACATCTTGCGTGGTCAAGCCGCGCGCCAGCATCTTTTCGGGATCGAGCCAGACACGCATGGAATATTGACCAGCGCCGAACACGCTGACATTGCCGACGCCAGGCAACCGCGAGATTTCGTCCTTAAGGCTGATAGTCGCGTAGTTGCTGAGATAGAGGCTGTCATACTTTCCGTCAGGCGAAGTCAAGGTCACGATCTCGAGGATGGAGGTCGACTTCTTCTGCACGTTGACGCCCTGCACCTGCACTGATTGGGGCAGCCCGGCCATGGCGGCAGAGACCCGGTTCTGAACAAGCACCTGGGCCAGGTCCAGATCTGTACCGATGGCAAAAGTGACGGTCAGGTTGTAGCTGCCGTCGGAGGCAGCGAAGGACTGCATGTAGAGCATGTTCTCGACGCCATTGACTTGCTGCTCGATCGGCAGTGCGACGGTGTCGATGACCGTGCGCGCGCTGGCGCCCGGATAACGGGTGGTTACCGAAACGGTCGGTGGAACCACGTCGGGATATTGCGCTACCGGCAACGCAAAGAGCGAGACGATGCCAACGACGACGATAAGGACGGCAATGACATTCGCCAAAACGGGTCGTTCGATGAAGAATTTGGAGATCATTGGCCAGCACCATTGGCCGGAGTTTGCTGGAGGGTCTTCACGGTCGGTTCGATCTTCTGGCCCGGCAGGGCTGTCAGCAAGCCAGATATGACGACGCGGTCTTCCGCTGTCAGGCCGGAGGTAATGACGCGCAACTCGCCGACCAGTTGGCCAATCTCGACGCCGCGTTGCTCGACTGTGTCGTCCTTTCCGGCGACAAGCACATAGCGGCCGCTCTGGTCGCTGCTGATTGCACGATCCGGTACGAGCAACATGTCCGGCTGCTCGCCGAGCGGGATGCGCAGTCGGACGAAATAGCCGGGCAGCAGCGCATTGTCCTTGTTTTCCAAGACGGCGCGAACCAGAAGCGTGCCCGTTGAGGAAGATACCGCCGGCGCTGCATAGTCGAGCGTTCCTTTGTGCGGATATCCAGTCTCGGTCTGCAGGCCGACATCTACCGGTATCTTCTTGAGACTCTGCATTGTCAGACCACGCTTGGCCATTTCAGCCCGGATCCGCTGCACATCCTGCTCACTGACATTGAAATTGACGTATATCGGATCCATCTGGACGATCGTTGCGAGGTCGGAAGTGCTGCCAGTGCCTACGAACTCGCCGACCGATACCTGGCGGGCGGTGACGATGCCGTCGAATGGCGCCTTGACTTCGGTGTAGCTCAGGTTGAGTTGCGCCTGCTTGACGTCAACGGCGTTCTGCTGCTGCTTGGCCACGTCGACCGCAGCGGCAGCGGCAGACTGGTCCAACGTGGACGCCGAAATTACCTTCTGCGCGAGCAAATCCTGTTGCCGCTTCAGGTCGGCGCTGGACTGTTTGACGGAGGCATCGGCCGACGTCTGGCCAGCCTGGGCCTGTTCAAGCGCCAACTGGTAAGGTTCAGGCTCGATAAGGAACAGTCGGGTGCCCGCTTTGACGCGGTCGCCGTCCTTGTAGTCTATTTCCTGGATGAAGCCCGCCACCCGGGCAATCAATGGCGTCGAATTGATGGCGGCCGTATTCCCCGTCTCGTTGAGATAGGGCGTTACCGTCTGCTTGAGCGGCAGCGCCACGTCGACCTTGGGCGGCGGCGGCGGGACATAGGCATTTTGCTTGTTGCATGCTGAAAGCAGTGCCGTCGCCGCAAGCAAAGTTACGGCCAGCGCAATGCGCGATACCAAAAGCATTTGACCCCCCTCAACACTTCACGGTATTTTGATTGAATGTTAGCCATTTTGGAGGGGTTTGTCATGCGAATTGCCTTGAGCGTGGTTTTCCTAGCCGTTCAGATGCTTGCGGCTCAGGCGCAGACAGCGGCCGAACGTGAGGCTTGCCAAGCGAACTTCGAAAAATTCTGCAAAGGCGTGGAGCCAGGCGGCGGCCGCGTCATTCAATGTCTGACGGAACATTTCAGCGAGCTGACGCCGGAATGCCAAAAGGTCGTCAAGGCGAACACACCTGGTTAGGATCGCGCAGTGCGCTCCGCCGAGCCGTCAGGGCCGGCTGGGACCGGAGCCGCGCATGTGTCAATGCCACTCCTGAGCGCTACGAGCAGGCAAGCCGGATGTTCGGACGCTTTGGCGAATGGACGCGGCCCTATCGTCTGGTAGTGAGACGTCGGACACCCGCCAGGTTCGTCAAACCTATGTCACCGCGACGACCTGTCCCGCCGCGTCGAGGCGACATCCAACCCGCGCCTGTCGAACTTCGATGCCGCCTTGTCTTGCATAGTCTATGCGCACCTCGATTGGTGCGGTGAGGGCACCGCGACGGTGCCGGCGCAGGGTACCTGCGCTGGCTGCGTGCACACTCACGGCACCAAGTGGCTTCGCAGCCGACATGATCGCCTGACGGCAGACGCGAACCACGGCGGGCGGGGTGCCAGGTATCACCTTTAACGGCGCCTGAGGCCGTAAGGGATAACCTGTGGTGCTTTGCCTGTCGCGACCACCTTTGGAAGGCCGGAGGCTGCGCGGCAGGGCTACTGCGTGTCGCACGCCCTTGGTCACGACTATGGCGGCCTTCTTCTTGCCGGCGCTGACACTCGCTGGCCCTGTGGCAGCCCCCGACGCCGCGCTCGCTCGACTATTTGCCGTACTGCCCGGAGCGGCGCCAGCACCGGCGGATTCGTCTCCAGCACTGGGGCTTGCCGAAAGGCCGCCTACGCCGCCGACGTTGGTACCGCCTCCAACGTTGGCGCCAAGCGATCCGTTGCTCGTGCCGACCGAGCCTACAACATTGGCTCCCCCGATTCCGTCGACGCTCGCGCCGACACCGACGGAGGCGCCGTTCGAACCGACGCCTACACCGGCGCCGACCCCAATACCACCGACGTTGCCTCCAAGGCCCGCCGATCCCTCGCTCGCGCCGACCGACCCTCCAACGTTTGCTCCTCCGACACCGTCGACGCTCGCGCCAACACCGACGGAGGCGCCGTTCGAGCCGCCGCCCACACGGGCGCCGACCCCGATACCACCGACTTTGCCTCCAAGGCCATCAGCAAGAGCCGAAGCAGGCCCGATCGCAACTGCGATCGCCAATACGGCAGCTGGATACTTGCGCATCACCATAATCCTTGTGCCGTGCGCAATGGCGCCCGCGTCGGGAGCAACGCGGCGGGAAGGCCAATCGTCGTCAGCCGAACAGGTTGCGGCGACTTGCGGACCGCCACTTTGCGGATTTCTCGCCCCTCGGGCTCATGGGCTGATCTAGCCCGTTTCCCTGTAAGTGCACTGGTACGGGGGCCTGCGCGATCACCGGCAGGCGCTTTGGGAGCAGGCTCGATGCGCTGATCGCGAGGCGTAGTGCGAGCTTTCAGGATGTCGGTTTCGTTGCGCGCCGCAACGAGGTCGCGGGTCAGGCCAATGGCCCTTTCGCGCTGTTGCCCCAAAGCAGCAGAGAGCCGGGCGACTTCCTCTTTTGCCGCGTCGCGATCCTGGCGAGTGGCATCGAGATCGCGCCCGAGAGCATCTGCTCTCCCACGTTCCAATGCCAGCGCTTCGCCGGCTCGCTTTGCAGCGGCCTCAGCAGCCTGGCGGTCCTGAATATCTGCCATTTGTGCAGCGGCAGCCAGTTTTCCGTTGGCCTCAAGAGCGTCGAGAGATTGTTGCGTCGCGGCAAGATCGCGTTCGAGGCGTTCGATCGTCTCCCGCCCCTCGTCAAGCGCGCGTCTCGCTCCATACAGGGAAGCTTCCGCAGCCTGGTGCGCGCCGAGTGCGGCGGCCTTTTCGCGGATCGCGAGGGCGGCTTTGACTTGCAAGCTTTCGACTTCGCGCTGCGCCACAGCCAGACCCTGCGCGAGCCGTTCGGCTCTTTGCTTCTGGTCTTCAAGGGCTTGTCCTTGAAGAGTCGTCGCCTCGGCGACCGCACGCTCACGCACGCCTGCGTCGGCTGTGACGCGCCGCATGTCATCAAGTTCGTCTCGCGCCGCGTCCAGTTCGCTGCGAAGAACCCGCTCGACCCTGTCTGCAGACTGACGATCTGCAGACGCCTGCTGGCGAGCGGCCTCAAGCTCCTCGCGAACGGCCGATAGTTCATGCAGTGACGCGTCCGTCTTGGATCGTTCCCCTCCTAGCCCGGTCGCGGCAGCCTCCACCAATGGGCGAGAACCGCTCACGTCTGGCGGCGCCCCAGCCGGGTGCCCCTCGGCTTTGGCGCCGCCCGACGACGCTGCCGACTGCGTGCGCTGCACGGTCATGACGGGACGGGTGTCGAAACCACTTCTGGCCTGTAAGCGATCGGTAATCAGCCTTGCCAATTCACTCTCACGCAGACCCGCAGCCGGAACGTGCCCAATCCCCGGAAGATCCAGCGTCCCGGTTGCACCGATCGTAAAAGCACCGTTGAGCTCTACGCCCTCCGTGATGCCGCCTCGCAAGGCATCCCACCCCGAGACCTTTAGCTCGACAGTGTCTTGAGGGGCGAGCCTGTCGTCAGTCTCCGATTGACTCTTTGCTGGGGCGCCAAATAGCAGGATCAGGCAGAACGGGATAAGGCTTATCGCAGCGCCGCGTGACCTCTTCCGGGAGTCATGAAACAACGCCGCCACGGCCGAGAATCTTCGGATACCACCGGAGAGTGCAGGGCTGTGGCAATCCGCGTTGGATGTCTGGACATGATCCATGACTGGACCTCCATGACTCTCACCGACCACGCGCTGCGCAAAGCTCGCGACGCGCAGACAAAGCTCACGGCGTGAGCCTACCAAAGTCGATCAGCAGTGGTGAGTACCAAATAGAGCGTAAGCTGCATCGCCCAATTGAGTAAGGGGCGCATCTGTACCAGGTTCGGCAGCCAGCTGCTCTGCGCTCCGACCTTCGATATCGCGTTAAACGACCGTTGCATTCGCAAAAGACACCAGAGAAGGCCCCCTCTATTTGCTCGTCACGGTATTTCGGCGGCCGATTCCGTCGGCGTAGGCGCGGCCCGAGGATGTTGCCATCATCGAGACGGCACTGAAATGGCTCGCGCGAAACCCACGAATGAACTCAGCTGCTGCGCGAGCCACTCCCTGTGAGTTGCGCCAGAATACGCACGCTCTGTCTCGGCTCCTTGAGAGCGCCAATCAGTCTACCGGTTGGTTGGCCTTATGCGGATTTGTAGGTTCTTGTCGCAGAGATAGCTGCGACTCGCGGCGTCGCCTTGGTGATGGACGGGACGTCTGGCCAATTCGCGCCCTGGTGGACGCCAACCCCGCTTTCGGCCCGAGGCGGTAGTGTCGCAGTGCTGGCAGGCCTATTGAGCCCTCTGTTTCTTGGCTTGTGCGGCGATAGCGCAGAGGAAGGCCAATGCGGCAGCGTCGCATGCCGTCCGCGACGGCCCTTTGGCGAAAAGCATGGCATCCGCAATTGGGATCGTCAGGCCGTACTTTTGGGCGAAAGAGGTGATTTCGTACGGCTGATCGTCAGATGGATGGCGGATGTCGAATTCGAAACCCATGCCTACTTCCTCCCAGTTCGCGACCTTCCACTCCTTGGCTCGATGCAAAAATTAAACTACCGATGCATCGCGCGAGTCCAGCAATTGGAAATTGTGTAAAACGATACATTTTGCGGTCGCGCCAACATCTCGTTGTGGCCGTCCGCCGGCCACTCCCGCTTTCGCTTCGTTCGCAGTCTCCCCGGCTTGCCAGCGCAATCGAGATCAGGGTGCGCCAGCGCCGGGATCATTGCGCTCGAACTCCCGCTCCATGACGATGTCGTGGCTGCATTTTCGCCGTCATCCGCCGGGAAGCCGGTCGGTTTTTTGCGCGAAGCCCGTACACCGCGAGAGCGGGCCTTTAGGGCCGGCGAAACAAGGACTTCAGTCTTAATTGTGCGACCTCTAATATAATATAGACTTATCAGCGCGGGGGATTTTCCGCTATTACAGTGGCCGGTGCGGCGCGCTTCACCCAAGCATCCACCGCACCGGCCATTTCCGAAGGCCGGAAGGATGACTGACAAGCCGGTGCCGACCTATGTTGTGAGCGTGTTCGAGAAACCTCACTGGCGCACAGTCCTGTCAACGAAGGACAAGGAGAAGGCCTTCGCTTTGGCCAAGGAAATCGGGGACAAGGTGCGAATTGAAGAGATTGCGCCGAAGGTCAAGAAGGGACGCTGACGGTCTACCCAAGGCCATCCTGATGGAAGCCCGAAACCCGATCGATGAAAAGCCCGCCACGGGAGCGACCCGCGGCGGGCTTTCGGAGTGGCTACATCCCTAAGGAATCGACCGCTTGTAGTTGTATTGTGTACTGCATGATCGCGTTAGCCTATGGTGTGATCGCGGAAGCCTTGGGCTTAAGCGTTCCCGCGTCCAATGTCGCGCGGACCTGCCGATAGTGTTTGGAAACCTTGGAAATCACCGTTAGCCGCTAGCAACGTGACGTGGCGTGATCCCGCGAGCGGGCGCTGCAGCAAGGTCGCCGGGCTGCCCTTCAGGCTGTCGCCGACCTATTCGTGCCATCCACCAGGGCGACGTGATGAAGCCGCTCGAGGAAATAATCGGTCTCAACGGTCGGCTTCAGCAACCGCTTGACGCGCTCCGGACCGCGCCTGCGTCCCGCTAGGAGAAACAGTGCCTCTTACGTGGAGTGAACCTTGCGTAGCCTTTCAACGGATACATCTGACGAACCGGACGATCACTTCCTCGGCGATGAGCATGGCCATGACGACGATAATCAGCGGCACGACCCCGTGCAGCATGCCTTCGAAGCGAACCCTATCCCCGAACACGAAGGTAATCGCCTCCAGGATCACGAACTTGGATAGGAACAGCACCACCCATGCGCCGAAGAATCGCATGAACTTCATGAAGGCGCCTTGCCTTGAAGAACACGGCGACCTGATGCTCGATGGCGATCGTCGCCTTCAGAAGGGCTTGCAACAAGATGGCGGCGAGCAACGACACGCTAAAGGAAGCGACCGTGACGCTGTCCGAAAACTCATCGAACAGGTTTAGGACCACAAGGTCGATCAAAGATATAGCGGGTGATCAACCGCTGATGGTCAGTCGGCATTTCGGCCGTGGCGGCAGAAAGCCGTGGATCTTGTCAGCCATGATGCCCCCTGAAAACACTCCTCGAAACGTGCCCTAACCGCATGGTGGGCGTCAATAGAGGCATGTCTGGGAGGAACACGCGTGCGCTTGGCTGCAGGGCCATGAGGCAATCCCAGCGTGGGTGCGGCAAGCCACAGAACTGGCTTGACGGAACATTAGAGGTCGCTAACAGTTGGTGGTTGCGGCAGGTGATGTCTCACCCACATCCTGCCGAAGATCGGGACTCCATCGCCTGGTCGGCCCGCGCTCTCCGCCAGAGGCGCGGGTTTTGACTGATCAGGGGGAGAGATGACTTATGAGCCGGCCACAAGCTACATCGCGAGCCAGGCGTGGCAGGTGTTGATCTAAGGCCGCATTGCGCCACTGGAGCAGTTCACCGTTTCACGGAAACGGCGAACTGCTCCAACTCTCTGTTTTGACGCAATTCCGGACGGAAAACCGTTTCACACTTTTCCTGGAATTGCTCTGGCGGGCATTCCGACTGCATGAGTTGCCGTACTTGCCAACATCACAGAATTTGCCCTCAATCCGCCACGTTGAAGCCGGCCTTCCGCAGTGAACGGACGAAAATCTCGACGTCTTGCGAACGGGCCAGGCGCATCGCAACCACGTGGCGCATGTTCCTCGTCCAAGCCGGTTGATTTTGCTCCAGCCAGCCACGCTCGCGATCAGCCTCGATCTTGTAGCCTCCTTCGCTCAGAACGGCAGCCGCAACAATATGATAGATCGGGTTCGATCGGACCGGCGATTTCTTGATCCACATAACCGCCTGCGAATAATCGCCGCTGAAATAAGAGCAAAGAGCCAGATCCACCTCATAGTAGCCCAACGAACGCGGATTTTTTTGGCGCGCCTCCGTTATCAACGCGCAGCCGTCATGCCAATTTCCGGAGACCGCCAGGCGCTGTCCGTATTCGCCCATGAACTCGGTATCGTTGGGATTGATCGCCAAACCCCGCTTGCCCACTCCCAATGCCAGGTTCATTTCCTTGCTGAAATAGAGTGCAAGCATTTCTCCCTGAAGCCCTCGTAAGTTGAGGGGGTCGACTTCCACCGCCTGCCTTGCGGCTGCCAGGGCGCGCTCCAGCACGGCGGCGGACGATGTGGCGTCGGTGGGAAACTCGAATCGATAGTCATCGATGTAGACAAGCGAAAGAAGACCCCAGGCGGTGGCGTAATTCGGGAAGCGCCGTACGGCCTTCTCGAGGCATGCACGCACGGATGCACGGGTGTCGGGGCTGAGCTCGACCCGATATGCATAGAAAGACAGCGTGCAGGAATATGCGGCCCAATCTTCGGGCGGATTGTCGACGTGGAGATTGGCGTCCGCCTGGAAGATGACGCCATAGGTTTGAGCCAAGCTCGTCGACACATTCCGCGCGATGTCTGCCTGAGCTCCGACAAGGTCCGCGACTTTCATCCGCCCATTATAACTGTCTGCCCACAGAACCGAACCGTCGGGTCGGTTGATCAATCTCACTCGAAGCAGAAAGGTATCGACCGACAGGCTGACACTTCCGGCGAGGACAAATCGTGGTGGCGAGGTCGACGCATCGCCGTCGTTAGGCGCCGACTCCATGACCACAATATCCTTGAACTTCGAAAGCTGGCTGACAATCTCCTGCTTCAATCCGCTCGCAATGGCTGCCGCCGCGGCGGTGCCGGTCAGATCTTCAAACGGCTCAACAAGCACACGGGGCGTTTCCGGCGCGCTTGACCTGACAGACACCCACGACCACGCCAATACCGATGCTCCAGCCGCAAGAATGGCTGCAAGCACTGCCGGGAGCAGGAACGCAATCCGCCCGACCGGAGAGTGGGTGATTGATCGAGAAACTATGGGCACCTGCGGCTGCGCCAACGAAGCCGGCGAACGAAGCGAGAAGATAGGAACATAACCACCCTTGGGAATCGTGATCAGGATTGGGTCTGTATGTCCGGCTGTCAGATAGTATCGCTCGAGCGCACGCCTGAGGTGGCCAGCCTCGATGCGAACGATCGGATCCGTCTGCGGGTCGAACGCCTCGCCGCGACCAAACACTTCCACGGCGATCGAATAGGCCTTAATACGGTCGCCTCGTCCCGACAAAGCCTCTTCCACCACATGGCTGAGGAAGCGGCGCTCGCGGCTGGTGGCATCGAAGTCCGCACTGTCGAGGATAAGGGCAAGTTGGGCGCGACAAGCCTCTACAGGGGGCTCGTGCTCCCTTGGTGCCGGCGTTTCCGCCTGGATCGCCATGTCCTCACTTGATCCCTTGCAACCGCCGGTTTTTGTTGTCGCTCGGTTACATGCTTATCCACGTAACTTACCTCCCGCTGCCCTTTCTTTGCAATACGATCGCGTCAGGTCGATGAACTGGCGTCATGAGCACAAGAGACGGATCGTCTGACAGGCACCGAGCGGTCTCGGCGGCAGTGCGCCGATACCCCCAGTTTGAATTGACGATCCATCGGCTGATGGACCGAAGCGAGAGTTTTCGCGATATCTGCGAGGAGCTCGCGGATGCAGAGTTAGCGCTTTCGAAGGTCGACCAGGCCCCACCGGCATTGCGCGAGGCCAGACGAGCCGAATGGCAGGAATTGATAGATCGCCTGGTTGGAGAGGTGGGAGCAGCAGTGCTGAATACCGATGCCGCCCGCAAATCGGGTATCAACCCGTGGCCGGCACGGTGAACAGCCATGAATCGCCATGCATGACGATGGACGGTTTTCGCACCGTCAGGCACTCTTGTTTCCCAAGCAACAAATCCGCAAACGACGGCCAGCCTCAGGAGGGGACCCTGACATGATGACCTTCTATCGGACACAAGCCCTGGGGTGTGCTGTCCTTTCCTTCCTTTGGCTCGCCCATCCTGCCGGAGCCGCGGATGCGGTTTCACCCATGACGCCGGAGCTGAAGCCAGTCGTGACCGAACAGGGCTGGACGTTCTCCGTTGCGCCATATTTCTGGGCGGCCGGGATGTCGGGGGACGTGGCGCAGTTTGGTCTGCCCACTGTCGAGGTCGACTCGAGTTTTAGCGACATCCTGAAGAATCTCGACTTCGCGGCCATGGCCGTCGCCGAGGCTCGCTACGACCGCTACAGCATTTTCGGCGACCTCATGTATGTAAAACTGTCGGGAGAAAGTGGCACGCCGAGAGGCGTCGTTGCCAACAGTGTCGAGGTCTCGTCACAGACATTTTCAGGGCTGGTCGGAGCTGGCTATTCGATCCTCCAGAGTGACGCCGGACGTCTCGATTTCGTCGGCGCCATGAGGGTCTGGTCCGTAGACACGGACCTGAACTTCCATGGCGGTATCCTTGACGGCGTATCCGGCAGCGACGGAGCGACCTGGGCGGACGGCCTGGTTGGCGTTCGCGCGAACTACTCGCTCACGCCTGAAGTCTATCTGACGGGCTGGGGCATGGTTGGTGCAGGCGGCGCCAATGTCGACTGGGATGTCGCCGCCGCACTGGGCTACCGGTTCAACAAGCGGTTTTCGGCGGTCGCCGGCTACCGCGCGCTCGGCGTCAACTACCGCAATGACGGCTTCGTCTTCGATGTCGTCCAGCAAGGACCCATCATGGGACTGGTCATGCGTTTCTAGATCCAGGATCTGCATCAACGACAACAGGGAGGAAGTGATGACAACGAAATTTACATTCCGCAACTGCGCCGTCCTGGCCTTGGCTTTGGCCACTTTCGTACAGGTTGATGCGGTCTCCGTGGTCACACAGGGATCGATTTCATCTCAAGCGCTGGCCCGCGTTGGCCATCCTCTTACGCCCGGTAGTGCGGCGGGCGTCGCGCGGCGCACAACCCGGCGAACCATCCGCAGAACCAGCGTCTACGTAGCCAGTCTGCCGGCCGGTTGCGTCAAGACTTCGGTCAACGGGACGACAATCTGGCATTGCGGCGCGAAATATTATCAGCACACGGGGTCGAAATACGTAGTCGTCCTCGTTAACTGATCGGGCGCGGACAGCCACCGGCCAGGCCTGACCGATAACAGGTCGGCCCTAGCGACACGATCGTCCAAGCAACGACCGGTCGCGGGTCGTGCGCCTCTACGACGCGCCCGGCGGTTCGAAGTGACGGGGCGGAAGCGAGATCGAACTGGTGAAATGACTTCCGAGCAACGCCCAGGATGGGCGCGGCAGTCACGATCCACAAAACGGACACTCATGAGCAAGAACGCAAACAAGGGAAGGTAATACTATGCGAATCTTCACGACACTCATCGCGGCAGTAGCACTTTCGTCTGCGACGGCGGCATACGCACAAACACAAAATCCGCTTCCCAAGGCCAGCGATGTGCTTGTCCGATACGGGGACGACGTCGAGGGCTGGACGATCTATACAAATCAAACGCGTGGAGATTGCTTGATCGTGCGCCAAGATGGGCCAAGTTCAGTACAAATGGGCGTTACCGCAAATCAGGAGGTCGGGTATCTTGGCGTGTTCACGAAGGTGGATATCGGTCTTAAGAACGGTACCAAGTCGGACATCTTCGTCTCCATCGACGGCCATCTCTATAAGGGTGTGGCCACCAGCACGAGCGGCGAACTCAAGGGCGGATATTCTGGCGGCTACATCTTGACCGACGATCCGAAGTTCAAGCGCGACGTGGCGAAGAAATATAAGATGACCGTATTTCCTGAAACCAAGGGGGCCTTTGTCGTCGATCTGAAGGGGACGTTCAAAGCAATGGCAGTGGGCCGGAAATGCCTGAAGCACTGACCGCCCGCCAGGCAAAATTCCCACCCATCTCGGCCATTGGCTGGTGCCAGCAGACACATTCTTAACGCAGAACGCCAGGTTTCGAGATCGCCGCGGCCGGGGCGGCCGCGGCCAGCCGCTCCCCGGTCCATCAGCCGGCGGGGGTGGGAGATCGCCTTGTGGGCCCCTTTCAGGCGCGCCCGAACGACACCCCTCGTTCGCAGTTCGGGACCACTATGGAAACGTCCGGGACATCGAGAGATCGAGCGACCACTGCCGTCCCGATGGAATTCCGGAATTAGCCGGCGGTCAAACGTTCGGAGCCGCTTCAGGCAATTTGCAGGTGTCTGGAACAAATTTGCATCGACGACGTTTCGTATCGCTAATGACGACGTTTCGCACACGGTAAACATTGCCACCAGCGAGGACGCGATCATGAGAGTCCCGTCAGGCATAGCGACCTCCCTCGTCGCAACTTTTGTACTTGCGAGTTCTGTTCCAGTTGATGCCGCGCCGGTCTTCGTGCCCAGGGCACAAAGCGCTCAGTCCGATGTCATCCAAATTCGGGACGGCTGGTACAGGGGTTATCGCGGCTACCGCCACTACCATCGGCACAACGACTTCTGGGCCCCGGGCGGCGCATTTGTCGCCGGCGCGCTGCTCGGCAGCATGATTGCCAACAGCAACGGCTACTACGGCGGGTACTACGGAGGCGGTGACTATTACAGGGGTCCGTACTACGGCGATCCGTATTATGTCGATCGGTATGATGTCGATCCGTACTATGGCGATCCGTATTACCACGACCGATACTACGGCGATGGGTATCACTCAGACAGATACTATCGCCGATGTTCGCCCAGGGAAGCCGATTCCGGTAATTGTTACTAGCGATCGATCGTCATGGGCAGGGCGCCGCCCTTCGACTGATTTCCATGTGATCGGCACAGTTTAAGATTAAGCCGCCGATGCGAGCCGTTTGAACGGCCTCGTAGTCAAAAGTTACCCCGCCCTCCACGTAACTTACGTTCCGCTCCCGGCTCCATCCGGTAGTCTCGGGAGAAGACGAACCAATCAACGGGATGGAAAGCCGGCTGGCAGACAAAAGCGGTTCCGGCGGTGGTGTGCCGGTTGCGTGGCGGATCGGGAGTCCTCCCGTTGCCGCTGCGGTTCATGTCAGGTCCGCGGGGAGGGAAAAATGGACAGTCGATTTCGGCGACATCTGCTGAAAGTGTCGCTGGCGGCACTGACGATGCTGGCGGTACATGGCCGGTCCCTTGCGGCTGACCTCCTCATTGCAATGCCGAACTGGCCATCGGGCCAGGCCGCGGCCAATATCATCAAGTACGGATTGAAGGAAAAACTCAATCTGGACGCCGATGTGCGCGAGATGGGCTCCATGACCGCATTCGCCGGGATGGATACCGGGGAGGTCGACGTCTATCCGGAGGTCTGGCTTCCCAATCTCGATTCACTCGTCAAGAAATACGTCGACGGGCGCAAGACCGTGGACCTCAGTCCCAGGGGTGTGTCGGCTACGCAGGGCATCTGCGTGACGCGCGAGACGGCTGACAAATATGGCGTCAAGGACATTTCAGATCTGGCCGATCCCAAAAAAGCGGCCGTGTTCGATACCGACGGCGACGGCAAGGGCGAAATGTGGATTGGCGCGTTGGGCTGGTCGTCGACGAGCATCGAGAAGATCCGGGCCAAGAGCTACGGCTATGAAAAAACGATGACGCTCCTTCAGATGCCGGAAGACATGGCAATGGCCGCAGTCGATGCGGCCGCGGCAACGGGGCAACCGATGGCATTCTACTGCTACAGTCCGCACCATATGTTCAAGCTCCATGATATCGTCCAGTTGACCGAACCGAAATACGATCCGGCCAAGTGGCACATCGTGATGCCGAGCGACGACCCTGACTGGCTTACAAAATCTGAGGCGCCGGTGGCGTGGGACGCATCCCATTTCTACATCGGGTTTGCCTCATCGATGGCCAAGCGCCTGCCGAAAGTGGCGGCCTTCCTCTCTCATGTCGACTTCAGCTCAGACGAGGTCACCGAAATGAGCTACGCATTGCAGGTCGATCGGCAAGATCCCGCCAAGTACGCGCAGGCCTGGGTTGCAAAGCATCAAGACCGGCTTAGCGCCTGGTCGAAGTAGAGGCAGGGACGACCATGACCTTTTCGCTCGCAAACCGGTCCGTCACTTCGAAAAGCAATGATCGCAGATTGGCTGGCCGCTGCCTCGTTCTCGGCGCCGCGCTTGTCATGACCGCGATAGGCGCGACACTGGCGTATGCCGCTCAGACGCAGGTGTTCGATCCGCAGACACATAAGTGGGTCGACTACGACAAGAAGAAAGCGCGAAAATACTACGCAGCCCACAAGGAGGTGCCCGAGGCATTTCGCCCGCAGATGGTCCAATTCCGCACCGCTGAGGTGCCCGGTACGATCATCATCGATGGCAACAAGCATTTTCTCTATCTTGTGCAGCCGGGTCAGCAGGCCATGCGCTACGGCATCGGCGTCGGCCGGGAAGGCTTTGGATGGGCCGGTATCGTGCGCGTCGGCCGCATGGCGGAATGGCCGACCTGGACGCCCCCGGTCGAAATGGTCGCTCGGGATCCGAACGCGGTCAAATATGCGGCAGGCATGCCGGGAGGTCCCGACAATCCGCTCGGCGCCAGGGCACTCTATCTCTACGAGGGCGATCAGGACACGATCTACCGGATACACGGCACGCCGGAGCCCTGGACGATCGGGCTCGACGTGTCATCAGGGTGCATCCGGATGCGGAACGACGACATCACCGACTTGGCGTCCCGCGTCAAGGTCGGAGCCAAGGTCATCGTTCTGATGCAGGGGGCGGCCCTTTACAAGGGCGTTTGAAGCGGCATTCGGAGAGGGCCAAGCAATGTCGGAAAAACGTGCAGTGAGAAGATCGATCCTGGTTGTAGCTCTTGGATTCATGGCGCAGAGCTTGAGCGCTTGCGTCAGCACGCCGCCGCCTGCTCCGGAGCAGATGTCGAGGACGCAGGTTGAGACGGCTCCGGCGGATCTGCAGCTTCTTTGCGCCAACGCGGTCGCCAAGTCGAGCGGCGTCAACAGCGCCAAGATACTTCCGATCTCCTCGAGCAAGATCGATTCCAAAACTTATCAGGTCGAGCTCGATGCCGGCGGCAAGAAGACAAGCTGCCTCGTGGACACCGACGGCAACGTGAAATCTGTTGAGCCGGTTTGATTGCCTTTAGTCGAATTCGAATGTCTGAGTTCAGGTGCGGGCCACCGTTTTCCTCTCGACGTTCGGGAGGTCATGTCGCGGCGCCAGCTTTCCTGCCCACGCCCAATCGGTCGATGATCAGCATTCAACTGTGCGGCGTGGTCCCCCGCGCCGGCGGTTTCGCGCGACCCGTCACGATCTTGCGCCAAATGGATAGCTGCACATTATATTAGACGTAGCTTATGATTAAGTCCCGCGAGATCGATGCCCACGCAGGGCTGGTGGGGACTATGGATAGAGAAGACCCAATCGGACAAGTGCGCTTAGGACATCCAACGGCCTGTCGGGGCTATGCTGCAGTGTGGCGCGTCCTGACCGCTGCCCTGCCGCTTTGGGTACCGGGGAAATGATCGGCGCCAGCATATTTGGCGCGCAGGGTTTTGAACGCATGATTTGGTTTAGCAGAGCAGGGGCAAAACATGAGCAACGATCGAGACTTCCCGGCTGAAGCCGGCATCAGCAACAAAATCACGCGGCGAGACGCATTGATGGCCGGCACGGCGGCAGCGGCGTCGCGACTGGCTACACCGGTTGGCCTTTCGGCCTTGCCTGGGTTCAGCCTGCGGCCGCCCAGCCGGCGCTCCCCAACATCGTCTACGTCGTCGCTGACGACATGGGCTGGGGGGATGCCGGCTTCAACGGTTCCGATATCAAGACGCCAAACCTCGACAAGCTCGCCGAGGGCGGAGCTCGCTTCGACCAGTTCTACGCCCTGCCTATGTGCACACCAACGCGCGCGGCATTAATGACCGGCCGCTATCCTCTGCGATACGGACTACAGACGGGCGTCATACCGGCAGCGGGCACCTACGGGCTTCCGGTCGATGAGTACCTCTTGCCGCAGGTTCTGAAAGACGCCGGCTACAAGACGGCCATGGTCGGCAAATGGCATCTCGGCCATGCCAAGCCAGAGTTCTGGCCGCGGCAGCGCGGGTTCGACTATTTCTACGGCGCGCTGGTCGGAGAGATCGACCACTTTAAGCATTCCTCCCACGGCGTGAAGGACTGGTATCGCAACAACAAGCCGCTCAACGAAACCGGCTTCGACAACACGCTGTTCGGCAACGAGGCCGTGCGAGTTGTCGAGCGCCACGAGGGCAAGAGCCCGCTATTCCTCTACCTGGCCTTCACCGCGCCGCACACGCCCTTCCAGGCGCCGCAGGAGTATCTCGACCGCTTCAAGGGCATCGCAGACGAGAACCGGCGCAAATATGCAGCGATGATCTCGGTGATGGACGACGGCGTCGGCAAGGTGGTTGCGGCGCTCGAAAAGAAAGGCATGCGCGACAACACCATCATCGTCTTCCACAGCGACAATGGTGGCGTGAAAGACTCGCTGTTTGCTGGCGATTCGAAAGTCGGGGGCACACTGCCCGCCAGCAACGGACCTTATCGTGGCGGCAAGGGCACACTCTACGAGGGTGGCACCAGGGTCGCCGCCTTCGCCAACTGGCCGGGCAAGATCAAGCCGGGCGTTGTCGACGGCATGGTCCACGTTACGGACATGTATCCCACGCTTGCCGCCGTCGCCGAAGCCAAGCTGGAGAAGAACAAGCCACTGGACGGCATGAATGTCTGGGACGCCCTGAGCGAGGGAAAGCCGTCTCCCCGCGCCGAAGTGGTCTACAACGTCGATCCTCTGGCCGGAGCCGTTCGCAAAGGCGACTGGAAGCTTGTGTGGAAGGCCTCACTGCCGCCGAAGGCGGAGCTTTTCAACCTCGCCGCCGACAAATCCGAAGCTCACGATCTCGCTGCGGCGAACCCGGACAGGATGAAGGAGCTGCAAGGGCGCATCGTCGAACTGGCAGGCGAGATGGCCCCGCCGCAACTGCTTATGGAAGCAGTGCGGCTGACCTTCTTCGCGCCACCGGTAACGGCCGATCCATCGACACTGCTCAGCTTGGGGGACTGACGGCGGGATGGGCAGGCCGTTCGAGGCGCTGGTGCGCGAGATAGGCGCCTACAACTGCCGGCACCTTGCGGTGGTTTTGCAAGAAGGCCGAAAGACGTAAATAATCAATAAGATGCTTGGTCGTCTAGGCATCTAGGCATGACCGGGCAGCGAGGCATAAATAATGCACCCGAAGGCGCTAAATCCCGATCACGCTCTTCCGCGCTCGACCATGATTGATGCCGCACTTCGAATTGGGCTGATAGCCTTGCTGCTCTACGCCTGCGGAAGGATCATGTTGCCTTTTGCCGGCATCCTGCTCTGGTCCTGGCGGTGATGCTGAATCCGCTGCATCAGCGCCTGGCAGCTGGGTCGGCAATCGGTGGTCGGCGCTGCTGATAGGGCTGGTCAGCGTTGCGGTGATGCTGGTGCCGATGGTCACAGTGGTGACGTCGCTTGGGTCTTCCATAGTTTCGCTCGTCACCGCGTGGCAGAACCAGAGCCTGACCGTGCCACCGCCGCCGGCATGGCTTGCCGACCTCCCGCTGGTCGGCCGGAAACTGACGGAGACCTGGGCGCTCGTCGCCACCAACATGCCGGCGGCGCTTGCCAAATACGGCCAGATGTTGAGCGCGCCCGCGGCACGGCTGATGTCGTTCGTGGGCGGTCTGGCCGCGGGTGAACTATCGTTTGTCCTTTCTTTCGCGATTGCCGCGGCGCTCATCGCCTACGGCAAGGGCGCCGCCGAATTCGCCAGGCGCCTGTTGGAACGTGTCACCGGCAGCACGGCACGCGGGGCTCACCTGGTTACGCTGACCGCCGCCACGATCCGCGGCGTGGCAGTAGGCGTTGTCGGCGTGGCAGTGATCCAGGCGCTGCTCGTCGGGATCGGCTTCTTCGCCATTGGCCTCCCGGCAGCCGGACTTTTGACTCTCGCAACGTTTTTGCTGGCTCTTGTGCAGCTGCCGGCGGTGCTGCTGACCCTGCCTGTCATAGTTTATGTCTTTTCGACGGAAGCAAACACGCCGGCGATCATCTTTGCGGTCTGGACCCTTTTCGCCGGGCTCAGCGACAATATTCTCAAGCCATTGATGCTCGGCCGCGGGCTGGAAGCGCCGATGCCGGTAATCCTCATTGGTGTCATCGGCGGCATGCTTGCCGACGGCCTGCTCGGCCTGTTTACCGGCCCTGTGCTGCTCGCAGTCGCCTATGTGTTGCTCAATGACTGGCTGCACCAGCCCACAGTCGAAGGCGAGCCGCAGATTGAGGATCCGGCGCCGTGATTGCGGTTCCTGTTCTCGGCTGCTGGCGATGTATGCCTTGCGCTCCAGGCTCTAACCGCCTGTTCATAGTACAACATTCGGCCGCGAAGCGGCCGTGACGAGCGCGGTCAAAAGTTCGCGCTTTGTCGAAGTGGAATTGTACCGATTCCATTGATGAAGCCCAGCGACCCGCGTCTGCGACGGCAACCTAACTGGAGAAGGGAAGGCCGTGCCGGTGGCCGCGCCGACGTGCGGGCTGTGCTCATCGGGACACCCGCCTGACCAACGGCCTCTCAAAGAAGGTGGAAGCCCACGCTAACGCGATCGCGCTGCACTTCGTGTATTACAACTTCGTGCGCATCCATAAGACGCTGCGTGTTACGCCGGCCATGGCCGCTGGCGTGACTGACAAGCTTTGGGAATATTGTCGCGCTGATTGAAGCGAAGGAAGCTGAGAAGCCGACCGTGCGCGGGCCTTACAAGAAAAGGTATGAGACGACATGACGCCTCGCGAAGGGGAATACGCCGTCAAACTTCTGCTCTCTCGAAACGGAACCGAGTCGATTGTCAGGCTAAGCAATGGTGCCGCACTTCGGGTGTTGAATATTGTCCCCGGTCGTGACGCCGGAGACGAGTTCGACCACATATCAACCAACATTGCAGACGCGCATGTGGACCGCGAGAGCGACTTTTTCTATGCGTCGGAGGTGCGCGAGATTGCGACCGAAGACGGAACCGTGCTGTTTCGCTCAACAACTACTGAAATTTCAAACTGACCCACTACCCGTCCCTCCAAACCATCGACAGGCAATCTGGAGAATGGTACCTTGGCTGGGCTGGCCGTGAGAGTCTTTGTGGGAGAGCCGAAATGGCGGACACGATACATCCTGCGGCGATCGAGCATTTGCCGATCTTCGTCACTGCGCCCGGCCAGACCGATTGGCTGTTCAATGTGGTCGTCGTCCTGATTTTGGCAATGATCCTCATCATCGGCAATCTGTACTTTCAACTCCATGCCCTTCCGGAACGAATGGCGCATGGATCGAAAAAAGTGCAAATGGAGATTGTGGCTGTCCTTTGTCTGATCTCGCTTTTCACCCACAATCATCTTTTCTGGATCGCGGGTCTGTTGCTGGCGTTCATCGAGCTGCCGGATTTCAAGACGCCGATGTCTTCAATTGCACGCTCGCTCGAGAAACTGTCCGGACGCGATCCCGCCGCCGAGGAGCGGGCGGAGGAGCAGGGGGAAGAGCAGGCGATGGTGCAGCCTGGTCCCGAGCAGAAAATCGACACCGCGCGCATGGATGCTCTGAGCCATGTTTGAGCTAATTCTCTGTTCGTTGCTCACGGTCTTTCCGGACTATCTTTTCCGCCGTTATGTGCAAGGCAAGCGTATCGGGCGCGAGATCAACCTCTATACGATGTGGTACGAGTTGCGCTGGGGCATCACGGCGTGCCTGGTGCTGACCGTTTCGTTGATCACCCTCATTTTTTACTATCATCCTTCGACGACAAACGTCTCGGCGATATTCCGCACCGTTACCATCCTTCCCCAAACCACCGGCCGTGTTGCCGAGGTGTTCGTTGACGTTGGCATAAATGCAAAGGTCAAGGCTGGTGATCCGCTCTTTCGGCTTGACAGTTCCGAGCAGGAAGCCGCGCTCGAGACAGCAAAGCGCCAGATAGCCGAAGCCGACGCCGAGGCCACGGTGGCGCAAACGGACCTTGCAGCGGCGGATGGGCTCATCCAGCAGGCGCAAAGCGCCTACCAGCAGGCCTTGGACGAACTGGAAATGAAGCAGCAGCTGGTGAAAAAGGACGTCGTTTCGATTCGGGAGGTCGAGCGGCTGCAAAACGCCGTGGATGGTCGCAAGGGTGGTCTTGATGCCGCCGTCGCAAGCAAGCGGACCATCGAAACGAAGATCAGCTCGCTGCTGCCCGCCCAGAAGGCCAGTGCGGAGGCAGCACTTGCGCAGGCACAGGTCGAACTGGATAAAACCCTGGTTCGGGCCGGCGTCGCCGGAACCGTCCAGCAGTTCACGCTTCGGCCCGGCGATGTCGTAAACGCAATGGTGCGGCCCGCCGGCATCCTGGTCCCGGAAGACGCCGGACGTGGCGCCCTAATTGCCGGCTTTGGCCAGATCGAGGCGCAGGTGATGAAAGAGGGGATGATCGCCGAGGCCACATGCGTCGGCAAGCCATTTACGATCCTTCCCATGGTCGTGACCCAGGTACAGGATGTCATCGCTGCCGGACAAATCCGGCCGACAGATCAGCTTGTCGACGTTCAACAGCTTTCGAAGGGTGGGACGCTCACCGTCTTCCTCGAGCCGCTCTTCCCGGGGGAGCTCGACGGCCTGCCGCCGGGCAGCAGCTGCATCGCAAACGCATACACCAACAATCACGACGCGCTCGCGGCAAAGGACATCGGCACGCTCAATTGGGTGTTCCTGCATGTGGTGGACACCGTAGCTATCGTGCATGCCATGATCCTTCGAATTCAGGCATTGTTGCTGCCCGTCCAGACTCTCGTGCTGGGTGGCCACTGAAGGATTGTTCGAGTAGACCGTGACGAGCGCGCTGCCGATTGCAATCGATCTGATCTTATCAAAGGCTTGGCTTTGCTTGGCCTCTGCCCTCTTTGCGCCAAGCGGCACCGCTCCGCAGGCTCGCGCCCCGATGCGCTAACCAGCGAGGTTCGCAAGTGAAGGGTCGCACACGTAGCATACAGTTACTTACATTGCCCCTCGGCAGGTAATGCGCCAACATAACGCCAAGGCATGATCACTCGCCCGGACTCGGCGACAGAACATCGCTGACAACCAGGTTCACATACCTTGGAGGGACGGCAATGGAGATCAAGTTTCCGCGTTGGCCTGTTGGGACTGTGGCCATACTAACGTTCTTGATCTGCTCGGGTCCGCCCTCTTTCGCGATTGCTCAGGATCAAGTCGCTGCTACAGCCAGCGCAGCGGCTACCCCGGCGCCCGAACCGCTCGACGAGGATGAACTCGAAGTTCTGGTAGCGCGAATAGCGCTCTATCCCGATGAACTTGTCGCGGTGATTTCCGAAGCGTCGCTTTATCCATTGCAGATCGTGGAAGCGAACCGGTTTTTGGATCAGGTCGCCAAGAAGCCAGGCCTGAAACCGAAGGAGAGCTGGGACGGAAGCGTCATCTCACTGCTCAACTATCCCGACATCGTCAAAATGATGAACGACGATCTGGAGTGGACCCAGGCGCTTGGCGACGCACTGACGTATCAGCAAAAAGACGTTCTGGTCGCCATTCAGCAGTTGCGCGACACGGCTGTCGCCAAAGGCGTGATCAAGTCGGATGACAAGATCAAGGTTGTCGAGGAGAACGACAATGTCGTCATCCAGTCCGCGAGCGCAGACACGATCTACGTTCCACGGTATGAGCCGCAAATGCTCTATACCACCGACTATCCGGTCGCTCCGATCTCCTATTATCCAGACTCCTACCCAAGTTATTATTACCCCACTGCGCCCTATTTCGCGGCCTTCGTGACAGGCGCCGTCTGGGCAGCGGCAGTGGATTGGGATGACTGGGGTGTGTCAGGAGGCCGCTGGAACGGCAACGATATCGATATCGACTGCAACGATTGCTTCAACAACAGAAACGGCAAGGTCAATTTCAACGACGTCGACTGGAAAAACGTCGACCGTTCGAAAATAAATTTCGACAAGAACCAATTCGCCAACGTCGACAAATCGAAGATCAGCAATCGGGTCAAGTCCGACGATCGCAACAATATGCGCAACAAGGCGTCCGATCTAAAAAGGGACCGAGCGAGCACGCTTGCCGGAAAGTCCGGCAAGGTGAAGGACGTCCGCCAACGCGAAATCAGAGAGGGCTTGAAAAACCGCCCCCCGGCGTCGAGGCAGGATTTCAAAAAGCCAACCAACAACAATCAGATTGCCGGGGCACGAAAGAACGATCGCCCTGCAGCCAAGGCGTCAGGGAGGATCGATCGCCCGGTTGGCAAGCCGAGGCCGGCAGCGAGAGTGGACAACAGGCCGAGGAATCCTTCGGGTCTTGGCAACGTCAGCTCCGGAAAACGTCAGCAAATTTCCTCCAACCGCGGTGCGAGGAGCATGGGAGGTGGAATTCGTAGCGGCGGCGGTGGCGGCAACAAAATGATCAGGCACGGCGGTGGCAGGCAGGGCGGCGGCGGGCGCGGCGGCGGCGGGCGCGGCGGTGGCGGGCGCGGCGGTGGCCGGCGTTAATAAATTTGGCGAGGAGAACCGACATGAAAACGTCCGTCCGGAGTCTTGTTCTACGTTCGCTGCTCGGGGCCGGAATGATCTTGAGCATTGGCGCGGGTTCCGCAAATTTTGCCAGCGCGCAGGAGGTGCACAGCCTCGAGGATTACGTGGCCAAAAAAGGTCCGCCGCTTTTCGATGATCCCTCGGCGGCTGTGGACGCGTTCAAGTCAGTCCTGGCAAAGGATGATTTCGATGGACTGGCCGTACTGCTTGGGCTGGATGCCGCAAAGCTGAGGACAAGTGAAGGCGTGATGGATACCTACACGCAGATCCGGCAAGGCGCTGCGAAGACGGTGATAGTGCGTGATCTTGGCGACCGCAAGGAACTCGACATTGGCGACAAGCTATGGACGCTGCCATTCCCCATCGCCAAGGGCAAGGACGGCAAGTGGGCTTTCGATACCCAGGCTGGCATCGAAGAGATCATCAACCGGCGCGTCGGGGAAAATGAGATCACGGCGATCGAAACGGTTCGCGCCTATGTGGAAGCTCAGCGTGACTACGCTTCAGAGGACCGCGACGGCGATGGCGTGCTGGAATACGCCCAGAAGCTGATCAGCAGCGAGGGCCGAGCCGACGGGCTATATTGGCCGTCCGACGAGACCAATGGCGTCAGTCCGGCAGGCGATTTCATCAACCAGGCGGCTCTCGACAAGGCGAAGAAAGGCAATGGCTATTTTGGGTATCGCTTCCGCATCCTGACCGGCCAAGGCGCGAATATCGCCGGTGGCGCCTACAACTATATCATCAACGGCAACATGATCGCGGGTTTCGGGCTGGTGGCCTGGCCTGTGAAATATGCCGAAACGGGCGTCAAAACCTTTGTGGTCAATCAGCAAGGTATCGTCTACGAGGCCGATCTAGGCCCGAAGACGGAGGCTTTGGCCGGCGCGATAAAGCAATTCAATCCCGACGACAAATGGCAGGTGACAGGTGATTAGCCCGGTTCGGAAACGGTGATCCCATCGCCAATGCCAACCTCGTCGGCAGAGGCGCCTTCATGATCAACCCGAATGGGTGGTTCACGACCCTAGTGACACAGCAGTTCAAATATTGCCCGCCACTAAATCGGCCGATCAAGTGCGACGTGTTGACGTCGTTCGCCGCCGTCATTGCTGTTCTTGCCGTGGGTGGTTCGGCTTTGGCAGCCAGCGTGGTTAACAAGGACAGCAAGATCCGAACGTTGATCGTGACGGAAGGCGGTAGCAAGACGAAGCTTGCACTGCATGCCGGCGAGACCGTGGAATTCTGCCCGAACGGCTGTTTCGTCACCTGGCCCAATGGTGACCTCGAGGCCCTGACCGGGTCGGAAACGATCGAGATTTCGGGTGGCGTCGCCCGCATCAAGTAAAGTCGGCGGCATGGCTTGCAGCGGCCGGGTACTCGACGACCTCTTCGTTGAATGCCTCGCTGTTTAGTTAGGAGCGGACCGGCGGCGCGCAGCCAGGCGAAATGTTGAGACGCGGGGCCCAGCAGTTGCGCAAAAGAACGGATTCCGGTACTTGGTTGGTGGTGTGGAGCAGCGTGCCGATCGGATCTTGGGTGCCACTGTCGAGGCAATCATTGTCAACTGACTTCGATTGGCAACAAGCAGTATCCGAGGCGGCTTGTTGACGTTGCACACGTGAGGGGGACGTTTTGGAAGCCGGCTTTGCAGGCGAGTTCAAATTCATGTGTATCCCCCGTGCGTTGCTGGCATTCGCACTGATCGGCCTGTCTGGCGGTTGCGCATCTCGTCCAACGAATGTGTTGTTGCCCGTAGCCGATACATCTCCGGCATCCAGCAAGGTGGAGATGCTGGTGACGACGACCCGCGCGCGCTCCACCAATCCGGCCGAGATGTATACGGGCGAACGCGGGATAGCTCCTTCATTCGCGGACGTTACGGTGTCGATCCCACCAGCGTCGGTGCGCAAGGTCGGCGAGGTCGCCTGGCCCAAGAAGCTGCCCTCAAACCCGGCAACCGATTTCGCGGTGGTGAAAGCCGAAGAGTTAACACGGGATGGCGCGAAGGAATGGCTGCACGCCACTGTCAGGAAGAGCCCGGACCACAGCGTGCTGGTATTCGTCCATGGCTTCAACAACCGCTTCGAAGACTCCCTTTATCGCTTTGCGCAGATCGCTCACGACACAGGCACCGACAGCGCTCCGATCCTGGTCACATGGCCTTCCCGAGGCAGTACGCTGGCCTATGGCTACGATCGCGAAAGCACGAATTACACGCGAGATGCGCTCGAGACGCTGTTCCAATACCTCGCTCGCGATCCTGAAGTGAAAGAGGTTTCGATCCTCGCCCATTCGATGGGCAACTGGCTTGCGTTGGAATCCTTGCGCCAGATGGCCATCCGCAATGGCGGACTGCCGGCGAAGTTCAAGAACGTCATGCTGGCCGCGCCTGACGTCGATGTCGACGTGTTTCGCACACAGATTGCCGACATGGGCAAACAGCACCCCCAGTTCACCCTCTTTGTCTCGCAGGATGACCGGGCGCTCGCATTTTCGCGACGGGTCTGGGGCAACATCCCCCGGCTCGGCTCTATCAATCCGGAAGAGGCTCCATACAAGGAAGAACTTTCAAGCAACAATGTAACCGTCATCGACCTGACGAAGGTCAAGTCCGGAGACAGTTTGAATCACGGCAAGTTCGCCTCGTCTCCGCAGATCGTCCAGTTGATTGGAGCGCGGATGGCTGCTGGCCAGACCCTGACAGACAGCAGGGTGGGCCTTGGCGACACGATCGTGCAAGCGACGACCGGCGCGGCGGCTGCGGCTGGCAGTGCTGCAGGGTTGGTGATTTCGGCACCCGTTGCAGTGGTCGATCAGAACACCAGAGAAAACTACGGCAACGAGGTCGAGAATTTGACCGGCTCTCGAAGGACACAGGCCAACAAGGGCTGTACTTTGCCAGCGACCTCCACGAAAGGTTGTAAGAAGTAATTGTTCCAGGCTAGGGCCGGCAACAAAGCTTTATGGATGCTCCATCTCGAAGTTGGTTCCAGCGCCCGTGAGAATGGCATTCGGACGGCAGCAAGCGACTCCGGCCGCCCCTGAAGAGACGCCTCTGTTGGTACCGTAGGGCTGGAAGGGGGAATGATGCGTCGCATCGCTCAAATCTCGTTCGCCATTATCTTGTCGCTCGCCATTGCCGCCGTAGCTGCCTGGGCCGGATTTGCCATGTGGTATCGCCTGCCTGCGGGAGAGCTCGGCCGGGCTGCGGCCTGCGCCCTTTTCATCTTGTTCGGCCTCGGCACGATCATCGCGCTGTTCAGCCGTTTTCGCTTCCGGGCGCTCGTCCTGTTTCTCGCCGCGTTTGCTGCGGTTCTGGTCTGGTGGAGCACCATCAAGCCTTTGGGCGACGCCGACTGGGCGCCCGATGTCGCCCGTCAGGTAACCGGGACGCGCGATGGAAACCTGTTAACCCTGAAAGACGTGCGTGATTTCGAATGGCGCAGCGACACCGATTTCACCGAACGTTGGACAACCCGAACCTACGACCTTTCCACGGTTCAGACCGCCGACCTCTTCATGTCCTATTGGGCTGGACCGAAAATGGCCCATGTCATCATGAGCTTTGGCTTCTCGGGCGGTGAATATCTTGCTTGGTCCATTGAGGTGCGGCGCCGTGTAGGTGGCGAGTTTTCGCCCATAGCGGATCTGTTCAAGAGCAATCCCTTGGTTATTATCGCGGCCGACGAGCGAGACGTGGTCGGTGTCAGGTCAAATGTTCGGGGAGAGGACGTCCAGATCTATCGCCTGAAAGCATCGCCTGACGCGGCCCGGACGCTTCTGCTGGAATACGTCTCGGACGCAAATGCGCTTTCCACGAAGCCTGCATTCTACAATTCGATCACGACGAACTGCACGACGACGATCGTCAAGATGATGCGAGCAGTCGGCGACGTGGTTCCATTCGACTGGCGGCTCATTGTTAACGGCTATCTTCCTGATTATGCGTACGACCGCGGTGCGCTCGATACCCGCTTGCCATTGTCGACCTTGCGGGAGGTGGCCCACATAGACGACCGTGCGCGGAAGTCGGGCCTTTCACCGGATTTTTCGAGATTGATCCGGGTTGGTGTGCCGTCTCCAGGCCTTGGCAGTTGATCTGGGAAGGGGCTCGCAGGTGGGCAAGCTGGTCGAGCGGCGCAGTTGTTATTTTGCATCGCCGAAGACGTGAGCCATTCAGCGCTTCCTCGCGGCGCTGCCTCTCAGTCAGCGATGGAATGTCGCCCAAACTTCTCTCAACACGCCCGCTCCGCTACGATGAAACACACCCGTCGAATGGGCCATTGTCGTTTGCATACTTGCTTACGGCGAGGCGTCAAATCGAGAGCTGAATGAGATGTTGGTTTTCTAAGAATCGAGCCAGAAGAAAGCCACTGTAAACGCCTGATAGACATCTCCAATCAGGCCTATCTCATAGGCGCGGTCGTTGCGCTCTGGGGCGACAAGTTCAGTGCGCTCGGACCCCGCGCGCGGGCAACAGGTCCGGACAGAAAAGAAGCTTGAATTGTGCGACGGTCGGGTGCTGGATAGCGAGACAGCGGCCTTGACTGCCGGAACTGGCTTCCGAGGCGCTGAAGAGGGGGAAATCGTGGACAAGACAGCGGATACGGACGTTACTTCGTTGATCTCGGGCTTCGAACAGCTCGCCGATCGTTTCGTCTCCGGACTGTTCGCGCGGGTTTCCGCTTTGGGCAACGTCCCCGTCGAGCTTGAAAACCTGAGGGCCTCGCTTGCAGCCGGGGGAACATCTCTTCTTGGGCTCCTGTTCGAGATTGTGTTGGTCGTTGCGCTCGTCGCCGGCGTGTACATCCTGCTTGCCCGGCGGTTCGCGAAGGCGAGTGCGACAAGCAGTGCATCGCGCAGATTCTTCGCGGGCGTGGCGGCTATTGTAGTGGCGCTGGTGATCGGCTTCATTGCTGCGCGGCTGCTGGCCGGTTCTGGCGTGCCTTTGCAAACCCTTCACCTTTGGACGGTGGTGACCGTGCTCGGCTTCGTCATTCTCGCCGCCGTCAGATCACTGTTGATGGCATCGCGGCGATCCGAGTTCGCGCAGGAGCGCTCCGCCCATCTGGCAGCGCTCGTGCGCGACCTCTCGCTTGCCATTGGCTTGGCGATCATCGGCACAACGCTGATCGCGACGTTGCGGCTTTGGACCGTCGGGCCGGCCTTGGGGGATCTGCTGCGAACAGGCTTCGCAATTCCGATCTACGTTCTGTTTGCATGGGCCGTATGGCGGCACAGACGCACAATGGCAGTCGCCGTCGCCGGTCCGCGCCCCAGAAGCCGCTGGCGCACCCGTCTCGCCAAAGTGTGGCCGGCAATCGTGATCGCGTTCCTGATAATCACCTTTCTCACCACTCAGGCCGCGCTGACCATGGGAGCATCACTTCGTGGGTCGGCCGTTTTGCTGACCGGGTTGATATTTCTCGCCGCACCACATCTCGACGCAATGATCGGGAACTGGGCGCAACGCGGATTGGAGTCTCCTGACATCTCGATCTTGGCAGCGGCAGGGCGACAGACCGCCCGCTTCACCGTTGTGGCTATCATGATTGCCATGCTGGGAACGCTGTGGGCGACACCGCTGGCTGCCGGGTTCGGCATAGATCTGCGAGAGGTCGTCAAGGGCGCATCCGGTGTGGCGCTGATCATGTTGGTGGCGGCGTTTCTGTGGAACGTGGTCGGCGCAGTGTCGGTTCGCGCCTTGCGCGCGGAGTTGCCCGCCGCAGGTGATGACGAGGAGGCGCTGGGTGCGCCGCGTTCACGGTTGGGCACGCTGGTGCCGCTGATCAGCGCGGTCGGCAAATCGAGCATTGTGGCCTTGGCGCTGCTCTCGATCCTGGTGTCGATCGGGGTCAATGTCTGGCCGCTGATCGCCGGCTTGAGCGTGTTCGGGCTGGCCATCGGCTTCGGCTCGCAGACGCTGGTGAAGGACCTGGTCTCCGGGCTGTTTTTCCTGATCGACGATGCATTCCGCTTCGGCGAATATATCGAAACGTCGGGCGCCAAGGGGACCGTGGAAAAAATCTCGGTCCGGTCGGTTTCCCTGCGCCATCAGCGCGGTGCCTTGGCGACAATCCCCTATGGCGAGATTGGCAAGATTCAGAATTTCAGCCGCGACTGGATGATCGAGAAACTGACCTTTCGCGTTGCATTCGACACCGATGTCGAAAAAGTCCGCAAGATTTTCAAGAAGATCGGCCAGGATATGTCAGCCAACCCGGAACTTGCCGCAGATATGCTCGAGCCGTTCAAGAGCCAGGGAATTGGCGAAGTCGAGGACGGCACGCTGGTCATCCGGGCCAAATTCAAGGCGAAAGCGGGCAGACACTTCATGATCCGCCGCGCCGCTTTGATCGCCGTGCACCAGGCATTTCAGGAAAACGGCATTAAGGCCGTCCCAAAGCCACTGACATCTAATCCCGGAGCAGCCTGATCTTGGACAAGCGGAAAGGCCGTACCGCGCTGTGAGCGTGACTGGCGACCAAGCGGGCTCGTCGCTTTGAAGCGTGTCTCTGAAGGGACCTCGCCAAAAATCCTTTTATAGAACGCCGCAAACCTCCCGAGATCGGTGAACCCTTGATCAAGGGCAGCTTGCGTAACGCCGACACAGGTCGGGTTCGCGCTGCTTAGCACGCGATGAACGTCCGATAAGCGCCTCAGGCGCAGGTAGGCGACCGGACCTATCCCCAGGGTATGCTGAAAGGCACGGTGGAGAGTGCGCCGTGATACCATGAGAGATGAGCACAATTCCGAGATATGCACCGGACGATCGATTTCGATGCTGTCGACAAAATCCTCGACATCGCGGACCAATTTCGCGCCAGAGCAATGCCGTTCGTCGCTCTCGTTCGACACCTCATCGACAATGCCTGTGATGAAGGCTTCGACAAGAGATCGCTGGAAATAGCGTATCCCTGCTTCATCGTCAGGGACTAAACCCTCACGCAATTGCGAAACCATTTCCCCAATCGCACGGCGAGCAGATGCCCGCAGGGACGGTGACCGGTGGAACCTCGAGATCTTGGTCCAGAACTGCGGGTCCTGCAGAACCGGCTCACCTGCCGCGAAGGCAGCAAGTGCGTCTTCGCTGAGTGTGATTGTCGCGTAGCGGGAGTGACCGGTAAAACGCCCCTCTTGCTCGACCGATTTGGGAAACACGATGACGTCGCCAGGAACGACGTCGTAGTCCCATTGCGTGACCGCACCGCTGCTCTCCAGCATCATGCCGATTGTCACCAAGTGCTGATTCATCACGCCACGTGCGCGGATATCCGGTCCAAAATCGCCAGTGCTTAGAGACAGCGCACCGATCTGCGCATGCATCAAATGGCCGTCAAATATGCCCGGCGCCAATTGGACGATCTTCAAATCCGCACCACGCACCGCCTCTCGAAGATCTTCCGCGGTCTGAAGCTTGACGGTGTGGACGTTGAGCGCAACGGAATTCATCCGACCAGCCGAACTGGCAGGCAAAGACTGACCGCTGCAATCGCCAAGCTGCCTCTCCTCAGAAGCGTCATTGACCATGGGATGATCCGCGAGACCCTCCCCCCGCGCTATAAGTATAGCAGCTCGCGGCGCAAGCGTACCGTGAAAAATTACCGATGGTTAAGTTTAGAATCGAATGTACTTGCCAACGATCCTGCCAAACGAAGGGTGGCTTCTTGCTTCTCAAAATAACGGGAAAATCACAATATGCCGAAACTTGACGTTTTTCAGCGAAAAGAGGCAGCCAAGTCGCCTGTTCGCCGTCTACCCGATCACCGCTGGCACAAACTGCATAGCGTCAACAACAGCAGCGGTTTAGCCTGAGACGCTGGAATGCAGCACGCGAGCTGTCAAAAAGATCCGAGGAGCGTGCAGTGGAAGCCAACCACGAAGGTGATATCGATTCGGGTCGATATTTAGCAGTCTCTTATACGCAGGCTCACGAAGAGCTCGAAGCGATCCTTTCAGACCCTCAGTTTCAATGTTCCGAGCGCAACAGAAAATTCTTGCGCTTTGTTTCCGAAGAGCTTTTCGCCGGACGCGAGAGCGCGCTCAAGGCATACTCCATAGCCGTTGACGTCTTCGGCCGTCCGCCGTCCTTCGACGCTTCGACCGATCCGATCGTCCGAATCGAAGCAACCCGGCTTCGAGCGGCTCTCGCCCGCTACTATGAACTATACGGGTCGGACCGAGAGATCAGCATCGAACTCCCGAAAGGCAGGTATGTGCCACTGTTTACCCGGCACATCCGGGAGGACTCTGAGGAGAGCGGTCACCTTGGTCGCGTGCAATCTCGTCCCCGGATTGTCGCGACCAGATCAGATCAACGTCGAATGATGAGGCGAAAAGCCATCGTCGCCCTGAGAAGGACGGGCCTCGCTGGAGTTGCCTTGTCCTGCGTGGCGCTGTTTTTTGGCTACAATCTGCTCAGTGGTCTGAACACCATGACCATTTCGGAAAGGCCGTCGGTCGCCGTCGATCTGCAATTGGACGGTGTCAACGATCACGAAGCAATCGCCCTGCGTGACTTGCTGATGAGCGCGCTTTCAGACTTCAGTACGCTAAGGCTTTCAGCGCCCGACGCCTACACGTCAAGTACCGCCGAAGGCACCCCCGCTGCCTTGCCTCTTAGCCGTTATCGACTGATCCTGAAGTACAGTTCGGATTCGGTCCAGAAGTCGGTCTGGTGGCAGGTCGTCGACCAGCAGACAGGGGAAGCGATTCAATCCGAGAAAGAGCGCGTTCACGTCGATACCGCCTCGTCGGCCGACCCGGCCGAATTGCTGGTTTCCCGGCTGGCTGCACGCATCGCCTCGTTGGATGGCGCGATCAACACCGTCGAGGCTAACCGGGACCTGGAACATCCTACGCTGGGCAATGGTTGCGTTCTGCGGGCCAACCGCGCGTTGGGGATGCAGACGCCGCAAGTCTTGGAGCAAGCGAGGCAATGCCTCGAGCGGACGTTGCGGCAGCGCCCGTACGATGCCGATGCGCATGCGATGCTGGTCCCGATACTCCTGTCGATCGATCAGCCAGATGCGTCGACCGACCTGACTGCGGCCGCTCACGAACATGCCGATAGTGCAGTAGCGCTGGCCCCGGAATCCTCCCGCAGCTTCACCGCCAAGATGATGGCGGAGTTTCGGGCAGGCCACGTCGAAGCAGCGGTGTCCGCGGGGCGCAGGGCAATTACGCTCAACCCTTACAACACCAAGGTAGCAGCTACATTCGCCCGGATTCTCTACGCCACCGGCGAGCGAGACGAGGGGATAAGGCTTGCAAACGAGGCCCTGAAGGTCGACGGGTTGCCGCTACCGGACGCTGAGTGGACGCTGGCGTTCGACGCCTATCGCCAGGGACAACTGGGTGACGTGTTGCTCCGCCTGAAGCGCGAGGCCAACGGATGCTATCTCACCGACCTGTTGTTGACGGCAACGTTGGGACGCTTGGGGCGAGAGGGAGATGCATCCGCAATCATCTCCGACATACGCAGAGAGCGCCCCGATTTCGAGCAGAATTTCCATTCCGATATGTCTCGCCGTCACCTTGATCCGCAGTTGACCACGGAGCTTGCACAAGGCCTCCAACTCGCCGGCCTTCGCCTCCAGTAGGGCTTATGGCCGTCTAAAGCGCGCTGCGTTGAAACGGATTCCGGCGACGCGCCTTGCATGTCGTTGCCCCAAACCGGGCCGCTTTTGGGCGACATGCATTAGAGCAATTCCAGGACAAGTGTGAAACGGTTTCCGTCCGGAATTGCGTCAAAACAAAGAGATAGAGCGGTTCGGCGTTTGAACCGCTCTAGGTCATTGCCATCTTTCTGGCTTCACTCTCCTGCTGGAGTTCGCGAGCCTCCCGTTGATCTCGCTCCAGGAAGAAATTGAGGAATGTCCGGATCACGGCAATCGCCGCCAGGCGGCCTACGTCGTCCCAACTCGGCGCGACGGAGGTCTCGATGATATCGGCCGCAAGTTGGAATGTAAGGCCGGCGATCAGCCATCTGGCATGACGCATCCACACCGCGCGAATGGCGTAGTGCCCGTCCGGATGGCTGAGCATCACCCTGACACCGTTTACGAAGGCCTCGAGCGTCCCTGCCAGGATCAGGACCAGGGCCAGAAGATCGATGATCGGGGCGCTGAGTTCAGCCAGCTGGTTCAGCCATTGTGCAACGATCATGGGTTGCCGTCCCTGGTGATGCGGACAATGCAGCGGAAACCAAGATGGGAAATCGACGTGTCGACGGGCTGTGCCATGCGTGCCGCGGGACGATAGCGCCGGCAATAGTTTGGCGCGCAGAGATGCGAACCGCCCTTGGTCACCTTGCGCGGGATTTTCACGTCCGGTTGGCGCGGGTCGTAGCTTGCCTCGCGCGGGGCGCCGCGCGGGTTTTCCGCCGTGCAGCACGGGCTGTCGATCCTGCCGTGCTCCTGATACCAGTCCGTCGTCCACTGCCAGACGTTGCCGGCCATGTCGAAAAGACCGTAGCCATTGGGCGGGAACGAGCCCACCGGCGCCGTGTATTCGTAACCATCGTCCAGCGAGTTGCGATAAGGAAACTCGCCCTGCCAGGTATTGGCCATGTGCTGTCCACCGGGCGTGAGTTCATCGCCCCACACGTAGTCGGCGCCTTCGAGGCCGCCGCGCGCCGCAAACTCCCATTCGGCTTCGGTCGGCAACTCCTTGCCTGCCCAACGCGCATAAGCCTCGACATCCTCATGGGCGACATGCACCACCGGGTGATCGGCCAGCTTCTTGATCGAGCTGGCGGGGCCTCTCGGATGGCGCCAGTTGGCGCCGTGCACATAGACCCACCAGTTGTAGTGGTTGCGCATGTCGACCGGTCCGGCCGGCTTCTTGAACATGGTCGAGGACGGCGAAAGCATGTCCGGCAATGCGCCTGGGTAATTGTCCGGGTTGGCCGGCTTTTCGGCCAGCGTGACGTAGCCCGTCGCGGCGACGAATTTTTCGAAATCGCCATTGGTCACGGTAAATCGGTCCATCCAGAAACCGTCGACTTTCACGCGATGGGCCGGCGCCTCCTCGGGATAGAATTTGTCGGAGCCCATCAGAAACGAGCCGCCTGGTATCCAGATCATGCCGTCGGTCGGTGAATTGACAGACTGCGGGATCGCCTCCCGTTTTTCGACCAGCAGGTCATCAGCTCTTGCGATTTCGTCCATCCGTCAACCTCCTTGCGCCGTCGTCACGGACAGGCCGCGGCTGTCGATTGTGCCGGCGGCAGGGCTGCCGGATTTGGGCTTCTCCTGAATGAACTCGCCTCGTTCGTCCGCTCCCGTCACCGCGGCGACCAGAAGATGCCTCCAGGCGTCGATCCCGGACAATTGCCGGCGGCGACGAAGAAGCATCGCAATCATTCAATCATCCGGCTTTTCCGGCAAATTCTCAACAGTTCCGTCACAATGCGGTCTTTGACTGCGTTGCTGCGCGGACGCGCTTGCGCCAGTTCACGTAGGGAATGCATAGGATCGCGCTACCGATCAGATGCCAGAGTACCACGGCCATGGCGGCCTTCTCGTCGGGAAAGGTTGCGTGGGCGATCGCGATGGCCACGCCAGGATGACGCGTTGCGGTGGCGAGGGCCAGCACGGTTCTGTTGTCGGCCTCCGGACCCCCAAGACCGTGACCGACCAGGACGCCAACCACGACAAAGAAAGCCAGCGCGGCAAGTGATCCATTGCCGATCATCGCCGCCATGGCCGGCCAGATCCTGATGAGCACCGGAATGAAGGCCGCGACCAGCAGGATCGTTGCAAATAGAGACAGCGGGCGCGCGAGGCGGGATGCGAGGGCGGGAGCGAACTGGCGGACGAGCAGCCCGATGATGAGCGGCAGGACAATGCCTGTCGCCACGATCGATACGATCTGGCTGGCCGGCACGGCGATCCCGAACCCGAATGTGCGGCCGATGAGGGCGATACCCAACGGCACGATGACGACGGAAAGCGCCGCCATGGTAACGAGCAGGCTGGCCGTGTAGGAAACCGAGCCGCCGGCCTTGGTTTGTTTGCCGGGAAGGACCGGTGGCACCGGCGACAAAGCGAGCGCCACCAGGGCGAGCTTGACTGCCGGGTTGAGGGCAAACAACGCATCCATCGCGATCGCCAGCAAAACCATGATGACGTTCATGGAAAGCAGGGATCTGGCAAAAAGCCCCGGCTGCCGCAACAAGTATGCCGCATCCCGCCAGCTTGCCTGGAGCCCAAGCGCGAACACCATCAGCCCCATCGAGAGGTTGATGGCCATGGGAATGAGCTGCGCGATCGTCATCGTGCTCCCTCAGTCCCGGGCCATCGCGGCGGCGAACTTCCGCTCCAGATCGAGATACACGTCATCGGCGACGTCGAAGACGACCTTGACCACCCGCCCGTTTGCGAACGGGAACTGCGGCTTGTATTCGCTGCTGACGGCATCGCCGCCATCGTAGCCGACGCAAAGCCCCTCGCCGCAGAGGATGTAACGGCCCGTCTGGGTGCGGAAGGCCGCGTGCGCGACCGGTTCCTCATCGACGTAGAGCGTCATCTGGCCCAGGGTCTCCAGCTGTTTGGTGATCCGTTCCTTGACGAACTCGACGCCGACAATGTGCTTGCCCAGCTTGGGCGCTTCGACAACCAGCCGCTGCTCGGGCGGGATGCCGAGGAAGTTGTAGACGTAGAACAGCTTGCCACCCTTGACGAATAGCGAATAGCCGCCGAAGCGCGAGCCTTGCGCCACGATCACGCCCTGACTGTTGCCGGTGAACTCGACCTCGGCCAGTATCTTGAACGACACGGCAAGCGTAGGAGCCGCCGCTGCCTCGGGCACCTCGGTCGTGCCCGGATAATAGACGTATCGGTTCCGTTTTGGCGCGTGGTATTCGGCGGCGTGCATGGCCGCCACGCCGAGATCTATGAGCGGCAGCACGTTGTTCTTGTTGGCCTCCGATAGCCAGAGGTCGGTCAGTTCCTTCAGCTTTTCGGGATGCTGGGCAGCCAGGTCGCGGGCCTCCGAGCGATCTGCGTCGGTGTGGAAGAGTTGCCAGACGTCCTTGTCGAAATGGCCCTGGTCCGAAGGAAGCGGCGCGTGGACGGCGGCGGCCTTCCAGCCTTTCGACCAGATGCCGCGAGTGCCGCACATCTCATAGTACTGGGTCTCCTTGGTGGTCGGCGCCTTGGCGTCATCGAAGGTGTAGGCCATCGAAACGCCGGCCAAAGGCGACTGTTTTACGCCGTCGATCGCGTCGGGCATCTTCACGCCGCAGGCTTCCAGGATCGTCGGTACGATGTCGGTGCAATGATGGTACTGGTGGCGCATTTCGCCTTTGGCCTTGATCCCCTTTGGCCAATGGATGACCAGCGGATCGCAGGTGCCGCCGGCGTACGAGGCATAGCGCTTGAACATCTTGTATGGCGTCGAGAAAGCTGTCGCCCAGCCGGTAGGATAGTGGTTGTAGGTGTCGGGCGATCCCAGCTTGTCGATCATGGCAAGGTTGCGGTTCACATCATCCGGGAAGCCGTTGAAGAACAGGTTTTCGTTGACGGAGCCGCTGGGGCTGCCTTCACCCGAGGCGCCGTTATCGGCGCAGTAGAAAATCAGCGTGTTGTCGAGCTGTCCCGATTCCTCGAGGTAGTCGACCAGCCGGCCGATCTGGACGTCGGTGTATTCCGAAAAGGCGGCATAGACTTCGGCCATGCGGCTGAACAGGCGCTTCTCGTCGGCATTGAGAGTGTTCCAGGGCCGCACCATGTCGCCCTCGGCGGCGATCTCCGGTGGCATCGGATTGATGGGCGTCAGCTCCGTGTCGGCCGGCAGGATACCGCGCTCGATCATCCGCTTCAGAACCCACTTGCGGTAGGCCTCGTAGCCGTCGTCGAACCTGCCCTTGTACTTGTCGATGAAGTCTTGCGGCGCGTGATGTGGCGCATGGTTCGCGCCGGGGCAGTACCACATGTACCAGGGCTTCCCTGGGTCGGCCTGGCGGGAGTCACGGATGAATCCGATAGCCTTGTCGGCGATATCCTTCGAAAAATGGTATCCGTCTTCTGGCTGGCTGGGCTGGTCGACGAAGTGGTTGTCCTCGATCAGTTCGGGATACCATTGGTTCGTCTCGCCGCCGATGAAGCCGTAGAAGCGGTCATAGCCGAGGCCGAGCGGCCACTTCTTCTTCGAGGCGCTCATCCCGAAGGCGTCGACCGGCACGTTGTGGTTCTTGCCGATCCAGAAGGTGCTCCAGCCCGCGTCGCGCAGGATGCTGGCGATCGTGCCGTTTTCCAGCGGGATATGCCCGTTGTAGCCGGGGAAACCCGTGGCAGCTTCCGAGATGGTGCCAAAGCCGTTGGCATGGTGGTTGTGGCCAGTCAGGAAGCAAGAGCGTGTCGGCGAACAGACGGCAGTCGTGTGCCACTGCGTGTAGGTGAGCCCGTTCTTCGCCAGCCGGTCGAGCGTCGGCATCTCGATGCGTCCGCCATAGGGCGACCAGGCTGCCTGGCCGGTGTCGTCGTAGAGGATGACGAGGACGTTGGGGGCATCCTTGGGTGCCCGATTGTCGAGGAAGGCGTCCCAATCCGCCTTGGAATCGCGAACGTCGAGCGCGATCTTGCCCTTGAATGAACGTGTCATTGCTCTCCTCCTCTTGGTGTCCTGTTGTCGCCTCTACTGCCGTTCCACTGGTGGCGGCGTCCAGGAGCCATCGATGACCGCGGTTTTTGGCCAATAGGCGCGCAGGAAGAGCGAGAAGTCGGCACCTTTCGGCGCAGGAAGCCAATTGGCCCGCTGCACAGGGTCCGAGGGCGCATCGGATTGAACGATGATCGCCAAGGACCCGTCGGCGGCAAGCCTGAGATCCGCGTTCTTCGTGCCGACCGAGTATCGCTTGATAACGTTCGGCGCAAAGAAATGGTGTTCGTTGTAGAGCGTCAGCGACCAAAAGCCCCTCACGGGCGGCGTTTGGTCCTTCGGAAAAGTTACAGTATACTTTTTGCTTCCGTTCAGACGTCGGCCGTCCGCATCGAGGTCTTGATAATAATACTTCGTCTCGTTCGGTGCATTGACGAAGATGTTGGATTTCGCGACGGCAGTCCGCGTAAAATAGTCCGTGCCGAATGCTGCGTTGTTGGATGTCGTCGACCAATTGAACGGGAGTTGGACCCCCCAGTTGCGGAATTCGAACAGGGGAGCGACAAGCTCGGTATCGGCCCTGGCCGCCTCATCGTCCATCGCCTTTCGCAGACCCGCGTCGACCTTTGCCGCCTGCAGCACCGCCAGGACCTGGGCGTAGCGAGCCTCTTCGCCGGGAAGCGGAGGAGCATCGGCGAGCGCACCGGGCAATGCGTCGAAGAACGTTGCCGGCGGTACCCATGGCGTTTCCTTATCGCCACCCTCGGCATCGACATGCGGAATGCCTTTCCAGTCGACAGTTTTCATGGTGCCGTCGAATTCGCTGAGCGGGTAGATGTTTATCTGGTTGATGACCGGCTGAATCGCTGCCCGGTCCTCAATGGTGTCGTCCATGAACACACGAGGGATCACGTAGCCGGTCGTCGTGGTGCATCGAAACACCTTCGCGATGCCCTTGGGTACCTCACCCTGCCAGCCCGGGCCGACGAACAAGTAGAAGCCGGGCTGGCTCGCATACATCTTGCCCAGGCTTGCGAAGCTGTCGGTTCGTGAATTGACGATCTGGTAGACCCAGAAGCGATTGCCGAAATCTGGCACCTGTATCACCGCCGGTGAAAGATCCAGCGCCAGCGGCCCGCCGCCATAGACGACATCCTGGTTCGGGCAGGCTACCAACCGCTCGTCGGGCGCTATGTAGTCCGTAATCATCGATAGCCGGTTGAGTGGCGCGGCCGGAGCGCCGCCTGAGATCAGCGGCTGCGGGATCTCTGCATTTATCGCGCGGCGGTTCATGACATTGACCAGGGGCCAAGCCCAGAGAAAGGCGTCCCGCGCGACGGTTCGCGCGTACTGCTCGGTGATTTTCACCCGCGCGTCAGGGCCGGAGGGCATCGCCGCCGCCCAGTTCGGCGAGGGCGGCAAGGGTTGCGGGTTCAACCCGGCAGCATCCGCTTCAGACGATCTGACCGGGGCTTTCGCGAGTGGAGCAGTTTGACGCGTCATCCTTCCCTCCTGGTTCAGCCGGTATTTGTGACGGCGCCGAAGATCGCAGGATTGTTATTTGGCCGCCTTCGGCTCCGGGAATGTCCACTTCCCGTCCAAAATCTCGGCTCGCGGGCGGTAGAGCCGCACGGTGTAATTCCAGCCCTTCATGATCGGCAGGCAATTGGCGATCTTGCCGTCACAACTGCCGAACTGGACAGAGATTGTGCCGTCGTCGCCCTTCTTGGCCGTGAGGTTGTTCAGCGAGTAGGCGTTGTACTGGTTCTTCTCGTAATAGCCTTCGGCATTGTAGAGGCTCACCGACCAGAAGCCGTCGACGGGCACATCCTTGACGTCAAGTTTGTAGACGGTTGTGCCGTCATTGTTGGCCGGGGTGATGTTGAGATAGGTGGCATCCTTGTCCGGATTGCCACCCCATGCTGCCGCACTGCCAACGAGGTGGCGGACAGGGTCGACGTCTCCCTTCTTGCCGAATGCACCCTTGAAGTCTGGCATCGTGGTGGCAAGAACCAGCAGTGCATCGCGCACCTTCTTCTGGCTCGCCTGATCCCACGCCGGGCTTTCGAAGCTGCCGGCATTGGCCTGCTCGGCCTTTATCGCATCCTGCAGGGCATGCACTTTCGTCACGTCGTCGGGATTGGCTGGATCGACCAACGTGCGGATACCGGCAAGCACATAGCGCGTGCCGACCGTCTCCTTGTCGAGCTTATAGCTACCGCCCCCATAGACGACTTGCGGCACATAGTGATCCTCGTTGACGATCATCAGCGACATGAACCGGTCTCCGGCGTCGGGCAATGTGATCGTCACGGGACCGGCGTCGAGGTCGAAAACGGCGGACGAATAAAGCGTATCGCGATTCGCGCGAACAACGGCCTGATGCTCGATCTGCATCGGCTCGCGGCGATGCAGGAACTTGCCTATCCCACCTGCGTCCTTGATCGCACTGCCGAAATAGAGATCGGTTTCGGCGCGAACGAAATTGTCGACGGTGACCGGTACGGCATCCGCTGCTCGGGCTTGCAAGCCCGCTAAGGAACCAAGCGCGGCGAACGAGAGTGCCGTGGCAATTGTGAAAGCCCGTATTTTCATGTGAGTGTCCTCACTTTGTCTTCTCGATATCCGGCAGCATCCATGTCTTGTCGAACAGCGGTTTTTCCGGACCGTAGAGGCGGAAGAGGACTTCGAATTTTCCTTTGGGGCTGGTGGGCACCCAATTCGATTCCTTGCCCTTCGGAGCCTTCGGGCCGAAGAACACGTCCACCGAGCCATCGGCGTTTTTCTGGATGTCCGTGTTCTGCGACGAACGGCTCGACCACTTCTGGTCACGGATCAGCGCGTGAGTCGCCCGGTCGTAGGCGGTCGCCGACCAGTACTGGCTCACCGGCGCCTTCGCCGGCACGGTAAGGCGATAGGTTCTGGCGCCATCGAACTGCTTGCCGCCCGCGTCCCTGAACGTCATCAGGTAAAACTGGCCGGCGCCCAAATGCTTGGCGCTGAAGAATCCCATCGAGTAGGCCACTCCGCGCCCCTCCGTAGGATAGTCGCCCGGCTTGGCAAATTGTGTCGACATGCCTTCGATGACGGCGGGCGTGGCAGGCACCGCCCAGTGGGCGCTGTCGTAGTAGGTGGCCCCGAACAACTGCTCGTAGCGCATGTCGAGATAGGCGTGGGCTTCCTGTGCCGCTGCCCTCAGGGCCGTTTGGGTCCCGGCGTCGGGCGCGAACGGCTTGCCTTTTTCGATGCCAATCGACTTGAGCATGTCGATCATCGCCTTGTCTCGCTCCAGCCACGGCTCGTATTGCACCATGCGGTCGAGCGACTTGTAGAAGTCGATGTCATAGGGGATCGTGGCATCGAAGACGACGTCGATCGCATCGACGAATGTGGTCGGCGGTGGATTGCCAGCCTCCGAGAGCGGGTAAAGCTTGACCCGCTTCCCGTATTCGACCGCCTTTGCGACATCGGCTGCGCTGCCGCTTTTTAGGATGGAGCGAAGCAGCGCATAGCTCTGGTAGGTGTTCGATGGCAGCGCGATGTAGCCGTCGGGCGCCTTGTCCTTGTAGCCCGGCGGCAGGATCAGGTATTTGCCGCCCTTGCCCTTGTCGACGCCGGCCGGTCCGACATCTTCGAGAGCCGCCTGCCAGGCATCGTCGATGCTGCCGGTTATCGAGCCGCCGTCTGCAGGCGGGATTTCGAGGACGACCGGGCCAACGTCCTTGGTATCGATGAAGGGCATCAGGTAGATGGAATCCGGGTTCGGTGTGAGCGTCTGGTTCTTCCAATCCGGCAGGCGGGACCAATAGACGATCTGGTTGACCTTGCCTTTGGCCTTGTTGAGCGTTTCCTGCAGCATCAGGTCGTAATTGACGGCCGGAATGCCCCAGATGACCGCCTCGACGGCACGGCGTTCGATCGTGCGCGCGGCGAGTTGCTCCGAAGTCCACACCTTCGCGGCGCTGGGATCGGTCACGGACATTGAAAGACCGAAAGCGAAAGCGCCTGCGAGCAGATGTCTGAAGGTCATGGCGTTCTCCGTCTGTGATTCCGCGGTTCGGCAGACGCCGGCGGCAGGCGTGCGCCTGCCGCCGGAGCACATGCTTTAGTGCCCGCTGTTGAAGCTCTCCGCCATCTTCGCGAGCGCCTGGTCAAGCGTGAAGCTCGCCGCTTTCTGGCGTGGAGGGTAGTCCTTGAACGATGCAAGGAACGGCTGGACGACCGCTTGCGCCGCCATAATCATGTAGCCCTTGGACATGTACCAATCGAAGTAAGTGTTCGAGGTAACGTCCGCCCGCTCATACGGATCTGTCCTCAGGTTGAAAAGTTTGGGACAGCGCAGGACGACCAGCGGATCCATCCACAGGCGCAACGTGCCTTCGGTCCGCTGTTCCATGAACACGACCTTCCAGTTCTTGAAGCGCACTGCCACGAGGCTGCCGTCGTCGTCGAAATAGACGAGGCCATGGCGCGGGCTCTCCACGCCTTTCTTCGTCAGGAAATCGAAAAGGTTGTAACCATCGATATGGACTTTGAACGTCTTGTCGCCGGCCTTGTGGCCCTTGAGCAGCTTGTTCGGGATGTCGGCATCGCCGGCGATCGCGCAGAAGGTCGGCAGCCAGTCGTGGTGCTGGACAATGTCGTTGGTCACCTCGCCTGCCGGAACCTTGCCGGGCCAGCGAACGATGAGCGGCACGCGGAAGGCGCCTTCCCAATTGGTGTCCTTCTCCGAGCGGAACATCGTCATGCCGGCATCCGGCCATGAGTTCATATGTGGGCCGTTGTCGGTCGAGTACATGACGAAGGTGTCGTCGGCGATGCCGAGCTCGTCGAGATAGTCGAGCATTTCTCCGACGTTCTTGTCGTGGTCGATCATCGTGTCGTGATAGGGCGACTGGTCTGGCCCTGCCTGCCCCAGGCTCTCGGGCTTGGTGTGGGTGCGAAGATGCATGTGGGTGAAGTTGAGCCACATGAAAAACGGCTTGCCGGCATCATTCTGGCGTTTGATGAAGTCCTTCGCCTTGGCCGCGATTTCGTCGTCGACGGTCTCCATGCGTTTGCGCGTCAGTGGACCGGTATCAGTGATTTTCTGCTTGCCGATGCGGCCCCAGCGCGGTTGCTCGGTGGGGTCGTCCTTGTCCGTCGCCCAGCAATGCAGCAAGCCGCGCGGGCCGAATTTTTCCTTGAACCGCGGGTCCTTCGGATAGTTCGGATCTTCCGGATCTTCCTCGGCGTTGAGGTGGTAGAGATTGCCGAAGAATTCGTCGAAGCCATGCGCTGTCGGCAGATATTTGTTCATGTCGCCCAGATGGTTCTTGCCGAACTGCCCCGTTGCATAGCCGAGCGGCTTGAGAACTTCCGCAATAGTCGGATCTTCGGCCTGCAGGCCGACATCGGCGCCCGGCAGGCCGACTTTTGAAAGACCTGTGCGATAGACGCTCTGCCCGGTGATGAAGGACGAGCGACCGGCGGTGCAGGACTGTTCGCCATAGGCGTCGGTGAACATCAAGCCTTCCTTGGCGAGGCGGTCGATGTTGGGCGTCTTGTAGCCCATCAATCCGTGCGTGTAGCAACTCAGATTGGCCGTGCCGATATCGTCGCCCCATATGACGAGGATGTTCGGCTTGCCGGTCTTTGGTGATTTCGCCATCCTGTTTCTCCTTGGTTACCGCTGTCTCAGTGGCATGATCGCGAATGGCTGAAGCGCCTTTTCACGGGATCACGTGCAGCCATTTCAAAATCCGCGTGACGATGCCCTGCTCTTCCTTCTGGATTGATCGGAGTGTTTTCAAAGTGTCGGCAATGTCGTGGAGAGCCTTACGGTTCTCGGCGCTGTTTTCATCTGCGAGTTCGGCGATTGCGCTGTCCTGCGCCTTGTGCAGTTCACGAAGCGCGGTTCGCAGCGCGATGATGCGGGGAGTTTCCATCTCAAGGTTGTCCATCCTTTCTCATGCAGCTGAGGCGTCCGTGAACGGACCGACGTTGAAAACCATGCTGCTGATGGCGACGAGACCGATCAGCAACAGGATCACTGCCGTTATCAGCGTGAATGAGACCGGGTATCCGCTTTGGGCATGGATCAGACCGGCATCGTGCATCGCATCGCGTTCGCGGCGCAGTCCGGCCATGAAAAGCACGTGATAGATGATGCCGACGACCAGCATCAGGATGCCGAGCAGCACCAGCGTCACCCCGAAATTGCGCGGTGCGGCGGCGTGAGCGAGCGTGCCTGCGTCCCGCAGCTTCTGGAACACCTGGAAGATGGTGAAGCCAAAGCTGATCAGGGATAGCGCGGTGCGGATCACCGACATCAGCGTGCGGTCGGCGCTCATGCGGGTGCGCTGGAACGACATGCCGGTTCGGCGCGACGACAGCTCGACGGAGATGCTATCGGAGCCGGATTTTCCGGTTACGGGTGCAACGCTCATTGCGGGGTCCTGCGAACGGGGCAGTGTCGAAGTCGACCAGCACTCTCGGGTCGCGGCGCAGGATTTCGAAGTACGTTACGGTAACGATACGTGCGGGAAGGGCCGAACTGCTGGACTCCTGATTGTCAGAACCCCGAGTTCATTCCGCCGTCGGATCGGCCTTCAGGATCGTTCCGAGCTGATCGGGTGCCGGGGTTTTCCCCTTTCCCTCCATCATCGCAATGGGAGCGGTGACCGTCGTTGCCGCGACCTTGCCGACCGTCCCCACTGTGCCCGCAATCATCATGCCCAGTCCGTCGCCAAGGCTTGTACGCGAGTCGGTCAGGATCTGGCCGGAGGCCAATTGAGATCCCAGCAACGCCACGATTTCAGGACTCTCGGCAAACTTGCTGTGATTCAAGCGATCGTCCGTCTTTACATTGGTCAGGTCGATGACCGTTATTCCCGCCGCTTGCAGCTTCGACTTGTATGGCTCTTTTGACGGATCAATCTGGCCCACCCGGTCGACATCGCCTGAAATCAGACGCGAGATTGCAAGCGCCCGGTCGTCGCGCGAGATCATGATGGTGAATTTCGGCTTCTTGGGCCCGAGTTCTGTCCACTGGCGCCCGAAGACATCCACATCAAGGTCGGGAGATGCAAGAATTACATTCCTGATTTTGGGAGAAACCTGACCGTCCTGCAGGGCCATTTGCCTCAGCCCCTCCATGGCGAGCCAGGTTCCCATCGAATGGGCCATAACGGTAATGTCGGTGACGCCGCGATCATTGGCCAAAGCCTTCAATGTTCGTTCGAAGGCGGTGCGGGAAAAGTTGGTGCTTTCCTTGTCGTAATTGTAGTCGAGGACGCTGGCGCGCGATGGCCAGGTGAAAAGGATGGGCGTGACCTTCGCGCCCGAGTCATGGACAAATTGCGCGAAGCGAAAAACAGAATCCTCATAGCGGTTGTTGAAGCCATGGACGAAGACGAGCACATGGCCGCTCGGATTGTGAGAGTGCAGCCAGTCGCCGGCCTGCGGGATTGAAAGGTTCTTCGCGGCAACGACAGCAAACTCCTTTTGGGGATTCGGCGGCAGCTTTTTCGGCCACTCGACCGTGCCGGATGCACGGTCCGGCGGAATTGAAATGGTCAGGTCGGTCAAGGAAAGAGTCGGGCTGCGCTCGCCCGTGAACAGCGTTGCAGGATCGCCCGACGGTTTGCGGCTGGTCGCCACCAACATCGTTACGTCAGATGCCGACGCTGACCGCATATTAACGGCTACCGGTGCCAAAACGCCTTCCGGTCCCCCTCCGCACGCCGTCAGCGTGAGCAGGTACAAAGCCGCGACAATCTTGCCAACCCGCTTGCGCATCAGCACTTGGTTTGTCCCGCCGCTCAAAACTTGCCGGAAACGTCGAAGAACACAGCGTCGCCCTTCATGCGGTTTTCGACCTCGACCTCATGGGCCCACCTCAAGGTGAAATCGACCTCGGTTTTCTCTCCGAACTTGGCCTTGTATTTGACCAGCGGCCCGAGCGCGATCGAGCGGCCCCTGAATCCATCGTGGGTGTCGGCGAACGCGCCCCGATCGTCTTCGATTTGGTCCAGGAAGCCCGCGATCGCCCCCACGGAAAGGTTCTCCGTTACGGCCTTTGTGACCGAAAGATCGAGGTGGGCCATCGCACCGCTGTAGTAATCGGTGTCCGGGTTCGTGGTGTTGATGTCCACGCCTAATTTGGCGGAAAGGTCCAGCCCGTGTTGCGGGATGAGATAGGTGAATCCGATCGCCGGCGTGAACGTCCAGTAGTTGAGGCCGATGAAGGCAAGGTCCCCTTCCTTCCATTCGCCGGTCGGTGCGGTGATCGTCAGGGATGCCGACAGCCAGGTGTTCATGGCATCGTTGTGCCACCCAAACACGAGCGGCGCGAAAGCGATGTCGCCGAGCCCGGTGACATGCTGATCCGCCCCCAGCGGGCCGACCGCGGCAGTGGCCCCGGTCCAGCCCAGGGGGACGGCAAGCTGGACGGCGTAGGTCCAGTTTCCTGGCAAGTGCAACTCGGGCACGTAAACCCCTGCCAGAATCGCGGCATAGATATCGCCGGTGAGACCCACCGCGACCGAGCCTTTGCCGAATGGAACCTGGCCATCTGCTTCGCCATGGTAGTAGATGTTGGACATTGCCCAATAGCCGGCGCCCGGCGTGGGCGGCACAATACCCGCACCGGGACTCGCGAAGGCGCCGGGGATATAGCGTCCGGCAACGGCCTCGGTGGCATTTGCTTGCCCTGTGGGAGCGAATGCCACAAGAACAGCTGTCGCGGTAAATAGCCAGGCAGATGATCTTGATTCAGTCATCGTCTCCCTCTCTGTACCAAGGTCTCATTGGTCGCTAAAAACTGACCAACGAAACGCCGACCTCCATGTTGTAGTCGTAGGGCCGGTCGTTGCCGATGCCGATACCTGGCCTGATGTAGCCATTGATGGCGCCGCCGTTTGCCAGTTTGCCCAGATTGAAGCCCAAGGCAACCTCCCAGGACATGGGTGCTGTCTTGGCTTCGAAATCGTAACTTGCGGTCAAGTCGGACGTGAGCCACCAGCGTTTGGCGTGAGGTTTGTCGACGACGTAGAGATCGAAATCGCCGCGATTGACATTGGCTCGGTCACTGTGACCGGCGAATGAAAAATTTTGGATGTAGGCGGGGGCGATGATGACCTCCGGACTGGCAAAATAGGCCCAGGTCAGCCCGGGCGCGGCGACCCATTTGCCGGTGCCAAGTACATCCTCGGAGGCGGTCGGCGCATAAATCTCGGTGCTGAGGATAAACGCCTGCCGCCTGCTCAAATAGGGAATCCAGCTGAGCTTAGCCGCAATGTCGCCGAGGCCGAATTCGTCGTCGCCGGTCAGATTGGTTGCATCGAGCGGCACGGTCAGACGAACGGAAGCCTTTCCGTCGAAAAAAGGCTCGGTGTAACGGACGTTCGAAATATCGTAGTATTCGTCCCCCGGCAGGAATCGATACTCGTTCGAGAACGACAGGGTCCTTGTCAGCACGGAAGGTTCGTCCCCGAAGTATCCTTGGCCTCCTGGGCCTCGGCGCCACTGACAAGGGGTAGTGCAACAGCAAAGGCTATGGCGAGGGCACTGGACGTTGAGCCGGACGTTGGAACTGCTGCTTCAAGCCCCTGAGGGCGGAAGGTGCCAGTCAGCGGGAATGCACCTACGCCAGGGCGAACGCGTCCCATGAACATCCCTGGTCACGACCCTCTGCTGCGCGCCCGAAGCTTTCGGCGCGTCACACAATTGAATCGGAATGCCGGAAAGCGAAGTACGTTACAGTTACAAAGGCCGGACACGCTCACGTGCCGCCGGGTGTCACTGGCACATGCGGATAATGTCGGTCTCCAGATCGGTGCAAAGCTCTTCGTATTCAGCAATCGCGGCGCGGTTCGCGTTTCCTCTTTCCTTTCTCAAGCGCTCAAGGGCCGTGCTGGCATCCTCGTAGGCGCCGCACAGGCCGAGCAGATCGGAATTCGTCGCGCTGAGGATTTGAAGCGTGCCGCGCAAGGCCGGCATCTTCAACATGAGCCTTAGCAAGCCCCGACGGTCGTGGGCGGTTTCGGAAGGCATGGCCATATGTTTCAAACCGAATGAATGACCTCGTGCGGAAGCATTCCAGCAAGCATCGTCACAGTGAGGGGAGGCGCGCCAGCACTTTACTGTTACAGCCGGGTTCTATCCGGGGCCTGCAAGCGTCACCGCCTTGGCGTTCGACGGCGCGATTTGGCTGCTACCAAGGGACCGGCATAAGCTCCAGCGGCGCCCCCATCGGTTCTATCGGTGGGCTGTTACCGTTTCGTATCGGTATGTGCGGCAGCCAAGTCTTGTGCCTGCAAGGCCCGCTCCTATTCTGACTGCCTGACGCGCTCGGTCAATCGAATGGGGCCTCTCCGAGGCCTGCATCGCCTGATCAACCAGCGCATCCAACCGCAGTCATCGACTTCGCAGGCTGAAGTCCGTGCCGGCGCGACGCACCAAACCGCTGGAGTTCGCGATGCCCTGTCCAGGATCTATTGTGCAAGAACAGGCGGCGTGCACGTCTAAGTCGTGGTTCGATAGATGAGTCCGGCCATGGACAGACGCAAGGTGCTCGCCGGCATGCTGGCCACCAGCCTGCCGCTTTCCAGCGTCGTGTCCGCGCGTGCTCAAGCTGCGCCTCTCGCTTCGTGGCATGAGGGGCCCGCCAAAGCTTCGATCATGGACTTCGTTGCAAAGGTCACGACGCCGGACGGCCAGGAATTCGTCATGGCCAACGAGCGTATCGCTGTTTTCGACAATGACGGAACGCTCTGGTGCGAACAGCCGATCTACTCGCAACTCGCCTTCGCATTGGACCAGGTGAAGCAGCTCGCCCCAACCCATCCGGAGTGGCAGACGCAGGAACCGTTCAAATCTGTCCTGTCAAACGACGTGTCAGGTCTGGTTCGCTCGGGCGAGCAGGGAATATTCAAGATCCTGGCTGTGACGCACGCCGGCATGACAACCGACGAATTCAACAGCGCGGTCATCAACTGGACCAGGACGGCGCGTCATCCCCGCTACCATCGTCCCTATACCGAACTTGTTTACCAGCCGATGTTGGAATTGCTGGAGTTCTTACGGCAGAACGACTTCAAGATATTTGTGGTGTCGGGCGGCGGTATCGATTTCATGCGCCCCTGGATGGAAGCTGTCTATGGCATCCCGCCGGAGAGGATCGTCGGGTCGTCGGGAGCAACCAAATACGTGGTGGGTGCCGACGGCAAGCCGGCCTTGATCAAGGAAGCCAAGATCGATTTCGTCGACGACGGACCGGGCAAACCTGTCGGCATCAACAAGTTCATAGGCCGCCGACCCATCTTTGCGTTCGGTAATTCCGACGGCGATCTGGAGATGTTGCAATGGACCGCCGCTGGAAGCGGCGCGCGGTTCATGGGGATCGTGCATCATACCGACGCCGATCGTGAATATGCGTACGATCGCAAATCCTCAGTCGGAAAGCTCGACAAAGCTTGGGACGAAGCGATGAAGGAACGCTGGACCGTCGTGGACATGAAGCAGGACTGGAAATTGGTGTTCCCGTCCTGAAAGGCACGGGCCGCGTTGAGGACAATTTCAAAAAGGCGGGTAAAGGCTTTAGTACAAAGATCGGAGCCCTTCGCTTTCGTACTGCGCGGCTATGATGGCGTAGACAAACCAACCGATCGAGCCAGATCGAACATCGCGCACTCACCAACCTGCCGGGCTTCACGGTGCTTGTGGGCAAGCGGCGCAAAACATTCGTTGTCCAGCGAGGTTTCGGTTGCGGTCCAACCGCATTGGCCTGAAATTTGGCGAAGGGCAGGGGTCCAAGGGAAGCATTTCCTGTTCTGAGCGTTTACCACAATAGAGTTTGCCATTGCCGTCGAAGGCGCAGATCCGCTGCGAGCCTCCAACACGTGGCGCTTTCCTCGGTGACCACAGGCTTGCGGCGGCAAGCCAAGGAAGAAAATGTGCGCTCAAGCTTTCATCAACCGAATTGCGACGGCCGTCCCTGACCACAGCGTTCACAGGTTCTTCCTGCAGTTTGCTGGCTCTCAGTTGACGGCAAACCCCCGTCGCCGCGCGATTTTCAATCGCATGGCAGACAAGGGCGGGATCGAGCATCGCTATTCGTGCTTTGCGCCTGCCGAAGATCCCGAGGGTCCGAGTGTGGACATGGCGGGCGTTTTCAAGCGGGGTGCATTTCCAGGAACAGCGACACGCATGGAAATGTTTGCCGCCGCTGCGCCGGTTCTGGCCCAGCAAGCCGTGGAGCGGCTCCTCCAGGATAAGGACAGGACGACCGTCACGCATTTGATCGTGACAACGTGCACCGGTTTCTCCGCCCCCGGTATCGATCTGGAGATAATTGCCCGATGCAATTTGCCGACCACCGTTGAGCGCACGATCATAGGCTTCATGGGATGCTACGCGGCAATCAACGCGCTCAAGCTGGCACGGCACATCATCCGGTCCGAACCCGAGGCTCACGTCGTAATCGTCTGTATTGAACTGTGTACGCTCCATCTCAGGGAGACCAGCGATCTCGAAAAACTGCTGTCCTTCTGCCTCTGGGGTGATGGTTGCGCGGCCGCGTCGGTGACTGCCCGCCCATTCGGGATCGGCCTGGATAGTTTTCACGCGATCGTCGCCGCTGACAGCCGCGACCTGATGACCTGGGGCATTCGCGACGACGGTTTCGACATGGTTTTGTCGGGACAAGTCCCTGGCGCAATTCAAGGTGTGCTCGCTGAAGGTATCGGCAGCATTCTGGGAGCCAGCAGCGTCGGCAGCGTTGATCTTTGGGCTGTCCACCCAGGGGGGCGCTCGATACTCGATGCCGTGGAGCGCGCGCTGAATCTCCATCCCTGTGCTTTGTCGATGTCGCGCGAGGTCCTTCGCGAAAACGGAAACATGTCTTCAGCCACGGTCATGTTCGTGCTTGAGCGAATGCTGCGCGGGTTCACGGAAGACCGCGTGGGTTGTGCCATGGCATTCGGACCCGGCCTGACGGCGGAGACGATGATGTTCCATACGGCCGGCAATGCCTGAGTTGGCCAAAGATCTCGACCGCCGTCGGATCGAGCCGGAACTGCTCGATATCCTCCCCCCCGACGATCCAAGGGCAATCGGCTCCCGGCGGGACCTCGTTTGGATAAACGCGCTGATGTTTCAGAGCGCGATCATGTCGGGTCTCTTCAAGGCGAACGTGCGCAGAACGCCTACCAGGATTCTGGAACTCGGCTCCGGCGACGGGGCATTCATGCTCTCGGTTGCAAGACGTTTGGCCAGGAGATGGGCCGACGTGGATCTCGTCATGCTTGACCAGGTCAACCTCATCTCAGACAAACGGCGCGCGGACTTCACCGCACTCGGCTGGCGAGTTGAAACCGTCACCGATGACGTCTTTGACTGGATCGCAAAGCCCGGCGCCGGCGCGTACGACGTTGTCTCGGCCAATCTGTTCCTCCACCATTTTTCCGACGCGGACTTGAAGGTTCTGTTTGCAGCGCTCCGTTCACGGGCACCGGTGTTCCTCGCCACCGAGCCAAGCCGAAACGCCACTGCCTTGAGAATGTGCTCGCTCCTACGCATCATCGGCGCAAACGAGGTGACCATGCACGATGCAGCAGCGAGCGTCCGCGCGGGGTTCGCGGGCAATGAACTTTCCAGTCTGTGGCCATCGGGTTCCAGCCAGCAGTGTGAAGAACGCAGGATTGGCCCGTTTACCCACGCTTTCAGCGTCATCCCCAAGGAAGCGCTCCCGCGATGTACGATGCCATTGTCATAGGTGCCGGGCCAAGTGGCGCGTCGGTGGCCTTGGCTTTGTGCGGCCAGGGGCGCGCGGTTGCCATCATCGAACGAAGCGAATTCCCGCGCCGAAAAGTCTGCGGCGAGTTCATGTCGGCAGTCAATCTGGAGCTGTTGGACCGTTTGGGGGCGGGCGCTGCGATTCGCGCCAAGGCAGGCCCGGAAGTCAGGCGAGTAGCATTGTTTGCGTCGGGCCCGGGCATAGACGCGGGCATGCCCCGGGCGGCGGGAGACGCTTTTGGGCGTGCACTTGGGCGCGACGTCCTTGATGGCATCCTCTTGGACGCCGCCCGCAATGCCGGAGCCGATGTTTTTCAGCCTTGCCGTGCGGTGACGATCATCAGCGATGGGGAGAACGCCGCAGTCCGGATCAGCGGCAAAGACGATCAGAGGGTTCTCGCTGCGCCAGTCGTGATAGCCGCCCATGGGTCTTGGGAGCAGGGAAAGCTTCCAACCAACCTCCCAAAAAGCTGTGCGCCTCACGATCTGTTTGGCTTCAAGGCTCACTTCAAAGGAGCTTCGCTCGCCCGAGACCTCATGCCTCTCCTGGTGTTTCCGGGCGGCTATGGCGGCATGGTGTGGACGGATCAGAACAGGATGTCGCTGTCCTGCTGCATACGCCGCGACGTATTGGCCAGGTTGCGTGAGAAAAGTGGTGCCTTGTCGGCGGGCCAAGCCGTTCACGCGCACATCGTGGCATCCTGTCCTGGTACGGTTTCCGCGATCGGGGGCGCAACACTCGATGGCGAATGGCTGGCCGCCGGGCCTATACGCCCTGGCATTCGTCCGCGTTTTGCCGACGACATATTTCGGGTCGGCAACATTGCCGGCGAGTCCCATCCCATCATCGCCGAAGGCATCTCCATGGCCTTGCAGTCCGGCTGGCTGTTGGCCACCGAATTGGCCAGGTTCGACCGATGGGATCGCGAGGCGCGCGTTGCCGCCGGCAGCCGCTACTCAAAGGCCTGGAACAGACAATTCGCAACTCGCATTCGCACCGCCACCGTGTTGGCACGCATTGCAGCCCTCCCTCAATCCGCTGCGGCGATGAGGGCTTTCGTCAGTTGGTTTCCCGAAAGTCTGGCGATCGGAGCCAGACTGTCTGGCAAGACGAAAGCGCTGCCAGTTCCACGGTGATCGCTCCACTCCGGCTAACAATGGCATGCTTTTGATCGGCCTTCAGCCCTGTCGCCAAGCGCTGCGGCATCGATCAGAAGACGGTTGCGAAGTGGAGGAACCGGACAACGTTCGAGCTGTCATGCAATTGCCGGGTTCGGTAGCGTGCGAAGTCGAAAACATGGTTGCTTGAGGAAATACTCCAGGGAGCTCCGCGACTAATTTCGGCCAGCAATCCGGAGCCTGCTGGAGGAGCAAAGACGATGACGACCTGGCAGCGTGGCCGGGAAGCGCGCGACGCCCGTATCCAAGCCGGCGCGAGGCTGGCAAAGGGCAAGGTCGTCGATGTGCGCGACGCCACCAAACTGATGGAAGCGGTGGTCCGCCCTGGCGATCGCGTCTGCCTCGAGGGTGACAACCAGAAGCAGGCCGATCTGCTCTGCGCCGCCCTCCTTGCTGTCGATCCAGCCAAGGTGCGTGACCTGCACATGGTGCAGTCCGGCGTCGTGCTGCCGGAGCATCTCGACCTATTCGACCGCGGCGTGGCGAAGAAGCTCGACTATGCCTATTCCGGCCCGCAGTCGGCGCGCATTGCGAAGATGCTGTTCGGCGGCAAGATCGAGCTCGGTGCGGTCCACACTTATCTCGAGCTATTCGCGCGCTATTTCATCGACCTCACGCCGAACGTCGCGCTGATCGCTGCAGTCAGCGCCGATCGTGACGGCAACCTCTACACCGGGCCTAACACCGAAGATACGCCGACCGTCGTGGAGGCCACAGCCTTCAAGAACGGCGTCGTTATCGCCCAAGTGAACGAGATCGTCGACAAGATTCCGCGCGTCGACATACCGGGGGACCGGGTGCATTTCGTTGTCGAGGCCGACAAGCCATTCTTCGTCGAACCGCTGTTCACGCGCGATCCCGCTGCTATCACCGAGTCGCAGATCCTGACCGGCATGCTGGCGATCAAGGGCATCTACGCGCCCTATGGCGTCAAGCGATTGAACCACGGGATCGGCTTCAACACCGCTGCGATCGAACTCCTCTTGCCGACCTATGGCGAGAAACTCGGACTGAAGGGCAAGGTGGCGAGCCATTTCGCGCTAAACCCTCACCCTGCGTTGATCCCGGCCATCGAATCCGGCTGGGTCGAGCAGATCCACTGCTTCGGTTCCGAGGTCGGGATGGATGAGTACATCCGCGCCCGATCCGACGTCTTCTTTACCGGGTCCGACGGTTCGCTGCGTTCTAACCGGGCCTTCTGCCAGACGGCCGGCCTTTATGCCTGTGACATGTTCATAGGCTCGACGCTGCAGATCGATCTTCAGGGCAATTCCTCCACGGTCACCACGTCGCGCATCGCCGGCTTTGGCGGGGCGCCGAACATGGGCTCTGATGCGCGCGGGCGGCGACATCCGAGCGAGCCCTGGCTGCAGGCTGGCAGGGAAGCCGATCCCGAGGGGTCAACGCTGCTGCGCCGTGGCCGCAAGCTGGTCGTGCAGATCGGCGAGACCTTCGGCGAAAAGAACGTGCCGCTGTTTGTAGAGAGGCTCGATGCTCTGGAACTCGCCGAAAGGCTGAATCTCGAGCTGGCGCCGGTGATGATCTACGGCGACGACGTAACGCACATCGTCACCGAGGAAGGCATCGCCAATCTGCTGCTTTGTCGTGATGCCAGGGAGCGCGAGCAGGCGATCCGCGGGGTGGCGGGATACACCGACGTCGGCCGTGGCCGCGACGCTAAGATGGTCCAGCACCTCCGCGAGCGCGGTGCCATCCGTCGTCCTGAAGATATCGGTATCAATCCGCTCGACGCCGACCGGAGCATGCTGGCGGCGCGTTCCATCAAGGATCTTGTCCATTGGTCGGGTGGGCTCTACGCGCCGCCCTCAAGATTCCGCAACTGGTGAGAAGGACAGCCGCGATGGAGGACCTGAACTTCCGCCACGCCACCCGCCAGCGCGCGGCCGGCACAAGGAAACTGGCCGTCATCGGCGTTGTTGCGTCCGGCAATCTCGAAGTTCTGGCCGAACGAGTGCTCCCCGACTCCGAATGCCTGGTGGAGATCAGGACTGCTGCGGCGGGTTTCGGCGAAGTGTGGGATGCCGTGATCGCAGACTTCGTCAAAGGCTATTCGCCTGGCGGGCTCCGGTTCTCCATCAATGACGGCGGAGCGCGTCCCGACACCGTGTCCCTTAGGCTGGCGCAAGCGGCCCGGCTGATGGAGGAGGACGACCAATGAGCGCCTCTCACACACAGAGAACCACGTCTTCGGTGGAACTGGATCGCACCGCAAGCTGGTACGAGTCCTCGGCGCGGACACGGGTCCGGCTGCTGCTCGATCCCGGAAGCGTTGTCGAGTTCATCGGACCGGAGAAGCGCGAGGTCAGTCCGCATCTCAAGCTCTTCGATCTTCCCGAGCAGTTCGACGATGGCATCGTTGTGGGACTCGGCAGGCTCGACGGTTCGCCGGTGTTTGTCGCAGCACAGGAGGGCCGTTTCATGGGCGGCGCTTTCGGGGAAGTTCACGGAGCGAAGCTGACCGGCCTGTTGCGCGCCGCGCGCGATATTGGGTCTGTTCCGGTGCTGATCCTGTTCGATACGGGTGGCGTGCGCCTGCAGGAGGCCAATGCAGGCGAGCTTGCCATTGCCGAAATCATGCGCGCAGTGATCGAAGCGCGAACTGCAGGTGTGAAAGTGATCGGGCTGATCGGCGGCCGGGCCGGATGCTATGGCGGCGGCGGTTTGATCGCTGGCTGCTGTTCGGCGTTGGCGGTCTCCGAGCAGGGTCGCATTTCGGTGTCCGGTCCCGAGGTGATCGAGACCAATCGCGGTGTCGAGGAGTTCGACTCCCGTGACCGTGCGCTGGTCTGGCGGACCATGGGCGGCAAGCATCGCCGGCTCCTCGGCGGCGCCGAAGTTTTCGTCGATGATACTGTCCAGGACTTTCGCGACGCCGCGCTGGAGCTGCTCAGTTCAATCCGTGCCTTCGGCATCGACACTTTGAAGGCCGAGCAATCCCGCCTTGAAGATCGGTTGCAGCGCTTCGGCGCCTGTCCGGATGCGGTCGATATCTGGACGGCAGAGGGTATTCCTGACGCCGTTTCCATTCCTGCGCTGCCCGCGGACCAATTCATTGCTCTCGCTGACAAAGTCCGGAGGTCCAGCCGTGACGCTCGATGACATTCTCGCCTCGCTGTTTCCCGACGGCCACGACGTGAAAAACAGCGGCGGAGTTCTGTCTGGTTCGGGCGCACTGCGATCGGGTGGCCGGGCGCTCGTCATCGGCGTCGCGGACCGGACCGCGCTCGGCGTGGACGAGGCCATCCGCCTTTCGAACTACGTCCTGGCGTCGGTTGAAAGCGGAAACGCCCCGATCCTCGTCCTGGCGGACAGTGACAGCCAGCGCATGAGCAAGCGGGACGAGCTTTTGGGTTTGAACGAGTTCCTAGCTCATCTCGCCAAGTCCCTCATCTATGCGGATATGCACGGGCGACCCGCCATCGGTCTTCTCTACGGCCACTCCGCAGCCGGCGCCCTTCTCGCCACGGCGCTGGCCACCCGCGTGCTGGTAGGGCTGCCGTCCGCCGATCCGGCGGTGATGGATCTGCCATCCATGGCCAGGGTGACGAAGTTGTCGATCGAGGTTTTGCAGGAAAAGGCGAAGTCCACGCCGGTGTTTGCTCCGGGCTTGCGAAATCTTGCTCAGACAGGCGCGGTTCATCTCACCTGGGACGAGGCCACCCCGCTGGCTGAGCAGCTGGACACACTTCTGGCGGACATGCCGGATGCGCGCGACCGCCGAGATGTGGTCGGCTTGGAGCGCGGCGGTCGGCCGAAGGCATACGCCATCGCGGAGCGCGTCCGTGAACTCGCACTTCAAGCTCTGTGAACTGCCGATGCGGCGTCACGATCTGATATTCGTCGGGCCGGCGGCGTGGCATTCGCTGTTGCTAACACGCAGCGATGGCGCCGCGAACGCGCTCGTCTCATGTTGGGTCGATAGAGGCTGGCCGCTCATTAGACGACGTGCCATGCCGGGTGAGGGGCATGGCGTGCCTTTGGGCCTTGCGCTGCCGTACTTCGCCGGAAAGAAGCGATTTTCGTTTCTCATGCGGCACGAGGATATCCTGTCGACGTCTCCGCCGCCCTCGCTGCGGTCCGCCGGCCCGTCGGCGCCACGCGCCTGGCGACCCACGCTCGCCAAGCTTGAGGATATCGCCTCACGGCATGGCGTGGAAGCCAGGGTGTTCGGCAGCCTTGCCTTGGCTGTCGTCACAGGATTGGACTATCTGACCGACCGCTCCGATCTCGACCTCCTGCTGCAGGTCAATCGCGACACGGATCTTAGCCGCCTGACCGCCGATCTGGCGCGGATCGAGGCGGCCGCGCCGATGCGGCTGGATGGTGAGCTGATCCGCCATGACGGCGTGGCCGCGAACTGGCGGGAGCTTCACGCCGGCCCGCGCGAGGTTCTGGTCAAGACCGTCAGTGATGTGGCGTTGCTCGACGCCCAGCTTTTTCTTTCTGAAGGGATGCCATCGTGACCGTCGCCCTTGCTTTCGGCACGGAGCGGCCGCTTGCGTCAAAGGTGCTGGTACCACGTTTTCCGGATGCCGGGGCCATCGCCACGAGCGCGGTGCGTTGCCTTCTCGACGAGCTGGAGACGTGGCCCAAGCCGGGCCTTGTAAGCCACATCGATTCCGGCAGCCATGAAGACATGGATGCCGGCACATTTCGCGCCAGCGCCGCGGCCATCGGGCCGTACTTCCAGGCTTTGGCGGAAGCCGGCGCCGCTGGCTGCGCGATGGGCGCGTTGAGGGAAATCGGCCTCGATGCCGAGGCAGCCATGCTTGCGGCGACGATGGGGGTCAACACGCATCGCGGCGCCATATTCGGATTGGGCCTGCTATGCGCGGCCGCCGGCGCCAGGATCGGCGGACAGGTGGATCCCACGCTGTCGTTGGGAACTGTGGTCCTGCGGCTGTGGGCCCGCGGCATACTCGAAGGACCGATGGTTCCGCAGAGCCACGGTCAGTTGGCCCGTCGCCGCTTCGGCGCTGGTGGTGCGCGGATCGAGGCTGCCCTCGGATTCCCCAGCATTTATCATGTCGGCCTGCCCACCCTGCGAAAGAGCGTCCTTGAGGCTCCCGACGACGCCGAAGCCCAACGCATCGAAACATGTTTCGCGCTCATTGCGGTTGTCGAGGACACCACTCTGCTGCACCGCGGCGGCCTCTCCGGTCTCGGCTTTGCGCGTCGAGCCGCGCGCCGCTTTCTCGACCAGGGCGGCGTCGGCGCACCCGGCTGGCGAGACCGCGCCCATTTTGTGCATAGGAGCTTCGTTGCCCGTCGGCTCAGTCCCGGGGGCTCAGCGGACCTCCTTGCCATGACCTTGTTCGTCGACGCGCAGGAAAGGATGCTTGCCTGATGGCCAATACAATCCTGCTGGCGCTCGCCCCGGTCTTTTTCGTGATGGCCCTCGGCTATGGAGCCGGAAGATTCGGCATCGTCGAAAACCATCATGTCGACGGCTTCAACACGCTCGTCATGAGCTTCGCGCTGCCGGCATCGCTGTTCGCGGCGACCGCGTCGGCCCCGCGTGGCGAGCTGCTTGTCCAGGCGCCGCTCTTCGCCATTTTCGGCGGGGTCATGCTGCTCATCTATTTCGCCTGGTACTCCATCGCGCGGCTTTTTCTGGCGACGGGCAAGGTGGGCGCTTCGGTGCAGGCTCTGACCGTTGCCTTCCCAAACCTTGGCGGTGTCGGACTTCCGATTGCATCCTCGCTGCTCGGAGCGACGGGGCCGGTCTCGGTCGCCGTTGCCATGGCCGCGGGTTCGATCCTGGTCACTCCGATCACACTTGTTGTCGCCGAAATGGGCAGCCTGAAGGAGGACGGCGCCGTCAAGACGCCAGGCGCTCAGATGTTCGACGCGCTGAGGCGCGCACTGACAAAACCCATTGTTGTCGGCCCCGCGCTTGGAATCCTGCTCTCGCTATGCAGCGTGACGCTCAATCCTGTCATCGAAGCCTGTCTGATGGTGATAGGGCAGGCCGCAGCCGGCGTAGCGCTGTTCCTGACCGGCTTGGTCTTGTCGGCTCAATCGTTCGAGTTCAACTGGAAGATCGTGGGCGCGACCGCATTGGCCGACATCGTTCGACCTCTCCTGATGGTCGCGATCGTGCTCCTGCTACCGGTTCCCTTTGAGATCGCCAGGACGGCGATCCTGTTCGCTGCCCTGCCGGCAGGGTTCTTCGGCATCTTTTTCGCCGTGAGCTATCGGCTCGACTCTTCGACGGTCGGCTCCATGGTCATTGGCAGCACCATCGTGAGCATCGTGACGATGGCGATCGCCATCGCCATTATGTTTCCATAGCGGCGATGGTCCTTGCAATTCTCTGCTCCGGACAGGGGCGGCAGCATCCGGACATGTTCGCCCTGACCGCCGATGCGCCGCAAGCTGCCGGTTTATTTGCCTATGCCGCAACGTTGCTCGGCGACAGGGATCCGCGCGAGATCGTGCGGACCGGATCGGGCGACGCCCTGCACCGCAACCGCATTGGGCAAATCCTCTGCTCGCTGCAGGCGCTGGCAGCCGCGGCGGCGCTGCGGGACACGCTGCCCGACCGGCCGACCGTCGCCGGCTATAGCGTCGGCGAAGTGGCGGCTTGGGGTGTTGCAGGTCTGTTCAGCGCGACCGATACGCTGGACCTCGTCGCGCGTCGGGCGGAAGCCATGGATGCTGCTTCCCCCGGTGGAGACGGGCTGCTTTTCGTCCGTGGCCTTTCCCGCAAATCCATCGAGAGACTATGCGAACGGCACAATGCCGCAATCGCTATCGTCAATCCGGGTAACGCCTTCGTCCTCGGCGGGAGCCGCGCGACTTTGGAAGCCCTTGCCGACGAAGCGAAGGCGGACGCAGCCAGGGTTGTCGGGTTACCTGTGGAGGTTGCTTCCCATACGAGGCGACTCGCCGGGGCGTCTGCCGCGTTTCGCGCGAGCCTGTGCCATGTTCGCCTGATGCGCTCTCCGACTTACGGCGCGCGTGTCTTGAGCGGAGTCGACGGCTCTCCTGTCATCGACACCAAGGCAGGTTTCGACAAGCTGGCGGCGCAAATATCGCAAACGGTGCAATGGGCCGATTGCCTGCAGGGTTGCGTCGAAGGCGGCGCAACGGCCTTCCTCGAACTCGGGCCCGGGCGGGCGCTGAGCGAAATGGCAGTCGGCGCGTATCGCGACATCCCAGCACGAAGCCTGGAAGACTTCAGAACTCTTCAGGGCGCCCACGCTTGGCTTAAAGATCACTCAAGCAAGTGAATATCGAGACGTCGGTGTGCCATGGCGCAGCTATTTTGACGGTGCTGGGCGGCTACCTCGCCATCAACTTGCAGGGACCACAAAAGCATACGCTCGCTCTCGAACCGGGGTGCGCAGCGGTTTTGGGACGATGCGTCGATTGGATCCGTTCAACGCGACGCGCTTTAGGTCGGCACGATGGGAGACTTCCCCTTACGCAAGGCCTGCAGAAACTGCGGGTCGGCGCGCAAACTGACGCGGACCAATTCCGGCGGTGTGAGGGCGAGCCACTGATTTAGTGACACATCGGCGAAGTAGGTGCTCTTGAATACCTCCAAATATCGCAGCGTCGTATTGCCTGTGTTCTCGATGTAGTGCCCCATGGCGAAGGGTACGTAGCCGACGTCGTTGGCCTGGAAATCGAATGTTCGGGCCTCGCCCGACGCCGCGAACACGCCCATGCGGGCCTGGCCCTGGATGTAGTACTGCCATTCGTTTGTATTCGGATGCCAATGCAGCTCGCGCATCCCGCCCGGTTCGACCTCGACAAGGGCCGCGGCGATTGCTTTGGAAACAGGAAACACGGCGCTGTCGGTAATTCGCACCGTTCCGTGTTTCATCCTCATCGGAGCCTGTGCCGTCATGCGGTGGCTGAAGCTCTGCGGGACCTCGACCGCGCCCGCGATCTTGTCTGCGCTGAGCGGCCCCGGAACCGGCGCGGGAAACATGTAAAGCTCGCTGGGATCGGGGACGTTCGCAAGACTCGATGCCGGAACGCCGAAATTCTTGGCGAGCACTTCGGGAGGAGTGTGCTTCAGAAAGTCGCTCAGCAGGAAGGTGTTATCCTCGTCGAAGTCGCCGTCATCGAACACCAGCAAGAATTCCGTCCCGTCTGGATCAAGGCCCTGGATCGAATGTGGAATGCCCGGCGGGAAATACCAAAGGTCACCCGCGCCGACGTCGTCGACGAAATTGTGGCCATTGGCATCGACTGCCGTGATGCGTGCTTTCCCGTAGAGGACATAGGCCCACTCGGCGGCCTTGTGCCAATGCAACTCGCGCACGCCGCCGGCATTCAGGCGCATGTTCACGCCGGCAATGTCCTTGGAGACGCCGAGCTCGCGTGCGGTCACCTGTCGGGTCCAGCCGCCGCCAGACAGTCGGATATGGGCATCGTCGAACGAGAAACGCAGGTTCGGCAGGCTGCCCGCATCCGTGCTCGGTGGGATCATCAGGTCCGGATTCTGGGCTATTCGGGAAGGATTCATCGGACCGGGGTTGGTGCCGCCGCGGCCGTTGGCTAGCGGGTCACCGTTTTGCGCCTGGGCCAGTGTCGCCGTCGTGAGCAAGCCGCCAGCAGCTGTCGCAGCCAACATGGTTCGACGGGATATCTTATCGGTGGCTATGCTCATTTTGCTTCATTCCTTGCTGCGGTGGGCTTCTCGACTGCGCGAATTGGTTCGGCCACGGACCGCATGAGTGTCCGCTTGGCACGCACGGCACACGATATTGATCGGGCGCTGACGCGGTCTTTCCTGTTGACGCATGGTATAGCTGAATCGCACGATGATCGTGGCCGTGGCTCATCCGAGCCTGTGTCGTCATACCCATCGTGTCGCCGCCAGAGCTTGGGCGTTGCGTTTTGCCTGCATGCTTTCCGCCGGATCGGATGCTGTAGGCTCGCTCTCAAGCCTGTGGCGCTGACGGGTCGCTCGATCCCCTGGATTGGTTCGCGACGCGCTTGCCGTGACAAAGGTGCAATCAGGCACCGACGACCGCAATTTCGAACAAGCAGAAAGGATTTCGCTGCTTAAGGTGGACCTGGACATCGGTGCGACACGGAGGTCGATCAGCACGCAAGCGTCGACCAGAAGCTGGGCAAAGATCTTATGCGGCATAGACTATTTCCGCGAACATCGAGCAATTCGCGGCTGGTGGCGCCTCTTGCCAACCTTCTTGCCGCCGGAATATTCGCCGTCGATACTCTTGATCCATTTGCGGGATCTGTCTCGGTCCTCTATGTGGTCGTTGTTTTGCTTGCGTCCACCGCGTTTCGCAGGCGTGGCATCGTCTTGTGTTCGCTCGCCTGTGTTGGGCTCACCGTGCTGAGCTTCTGGCTTGTTCACGGACACGAAGCCAGTGGTGGCGCCCTCAGCCGCTGCGTCATGAGCATCGCGACCATTGTCATTACCGCCCTTCTGGTGCTCAAAAACCAGTCGACCTCGACCGATCTATCCGAAAAGGCCCAACTGCTCGATTTGACGCATGACGCGATTTTCGTTCGCAGCATGGGCGGTCTGATCTCCTATTGGAATCGTGGTGCAGAAGCCATTTACGGCTGGTCGGCCGAACACACGGCGGGAAAGTCCACCCATCAACTCCTGCAGACGGTCTTTCCAGCCAGGCTCGACGAGATCAATCGGGAACTGCTCAGCTCCAACCGCTGGGAAGGTGAGCTCTTGCACACGAAACGCGACGGATCCGTCGTTGTCGTTTCCAGCCGGTGGTCGCTGAAGACGGATGCCGACGGCAGACCGTTGGCGGTTCTCGAAACGAATACGGACATATCAGAGCGCAGGCGAGCCGAAACCGAGGTCCTGAAGGCCCAGGCGGAACTCGCCCATGTGACACGCCTCACCACATTGGGTGAATTGACGGCCTCGATCGCGCACGAGGTCAATCAGCCGCTTGCCGGCATCGTTATGAACGGCGAGGCGTGCCTGCGATGGATGGATCGAGACAAGCCCGATCTGGATGAGGTCCGCAGCGCGGTCAAGCGGAGCATCGCTGACGCCCAACGCGCCAGCGATATTGTCCATCGAATCCGGGCGTTGTCCAAGAAGGGCGACATCCAGATGGCGCTTGTCGACGTGAACGAGATCGTCAACGAATCGCTCACGTTGGTGCATCGTGAGTTCGTTGCAAATCGCATCACCCTGAAACTGAATCTAGCCAACCAGGCGCTGCCCGCACTTGGCGACCGTATCCAGCTTCAACAGCTCCTGATCAATCTTTTGATCAACGCGATTCAGGCAATGGCCTCTGGCAACAGCGACTTGCGCGAAATTCTCGTTACGACTTCGATCGATGAATCGAACCAGGCAAATGTGAGGGTCCAGGATACGGGACCAGGCATCGATCCCGATAGTGCGCGTCAGTTGTTCAAGGCCTTCTTCACCACCAAGGCAGAGGGATTGGGCATGGGACTGTCGATCTGCCGGTCGATCGTCGAGTCACATGGAGGCCGTGTGTGGATCGAGCCCAATCCAGGCGGCGGCGCGATATTCCAATTTTCTCTGCCACGCGTCGAAAAGGATGCCGGCTCATGATCCAACGCCCCGCCTCTTCCTCTCAACCACAAGTCGGCAACGGCGCCATGCCTCCGACTGTTCTGGTCGTGGACGACGATCCGTCGTTGCGTGAAGCTTTAAGCAGCCTCTTCCGATCTGTTGGAACGCGTGTCGAGCTTTTCGGTTCTGCTCCCGAACTGCTGAACAGTCGGCTTCCCGACGGTCCAAGCTGCCTTGTGCTCGATATCCGGCTGCCGGAGGTGAGCGGACTCGAATTTCAAACGCAATTGAGCAAGGCAGGCATTCACTTGCCGATCATCTTCATGACCGGTCACGGCGACATTCCCATGTCCGTGCGAGCCATGAAGGCCGGAGCGGTCGATTTCCTCACCAAGCCCTTCCGAGATCAGGATATTCTGGATGCAGTCGCCGGCGCTCTGGAGCGCGACAGGCAACGGCGAGACAAAGACCGGGCGCTGTCGGAGCTGCAGAGCCTTCTGAGCACCCTGACCCCTCGGGAACGCCAGGTGATGGCATTTGTCGCGACTGGATTGATGAACAAGCAAATCGCTGGCGAGATGCAACTCAGTGAAATCACGGTGAAAATCCACCGCGGTCGCCTGATGAAGAAAATGGGCGCCAGAACTCTGGCCGACCTGGTGAAGATGGCTGGCGCCCTGGGGATAGACGCTCCCGGTAAATAAGCTTGTTACACCTCTGTATAACTTTCGCTTTCGCAAGCGCGGGTGCAATATCTCGCCGAGAAACAGTCGTTGAAGCAGCAATGTTTGGGTCATCGGCAAGCACGGAGGAATAGTGAATTGACCCGCAGCGCGATGATCTCGATCGTCGATGACGATGAGTCCGTTCGACTTGCCACTGCAAGCCTCGTCAGATCGTTGGGTTTCATCGCATTTGCATTCGAATCGGCCGAGGAGTTCCTGATGTCATCTAATCTGGAAACTACGTCGTGCCTGATCTGCGATATCCAGATGCCCGGAATGACAGGAATAGAACTGCAGGATCATTTGATCGAACATGGCTATCACATACCGACAATTTTGATCACCGCCTATCCAGAGGAGCGTGTCCGCAAACGCGCTCGGGAAACGGGCGCCATCGGCTTCTTCGGCAAGCCGTTGGACAGCCAGGCCATGATCAACTGTATCGATTCTGCGCTTCATGACGCGCGTTAGCAGCACCTGATGCACCTTCGCGCTTCAGGCGAACAACGCCGCAAGCAGCGGCAGCGCTGAACAGAGAAGTCAACATCGAACGTCTATGGGCGTCGAGAAACTATTGATCCCCTGCGAGGTAGGCAAGGAGTGCTTCATGGCGCGCGCAGCAATAACAAATTTGGCAAACGAAGACGGGCTTCGCCGTTATCTCGGCGAGATCAAACATCTCCCCATGCTGACGCTTGGGCAGGAACAAGCGCTGGCAAAACGCTGGCGCGACGACAACGATCCGGAGGCCGCTCACCAACTGGTGTTGTCGCATCTTCGCCTCGTTGCCAAAATTGCCATGCGCTATCGTGGGTACGGGCTGCCGATGTCAGAGGTGATATCAGAGGGCAGCATCGGCCTGATCAAGGCGGTCAATCGCTTCGAACCGGAGCGCGGCTTTCGTTTGGCTACCTATGCGATCTGGTGGATCAAGGCGTCCATTCGCGAATATGTCCTGCGCTCCTGGTCACTGGTGAAGGTCGGTACGACCCCCAATCAAAAAAAGCTGTTCTTCAACTTGCGGCGACTCAAGGCTCGTCTCTCGGCACTGGACGACGGTGACCTGCGTCCAGAGCACGTGGAATTCATCGCAAGCAACCTTGGCGTGACGGAGCAAGAAGTTGTTTACATGAACAGTCGCATGGACGGGGACAGGTCGCTCAATGCGCCCCTGCGAGGCCAGGCTGAGGGCCAATGGCAGGATTTGCTGGTCGAGGGCGAGGACAGCCAGGAGTACAAGTTCGTTCAGTTCGAGGAAGCTTCCGGCCGGCACAGGGCGCTGATCGACTCGCTTGGCGTGCTCAACACACGCGAACGGCGCATCCTCGAGGCGCGTCGTCTTGCGGATGATCCGAGGAGTCTGGCAGATCTCTCCAGCGAATTCGGCGTTTCGCGCGAGCGTGTGCGCCAGATTGAGATGCGCGCCTTCGAAAAATTGCAAAACGCAGTGAAGGTTACCTATGCGAAACGGGACGCCCCCAGGTCGCTGTCGGTGTGAAATGACACGACGGGAGAGGGGTCGGCTGCGGAGCGCAAATCGGCGCTGAGCAATGCCAATCAAGCCGGCACCAAATTCCTGTCGCCCAAAAGTGCGCAGGACACCTTGCATCCTAGGCCGCGAAGGACTGCCCGCAGAGCGCACTGACGGCTTCCCATGCAATCAAGAGAGATTGTTTGTAGTTATAAGATATACAAAAATCAAACAAGCGTATCATGCTGAAGAGCATCTCCCGTATCTATATTAATATTGCTTTCAGCAACTAAGAAAGCTTCAACTACAGGAGCGTATTATGAAAAGATCAACATCATTCTTGGCGACGATCGTCATGGGCGCAATGCTGGCGGCTGGCTCAGCGACGGTCTCGATGGCGCACGGCGGTGGTGGCGGCCATGGCGGTGGCGGCGGCTTTGGCGGCGGCGGTCATGGTATGAGCATGGGCGGTGGCGGCCATGCCGAAGGCTTTGGCGGTGGCCACGGCGTAGGCTTTGCCAATGGCGGTCGTGTCGCAATCTTGGGCGGCGGCGGCCATGTCCGTGGTGTCCATGTCGGCGACGGTCATAGGTTCGGAAGGGACCGCGGTTTCGGCAGTGATTTCTATGACGACGGCTACTGCGGTTACCCGTACCCATACAATGAGTATCGCACCCTTTACCCATTTTGTCCGTGAACCACCACGGCCTCTTCGAATCCGGACTCCACAGTGCGAGTGGGGACCGGATTCGAACACTGAAGGTTTTGGCTCGCACGTCTGCAGAACTATGGCCTGACTGGAAATATTTTCAAAGAGTCCATGAATTCTCAATCCGAAGGAGTCTATCGTGAGAAAATCAGCAACAATATTGGCAAAGATTACTTTGGGCGTGATGCTGGCGACCGGCTCGGCGACGGTCTCCATGGCGCGCAGCGGCGGCGGAGATGGTCCTACCGTACACTTCAGCAGCGGTGCCATTGGCAACCGCCAGCACCACAAGGTCCTTTTTGGCGGTCGGGAAGCTGGCGACCGGGAATATGATAACCAGCTCTGGTTGAACGACGACACCGACACTGCTTACTGCTCGTTCGACGCTGTGAACCCGAGTTACTACGGATCCAATGGTATCTGGCACTCTTGCCTGTAACCCAATTCAGCCGGCCGCCCTGGAAAATCGGTCTCGAAATGCTCGGGCCGAGATTGGTTGTGATCGCATTGGCCGTCAGCTGGTTCCCAGCCTTGGGCGTCGAAGGCGGCCGATCCATTCAACTTAATCGATAGAATTCCGCCACCGCCACGCCGATGTCGGCGGTGGCCGCGTGAATATCCGGGCACCGTCGCGCGATATCGGAAGGAATGCTGGCAGGCTCCGGCACCACTTTAGTAGACCTTTCCAACCGCCAATCCATGGTCCGACCCCGCGCCCCGTCGCGGTTAACGCACGTTCATATTGAGCAGCCAGCGCATCGTCGGGTTGATGAAAGGGCGAGGCCCATTCCGACAAGGAGCGCGACCTTGTCCAAATCTCACAAATGCTCGGAGTCGGCGTGCGAATAGGGAAATCCAGCCGCCTTTAGAGAAGAGCGCTTCCCCTCCATCTGGCATCATCTCGATCTGACCGGGCGAAATCCGACCCAAACGACACGAGGAAGTGCTGCCTGCACATATGAAATCCTTGGCCTCAGGCAGTCAGGGCGGTGGGATTAGTACGATGTTCTCCGCCCCTACCTAGACACATGAAACGACGGTAGTTCCAATGCGAAATGAGTATGACGTTGCGATGCCAATCTTGCTGATTACCGTTGCGTTCGCTCTCTTGTTCAGCGGGCCGAGCTTGGCGCAAATCAGCACCACGCCCGCGACAGGACTGACATCGCCGCTTTCTGCAATTGGTTCGCCCCTCAATCCGGTTGCTATTCCCTTGGGCGCGGTCGAGCTCGATCCGGGTGGCTTGACGGGTAGCACCGTGGGCATCGGGGATAGTTCCAACAACTCCGGGTGTACCAATGTCTTGGCGCCAAGTGTTTTGGCATCAAGTTCCGAAGTTGCGGCAGCGACTTCCGCCCTTTCCACTTTCGACGGCGGAGGCATGAACGCAACCACATCCACGAGCGGGACGTCGTTTGTGAACCCGACGGTTTCAACAGCGTCGGGCACCTGCAACTCGACGGCGTCGAGCGCGTCGTCTTTCGGCACCACAGCGACACCATCGATGACCACCGGGACATCGTCCACGAGTCTTGGGGCCGCAGTTGGGATTCCGCTGGGGTCTTCGGAACTCAGCAATTTGGGAGTGAGTTCGCCAATTGGCATTCCAACACCCGCGTTGGCCGATCCGGTAACAAATCCACAGGTAGCGATTCCTATGCTCAATGTATCAGGCACATCATGTGGCAGCACGGGGCTGACGGGCATTAGCGGCACGCCGTCGACATCCGGCTGCTGAAAGAACTGATCCCTTAAGAGCCGCTGTCGTAGGAGCCCTCAATGCGCAAGCGACCCTTCATTGTTGCTGCGCTGCTGATCATGATCGGCGGCGTTGGGCTTGCAGCCAAACACGTCTACGACCATTCCGAACCTGCGGCGGTCTCCGTTCCTGCCTCGGCGGTTCCGGTCATTGCCGGAAAGGTAGCCAGTCACGATGTGCCGATCTACCTTCGCGGTGTAGGAACGGTGATCGCCTACAACAACGTGGTCGTGCACAGCCTGATCTCAGGACCGATTACGAAGATCACATTCACGCAAGGCCAGACCGTGAAAAAAGGCGATCTGCTGGCGCAGATCGACCCAGATCCCTATCAGGCACAAATCGATCAGATAACCGCCACTCGCGATCGCGACCAGGCGCTGCTCGTCAATGCGCAGGCAGACCTGGACCGTTACACGCCACTGCTGGCGAAGGGCTTTGCCACTTCCCAACTGGTAGCCACGCAGAAGGCCGAAGTGATCCAGCTCCAGGCGACAATCAAGGCAGACGAGGCTCTGCTACAGGCCGAGCAGATCAATCTGAGCTACACCCGTCTGACCTCGCCGATCGACGGTGTAACGGGTATCCGGCAGATCGACGAAGGCAATATCATTCACCCGACCGATACTTTTGGTCTGGTCGACGTTGCGCAGGTCCAGCCGATCTCGTTGATCTTTACGCTGCCCGAGGAAACGCTCCCGCAGATCCAGAAGCAGATGGCCAAGGGGCAGCTGACGGTCTTTGCGTACAGCCAGGACGACAAGACCAAGCTCGACGAAGGCAAACTTTTGCTTCTCGACAACCAGATTGTCCAGACGACGGGCACGATCCGCCTCCGAGCCACGTTTCCGAACGCTGGGAACCAACTCTGGCCGGGTGCCCTGGTGAATGTACGTTTGCTTCTTGATACCCGCACTGGGGGGCTGACGGTAGCCGGGTCGGCAGTGCAGCAAGGTCCAAACGGCTCCTATGTCTACGTGATCGCACCTGATGGAACCGCGCGGATACGGCCTGTCACTGTTGCCCAGTTGACCGAGGGACAAGCCCTTATCGATTCGGGTCTCGAGGCGAACGAAACGGTCGTGGTCGACGGGCAATACAAGCTCGTGGAGGGCGTCCCCGTTCAAGTGCTGCGGGGCAAAGCCGCTGATGAAGCCGCCCTGCAAAGCGCAGTGCAGCAGGCAATCCCGTGAATGTCTCGGCCCCTTTTATTCGCCGGCCGATCGCGACAGGCCTGCTGATGGCGGGTCTGCTGCTGTGTGGGCTGGCTACCTACCGGCTTCTGCCAGTCGCATCATTGCCGAACGTCAACTTTCCGACGATCCAGGTGTCAGCGCAGTTGCCCGGCGCCGATCCCGAAACCATGGCGTCGTCGGTAGCCACCCCGCTTGAGCAACAGATAAGCCAACTCCCCGGCGTGACCCAGCTGTCTTCGACCAGCGCGCTAGGCAGCACACAACTCACCGTTCAGTTCGACCTCAGCCGCAGCGTCGACAGCGCCGCGGTTGACGTGCTGTCGGCGATCAATGCCGCAAGCCCAGATCTGCCGCTGGGCATCCCCTATCCGCCGACCATCCGTAAGGTCAATCCGGCGGATACTCCGATCCTGGTGCTCGCGCTGACATCCGACACCCTTCCACTGACGATGGTCGATGCCTACGCGGAAAACATCCTGCTGCCGAAGATCTCGCAAATCTCCGGCGTGGGTCTTGTTGGCATTGGCGGCCAGCAGAAGCCGGCGATCCGTGTGCAGGTCAATCCGCAAGCGGCCGCGGCCCGCGGCATTGGCCTTGAAGATGTTCGCAACGTGCTCGGCGAGGCCAATGTCGATATTGCGAAGGGCACGCTCAATAGCCCGCGTCAAACCTTCACGCTCAACACAAACGACCAACTGCTCAAACCTGACGCCTACAATGATGTTATCGTCGCCTATCGCAATGGCTCCCCTGTACGCATCCGCGACATCGGCACCGCGATAGACGGGCCGGAGAACCACTTTGTCGCCGCCTGGTACGACAAGAAGCCCGCCATCTTGCTGGCTATCCGGCGTCTGCCCGGTGCCAATGTGATCGAGACGGTTGGCCGCATTCAGGCTCTGCTGCCCCAGCTGCAGGCGTCGATCCCGCCCGGCATCAAGGTATCGGTCGTTTCAGACCGCACCCAAACCATCCGTGCCTCGGTCGCGGACGTGCGGTTCACGTTGATGCTGACCGTCGCCCTGGTGGTGATGGTGATATTCCTGTTCCTGCGCAATTTCTGGGCAACGGTCATTCCCGCAATAACCGTGCCCCTCTCGCTCGTCGGTACTTTCGCCGTGCTCTATGTGCTTGGTTACAGCCTCGACAATCTGTCGCTCATGGCCTTGTCGATCGCGGTCGGGTTCGTCGTCGACGATGCAGTCGTCGTGATCGAGAACATCGTCCGTCACATCGAAGATGGCCTCACTCCGATGGAAGCTGCGCTCAAGGGCTCGAGCGAAATCGGCTTCACCATCATTTCGATTACGCTGTCGCTCATCGCAGTGTTCATTCCACTATTTCTGATGGGAGGCTATGTCGGCGAACTCTTCCAGGAATTCGCGGTAACGGTGAGCGTTTCACTGATCCTGTCGCTGGTGGTCTCGCTCACGCTGACGCCAATGATGTGCGCGCGTCTGCTCAAGAATGAGGCCAACGTCAGGCACGGGCGGCTCTATAATATTTGCGAAAGCGGCTTCGACGCGCTGCTTGGATTGTATGAACGGGGCCTAAGGATCGTCCTGCGGCACACTTTCGTGACGCTGCTCGTCATGCTCGGAACGATTGCTGTCACCGGCTATCTCTACGTCATCATCCCGAAGGGTTTCTTCCCGCAACAAGACACCGGCTTGATTATCGGCGTCACCGAGGCCGACCAGGATATTTCGTTCCCGGCCATGTCCGAGCGTCAGCAGGCGGTAACCGACATTGTGCTTAAGGATCCGGCGGTAGCTTCGGTCGGAGCCTCGATAGGAGCAACTGGCGGGAGCACGCTCAATCGCGGGACAATGTACATTGCCTTGAAGCCAAACAACCAACGTGACGTCAGCGCCGATCAGGTGATCAGCCGGCTGTCATCCCAACTCGCCAAGATTCAAGGCATAACGCTTTACATGCAAGCGGCACAGGACATCACTGTCGGCGGTCGGGTCTCGAAGACGCAGTATCAATATACTCTGACCGATGCCGATTCCAACGAGCTCAACCATTGGGCACCGATATTCCTCGACAAGCTTAGAGCCATGCCGGGAATCGTTGACGTGGCCACCGATCAGGAGAATGCAGGACCACTGCTCGATGTGACCGTCAATCGCGAAGTCGCGTCGAGTTTCGGAATCCTCCCGTCGACGATCGACAACACGCTCGACGATGCTTTCGGCCAGCGCATCGTCTCCACAATGTTCACACAGCTCAATCAGTATCACGTTGTTCTCGAGGTCAGCCCGGAATTCCAGTACGGTCCCGAGGCGCTCAAGGATATCTATCTGAATTCTTCGACAGGGCAGCAGGTGCCATTAAGCGCCCTGGTGACCAGCATGACGAAGGCTGCGCCGATCGTGATCAATCATCAAGGCATGTTTCCGGCGGTCACGATCTCCTTCAATCTAAAACCCGGGGCGGCGCTTGGAGATGCGGTCGCAGCTATCCAGCAGTTCGAACGCGATGCCGGAAAGCCTGCTTCGCTTGCAACCAGCCTCCAGGGCAACGCGCAAGCCTTTCAATCGGCGCTGTCAGGCACACCAATCCTGATCGGAGTGGCGCTGGTGGTGATCTACATCATCCTTGGGGTGCTCTATGAGAGCCTGATCCATCCGATCACCATTCTATCGACGCTGCCTTCAGCCGCTATCGGCGCCTTGTTCTTGCTCATGGCGGTCCATATGGATTTCAGCGTCATCGCCATGATCGGCGTTATCCTGCTGATTGGCATCGTCAAGAAGAACGGCATCATGCTTGTCGACTTTGCGCTCGAGGTCGAGAGGACCGAAGGTCTCAGCCCACAGGAGGCAATCTACCGCGCTTGCACCATACGTTTCAGGCCGATCCTGATGACCACCATGGCGGCGATGCTCGGCGGCGTGCCGATGATGCTGGGCACCGGCGCCGGATCGGAAATCCGCCAGCCGCTCGGCTACACGATCGTGGGTGGCTTGGCGCTGTCGCAGATTCTCACACTCTACACGACACCGGTGGTCTACTTGTATCTTGAGCGGCTCGGCAAATTCCTGGGTGGCTTGCGAGGCGCAAAAACACCGCCTGTGGAACCCGAGCAGGGCGACCTCTTCTCCGAAACGAGGCACCCAGCCGGCTAGGCGAGAGGTTCAGGTCCCGTTGTCAGGGGGTATGAAGCAGTAGACGCTGTTCCCAGCCGCGCAAATGTGGGCCGTTTCGTTCCATGAGTACGGGTGTTCAGGCACCCTTTTGGATGGCTCGATCGGCGTCCATACTCCGTTGAGTTTGCCCCACCACTTTCCCTCCTCGAACTTGGCAACCGTTGGCCGACAGTCGCCGCCGTTGCAGCATGAGCCACCCAGCGTGTTATGCATCCCCATGTAGATGCTGTGCCACTTCTCGTGCCCCTGGCCGTAATTGCCCTCGGGAGGGCCAATGGGGACGTGGGAACTGTGGTCCTGGGCCAGTGCGGGGCTGGCCACCAGCAGGAAAACCAGTAGGCGGAAGGCCATCGCTCAACATCCTCCAATTGGTGTTACGGGTTGTCTCTCCGAAACATTCCTGGGAGCAGAAGTAGTACTGGTGAGGTATTTTCACCGCACCTGCGCAGTTCAAACATTTCATTCTTTTGCTCCTTCGCGGTCGGGGAAGCATGCATAGATTTTGCCGTTGGCATGAATAATCCATTGGCATGGCTGCATAACCCAAATGGCAAAGAAGTTACTTTGGATTGTCTGTCGGGAGGCGTCCGACGGACACCGTTTCTCACGAGAACGACGAACACAGTTGGGGTCGCTGCGCGATCCGCGATTGGGCACGCTTGCCCCCGGCTTCGCCTGGAAACCAATTGAAGAAGCCAATCGGTGCAACGGGCGAAGTTCGAATTGGGGCGGCATTTGCAAAAGACATTTCTTTGCTTGGACGCAACATTCGGCGCTCAATCCGAGGATTTGAACGCATGGCATCCTGGAAATCGATGCGGCCTCACAAGTCCGCCGCTGGAGGCGGGCGCGCGCTGCTGGCGACCGGAACAGCCCTCACGGAGCAGGGCATCGCCATTGGCGGCTCGACGACGCACGTGAATCTCACGCCACCCTGGAAGGGGATTGCGGTTCGACCAGTTAGACCCGCAGCTCGCGAGGCGACGGCCTGGAAGCCGAGAGCAATGGGCACAGTCCAACTCGGATGCTTCTTCCCTCTGGGCCGCCGTTGGCATGCTTCGGTGCCTGGCCCCGCGATCTCTGCCGGCACCGACCCACTCGACTCGGCGATCATCGAAGCGTTGTCGTGGCGCGACCGTATCGGCAAGACGCACTGGTTCGAGTTCCTCGCCATGACGGGACCGCTGTGCCTTTTCGCCGTGCTCGCGGCCTCAACCGCGGACGTGGTCGCCAGATCGTTTCTGATTTTCTTCGCCATCTATTCAGACCTGGTGATCGCCTTGCTTTGGTTTGCGGAGAAAGACGATGCCCGGACTGAACCGACCCAGTCTCATCCACGCCCCAAGCGCATCGTTCCTTGCGTGAAGGGCCAAAGGGATGATCATCCCCAGTTCCTACAGCCAGTGGATGCAAGCGAAGCCCATAGTCGACGATGCGACCGGCGTCGGGCGCGTCAAGCAGGAGAGTGGGATGGCTAACCGGGCGTGGTACCTTGTGGTGCCCAGCTTCCTGGTGCCTCTCGTTGCATGTTCGGAAGCATCGGCGTCCTACGTTGGGGACCGTTTCTTCCCCTCAACGCTTGCGACCGTGGTTCCCACCCCGGCTGACTTCGTCAATTTTCCCCAATTGATGCAGTTGCCCGACACCGGCTCGCGCGAGATCGACTTTCCTTTCTCCTACAGCAAGCTCATCACCCCGGATTGGTCGGTGTCGTTCACCGCAAACTACCGCATGGTCGATCGGGGGAGCACGCGCTCGGGCTTCGACGATTTGGTGCTCGGCACCCAATATGAACTCTATTCCAGTGCCGAGGACGAGTTCGTGTTCTCGGCAGGCGGTACGCTGGCGCTGGGCGGCACCGGATCGTCCGACGTCGGTGCCAAGTCGTTCTCGACGCTGACACCGACCCTCTACGTCGGCAAGGGCTTCGGCGATCTGTCGGATTCGCTGGCATGGCTGCGTCCGGTCAACGTCACCGCGACCCTAGGAGTCGCACTGCCAACCGAATCCACCACGGTGACCGGCGCCACCACGGTCGACAACCCAGACATCTTGCAATGGGGCTTTGCCCTGGAATACAGCCTGCTGACCAATGTGCATTCCGCTGACAAGGGTAATGCTCATCGCTTCGCCGAGGGTTTGGTGCCGCTGGTGGAATTCGCGATGCAGACGCCGCTGAACGGGCCGTCGGCTGGACAGACCACCGGCACGATCAATCCTGGCGTCATCTGGGTGGGCGAGTACGCTCAACTCGGGGTGGAGGCGATCGTTCCGATCAATGCGAGTTCGGGCCGCGACATCGGCGTGCGTGCACAACTCCACTTCTATCTCGGCAACATTTTTTCGAACGGAATCGGAAAGCCGATCTTCGACTGATCGCGCGCCGCGCCGTGCATGGGTCTGTCCAGGCCCCGCGGCCAGGGACGAAGCCGCCACGCGAGGACCGCGGGCCAATCGGCGAAAGCTGGCGGCAGGAATAACTGCTGGCCTTATGCGCCAGATAATTTCTTATGTGTGGAATGATACTTGAAGATTAAGTAACTAAACAATTGCAGCCATGCCTAATGTGTTTTGTATAGCGGTTCATAGCGTATTTCGAAACCTATATAAGGATTGCGGGCATGAGCGATATCTCTATCGCCAATTCGAATTTTGCCGCGCTGTGCAACAGAACGACACAACAGGTGAATCGCATGGGTTCTCTTTCAATAGGGGCTGCAATCGCGGCAGTCCTTCTGTCAACCGCTTGGGCCGCTGCCGCAGCCTCGCCTCCAGGACGCATGCAGGCAAAGTTCGATCGTGTCGAACGAAAAACGAACGGCAACCACACTTCGTTGCCGAGGCACGGTGAAGTACCGACAACCGGATCGGCCAAGAAGCCGGCATCGCAGCTCGATAACGACGGGGACAAGTATCCCCCGACCGATCTTTTTTCAGGCATGAACCGGTTTTGATGGGAGGTGTTGCGCCCCTCACGACGCGGTGATTGCGGTTGAGGCTGACTTGACCGCCCCGTCGACTTGAGTTGGCCCCACCTGCGACAGACGAGCGTCAGTTGCGACGTCGGATCTTGTCTCCGAAACCGCGCGATGCATCGCGCCGCAAGCAAGTCGCATCGCCGAAGGTCCCGACGCCGGCAACGCTCCGGCGATCGACCGTGAATCGGTGCCTGCTCGGAAGGCAGGAGGGAAAAATGGGCCGATGACGACATGTCATCGGCCCAAGAACTCGAGCGGCGAGAAACGCTCCCGGGGGGAGGAGCGCCTTCACAATCGATCGGCGGGCGTGGGAGGGGCCCGGAGAACCAATCTGGCACGAGTTGGAGCGCTGCCACGATGGTGACGAAAACGGATCGAAACCACCGATCGCAACGCCCACCCACAACCTAGTGGCTTTTGCTGCCGGTGCTTCGTCGTTCTTGCCGGCTTTGCATCCAGCTTGCGGATTTCGCGCGGAACGTCAAAAAGCCCAGGCCAAGCAGGGGACCCCGCTCAAGGTCATCAAGACCTGACGCACAGCCGCGCCAAATCGACCAATCACCTGGGATCGGCCGCAATTGAAGAACCGGCCCATTGGTCCGCTCGGTACATGCACCATTACAATCGATCGCGACGTCCAATCACAAACCAAAGTATGAGCAGTTCAGACCAATACTCTAAGTCCACCTACGGATGTAGAATGGAGTAAATCATCACCGGCGCTCTACGCTGACATCAGATGGGATAACCCGAAGGATGTGCGCCAAGCCATGTTGATGAATCCTGCCTCCCGCGACATCGATTTACCCGCGATTGCTGCCTTCGCGGCCAATGCTCGGCGACCGGAGCAAACGGACCCATTCTTGTCGGCGGATTGGCGCGCTCCGTTCAACGGCGGAAAGGCACAGCGTACCAACTCCGTGGCGCATGCGCAGTTCGGGCGCCGGAGCGCCGATGGGGCCGATTGCCGTGTCGAGATATCTTCAGGCGACGCGGTGAGCAGTCGCACGGTGATTTCGGATGGGATAGTTGCCGAGGTGGTCCAAGCCGCCGGTCATGACAAATTCGAATTCCGGTTTCGCGCGCCCATGCACTTGCTGGTGGTCTACGAGCAGGGCACGCGCCGAGACGGTGACACCTTCGTCGAAGGTTTGCCCCGGTCGAAACTGCGGGATTTTGGTCGCCGGCTTACCTTGGTGCCCGCCGGTCGCGAATATCTCGAATGGCATGCGCCGCGGACGGCTGCGCGTCTCATGTTTGTCTATCTTGATCCTGCCAAGCTGCAAGTTCCGTCCAACGCTGGCATGACCGATGTGACGTTCGTTGCGAAGCTCTTCTTTGAGGACGCAACGCTTTTGGGCACCGCCCTCAAACTGATGAGGTCGCTCGAAAGTCCAAACCTGGAGAATTGGCGTTACCTGGAAGCACTGGGCATCGTCCTGGCTCATGAGTTGGTCCGTTTCCACGAGAGAACGCCGAGAGCCGAACCTCAGCTTCGAGGGGGACTTGCGGCTTGGCAGGAGCGGGTAGTAAAGGCCCATATCGAGGCCCATTTGGGCGAACCGGTACCGCTCGCCACTCTCGCGGAGCTTTCCCGGTTGAGCCCATGTTATTTTTGCCGCGCCTTCAAGCTTTCTTTTGGGATGCCTCCGCATCGGTATCATATCAACCGTCGAATCGAGCATGCCAAAGGTCTCCTTGCGACGCGGGCTCATTCGGTGACGGACATCGGATTGACTGTCGGATACAGCGAAACCAGCTCATTCACGGCCGCTTTTCGCAAGGCGACCGGCCTGACGCCGAGTGCTTACCAGCGGAGCCTTGGATAGGCCCTGGACGGCCCGGCTGGCTGGGACCCGGCCTGGCTGGGAATTGCGCAGTTCTTGAAATTCGACCCTGAAGTCGGCGCTCTTCGATCGAGACTTCGTCCTGGCTGTCACCTTCCCCGGCCTTGATCGGAGATGTGGGTTCTTGGCGCAATTGACGGGCGAGTTTTCTCCGCCCGATCCGCCACTTCCGTTTGATCGCTCTCGCCGAGCAACTCGGTGACCGCATTTCGTCCCCTCAGGAGACTGAAATCGTTTCGCGTCAATATGACGTACCATTCCGGCGGTTTTGGCATCCTCACATTTCAACCATTGCCGCATGGCACAGCGATGAACGTCTGCTGGTCGCCGCGCTTGACCAGCAGCAGCGCCGACTTCTTGCTGGATTTTGCTGCGACACTAATGGCTTGGCTGGTGTCCTTCGCCGTCTTCACCGGCACGCCATTGACCGAGATGATGATGTCGCCCAATTCGATGCCGGAGGTGGCTGCCGGCTGGTCCGGATCGACACCCTCGACCACGGCACCATAAACCTGTGAAGGCACATTCAAGGCCTGGCGAACGGTTCGATCGAGGTCACCAAGCGCTAGACCAAGTGTTGGAAAACTGGAATGCAGCGGCTGTGCAGAGTTGATTGTGGCCACCGGTTTGACGCTGGCGTCATTGCCGCCGATGACCACCGACAACGCAACTGTCTTCCCATTGCGCCAAACGGACAGTACTTCCCTTTTTCCCGGCACGAGATCCGCCACGGCTCGAGACAGGGTCTTGGGCTCGTTGATGGTTTGACCGGCAAATCCGGTGATGACGTCGCCGGTCTCGATGCCGGCATGAGCGGCGGGCGATCCGTCGCCGACATCCGCGACCAAAGCACCTTCAGGCGTCGGCAGGCCGAGGGCGTTGGCGAGGTCCGTTGTGACCGGCTGCATCTCGATGCCGAGCAGCCCATGTTCGATCGAACCGTTCTTCACCAGCTTGGCGACGATCTTTTCGGCCTCATTGGAAGGGATCGCAAATCCGACGCCGACACTGCCGCCATTGGGCGAGTAGATCGCGGTGTTGATACCGACGACAGTGCCGTTGGTGTCGACGAGAGGTCCACCCGAATTGCCGTGGTTGATCGGCGCGTCGATCTGAAGGAAATCGTCGTAGGGACCACTGTTGAGGTCGCGCCCGCGGGCGGAAACGATTCCCGCAGTGACTGTCGTTCCGATGCCGAACGGATTGCCAATCGCCAGAATCGGGTCGCCTGCCCTGAGTCTGTCGGAATCGCCCCAGGCAACAGTGGGAAGAGGCTTCCCAGCCCTTATTTTCAGGACCGCAAGGTCTGATTTTGCGTCGCGGCCGACAAGGGTTGCCGGCAGCTCGGTTCCATCGTCCAGCGTCACCATGATATCCGAAGCTCCGTCGATGACATGGTTGTTGGTGACGATGGTGCCGTCTGAACTGATGATGAAGCCGGAGCCGAGGGCCTCTGCCAGTTGCGTCGCTCCCTGCGGTGGTGCCTTGGGCGCCGGAATCCCTCGATTGCCGAAGAATCGAGGCAGCCGTTCATCGGACGACAGACCGCTGTCCGAGGGCTGGGCTTGGCCATCGGGCGCCGATGAAGTTTTCATGATCGACGTGATCGTCACCACTGCCGGTTTGTCGGCCGCAACGATCGGAGCATAGGAGGTGGCCGGAGCGCGATTGGCGGAGGCATCCGGGGAGGAGGCCATTTTCGTATCGGCCAAACTCGCGTTCAGAGCGACCCCAGCGACGAGCGGCGCTACGAGGACGGCGGAGAAAAGCAGCACGGCGCGGTGCCTGCGGAGGATGTTGAAAGTTGACATGGTCGCGACCCGTGCGAGGCTTTGGTCCTGGCGCCGTGGCGTGTTCCTCGTGCGGAACCGTCTATCCGGCGTACGGCCGATCGGATGCGCTAGCCTCGCTGATTAGCTTCCGATCAAGCCGATTTACTAGGCTGGTACTTGTTGCTTCCGGTTTGTGCCTTTGTCGGCAAGACTGCGAAGGCTACTAGCGGCGCGACGCAGTGTCTTTCGAGATCGACCACGTCGATTGTCGACATGTCACCTCGCGGGAGGCCCGCGTAAGGCTTCAGTCAACTCTGGCCACTTCAGCTGCCTGATCTGGAATCAAGAGCACCCGGTAGGTTGTCCCTTCGCATCGGAGCAGGTAGGCGGTCTGATTTGGTACGGACTCGGCCGCAATGCGCTTGGCAGAACTTGGATTTCTGCAAGGGAAGCCTTGGCTTCGCACCTGGTCGGCAACCACGCTTGCCACGGTGTCCTGGTCTTTGGCTGCAGCGGTCGCTACGGTGCCGGCGAGACAGATCGACAAGAAAACGCCGGCGCCAATGGATGAAATCTGCACCAGCGCTCGATTGCAGCCCATTTGTGTAGTCTCCTCTTCGTATTCCGCCGGCAACCGCTACCGCAGAAAATTGGTGGCTTCGATCTTGGAAGACGTCAGTCGTAGACGTTCACATCGTGACCGACTCCGACAGGTCGCCGCCAGCCCGACATTCATCTATGTGCCATTCTTGGGCCGCCTTCCATCGCGTTCGACAGCAGCATACCCGCTGGTTTGTGGACGGCTTTGTCTGCTTTGCGGCGGCTGGCCCTTCCTTGCGGTTATCACCCCTGGTGTTACGGCAGCGGCGGGCGACCGGCCGTCTATCACATCTTTCCATTATGCCTGGGTGGCATGCTGTTCTGATATAGTGTGGTAGAAGTCCGATATCTCGGGGGACCGATCGTGTCGTCTTCTGGCAGGGCGAGGTCCTGATGCCGATTTACGCGGCAGCAGTAGCTGCGTCCGGAGGTGTCCAAAAATGAAAGCAAAGCCGCCGCTGCGGAAGTATGGCTCGACAATAGCCATTTCCGGCGCCGGCTTGTCGGTATTCTGGCTGTCCAGCGAATTGGTTGAGACCGCCGGAGCCAATATTTACGTGAGTTTGACCCTCCTCGCCGCGACTGCGATCTTGACCGGCTTTCTCATTCAAGGGCCGCAAGGGCAGGGTGCGTCGGATCGCACTGGGTATGACGCGCATGAGTTCTTGGAGAGCATTCCCGGACCGGCATGGATCGTCGACCCGGAAGGCCGGTTAACCGAGGTGAGCACGAGCCTTCGGGCCTATCTCGGCACCGTCGACACCAGCAATCTCCCTTGCCGGCAGGTTATTCATCCGAAGGACTTCGACCGAACTGCAGGCCTCATGTCGCAATGCCTGGAGAATGGCCAGGAATTCCATGGCGCATGCCGGCTTCGTCGCCACGATGGGACTTATCGCTGGTTCCGTGTCGCGGCTCGGCCCCGGTTCGATCGGAACGGCAAGTTCATCGGGTGGTATGGTGTCCTGCTCGATATCGATGACTTGAAGAAAGTGGAACAGGCTTTGGAGGCCAGAGAGTTCCAGCTCCAGCGGCTGATCGACACCCTTCCGACACTGGTCTGGTCCGCCCGCCCAGACGGTTCCACCGAATTCCTGAGCCGGAGATGGCACGAATACACGGCGCTGTCTCAGGAGCAGGCAGCCGGCTGGGGTTGGACTGCCGCCATACACTCGGACGATCGAGACCGGCTTGTCGAATACTGGCGATCTCTCCTGGCAGCTGGTGCGGCGGGCGAGATCGAGGCCCGGCTACGCCGCTTCGATGGCCAGTACCGCTGGTTCCTTTTCCAAGGCGAACCAGTGCGCGATGGCTCCGGCACTGTGGTCCAGTGGTTCGGGAGCAACACCGACATCGACGATCGCAAGCGGACCGAGGAGGCATTGCGAGCCAGACAGTATGAACTCCAGCAACTTATCGACACCATACCGACACTCGTCTGGTCCGTCACTCCCGAGGGCGAACCAGCCTACATCAACAAGCAGTTGGAAACCTACTACGGCCGCAAGATCGACCCCACTCAGCCCAAGGAGGGTTCCAGGCTGGATGGGGCACTTGGCCGCCTTATGCATCCCGATGACTTGGAGGCTGTGAAGAGGAACCTGATGCACTCATTGAAGACCGGGGAGCCTTTCGCCATGCGGTACCGCAACCGCCGGGGCGACAGCGTCTATCGCTGGGTTGACAATCGCGCCCTGCCACTTCGGGACGACGATGGCCGCATCGTGAAATGGTACGGCGTCATCATCGACATCGATGACGAGATGAGAGCACATGACGCCGTTCGTGCGACCCAGGAAAAGCTTTCGCGCGCTTCGCAGCTTGCGAGCCTCGCCGAGCTGTCGGCCTCGATCGCGCATGAGGTCAATCAGCCCTTGGCGGCTGTCATCACCGACAGTCATGCCTGCCAACGCTGGCTGTCGGCGGATCCTCCAAACCTGCAGCGGGCACGCATTACCGCGGAGCGAATCGTTCGCGATTCCATGGCCGCGGCCGAGGTCGTCAGCCGAATACGAGCACTCTTCACACAGACCGCCTCGTCCAGAACTTCAATCAATCTCAACGAGGTGATCGGCGAGGTGCGTCAGCTTTTGTTCGACGAAATAGTCTCGCAGGACATCTTCGTTGGGACGGATCTCGATCCGGCGCTGCCGTTGGTGCTCGCCGACCGCGTGCAGATGCAGCAGGTGCTGGTCAATCTGGTCCGCAACGGGATCGAGGCAATGAAGTCGACAACCGACGTGTCGAAATCACTGAAGTTTGGATCACGTCGCTATGGGGAGAACGCGATCCTGGTCGACGTCCGCGACAACGGCGACGGAATTGCCGAACCAGAACGAATTTTCGAACCGTTCTTCACCACGAAGGCGGAGGGGATGGGCATGGGCCTGGCAATCTGTCGCTCGATACTGGAATCACACGACGGCCGGCTTTGGGCAGAGAGCATCGAGCCAAGGGGAACGGTGTTCTCGTTTACGCTGCCGATCCAATCGGGCGATGCGGCATGACCCAGGACGACTGTATCATTTTCATCGTTGATGACGACAAGCGCATATGCGCGGCGCTGTGCGACCTTCTGGCGGCAAGAGGCCTGGCTTCCGTTGCCTTCAACTCGATTGCCGAATATCTAGCTTTTCCTCGGCCGGACCTGCCCGGTTGCCTGATCCTCGATGTCGAACTGCCGGACATCAACGGGCTGGAATTCCAGAAACAGACCGGCCACGAGCAACATCCGCCTATCGTCTTCATCACCGGACACGGCGACATTCCATCTTCTGTACGCGCCATCCAGCGCGGCGCCGTGGACTTCCTCACCAAACCGTTCAGCGAAACCGAGTTGATGAAGTCCATCCACACGGCGATCGATCGGGATTGCGGCGTCCGCCTGGAGCGGGCCGAGCTTGTGGCGCTACAGCGCCGCCTTTCCTCCTTGACCTCCCGCGAACGCCAGGTTCTGCCGCTGGTCGTCAGCGGTCTGCTCAACAAGCAGGCGGCTGCCGAACTTGGGATCAGTGAGGTGACGCTGCAAATCCACCGCGGCAAGATCATGCACAAGATGCAGGCAGCATCGCTGGCCGATCTCGTGAGGATCGCCCAAAGGCTGCAAGTACCAGTAACTCATTCTCGGCGCGCAGGAATATCTTCGAAATGAAAACTGTACGGAAATCAACGATCGCGGTTGTCGATGACGACGTTCGGGTCCTCGAGTCGATCGAGGATCTCCTGGAGTCGGCGGGGCACTCGGTGCGTCTGTTCTCATCCCCTCAGTCTTTCCTCGAACGCGACGAGTTGCGCAGGATAGATTGCCTGATTGCCGATATCGGCATGCCAGTTGTCGACGGCTTCGAGCTTCGCCGGCGTGCGCGAATTGTGCGCCCCGACTTGCCCGTCATTTTCATAACGGCGCGCCATGAAGCCGCAGACCAAAGGCGCGCGGCTGCTGAAGGTCATCATGGGTTCTTTCGAAAGCCCTTCGATGCTTCAGCATTGCTTGCGGCGGTCGCCCTGGCCGTTTTGGCCTCATCGCAAGGGGAGTAATGATGACAAGTGATCTAATGACCAGAGATTATGAACGCCTGCTGCTGGAACCGACGCAGTCATATGCCCGTCCGGTGGCTGCCCCCATCTATGCTGGGACTACCCAAAATGCATTCGTCTTCATCGTCGAAGACGATGTTGCGATGCGCGAAGGGCTGGTCGACTTGTTGGAATCCGTCGGTTTGCAGAGCCAGGCCTTCTCGTCTCCGACCGAGCTGTTGAACATGGAACTGCCCGACCTTGCGAGCTGCTTCGTGCTGGACATTCGTATGCCCGGCATCAGCGGTCTCGACTTTCAGGCTCGCCTTGTCGCAGCCGGCGTCCGTATACCAATCATATTCATGACCGGCCACGCCGACGTGCCGATGGCGGTGAGAGCCATGAAGGCTGGTGCAGTCGACTTTCTGACGAAGCCGTTTCGCGAACAGGAAATGCTGGATGCCGTCACAAGGGCCATCGAGCTGGACGGCATGCGCCTCGATAGCAATCGGCGGGCGATCGAGACGTTCACCCGATTTCAGACGCTGAGCGAGCGCGAACGCGAGGTGATGGATCTGGTGACAGCAGGATTGATGAACAAGCAGGTTGCTGGAAGGATTGGCGTGGTAGAATCCACGGTTAAGATTTATCGTGCTCAAGTCATGAGAAGGATGGGCGCGCAATCCCTGGCCGATTTGGTCAGAATGGCCGAGTTGCTGCGCTCGGCACCTGCTCGCACAACTAGCCTCAGGGCTATTTTGGATAGACCTAAGTAGTGGTCCAACCCGCCGAACGAATACGAAACTGTACCAAGCCAGAATGGAGGCTCGGACACGCTTCCTTTATCCTTGCGCTTCTCTCCGCGGCAGCGCGCAGAAAGACATTCTGCCCGATCGCAATAGAGGGGGGCTGGGAGCGGTATCATCGGTGTCGATGTTGCAGGACATTCTCGACTGGAGCGTGGCCGAAGGAGATTTGCCCTTCGTTTTCGGCTTGGTGGGCGACCGAAACGGCGTTCGCTGCTCCGGCTCAGCCAGTGAAGCGTCTCCGCTGGGCAGGGCCACGGAGGACGCGCTTTTCCGTATTTTCTCGATATCGACATCGATTTTCGCGACCGCTGCCATGATCCTTGTCGATCGCGGCAAGCTCAATGCCTATACTTCCGCCGAAGACATCGTCAGAAAGTGGACCTGCCAGCGACAGGATCGGTCCAATGCAGACGTGCCGGAGCAAGATCCCTTGCCGCCGGTCGCGCCTTTCAGCCTCGAATGGAGTCCATCAACAAGGAACTAGGCACAATGACATTGCACATGCTGCCGCCGAGAGAATTGCGGTTTCTTCGCTTCGCGCAGAGCACGGCACCAAGATGCGCTGGCGCCTCCGTTTCGCCACGTCTTTCGGACACGGCCCAATATGATCCCGGAGCGCCGGTCCCGGCGAGTTAAAGGTCGCAAAAAGATGCAAAGAAGATCGCCCGGATCTTCGAGCATGAGGCTGGCAGCGCCCAGGACGACTGTCATGGCAAGTGGCGGTGAATTAGGGATCGGCGAAATCCTGTCTTTCGGCTCGTACCGCTTGATCGGGGCTGAGCGATTGCTGGTCAAGGATGGCACACCGGTCGCTATTGGCGGCCGCGCGCTTGACGTTCTGATTGCGTTGACCGACCGAGCGGGGGAGATCGTGAGCGGGCGAGAACTGATCGATCTCGTTTGGCCGGGCGTCTTCGTCGAGGAAGCCAATCTTCGTGTGCACATCGCCGCCATTCGCAGAGTGCTGGCAGACGGCAAAGACGGGTCTCGATACATCGTCAATGTTCCCGGCCGGGGCTACACTTTCGTTGCACCGGTTCGGCGCTCAAACGCGGACGGCACCGACCTGATTGTCGCTCCTGCCGGTCCCGTGCTGCCTCCGAGTCTCCCGGCGCCCTTGCAACTGCTGGTCGGACGGGACGAGACCGTCGCCACCCTTTCCTCGCTGCTGTTGTCGCGACGCTTCGTCAGTGTGGTCGGGCCAGGCGGAATAGGAAAGACGACCGTCGCCGTCGCGGTCGGCCACGCGCTGCGTCGGGAATTAGGCGACGATGCGGTTTGCTTCGTTGATCTCGGTTCGCTCACCGCTCCAGCAGACGTTCCCGCTGCCGTCGCGTCGGCACTCGGCTGCTTTGTCCAGGGGCCCGACCCCGAGCTGTACATAAGCGCCTTCCTGGCCGATAAGCGGACCCTTGTCGTTCTTGACAATTGCGAACATGTGATCGAGACGGCTGCGCCGCTGTGCGAACGGCTCTTTCGCGCAGTGCCGTCGCTGCACTTGTTGACGACCAGTCGCGAGTCGTTGCGCGTTGAGGGCGAGTATGTGCATTTGCTGATGCATCTCGACAGTCCGCCTAACGACACGCCATCTGCCGTTCAGGCGCTGGCTTCGCCCGCCGTCCAGCTTTTCATGGAGCGGGCGGGATCGAGCGGGCACCGTGCCGAGCTCAGCGACACCGAAGCTCCAATCGTTGCGAATATCTGCCGCCGGCTTGATGGAATTGCTCTGGCGATCGAGCTGGTTGCCAGTCGTGTGGGCACCAACGGTATTCAAGGAACCGCCGATCTCCTGGACAGCGGCGCCGGGCTGTTCCTGCAGGGCCGGCGATGCGCGTCGCCCCGGCATCAGACGCTGCAGGCCATGCTCGACTGGAGCTTCAGGCTCCTGTCAGCGGATGAGCAGAGAACCCTCTGCAGGCTGTCCGTATTCGTTGGCCAATTCACGCTGGCGGCGGCGCATGCAGTCGCCGGGGGCGATGGCGAGACGCAAATGGTCACCAACACGATCGCCAGCCTGATCGACAAGTCTCTCATGGGGGTATTGTCGACAAGCGGGCCTGCTTACTACAGGCTCCTGGACACAACACGCGCCTATGCCGCGGCCAAGCTCGCGGAAGGCGGGGAGGCGGATGCGGCCGAAAGACGTCACGCTTGCCACTTCGTCGACTTGCTGGAGCATGGCTTGGCCAAAGGGTCGGCTTTTGATGCCCACAACGTAGCCGCCTACGCTCCGCACATTGGCAACGTCCGCAAAGCGCTCGCGTGGAGTTTTTCAAGCTCGGGCGACCGTTCCATCGCCATTAAGCTGGCTGCGCATGGGGCTGCGTTATTCCTGGGGCTTTCACTGCTGGATGAGTGTCAACAATGGTGCCGGCGAGCACTGGGCTCGCTGCACGAGACGGATCACGGGATGCAACTGGAACTGGAGCTCCAGGGAGCTCTGGCGATGTCAGCCATGTACGCCCGCGGCAACAGCTTGGAAGTCAGGGCCGGCATCGAGCGCGGCCTGGACCTCTCCGAGACTTTGCGGGATGGAGGACGTCAACTCCAGTTGCTTTCTGGACTCTACATTTTTCTCACGCGCCAGGGCGACTTCAGCGGCGCCTTGGCGGCGGCCAAACGAAGCGACACCGTTGCCAAGGCGAGCGGCGGCCCGACCGAAAACGCAATGACCGAATGGATCTTGGGTGGATCGTATCATCTAACCGGCAATCAGGCGGCTGCGCTGCGTCACTGCAAACAAGGCATGAGGCTTGCGTCAGATTTCAAGCTGGGGAGGGTGAGCTTCTTTGGCCACGACCACCGTGCATCAGGGCTCGCAACGCTCGCCAGGTCTTTGTGGCTGTGCGGCTTCGCGGATCAGGGTTGCAAAATTGCACGTCAGGGGATCAAGACTGCGCAAGGCTACGATCACCCGGTCTCATCTTGCATTGCTCTCATCTATCTCATCCCTGTTCTCCACTGGAGTGGCGATCTTAAAGCAGCGGAAGAGCATACCGAAATCGTAATCGAGCAGGCTATCAAATACTCCCTTGCCCCCTATCACGCCGTTGGCCTCGCGCTGAAAGGTGAATTCATGGTCGCGCGCGGCGATGCGGCATCGGGCGTCGAAATCCTGCGGGCAGGACTGAAAGCGATGGATGCCAATCGGTACCGCATCGTGACGTTGCCGGCATCGCGTGCCTTGGCCGAGGGCCTGGCCCTTTCCGGTCGGCCGGAGGAAGCGCTGGCCACCATAGACGAGGCTGTGGCGCATGCGGAGCAAGTCGGAGAGATACTCTGGTTGCCCGACCTGCTGCGAGCCCGAGGCGAAATCCTGCTGGCGCGGCCGAGACCGGACCTTCCTGCAGCAGAGGGTTCGCTGCTCCGCTCGATCGATCGTGCCCGCAAGCAATCCGCCCTGGGCTGGGAGTTGAGAGCTGCAATTCCTCTGGCACGCGTGTGGCGGGAACACGGCCGGAGCGGGGACGCCCGCTCCATGCTCGACCACATCTACCAACGGTTCAAAGAGGGATTTGGAACCCAAGATCTGGTTGCCGCGCGCCGACTTCTCGACGAACTGAGCTCGACCAACTGAGTTCTGCAAACCAGTCGCGGTCCGCCTTCAACCCCCGTGGCTCTTTCGTGCTCGCGCCAGGCGCCTGGAGCGATGCCCCACGCATGTACCTATTCACAGCCTGTCTTGGGCGCGAATATTTACAGCTATTTGCAACGCTGAACTCGCCTCACAGCTCATAGAGCGGATAGTTCCATGGCATGGAGTACCAGGCAATCGGCACGCTGGAGGGAGTCAGAATTGGGACATTCGCGTGGCTTCCTCACACCGAACGCTCCGGAACATTTCCTCCCCGGCAGCGGAATAGTCTTGGCGCGCGCGTTTGCAAGGTCAGGCGGATCGATCGCCCGCAGCCCTAGGTACCGCCCACGACCAAATCGAACCCTCTTGGCGCAGGAGTCCGCAGCTTATGTTTAGCACCCAATCGACAACGATAGGCGAGCGCGCGGTGTGCATTGCGCATGAAGTGAATCAGCCACTTACAGCAATACTGACAAACGCGGAAACCGCCTTGCGGTGGTTGACGAGAGACCCAGCGAACCTCGATGAGGTGAAACGGGCCATTGAACGGATCATCGGCAACAGCCTTCGCGCCGCCGATGTCGTCAGAGGCGTTCGGGATCTTGCTCGAAAATCCCCGCCCATACCGAACAACCTCGACATCAACGACTTGATCAGAGGTCTCCTCAATCTCGTGAGCCTCGATCTGCGCCATCATCGCATCGCGGTCGAGGTGGACCTCGCTGAGAACCTGGAGCCCATCAGGGGCGATCGCTGTCAACTGGAGCGGGTCGTCGCCAACCTCGTCGCGAACGGCATCGAGGCGATGAGCATGGTGCAGGACCGGCAGCGAAAGCTGCGCATCGTCACCCAACTCGACAAGAATGGCGATGTGCTGGTTGCAGTCGGGGACTCGGGCACAGGGCTCGATCCAGCACTTATCGATCGCATCTTCGATCCCCTGTTTACGACCAAGCGCGAGGGCATGGGATTGGGGCTGTGGATATGCCGCTCTATCGTCGCAGCCCACGGCGGTCGGCTCTGGGCCACACCCGATGTTCCGCATGGCAGCATTTTCCAATTCGTCATCCCAAAGACAGTTGAGCCAAACTCAGTCGGATCGAGTCGATGCCGGCGGACGATGCGAACGAACCGCCAGGTCGAAGGGCTTTATCGCGGCGCTCCATTTTGATGATCTCGTTCGGCGGCGTGGGAAGTCGGAAAACATGCCTGTCTTGAGCAACATGGCCTGCCTTGATCGACAGGCGGCGCGCCTGTGACATGTTCATGAGGCTTCACGCTGCAGACCCGCGCCGCTCCTGAGAGACGGCGGGGCTGCGGCGAGACGGTGGAACCTTCTCATTCACCCTTGAGCTGGTGGAGGAAGTTCTTGCCTTCAGCCGGATGGGCCTTGAACGAATTGATGCCGTCAAACCACCCATTCTGGGAGAAGTCGCTGTAATTGCTGCTGTGATCGCCACGGTCGCGACCGCCATCGCGGTCTCCCCCGTGCGACGAGGCGGCAAAGGCGCCGGTGAGCGGAACGGTGACGATCATCGCGGCAAGCACCGCCTTCAGAGGGATAGAACGCATGATTAGATATCCTTTTCGATGAGGATGGCGGCGATTTGTTCACCGCGCATTCCGAGCCACAGGCACTCGGGAACTTTCGGGTTGCGAAGTTGATCTCGCCGCTTCCGTTCTCGTCCTGCATTACTTAACTAGCAATTGGTGGAAGTAATATGTAGTATATCAAAGTATCATCGATGTATGACATAGTATGGATCGCCAACTGGCGATGCGTATACGGCACCAAGGGGGAAATGGGCTTCATTGCACCCCGGGCGTCCGGACCTGAACTAAGATGGTCCGACGGCTGCCGGGCTGATCTGCACCTTGCTGCCCTCGGCAAGTTCGACCGGCGGATTCAGGATCACAAGGTCGCCCTGTTTGACGCCGTCACGGACCTCGACCTCCGTTCCGAGATCGCGCGCCACCGATATTTTCCGGATATGCGCAATGCCGTTCTCGACCACGGCAACCTGCAAACCATCCGCGTTGAAGATGATCGCATCTGCGGACACGGAAAAGCTGGGTGTCTTGCGCGGGATCTGGAGCTCGACAGTACAATAGGTGCCGGGCGTGAGAACACCGTCAGGGTTCGGAATGTCGATTTCGGTCAGCAAGGTCCGTGTGCCCGGTGCCAGCGCATCGGCAATCCGCGTCACCGTGCCGGGGAAGGTACGGCCGGGGATTTCGGGGACCTGGAGCACGGCCTTGACCCCCGGGGTCAGTCCAAAGGCCTGGTCCTGGGGGACGTAGACCTGGGCACGGATCACATCCCCCTGCATGATGGCGAACAGGAAAGTGCTGTTGGTCGTGTCGGCCTGCACTAGGCTGCCGATGTCGACGTTGCGTTGAGTGATGACGCCGTCGAACGGGGCGACCACCTGCTGGTAGGCCTGTTGCTGGTCGAGAACGCGCAACTGGTCCTGCTGCGCATTCACGTTGGCCTGCGCAACGCCGACAGCCGCCTCCTGTGCCTTGAGGGTTTGGACGTCGATCGTACCCTGTTCCTTGGTGATCCAGCCCTGGTCCACCAGGGGTTTGTCTCGTTGCCACGTCACCTTGGCGAGATCGAGATTGGCTTGTGCTTGTTGCAGCGCCGCCTTGAACTGTCCCAAGGTTGCCTGGGCCTGCAAAATCTGGTCATCGAGTTCCGGCACGGCAATCTTGGCTAGCAACTGTCCCTTCTTGACCTTGTCCCCGATATCGGCCTCGCGCGTCTCGATATAGCCGCTGGCTCGCGCGAAGATGTCCGCGACGTCGAAGGCAGTTGTGGTGGCGGGCAGACTGACTTTCACGATGTCGTCGCTCGGCCTTACCGCCGCAACTCGCACCAGCGGAATGAAGTCACGCGCCTGTTTGGCCGAAGCCGCGAGTTCCTGGTTGCGCGAATAGTACCCTTGGGCGCCATAGGCCAGTCCCGTCATCAGCAGAGCGAGCGCGCCCAATGCAAGCAGCCGGCCTCCGCCTCGGCGCGGCGGCCGCTTCATTGCATCATCCATCACCGTGTCGTCGTCCTGATCCAAACGGTGCCTCGGTTTCATGCGATTTCCTCTTCGAAGACGCCGTGAGCCGTCTTGCCGTCCTGTCCGCTACGCAGCATCGCGAACAGGTACGGCACGACGAGGAGCGTCGTGGGCGTTGCAAACAAAAGTCCCCCGATGACCGCGCGCGCCAGTGCGGCATTCTGCTCTTCTCCCGCTCCGCCGATCGCCATGGGAACCATGCCGACGATCATCGCGGCCGCGGTCATAAGCACAGGTCTGATCCGGGTGTGGCCGGCGTCGATCGCGGCGTCGAACGCGGACTTGCCTGCCAACTGCTGGTCCCGGGCGAAGGTCACGAGCAGGATGGAATTGGCCGAAGCAACCCCGACCGCCATGATCGCACCCATCAGTGAGGGCACGTTGAGCGTCGTGCCCGTGATGAACAACATCGTCACGATGCCGCAAAAGGTCGCCGGCAAGGCAAGGATGACGACGAAGGGGTCGCCGAAGTTCTGATAGTTCACGACCATCAGCAGATAGACGAACACGGCGGCGAACAGGATGCCGATGCCGAGATCCCAGAAGGCATCGTTCATGCTCTGGATCTGCCCTATAACCTGGATGGTGTTTCCGGGCGAAAGCTGCTTCTGCAGGTCGGCGACGATCGTGCTGATCTGGCTGGAGACACCTCCCAGATCGCGACCCTGGACGCTTGCATAGACTTCGTAGACTGGCTGGACGTTCGCCTGGTTGGCGTTTGTCGGGAGACTGTCGCGCTTGAACGTCGCGACGTTGCTGAGTTGCCCGGGAACCTGTGCGCCGGCGGTGTTGATGGTTGAGGACACAGGCGTGTTGCCGAGATCGTTCAATGACGCGATCTTGTTTTCCGGTGTCTGAACGGCGAGGTAGTAGGGAATGCCCGTGGTCGGGTCGGTCCAGAAGTTAGGCGACACCTGCTCGGAGGAACTCAGGCTCACATTGATGTTGTTGGCGATCGTGCTGGCATTGAGGCCGAGCTGCGCCGCCCGCGTGCGATCGATGTCGGCATAGAACGCCGGCGCGTCGACTTCCTGCTGCAGGTGTGCGTCGACCACGCCGGGAATGGCGGCGATGCGGCGCCGCAACTCCGATGCAACCCGCAGATTGGTGACGCGGTCATAGCCGACCGTACGGACATCGATCTGCGCCGGCAGTCCAAAATTGAGGATCTGCGTGACGATGTCGGCCGACTGGAAGTAGAACAGAACGTCTGGAAAGGCGCTTGGCAGCGCCGTGCGCAGCTTGCGCACATAGTCGGCAGTCGGCGCGTGGCCGTCTTTCAATGCGACCTGGATCACACCGTCATTCACGCCGATGGTCGATCCATCCGTGAACGCCAAATTGTAGGAACGCGCCGGCAGGCCGATGTTGTCGACGACAAGCTGGAGGTCGCGATCAGGAACGATCTCGCGGATCTTGTCCTCGACAGCCTGGAAGATCTTTTCCGTCTCCTCGATCCGGGTTCCCGCGGGAGCCCGAACATGGAGTTGGATCTGGCCGCCGTCGATCGCGGGAAAGAAATCGCGACCGACGAGCATCGTCAGCACAGCGCCCAATGCGAGCACCAGGGCTGCAATGAGGGGAACGATGAACCGGCGCCTGAGGAGTACGGCCAGCAACTCGGCATAGTGCAGGCGCATGGCCTCGAAACCACGTTCGAACCTGGCGTGAAACCTGCCGAACCAGCCCGTCGAGGCGCCATGGCGTTCGCTTTTGAGCAGCAATCCGATGGTGATCGGAGTGAGCGTCCTCGAAAGTCCATAGGATGCGAGCATCGCGAACACGACGGCAAGACCGAGCGGCGTGAACAGATATTTTGCCGGACCTTCCAGAAAGACCACCGATGTGAACACGCAGCTTATGGCCAGCGTCGACACCAGGGTCGGCACGGCGATACCGGCGGCTCCATGCAGCGTCGCCTGCGGCAGCGTCTGTCTTTCCTCGGTGAGCAGGCGATGGGTGTTCTCGAGCGTCACCGTCGAATCGTCGACGAGGATGCCAATCGCGAGCGCCAGGCCTCCCAGCGTCATCGTATTGAGCGTTTCGCCCAGGAAATACAGCGCCACGACCGACGACAGGATCGCCAGCGGGATCGAGATCATGACGACCAGCGTCGATCGCCACGATCCGAGAAACAGCAGGATCATCAGAGCGGTGAGTGCGGCCGCGATCACGCCCTCCCGCAGCACGCCGGCGATCGATTGCTTGACGAACACCGACTGGTCGAAGAGCTCTCTGATTTCCATGCCGGGAGGCGCCGCGGCGCGTGCCGTCTTCAAGGCATCCCGAACGGCATTGACCACCTCCAGCGTCGAGGCATTGCCGTTCTTGATGATGCTGAGCAGAACCGAATGCCGGCCGTTCTCGCGAACGATGTTCTGCTGGACGAGCCATCCGTCATGGACTTGGCCGACATCCTTGACGAACACCGTAGCGCCATTCACGACCTTGATCGGAATATCGTTGAGCTCATCGATGGTTGCTGGCGTGGCGTTGGTGCGCACGACATACTGTGTGTTGCCGATCTTGGCCGTGCCCGACGGCAAAGTCAGGTTCTGGGCGTTGACCGCGTTGACGACGTCGAGCGGTGTCAGACCCTTGGCCAGGAGCTTCGACGGGTCGAGGTCGACCATGATCTGGCGATATTTTCCGCCCGCCGGAGTCGGCAGTGTGACGCCCGGGATCGGGGCCAGCTGCTGGCGGATCCGATAGATGCCGTAGTCGTAGAGCTGCTGTTCGTTGAGTGTGTCCGAGCTCAGGCTGATCTGCAGGACCGGCACGCTGGAGGCATTGAACTGCACCACGAGCGGTGCCTGGATACCCGGCGGCAGGAGGGCACGAATGGCGTTTGTGGCCGAAACGATCTGCGCGATCGCGAGATCGAGATTCACATCCTGTTGAAAATAGATCTTCTGGACCGACAGCCCCCCTAAGGTCTGCGCCTCGATGTTCTTGATGCCATTGACGTTGGAGCTGATCGCATACTGGCTGTACGTGGTGACACGCTGTTCCATCTCCGGCGTGCTGAGGCCGCCATAGCTCCAGATTACAGTCACCACCGGAATGTTGATTTCCGGAAAGACGTCCAACCGCATCTCGCGACTTGCGACGCCGCCGAGAAAGAGAATCAAGGCAGCCAGCACATAGAACGTGTGCGGAAATCGCAACGCGAACCGAACGATACCCATGCCTCAGCCGATGACCTTCCTGGCAACGTTAGTCGGAACGGCTCGAGCGATGAACGTCGCCGTATTGCCGGATTTTCTTTCAGTGTCTCCGAAATGACTTTGCGCCCATTGCCTCGAATGTCCGGTCCTTGCGCCCAAAAGGCGTCGGCGCCGAGCGTTGCCCGGTGACGTCGCCAAGCTCATCGCCGGGCGCCCGATGGCAGGCTGGTTTGGGCAACATCAGTGCAGTGGGCGAGACCATTGCGACCAGCATGTGGATGCTGCGCGCGGCGGGCGGGCCGTCGCCGGGACAGCCCGCCCAGGCCGTCAGGCCCGTCCGCATAGCTTCGCCGGGGCAAATCCAATGTCATCGGCCCGCCGCAGCCAGAATGAGGTCGGCGACCTCCTTGGGATGGGAAACCAGCGACAGGTGGCCCGCATCGATCTCCACCGTCGTCGCGTGCATGCGTTTGGCGAGGAACCGTTCGAGATCAGGGTTGATCGTCTTGTCCTGCTTCGACACCGCGTAGAACGATGGCTTGGAATGCCATGCAGCCTCTGTGGTTCGTCCGCCGAAGATGGTCGCAGCGGTGGGCTCCTGGACCGCATACAGGATCTTGGCTTGCCTGGGCGCGACACCGTTTGCGAAGTATTTCAGGAATGACTCTTCGGACAATCTGGTGAAGCCATCATTCACCTGGATGCCGGCTCGAACGGGTCCTGCGGGAAAGGTTGCGGAAAGAGCGACGAAGTCCTCACCGGCATCCGGTGCTCGTGCAGCCACATAGACCAGCGATGTAACCTTGGGATCAGTCCCCGCTTCGCTGATGACGGTGCCGGCCCAGGAATGCGCTACGAGCACGGTTGGCCCATCCTGCAGCGCCAGCGCCCGTCGCGTCTCCGCGACCGAGTCTGCCAGCGACGTCAGCGGATTCTGCACCGCGGTTACTCTGAGGCCGGCTGCCTGAAGGAGCGGGATCACCTCGGCCCAGCTCGATCCGTCGGCCCACGCTCCGTGCACGAGCACGACGTTGCGCGCCACGGTATGTGCGGGCTTGGGCGTGGGATTGTCGGCTGCCACGGCGACTCCCGACAGGCCAAGAGTGAGGGCAATTGCGATGGCATTGACGATCTCGCGCACGGGTCTCTTCCTTCCCTTTTTTCAAACAATCGAATGCGCCGATGACCAAGATGAGGGCCAGCGATGCGGTAGCAAATCCTGCGGGCCGGCTCCGTGGCCAAGGCGTTTGCGGAGGCAGCTCGTTGCGACAATCCCGATTTCGCGGTTCGGCGTCTTTCGGAAACGCCCCTGCCTTTCTCGTCGCGCACGAACGGGCAGGTCCGATGGCGATGTGATGGGCGCGCCCGCCGTCGGCAACGACCGAAGGTCACCAAAAAAGGGCGGCGGATCGCTGATGCGACCCACCGCCAGTTCAGGCGCCCGCGGGAGGAGGGGACGGGCGCCTCAGGAGTTCGGCAGAATGGCGCGTGCGCGGAGTGCGTGGGAGCTTCGCCTCCAACGCAACGCTTCGCCACGTGGAAGAGGCTGGGCGGCAAACATTGAGTGAGGGGCAAAGAGCAGGGCCACGAGAAGTCGCGTGGCAGAAAGCGAGTCGCCGGCCGTCGGCAGCGCCAGCATCGCACACTGCCAGATCCGTCCATCGAGCGCCCAGGTCGCCTGTCTTGCTTGCGGCAACTGCTCCGCAGCTGCCCGCACACACAGCCGGCGCAGCTGTCCGCGGCTGGGTTGGGGGAGCGCAGACAGCCTGTGACCACCACGGTCCCCGCCACAAAGCGCGTCCAGCGCCGCGCCCCATCTCGCAAACATGAAGTCTGCTCCCCGCTCAAGCACGATTGCTTCGGCAAGATAGGGTTCCAGAACCCCAAACTGCGCCAGTTCGACACTGCCGCTCGCGCCTTCGGTGGCGCGACCGAACCCGTCCGACCACTTGCCGGCGACCCAGCGCGACGCCGCCCGAAGATCGCCGCGGTCTAGCCGCCAGGGATAGGATCGGCATTGGTCATGAAGGCGCGCGAGTTCGACCTCACCCATGATCAACCGCCTCGGTACACGAGCGCGAAATGCGAATCGGAATTGCTTTGAAGGAGGGCGTGAAACTCATCGGATCGTGCGCATAGAGCGGCACGAGGGGGTTTGCCTCGGGATAGTAGGCCGCACAGCTGCCATTCGGGAAGGCATACGGGACGATCCGAAAATTGGACAGGCGGCGTTCAACGCCGTCGGTGGACAGAGTGATCAAGTCGACGCGGTCGTCGGCCTGGAGGCCACGCCTTTCCATCTCCTGTTCGTTGAGGAAGATCACGTCGCGCTGACCGAAGACACCGCGATAGCGGTCGGACATCGAATATATCGTGGTGTTGTACTGATCATGGCTGCGCACCGTCGTCAGCCATAGAGCGTCTAGACTGTCCAGGGGCGGATCCTCGCCGAGGCCGTCGAAGACGAGGAAATTCGCCTTGCCGGAAACTGTCGCCCAGATGCGTTCGCGCGCGTTCGATGTCAGATGGAAGCCGCCCGGGATGCGAATGCGGGCATTGAAACCCTGGAAGATCGGGAACACGTCTTCGATCGCGTCGCGGATAAGGTCGTAGTCGGCGGTGAAGCTTTCCCAGTCGACGACGGAACCTGCACCCAGCGTCGCCCGTGCAATGCCGGCGACGATTGCAGGTTCGCTCATCAGGTGCTCCGACGCCGGAACATTGCGGCCCGCCGACGCGTGCACCATCGACATCGAATCCTCGACCGTGATCGACTGCGGCCCCGTTGCCTGGACGTCTATTTCGGTGCGCCCGAGGCAAGGCAGGATCAGCGCGTCGCGCCCGTGTACCAGATGGCTGCGATTGAGCTTGGTTGACACTTGGACCGTCAGGTCGAGCTTGCGCAAGGCAGCGCGGGTCACCTCCCAGTCCGGGATGGCTGACACGAAGTTGCCGCCGACGGCGAAGAACACTTTCACCTTGCCGTCTTTCATGGCCTCCAGCGCGGTCACGACGTTGTGGCCATGTTCGGACGGTGGCTTGAAGCCGAAGCGGTGCTCAAGCCGATCGAGAAATTCCTTTGTCGGCGTTTCGGTGATGCCGACCGTGCGATCGCCCTGGACGTTGGAATGACCGCGTACCGGGCAAAGTCCGGCGCCCTCGCGGCCGATATGACCGCGCAGCAGCGCGAGATTGGCCAGCTGCTGCACGTTTTGTGCTCCCCGACGGTGCTGCGTGATGCCCATGCCATAGACAATGATCGCTCGTTCGACCTTCATATAGGCGCGAGCGGCGTATTCGATGTCCTCGCGAGCGAGCCCTGACTGAGACACGATGTCGTCCCATCGCGTCGCCCGCAGGTCGGCGGCGAGAGCCTCGATACCCGTCGTATGGCCCTTGATGAAATCCCAGTCGAGGATCGCCGGCAATTCGCCCGCCCGCGCCGCATCGTCTGCTTCCATGAGAACTTTCATGAGCCCCTTGACGACCGCGACGTCGCCGCCGACACGCACCTGATAGAGCTTGGCGCTGATCGGTGTCGACGTAAGCGTTGCCATTTCGACCGGGCTTTGGGGCGACTGGAAGCGCTCCAGGGCGCGCTCGCGGAACGGATTGAAGGACATGATGGTTGCGCCGCGCCGCGAGGCGTTGCGCAGGCTCGTCATCATGCGAGGGCTGTTGGTGCCCGGATTTTGTCCGAAGATGAAGATGCAGTCCGTCTTGTCAAAATCGGAAAGCAGGCAGGTACCCTTGCCGACGCCGAGCGAGTGCGGCAGGCCGACGCTGGTAGCCTCGTGGCACATGTTCGAGCAATCGGGGAAATTGTTGGTGCCGAACTCTCGCACGAAGAGCTGGTAGAGGAACGCTGCCTCGTTCGAGGTGCGGCCGGATGTGTAGAACTCGGCCATGTTGGGATCCGGCAATCCGTTGAGGTGGCGGGCAATGGTTGCAAAGGCCTCGTCCCAACCGACCCGCACGTAATGGTCGGATGCGCCGTCGTAGGCCATCGGATGGGTCAGGCGTCCGACCATCTCGAGATCGAAATCGCTCCAGCTTGAAAGCTCGGCAACGGTATGGGCGGCGAAAAACTCCGGCGTGCAGCGTTTCGCCGTGGCTTCCCAGGCAACCGCCTTGCCCCCGTTCTCGCAAAACTCAAAGGATGAAGTGTGCTTGGGGTCCGGCCAGGCGCAGCCGGGGCAATCAAATCCCTCCGGCTGGTTCATGCGCCCCAGAGTGGCCGCCCCCTTGATCGGGATTCCCTGCTCGACAAGGTGTTCGCCTAGCGACTTGAGCGCTCCCCATCCGCCGGCCGGGGCATTGTAAGGACGAATGTCATTGGCCATTAGAGACGCCTCTACGAAGAGCTGAAGAATCCTGTGTGGGCAAGAAGCCTTCCGGCAAGCAACATCTTTCCATCGCAGTGCCGCCGCCAGCGCTGTCGGCTATGTTGCACCGGCAGCGCTGCGGGGCGGCAACTCTCCCGGAGCTGCCAGCTGAATGGGCCGCGTGTCCGACCCACGTGGGGGGTGGCGCCAACGGGCGAGATCGCTGTCGAAAGGGCGGTCTGCGACATCCCTGCGATTGCCGCAACGCCAGCGATAGGGTGTCTCGCCAACGAAACGTCCGAAGACCGTGGTGAAATGGGCTTGGTTCTGAAAGCCGACGCTCAGCGCCACGTCGACCAGGGTCATCTCGGTCTCGATGAGCATCTGCTTGGCACGGTCAATCCGCCGCCGCAGCAGGAATTCATGCGGGCGAATGCCGGTGGCCGCCCGGAACTGTGCGGCGAAATACATTCGGCTGAGCCCCGCCACTGCTGCCATGTCCGCGAGCGTAATCGTCTCATCGAGATGTGAATCGACGTATTCGACGACGCGCTTCCATCGCCATTTGGACAGGGCGGCCGTAGAGCGTGCCGCCGGCTCATCCGGGTCTGGCTGCGGATCTGAGCGCAGCGTGAGCAAGCGGGTTACGATGGCAAGGCGGACTGCATCGGCATAGAGGTTGCCAAATCCATCATGGCTGTCTTCTGCCGCCTCGAGCGCCCTGGAAAGACGCTGGACGACCGGATCAGAGGAGTGCCGTTCTGGGACCAGTTCGGCCAGGCCTAGGTCCCGAGGCGCGTGGAAAGCATTCAGACCGTCGATCGCGCTTTGGCCTGCTTGGGCAAATTGCGCCATGGCCCCACAGGGCGCCGCCGTAGGATCAGGGTCTGCCGCTGCATTTGCATGCATCGTTAGACCGCCGCGACGGGGTTGCGGCATCGCTGCAGCGGACACCGAGAGAACCACATTCATATGAGTGAGGGGGATCGAAATCATGCGGCAGTCTGGCGCCACCGGGTAGGCGCCGTTGCCTGCGTCGAATGGGTCGAACAATGACGAGCCGACTTCAGGCGTTCGAGGCGGGCCGGCGACATGCATCGCTCGGACCATGCCGTCGCGTCGAGGAAGGACGGGCAGATCCTCTGCCGGTTGCCGATCGTAATATTCGGATGCAGACAATGAGTGGAACTGCATTGGGCCCGTGCTCCTCTAGCCTCAGAATTTTCTTCTGCTTGCTGGTCAAGGTACACGGGTGGGAAATCTGCTCCATTGAATGGCCGTCTGAATGAATCATATCATCAGCTATGCTGCGTATACGATGGTATCTACTGTTGGCGGCGGCGCCTTGGGCGCGTCTGGCGATGTCGGCAACCTTGTGCAGGGAGGTCGCCGGTGCCGTGCGACAATGATCCCACCGTGCGGTTGAACGTTGACGCCGCTGTGTAGCCGTACGGTTCTCCGACCGGTCGCCAGGTCGCGGCATCGCTGCCTGCGAACCTCAGGCTAGTCAAACCTCTGTATGATTTCGGTCTTGGCTCTACGTTCGTATGCTGGCGCCGAGATGAGATCGCGCCGGGCGACGCCGGGCGACACAGTCTCCGGGGGACACCGATGTGTCGAAAATTCCGATGGTTGCCATAGTTGACGACGACGAGGCGGTCCGCACGTCCACCGCGAATCTGATACGTTCCTGCGGCTTTGCCGCGAACCTGTTTGCTTCTGGCGAGGAACTCTTGCGTTCGCCACGGCTCGCCGACGCCTGCTGTGTCATTACCGATGTGCAGATGCCGGAAATGAACGGGTTGGAACTGCAGACGTTGCTCCTGGCACGTGGCCACACCGTTCCGGTGATTCTTATCACGGCCTATCCTGACGAACGGACCCGGCAAAATGCCCTCGCTGCAGGGGCGGCAGGCTTCTTCTACAAGCCTTTTGACGCCGCCGCCATGATCCGGTGCATCGAAGATGCGCTGAACTGGCCACGCGAAATCAAGCCGGAATGACGTCTTCGTGGTGAGCCGAGCGCTGCCACCGCCATTGCTTTCGGAACGAAGTCGCGTGCGTTCCAAATCGGAATTTTGCGTTCGTTCCGGGAAGATTGCCGCCAGCCTGTGCGGTTGAATTCCAGGCAGGTTTCGGCGATCGCCTGCCTAGCCCCGCTGCACAAGAGGGCGCGACTGCAGAAACATCAGCGCACATGCGCCGATGGGTGGATTGGTGATATTGATGGTGTAGCGCGCGGAAGCCATCCCAGCCCCCTCGGCATTACCGACAGTCGCGACCACGTCTCGCCTAGTGGCGGGGCTCGTTGCCAAATTAATATGCTAAGATGGCGTTGTGCCATTCCTGGGCCGTGCGGAGCAGGAATCGTGAGAGCGGATTGCTATCGTGACAGCAGGTTCCAATCCAGGCCAAACCGCGTCGACCGCTTTTGCGCCGACAGTCTATGTCATCGATGATGACGACGCTGTGCGCGATGCCCTGAGTGGGCTGTTCAGATCCGTGGGGCTGCATGTCGAACTGTTCGCCTCCGCCAGCCAATTCCTGCAGGGCAAGCTGCCGGAAACGCCAAGCTGCCTCGTGCTCGATATCCGGTTGCCCGGCGTGAGCGGCCTCGATTTCCAGGCTCACCTTGCAAAGTCGAACATTCAAATGCCCGTCGTCTTCATGACTGGACACGGGGATGTCCCGATGTCGGTGCGCGCGATGAAAGCCGGAGCGATCGATTTTCTGACCAAACCGTTCCGGGACCAGGACATGCTTGATGCGGTCTTCGGCGCGCTCGAAAACGACCGCATAAGGTGGGAATCCGACCAGGAAGCGGCGACGATATCAGCCCTGTACGAAACTTTGACCTCTCGTGAAAAGGAAGTCATGTTCTTCGTGACCAAGGGCCTGATGAACAAGCAGATCGCGGGCGAGATGGGCCTTAGCGAAATTACAGTCAAGATCCATCGCGGGCATCTCATGCGGAAGATGGCGGTGCGGACCTTGCCCGACCTGGTACGGATTGCAGAACGGTTGGGCCTTCGAAGCGCAAATCAATAGCTATGGCAAAGTCGTCATCCGGTATCGCGCGAAAATCTATCGATTCCGCCCGCTCGCTCCAGCGGTTCTCGACCCTCCGCCGTTCGGCGGATATGACCCCGTGACGCAGCGCCGGTGTGGACGGCAGGGGCCTTGGTTCATCATTGAAAACGGTGACGGTTCATTCTTTGCTCACCCTGGTTGGCCTGGCTGCGAGACACCTTCGAGGATCGATCGCAGCTCCTCTCTGCCCCTGGCGATCCGCGACGTCAGTGTCCCCACGGGAATGCCCAGCGCCTTCCTGGCATCGGCATAGGAGAGGCCTTCGACCGCGACTAGCACGAGTGCTGCGCGTCGTTCGGGATTGATCTGCTGAAGCGCCGAGAATACGTCCACGAATACGAGCCTGTCGGCCTGTGGCGACGTCGCGATCGCATCTATCGTTTCTGAGATCGTGATCACTGCCTGGGCATGGCGTTTGGCGCGCCGCAACTGGTCGACGAACAGATTGTGCATGATCGTGAGCAGCCAGCGGCGTGGCGTATCGCCGGCCGTCCAGTTCGCCATCCTCGACAGCGCCCGTTCGAGGCTGTCCTGCACAAGGTCGTCGGCGGCATCGCGGTCCCGCAACAGCGCGCGCGCATAACCACGCAGCCGTGGGATCTCCGCGACGATCGCTCGCCTGCGTTCGTCAGTGATCTCGGCCGCCGCGCCGCTTTCTGAAGAAGAAGCGTCAGCCGAACGAAAACTCGGCTGCGGCGAAACATCAGGCGGAAGGTCGAGTTGCGTCATGTTCGTGGTCATCAGGCGATGCGCAATGGCGGCGATTGCAATTTGTGATCCGGACTGAACTCGGTCGGCCGCGAACCTGACGGCCACAGCCATCCTCTGGTTCGGGACTGCACATCTGGTCTGTCAGGCATGTGCCGGCGCCTTTCCTGGCTCTAGCTGTGTCCAATCGAAGCTGTTCGGCTGGGGGCTGTCGGCGCCACCATGGCGGACCCGACTGAGGCCTTCTTTTCGAAACGACTACATTCTTTCGCGAAGCAATTGTGGGCGACCCAATGCTGAGGAAGAAGATGTGTTCGCCGGAATGCTGGCCCATCACTCGGCCGGGCCGAGTGACATCCTCGCCGCAGGGGCAGGCACGTCTTCTGCACCACCCTTCAGGTAGGTCCAATAGAGAGGAAGTCCGGTGAAGAGGAAACCGCCAGCAATGTTGCCCAAGGTCACGGGTATCTGGTTCCAGTACCACCAGTCTGCGAAGCTGATCTTGGCCCCGAGCATCATCCCCATGGGAATGACGAACATGTTGACGACGCAGTGCTCGAATCCGAGCGCGAAGAAGGCGAATATGGGCAACCAGCATCCGACGATCCTGCCGAGGGTGGACTTCGAACTCATCCCCATGACGACGCCGAGGCAGACCATCCAGTTGCAGAGCATGGCCTTGACGAAGGCGGTCACCAGTCCGTCGTATCCATACGGCTCATAGGCGATCGTCTTCGCTTCGGCGAGCGCACGCAGATGATCTCCGAGCGCACTCGCCCCAACATTGCCGACATCGGTCAGGACGACATAGAACAGCCCGGCAAAGATGAGCGAACCGAGCATGTTGCCGACGAAAACCCAGAACCAATTGGCCAACATCCGGCCGACTGTCGTACGGTGAGCGATGACGGCCAGGGGTACCAGGCCAAAATTCCCGGTCACGAGCTCGAGGCCAAGGATGATGATGATGGCAAATCCCACCGGGAAGGTGAGAGCGCCGACGAGCGCGACATTTGTCTGAAGCGCACCCTCCAGGGCCATGCTCGTCGCGAAGGCAAGCAGCGCCCCGGAAAGCATGCCGCGGATCAAAAGATCAGGAACGCTGTGAGCGGCCTTAGCGGCGCCGAGATCCACCATTGCCCGCACGATTTCGCGCGGCGAGAGGCTGTCGTTCATGATCGCTATCCTTCTGCGCCGAGCAGGCTGGTTCCGCATTTCAGAGCCGCAAGGAGCGGCAACTGCGGTCTGGCTGAAGGGATCGCAACTGTCGTCGTGGCCAGAAAGCGCGTTGCGATACCCATGACGTCTCCCATGCGTTGCCAACCAGGACCGATTGGCACGCTGATTGTCACTTCAGGGATGAATAGCCGACAGCACTTCGCGGCGACATTCTACGGAGGGTAACCGGATTACGCACTTGATTTAGGCCAGACATTCCTTGGTATGTCTTGTCGGCCAAGGAACTGAAGCGATCGCTCAGCTAGATAATGATGTCGCCGCTGGCAATTCCGTAAATGCCAACGAGGCAACCAAGTGCCGCAGCCGCCAACACTATCCATTCTACACCGACCAACACTTGCTTGTTCTGTTCCCGTCTGACCTGAACATAGAGCAGCGTACCGGGTGCGTAGAGAATAGATGACAGCAACAGAAATTTCAGGCCACCTGCGTAGATCATGAACGCAACATACAATGTGGCAATGCCAGCCACGATCAAGTCGCGGGATCGCTGTGCGGGTTGGGTTCCATAAGTCTCTCGGCGTAAGGCGAGAAGGAAGCCGTATCCAGCCACGAGCAGGTAAGGAATTAACACCATGGCACTGCTCAGCTTCACCATGAGCGCGAACGCATCTTGCGAGAAAAGCGTGCTTATGACGAAGACTTGAATGACGATATTGGTCAGCCACAGCGCGGCGGCCGGGACTTTGTTGGCATTTTCACGCGCAAAAATCCTTGGCATGTCGCCGCTCTTTGCGGCCGCGAACAGCACCTCGACACAGATCAACGACCAGGCGAGATAAGCGCCTAGCACAGAAACAATCAGCCCTACGCTGACGAAAACCGCGCCCCAAGTACCGACAACGGCCTCGAGAACGGAAGCCATGGATGGCTGCCTCATTCCCGCGATTTCCGCCTGTGTAAGTACGGCATACGGCAGAAGCGTCACCAGCACCAGCAGGAACAAAACGGCGACGAAACCGACGATCGTCGCCCTGCCGACATCGGAGCGTTCCTTGGCATAGCGAGAATAGACGCTTGCTCCCTCAATCCCAATGAACACAAAGATTGTGACCAGCATGGTCGCTCGGATTTGCTCAAAGAGACCGCTTCGTGATGCCAGCTCTCCGCCCCATAGGTTGCTGACGAAGATGTTCGCCTTGAACGTTCCGGCCAGAATGAAAATGAAGGTAAGGATGGGAATGATTTTTGCGACCGTAACAACGGTGTTGATGACGGCAGCTTCCTTGATCCCGCGCAGGATCGTGAAGTGGAACAGCCAGAGTGCGATCGACGAGACCACCACTGCAGGGACCGTGTCACCATTGCCAAAAACCGGGAAGAACGCGCCGAGTGTCGACTTGATCAGAACCCAATATGAGACGTCGGCAATGCAGGCAACCAACCAATAGCCAAACGCAGAAAGGAAACCAGCGTAGTCACCGAAGCCGGCTTTTGCGTAGGCAAAGATGCCGGCATCGAGTTCTGGCTTGCGCTCCGCGAGCGCCTGAAAGACGCGGGCCAACGTATACATCCCGGTCCCGGCGATACACCAGGCGATGATTGCGCCGACTGGTCCGGTTGCGTTGCCGAAGGTACGAGGCAGCGAAAATATGCCGGCGCCGATCATCGATCCGACCACCATCGCCGTTAGCGCCGCGAGCGAAAGCTTCTGCGAGGTCTGGGATGCCATGGCCGCGTCTCGAGCCGGTCGTCAATTGTACAAGCGAAATCCGTCCGAATTGCTAAACCGGTCCAGGTCGCTCACCCGATGCTGCATCGGAGAAAGTCACAAGTCCAGCCGATGTAACTCCACTGCGGCGGTGTATTGCGTCGAGGCTTCGAAATAGAGACGCGATGCACAGGAATGAGACTCTCAGCTAATTTCACGACCACGCCAAAAGCATAGGGTTCGGTTTGTACTGAAATTCCAGCCCGCTCGTTGGCTCACGCACAGATGATTTCCGATCACTCGGGAGAGGCACGTGGCAAGTAAGTCCGAGCAGAAGCTGTCCTTGTTCGCCCTGATCGCAATGGTTGTCGGATCGATGATCGGGGCCGGTATCTTCAATCTGCCCGGCAGGTTCGCCACCGCGACGGGCCCGTTCGGCGCCATCATCGCCTGGATGATAGCCGGAACCGGCATGTACATGCTGGCCCGGGTGTTCCAGGCGCTGGCCGAGAAGAAACCGGATATCGATTCCGGCGTCTTCGCCTATGCCAAGGCCGGCTTCGGCGACTATATGGGCTTCCTCTCGGCGTTCGGCTATTGGCTCGGAAGCTGCCTCGGAAACGTCTTCTACTGGGTGCTGATCGGATCGACGCTCGGGCGCTTTTTCCCGGAGATTTTCGGGGATGGCAGCACCGCGACCGCGATCATCGTCTCGCTGGTTGGCATCTGGGCCTTCCATTTCATGATCCTGCGCGGCGTCGAGCAGGCCACCTTCATCAATAGCGTCGTGACGGTCGCCAAGATCGTACCGATCATCGTGGCGATCCTCGCCATGGCATTCGCGTTCAACTACACGCAATTCTCCGAGAATTTTCTCGGCGGCGTGGGCATGCCGGAAAAGACCCTGCTGGCGCAGGTGCGCGACACCATGCTGATCACCGTTTTCGTCTTCCTCGGCATCGAGGGGGCTAGCGTGTATTCGCGCTTCGCTCAGAAGCGTTCTGATGTCGGCACCGCGACCATCCTGGGTTTCGTCGGCGTCACCGGCCTGATGGTGGCCATCACCCTTCTGCCCTACGCCACGGCTACGCGTGCGGCCATCGCCGGAGTCCAGCAGCCCTCGCTCGCCGGCGCGCTCGAACTGGTCGTGGGACATTGGGGCGCGGTGTTCATTTCCATCGGCGTGCTGGTGTCAGTGCTCGGCGCCTATCTCGCCTGGTCGCTGATCTGCGCCGAGGTGCTGTTCGCCGCGGCGAAGTCGCAGGACATGCCCAAGCTTTTCGCGGCGCAGAACGGCAACCGGGTTCCCGCCAACGCGCTTTGGCTGACCAATATCGTCGTCTCGCTATTCGTCATCTCAACCTATTGGTCGCGTGACGCCTTCAACTTCATGCTCGACATGACAAGCGTGACGGCGCTGCTGCCCTACCTGTTGGTCGCGGGCTATGGCGTGCTGATCGCCCGCCGCGGCGAGGGGTACGAGACCTCGCCTGGTCAGCGCGGGCGCGACCAGTTATTCGCCTGGATCGCCGTCGTCTACACGCTTGTCATGTTTCTGGCCGCCGGCTTGAAATACGTCCTGCTGGTGGCGGTGCTCTTCGTGCCGGGAACCGTCCTGTACCTCTGGGCGCGGCGCGAACAGAACGCGCGGATCTTCACATCGGTCGAACTCATCATCTTCGCCGCCACACTGGTCGCTGGACTCGCCGGTTTCGTCGGCCTGTTGACCGGCGCCATTACACCTTGACGAGAAAGGCACAAGTCATGGCGATGGAAACGAAATTCGGGGTGCATTCCGAAGTCGGGCAGCTTCGCAAGGTCATGGTCTGCGCGCCCGGCCGCGCCCATCAGCGCCTGACGCCCACCAACTGCGACGAACTGCTGTTCGATGACGTGCTGTGGGTCGACAACGCCAAGCGCGACCATTTCGACTTCATGACCAAGATGCGCGATCGCGGCGTCGAGGTGGTGGAGATGCATAACCTCCTCGCCGAAACTGTCGCCGTCCCCGAGGCGAAGAAATGGATCCTCGACAATCAGGTGGTGCCGAATCAGATCGGCCTCGGCCTCGTCGACGAGGTGCGCTCCTATTTGGAGGGGCTCTCCAACCGCGATCTGGCGGAGACGCTGATCGGCGGCCTCTCGACCCATGAATTCCCCGAATCCATCGGCGGCGAACAGCTCGAGCTGATCCGCGACGCGGCCGGGGTGAACGAGTATCTACTGCCGCCGCTGCCGAACACGCTCTACACCCGCGACACCACCTGCTGGATCTATGGCGGCGTCACGCAGAACCCGCTCTATTGGCCGGCGCGGCATGAGGAAACCATCCTCACCACCTCGATCTACAAGTTCCATCCCGACTTCGCCGGCAAGGTCAACGTGTGGTGGGGCGACCCGACCAAGGATTGGGGCCTCGCCACGCTCGAGGGCGGCGACGTCATGCCGATCGGCAAGGGCAATGTGCTGATCGGCATGAGCGAGCGCACCTCGCGTCAGGCCATCAGCCAGCTCGCTGCAACGCTGTTCGAGAAGGGCGCGGCCGAGCGCGTCATCGTCGCTGCGATGCCGAAGCTGCGCGCGGCGATGCATCTCGACACGGTGTTCACCTTTGCCGACCGCGACTGCGTGCTGCTCTACCCAGATATCGTCAATGGCATCGAGGCGTTCTCCTACCGGCCGGACGGCAAGGGCGGCGTCGAGCTGCACAAGGACAAAGGCACCTTCGTCGAGACGGTGCGCGACTCGCTCGGCCTCAAGAAGATGCGTGTTGTTGAGACCGGCGGAAATGCCTACGTCCGCGAGCGCACCCAATGGGATAGTGGCGCAAATCTGGTCTGTGCATCGCCGGGCGTCGTGTACGCCTATGACCGCAACACCTATACAAACACGCTGCTGCGAAAGGAGGGCATCGAGGTCATTACCATCATCGGCGCGGAACTAGGCCGCGGTCGTGGCGGTGGCCACTGCATGACCTGTCCGATAATCCGTGATCCGGTGGATTACTGACAAGAGAGCGTTCCCGGAGATCAAAGATGGGCGCCGCTCGTGCAGCAATTCTGGTTAGGCAATCGACGATGAGCGGCGCATCCACGAGCGGAACCGATCACCAGCATCAAGCGGACTCCCTGCGTTCCAAATGGGGTTGGTTTTTGGTGCTGGGCATTGGCCTTGCGTCGGCTGGAGTGCTGGCCGTCGCGCTGCCGGTGGTTTCCACATTCGCGGCAAGCGTTGTCCTTGGAATCGTCCTTTCGCTCGCGGGCATTGTGAAGATGGTTCAATCCCTGCGAGTCAAGGAGTGGAGCGGATTCATCTGGCAAGAGCTCACGGGCGCGGTCGAGCTGGTCGGCGGCATCCTTATATACTTCAATCCCTTCAAGGGCGCTCTGGCGATCACGCTTCTGATCGCCTTGGTATTTCTGGTGCAGGGCATCCTGCAAGTCGCCCTCGCGTTCCGGGTGCGCGATCAAGATGGTTGGCAGTGGTTCGGAGTATCGGGCCTGGTCGCCCTTGCCGCTAGTGCGACGCTCGCATTGAAGTTGCCCTATACCAGCATTTACACACCAGGTACTGTCGCTGGCATTTCCCTCCTTGTCGCCGGTGGCGCCTACATTGCCATTGCCCTGACGATGCGCAGAGCCCGGTCATGAAGGCGCCGTGCGAAGCATCCGAGCGACATCGTCCGGTCGCGAGGCGGCGATGGATCAGCCGCGCTTTTTGGGCATGCTTGGTGGCTGCTGGCTTGGGGGGCGCCGGACCACCTTTCATCAGTTCGATTTCATTCGCCCAGCAACCTGGCGGAACGCAGGCGCCGCCGCCCGCTGTCGTCGTCGAGAAGATCGAGGTTCAGCGGGTCAGCACTCCCGTGCAGTTTACCGGTCGCGTGGAAGCGATAGAGGCAGTCGACATCCGGGCGCGTGTCACCGGCTTTCTGCACTCCGTCGATTTCAAGGGTGGACAAGCGGTAAAGGCTGGGGAAACGCTGTTCGAGATCGAGCCGGATCAACTCAATGCCCTGGTTGCGTCGGCACGGGCGCAGGTGGCGCGTGCCGAGGCAACACGAATATCGGCCGAACGGAGCCTGGCGCGCAACCAGGATCTGTTCGCCCGAAGAACGATCTCACAGGCCGCTCTAGACGAGGTCCAGGCGGCATTCGATGTCGCTGCCGCGGACGTGCAGGTTGCCCAGGCGTCCCTGACTACCGCCGAACTCAACCTGTCCTATGCTCGTATCACTGCCCCGATCTCCGGCAACATCGGCCGCGCGACGTTCACGACCGGCAATCTGGTCGGATCGGATTCCGGTGCGCTGGCACGCATAGTCGGCCTGGACACCGTCCGCGTGGCTTTCGCTGTGACCGAAGGGTTGCTTGTGACGATCCGGCAGCAGGAGGCGACGAGCGGCAGTAACGTCGATCCGAGCACATTGAAACTTTCGCTTCGTCTTGCGAACGGGACGGACTACGACACGCCCGGTCGAATCGAATTTATCGAGAACGAGATCGACCCGCAGACTGGGACGGTCGCGGCCCGCGCAGTTTTCCCCAATCCTCGCCATATCCTTCTGCCGGGACAGTTCGTCACCCTCTACGTGCGGGAGAAAGACGCGCCCCGCTTGCCGATAGTACCTCAGGCAGCGGTGCTGCAGGATCGCGAGGGGCGCTTCGTCTATCTGCTCGGCAAGAGCAACACCGTCTCGCAACGGCGCATCGACACGGGCGCACGGGTCGACAATGGCTGGGCGGTCACCATTGGCCTCAGCGGCGGCGAGCAGGTCGTCGTCCAGGGAATCCAGCGTCTTGTCGAAGGCATGACGGTTCAGCCGAGCCAAGGCCAGCCCATTGGCGATGGCCAATGATCTCCGATCTCTTCATCACGCGGACCCGGCTGGCGATTGTCTTGTCGATCGTCATTTCGATTGCAGGCGCGATCGCCATTTTTTCGCTGCCGGTGCAGCAATATCCAGAGATCACGCCGCCCACCGTCAGCGTCTCGGCGATCTATCCCGGCGCGAGCGCGGAAGTAATAGCCGATGTCGTCGGCGGGCCTCTGGAGACGGCCATCAATGGCGTCCCCAACATGATGTACATGTCGTCGACAAGTTCGAATGCCGGGCAATATTCGCTGTCCGTGACGTTTGAAGTCGGCACGGATCCAGACATTGCGCAGGTCAATGTGCAGAACAGGGCGCAATTGGCGATTTCTCAATTGCCGGCCGCGGTCACCCAGCAAGGCGTGTCGGTGCGGTCGAGATCGCCCGATTTCGTACTCGGCATCGCCTTCTATTCTCCGGACAGCAAGCTCGACGTGCTGCAGATCACCAATTTCACCTCGACAACGATCGCCGATGCGCTCTCGCGTGTCACCGGAGTCGGCGAGGCTTCCGTCGTCGGCGCGTCCGAATACTCGATGCGCATATGGATGGATCCGGCACGCATGGATGCGCTCGGCATAACGGCCGATGACGTGGCCACAGCCATTCAGCGGCAGAACATCCAGGCCTCGCTTGGCCAGGCCGGGGCTCCACCGGCGCGGGAAGGCACCGAGCTGCAATATACGCTCGTGGCCCGCGGCCGCCTCATGAGCACGGATGAATTCGGGGCCATCGTCGTGCGCACCGGCGAGGCCGGAGCGATCGTACGGTTGCACGACATCGCCCGCATCGAACTCGGCGCGCGCAATTATTCATCGAGCGCGAGCTTCGCCGGGCATGACACGGCGATGCTTCAGATAAACCAGGCGCCGGGAGCCAACGCGATCCAGACCGCCAACGCTGTGCTCGCCGAGCTAAAGCGTCTTGCACCCACGTTTCCGCCCGGCCTCCAGTACCAGGTCGTCTACGACGCGACACGGTTTGTCCGTACGAGCCTCTCGCTCATCGTGCGGATCCTCGGCGAGGCTTTCCTGATCGTGCTCGTCGTCACCTATCTGTTCTTGCAGGACTGGCGAGCCACCCTGGTCTCGGCGCTGGCCATGCCCGTCGCAATGCTGGGCGCCATCGCCATCCTGCTGGCGTTCGGATATTCGATAAACTCGATCTCGCTGCTAGCCCTGGTGCTGGCGATCGGACTGGTCGCCGACGATGCCATCCTTGTCGTCGAGAACGTCAAGCATGTCATGGAGGACGACCCCGCGGTCGAAACGGCGGCGGCCGCCCGCAAGGCGATGGGGCAGATCACGGGTCCGATCATTTCCACCACGCTCGTCCTCCTCGCCGTGGTGATCCCGACAGCTTTCCTGTCCGGCATAAGCGGGCAGCTTTACCGTCAGTTCGCGGTCACCTTGTCGGCGGCGCTGGTCATCTCGTCCGTTGTCGGCCTCACGCTCAGCCCGGCACTCAGCGCGATCCTGCTGAGGCGCGGACAGAGCGGATACCGGCGCGGTCCACTTGGCTGGTTCGCGCGCTTCATGAACGCGACGCGTGTCGGCTATGGTCGGCTGGTCGGTTTCCTGGTGCGCCTGTGGATCATACCTCTCGCCGCGCTTGCCGCCTGCTTCCTGGGTGCCTTCCTGCTGTTCAGCGGTCTTCCCGCTACCTTCCTCCCGGACGAGGACCAGGGCGCCCTGTTTGTCGATATCCAGCTTCCGAATGCCGCCTCGCTCGATCGCACGAGAGCGATTGTCGGCGAGGTTCAACGGACTCTGTCGGCAACGAAAGGCGTCGAAAACGTCATTTCGGTCGCAGGCTTCAGCATCGTGCAGGGGACACAATCTCCCAACGGAGCGATGGTGGTTGCGGCGCTGGATCCTTGGGATCAGCGCAACACGCCGGATCTGCGGCTGGACGCCATCCTCGCAAGATTGCGTGCGCAATTCTCAACCATTCCGGGCGCCAATGTTGCAGTCTTTTCGCCACCGGCCATTTCCGGCATCGGGGCGGTCGGTGGGCTCGATCTGCGCCTCCAGGCTTTGCAGGGCCAGCCGCCGGAGGAGATCGCGGCGGTGGTCCGTGCATTCGTTTCGGAGATCAACCAGGCGCCGGAGATCGGCGGTGTGGCGACTACCTTCAGCGCCGATGTGCCGCAGATTTATGTCGATGTCGACCGGACCCGCGCCGAAGCGCTTGGAGTGAGCGTGTCCGACATCTATTCGACGATCGGCGCCAGCTTCGGGTCTCGTTACGTGAACGATTTCACGCTGCAGGGGCGAGTTTTCCAAGTCAACCTGCAGGCTGACGCCGAGCATCGCGGGGACGCCGAGGATATCCTCAATCTCCATGTTCGCAGCCGGACGGGTGCGATGGTGCCGCTCAGGGCGGTGGTGTCGACCAGCACTGTGCTCGCGCCCTTCGTCATCTCCCGCTACAACCTCTCGGTAGCGGCACAGATCAACGGCCAAGTCGCGCCAGGCGGCAGTTCCGGGGCAGCGATGGATGCCATCGAACGCGTCGCGGCCCAGGCGTTGCCGGCCGGCTATGGCTACGAGTGGTCCGGCCTGTCGTTCCAGGAACGGCGCAGCGCCGGACAGGAGACCATGATCTTCGGACTGGCCTTCCTGTTCGCCTATCTGTTCTTGGTAGCGCAGTACGAAAGCTGGATGCTTCCAATCGCCGTAATTCTGTCCCTTGGAGCCGCCTTGTTCGGCGCCACTGGGGCGCTCATGCTTTTCGGACTGCAAAACAGTCTTTATGTGCAGATCGCCATCGTGCTGCTCATCGGGCTGGCGTCGAAGAACGCCATCCTGATCGTCGAATTCGCCAAGGAACGCCGCGAGGAGGGGCAACCGATCGACGAAGCGGCAAGACTTGGCGCCGAGCAACGTTTCCGTGCTGTGATGATGACGGCTCTGTCTTTCATTCTGGGCATTATTCCACTGGCGGTGTCCACCGGCGCAGGAGCCGGCGCGCGCCAGGCGGTGGGTGTCACAATCTTTGGCGGCATGCTGGCCGCAACGACGATCGGCCTTTTCATCATCCCGGCCCTATTCGCGGCGATCCAGCATATTGCGGAGTGGGCCACTGTCCGGCCGAAGGCAGGGATCGACACCAATGAGGGAGTCCAGCAATCGGGGAGGAAGCCATGACTGCCTATGAGAATGGAACCGCATCGACTTTGCCACCCACATCGGTTCGACTTCTCCTTGGCCTCGTGCTCATTGTCGGGGGCATATTCGTCTTGGGTGACGTGGCGCTGGCTACCGTGATCAGCGCCATTGTCATTGGTGTTACGGCCATTGTCGTGGGTGCGTTCGAGATGATGCACGCCTTCTGGATGAAGGGATGGGGCGGCTTCATATGGCAATTCCTCCTCGGCATCCTGTATATCGTTTTTGGTGCCATGGTGGTGAGGCAGCCTGTGTCAGGCGCCCTTGTCCTGACCTACATCCTCGGACTGCTGCTTGTGGCCTCGGGCATTGTGCGCCTCTTTGTCGGCGTCAGGCACTGGAGCGACGTCGGCTGGGCGATGGTTCTGTCCGGAGCATTAGGTTTTCTGGCCGGACTTGTTGTCCTGACTGGATGGCCCACGACCGGCCTTTGGGTGCTTGGATTCTTGCTGGGTATCGACCTTATTTCGCATGGCATTGCCTGGCTGACAAACGGCTGGGTATCTGCGGCCAAGACAGCGTGAATTCTCGACGCGGCCGGGCTCGCGGATTTGATCGCTGGGCGGTGCTGCGTTGCGGGCCGCGGATCGGCCCGTCAATGCAGATGGTGCTCGCATTGTTCGATGGGGTTGGATCGGGTTACCCGATTTGAGCGATATCGACCACGCCGGTCATTGCGCCTGGAGCCGAAGAAGCAAACGGCTCAGACGCTCGGACGGGGCAGCGGTCTGCACCTCGTTCATATGCCAGTTCGATGGTCCGTTTTTGACACCAGCTCTCACTTCGCTCGGGCAGTATCCGAACTCGCGTCTAAAAGCCCGGCTGAATTCAGCGCCATCACCGAAGCCGTGTTCGTCAGCAATGTCGAGAATTCGACGCCGGTCATTCGGATCAGCGAGCGCTGCATGGGCCGCCAGGAGCCGCCGATGCTGGATGTAGTGCACGATCCCTCCGGAAGCCTCGAACAGTCGGTAGAGACGTGAACGCGATATCCCGAGTCCGCGTGTCAGACGCTCGGTGCCGAGATCCGGTTCAAACAGATGAAGTTGCACGAATCGACGGGCGCGCTCGAGCAAGGTGGCGGAAATCGGATCATGGGCTTGGGCGAGATGGTCAGAGCATGGCGCGATGCAACCCTGTAGCATCGCCCTGGTCGCCCCGAGCAAGCCAGGAAGATCGCCAACATTAATCGTAGGAAGCCTCTGGGCGAGGCTGGCCAGATAGTCGGCAAGCAGCGTCCCCATGCCTCCATCAAGCACGGTGAACTCGGCCATGTCGAGACCCCACCCCATGTCGCGGCAGAAGTCGCGGGGTACGAAGAGCAACAGCATTTCGCTGTCTGTAACGCTTCCCTCGAAGACCCGGCCAAGCGAATGCACCTGCACCGATCCGGCCTCTCCGTCAAAAGACCTGGATGGAGTGGTCGTCTGCGATCTGCCGTCCCGGATAAGGGTCACCAACCAGTGATCGATGGGGTCCCGGCGAATGCGACCCGCCAGGCTGGTAAAATCCAAGCCATTGGTGCTGATCTGAGCCAGGGCAAGATCGCCTAGGTCCCAGAGAAGTTGTGTGCCGGCGAAACCCGCCGCAGTATCGCTCGGCTCGACAAAGTCGAGCATAGTCGCGAAGTTCTGGCGCCATGCCGCAAACTGGTCCCTCGGAGGCAGCTCCCGAGTCGAGAATTCAAAGCAGGGAACCGGAACGCGTTCCGGACGCGGGTCATTCTTGGGAGCGACCGCTGCTGCTTGAGGCAACGGCTCGGCGAAGTCGACAGAAAGCGCCCTCGCTGCGTTAGCGGTCACAATCGGACCTCCTAACGGGCGCAAGCCCTGACCGGGCCAGATTTCCCGCTCAGGGTCTTCAACAACCAGTCCACAACGTCAGCACGCCGAAAGCAAAGATACATTAGAGACGCGTCACATGCACCCGTCTTCGCGCAGCCGGCGACTGTTAGTAAGAGCACTCTCATCAGAGATATCTTTCAAAGACAAGAATATCTCCCCGCAAGTGCCAATTTAAGCCGATTTTTCCGGTTGTACAAGGTAGTTGGATTTCGACGCCCCCGCCTGGCCGTGAAGCGTAGTTAATACAGCTAAGAAGCACCAGATATTTCGACAGGACCTCCGGACAGCAGCGCAGCAATCCAGCGTGTCGAGTGATGGTGCATGCAATATGTGACTACAACAATCAGAATTGGGACGCCGATGAAAGCCCCGGGCAGACCCCATAAAAAGCTCCAGAAAAAGATAGCAAACATCACGGCAAAAGGCGAGATCGCCAGCGATGCGCCGGTCAGGAATGGCTCCAGATAACTGCCGATAACGAACTGAATAGCGTTAAGGCCGAGGAACACAATCAGGGCCAGCTGCCACGACCCGGACTGCGCGACGGCGAACAAGGTCGGAAAGATCGTAGCCACCAGCGGTCCAACGAACGGAATATAGTTCAGCGCAAAAGCGATCGCCGCCCAAGCGCTTGCGAGTTCGAGCCCGGCAGCCAAGGCAAACCCCCACACGACCAAGCCCGTCAGCACGCATGCAATGCTGCGGACCACCATGAAACGGCGAACCTTGGCGCCAATTTCGCGGCCGATTTGCAAGAGCATCTCGCCTTGAGGTTGAGCAGAACTCAGGCGAAGACGACGCTGGAAATCGTCGGCTTCGAGCAGGCCAAGCATGACAAAGATGAAGGTCAATATGGCAAAGCCGGCCATGCTGTTCAGCCGATTGAGAAGGCCTTGTGTCAAGCCGATCAGCCAGGTCAGATTGAAATGCTCTTCAAGCGGACCAACGATTGCGATGCCATGGCTCTCCAGCCAGTCCGCCCAGTGCGTGTATATCTCCTGAAGCCGGCCGGTATTGTAGAACAGCCATTGCGACAGTTCGCCGAGTCCCCAGACGACGGCGGATCCAACGATTACGATCACTGCAAGCGTGAGCAACAGTGTGATCAGCATCGCCGCCAGCTTCGCAATCCGCCTTTGCAAAGCCATTTGAACGGGCAAGACCAGCGCGAGAACGAACAATGAGAATGCAACTGGCATAAAGATTGATTTGGCGAAATACAACAATGCGAGGACGAGGATGCCGGTTGCAACAGGATGAACCGCCCCGCGACCGCTCGTTTCTGTCATTTCTGGCTTGTCGTCTGTCGAGCGCAACGGTCGCAATCTCCGGAACGGAAGTGGCCACAGCCGAGAAGAAGCCAAGCTCAAATTCCGGCCGGAAGCCTCAACGGCAGCGGCCGGCATGAACTGGCCGAAAACCATCCGCACGGGCCAGGCAAGCGTTGGAGAAGGTGCGCAGGCGCCCACTCCGGCTCGCACAAACCGGAGCAAACTCTCGAGTACAGGCTATCGGCTGGGGCGGCCGCGACATGCGACACTGGCCATTGCTCACCACCTGGAATCCTTGGGCGCGAGCCATGCACGCGTTGCCAAATGTCTGCAACCTTTCACCTCGTCGACCGCAAACAGGTGCATGCTGGAAGGTGCAGGCCTGGGGTCGCGGGGGAACAGGACGAGGATGATCGACGGCGACAGTGCATGCCGACAACAATGCAGCGACAAGCAAGCACGTGCTCGGGCGGGCAAACAGGCGTTGCACCTGCTTCATCTCACTTCTCTTTCGGACCGCCCTCGACGCCTGGCTCCGCCTACGGCAAATGCAATGCACGCGGTAAGGACGAGGCCGCCTAACAATCCTGCGATGCCAACCCCGACAAGGATTGCCGGGGTAAGGACGCCAACGCCTTGCGCCGTGGCGTCCACCGCGCCTTCCACCTTTCCGACAATACGGGCGACGCCTGGCAGCTGTCCGGCCAGCCAGGTCAGAACCAGTCCGCCGATCGCGCCCGTCAAGGCATCGGCTTTTGCGCCCAGACGAAGACCCGTCCATCGCCCCAGAGCGAGGCCGGCCGCTGCACCACAGATGACCTCTATTGCGAGTACGACAGCAGTCTCGAATGCGCCCATCGTTCTGTCCACGTTGCTAGGCGATCGGCTCACGCGATTCCTGAGCGGCGTTGAACCTTATGCGGCTTTGGACGCCTGACTAAGCGCCTCACGAAGGATCTGCTCCTTCGTCTCGTCCAGCGATGTCTTGAGTACGACGCCACCAAATCCCTTGATTGCGCTCAGCACCTTGTCGGCGGTCATTCCGTGGACGAGCACGAACAGTGCGGCATTTCCCGGCTGCAAGGTGGCCGACAGATCCTTCATGAAAGCATCGTTTATTCCGACGTCGGTCAGTGCGCCGCCAAGCGCGCCGGAAGCGGCGCCAATCGCCACACCGATGACTGGATTGAGGAAAATGACACCGATGAGCAGCCCCCAGAAGCTACCGGACACAGCACCAGTGACGGTGGTGTTCATGATCTGGTTGAGCTTTACGTTGCCAGCTTCCGTCTTGGTCGCGATCACGGCGTCGCCGATGTTGATGAGATATTCCTTCTGCAATGCAAACAGGCGCTGGCGCACCTCTTCAGCCTTGGCTTCGGAGGGGTAGACTATGACGACAAGGTCGGACATGGGGCCTCCACTGCGAAAATCGATGGGATCGAGATGCGCTCACAAGATTGCGGGATGCCATTTTAGGTCTCTACCAAAGCGAAGAAATTAGCCGGGAATCCCACGCCTTTGCGGTCCGTCCCTTTTTGACCGCAGCCTAAGACGTCAGAACGGCTTCGACTGGCGCCGGATCGCCGCAGGCAGTTACTTCATCTCAATGGTACGCAGCCGTCATCCGGAGGTCTGCATGAAGCGGCATTGTCTGATCGGGCTTCCGCGAAGGGGGAGAGCGCATTGGGAATTCGAACAGGGAACAGAGCACCGCCGAGTGACATCAGAAGATGGAAGTGGGGCACAACGGGTCATGCGTCGTTCGCGCCCCGCGAGCGTTACGGCGGAGCAAGATACGAAACACGATCATCGGCATGGCGCCTCGAAGATTCGGCCGTGCCGATCCCGGTATCGACAATATCCGCGACGGTCGGCCGCCGCTCCGATCAAGGTACCCGCGACGGCCCCGATTGCACCGCCAACGACCGCATTTCGCACGTCGTTACCGCCAGCTGCTGTTCCGAGCGCGGCGCCGCCAACGCCCCCGATCACAGCGCCTTTTTCCGCGTTGGTGCAGCCTGTCAAACCTGAGGCGACTGCAAGCGCAAGAGCCAATTTCCTCATAATGGTCTCCTCGTAGCTGCCTGGCAATCTTCAGCGATGGCGCACCCGGATGGGGCGGAAAGCGTAGTGCGTTAGGGCCATCGTCTTCATTCGCAGCTGTCAGCCTTTCATGAGTGCCCCAACGAACCCGGCCAACACAATCAGGACAAGACCTCCCAGCAGCCCTGCTATTGCGGCTCCGATCAACATGGTCGGCGTCAGGCCATCGGCGTGGTGGCCGATGAGGGGCCCAACACCTGGTATCCGGGCGGAGGGCCATACAAAAAGCAGACCGCCAATGCCGCCGATTATGCCGTCGGCTGTCCTACCAAGGCTGAAACTTGGCACCCGGCGGCCGAGCGCAATTCCGCTTGCAGCGCCGCAGACGAACTCTATGACCATGGTTGCGACGGCCGGCATGGCTACGCGTCCAGGAATTTAGAGAGCTCCACCATAGAACCCCACAATGCCGATTCTAGCGGACGAGCGACGCCTTGAGGCCGCGCCGCCATATTTTCCGATCTCCATCAGGATTTTCGCAGTCATGACGAGGACAATGGTCGAGTTGCTGCACACCTTATCCGAGCGGGCGCGCGAAGAAATTAGCTGAGAATCCCGTGGTTGAGCTCTACGTCCCCTTATGAGGTGGCAACAGCTCACTGCCCCTTCGGCGACGCTCGAAGGGCCGAGCTAAAGAGCCTTCGTCGACCCGCACAGCGATCTGAAATGTGTTGGTCCGGCGCTGGTATCAGGCTATCTTATCGGCGTGTATGCAGGGTACGAGTTTTGCACTCATGGATGGATAGGTTCCGTGAACAACGACTCTCTCGAAGCTACAAGTGCGACCGATTTTCGCCAGAAACGGCGATCCGAGTTGCTGACTTTCTTCGTCCTAGCTTTTGGCATTTGGCCGATTGCAGCCGTTGGCGCGGTCGGCGGATACGGTTTCCTCATCTGGATGTGGCAGATTGTCTTCGGCCCGCCGGGACCTCCCCACGGCTTGCATTGAGGGTCGGCGATGGACCAAGCCCGCAATCTTAGCCGCCGCAATTTTCTGCAAGGCCGCACCGTTCCGGCCTTGGGCATCCGGCCTCCAGGCATGTCGAACCATGGTCTTGATACATGCACGGGCTGCGCAGCCTGCGTCGAAGCTTGCCCGACAGGCATTATTTCTCTCGTTCACGCCTTTCCGGCTCTCGATTTCACCGTCGGAGAATGCACCCTTTGCGGTGAATGCGCGAAGGCCTGCCCGGAGCCCGTGTTCAGCACAGACACGCCGCGAAGATTCGCGCATGCGGTCGCCATATCTGCGTCCTGCTTTGCGAAGTCCGGCATCGCCTGCCAGTCCTGCCTCGACGCCTGTCCCGAGCAGGCGATACACTTCCGGCCACGCATTGGCGGTCCCTTTCTTCCAGAACTGAACGAGGACGCCTGCAGCGGATGCGGGGCGTGCATCGGCGTTTGTCCCGCCAGCGCGATCGGCGTGAGTGAACGCGCCAAGGACGACATCCATGCCTGAGGATCGGCGCTACCATCACATATCGAGCGCTGTCGTCTCGGTGCTGCCGACGAGGGGGGATGATGTCGCGGCGCAGCTGTCAGCGATGCGCGATGTCGAGGTCTATGCACATGAAGGCGGCAAGATCGTCGTCGTCATCGAGGGCACGAGCACAGGGGCGATGGGCGACTATCTCACCCAAATCGCGCTGCTCGACGGGGTTATTGCTGCGAACATGGTGTTCGAGCATATCGAGGCTGAGGAGGGCACCGGGCAATGACGTTCGAATTGACGCGGCGCGACATCCTGAAAGCCCATGCAGCGGGAATAGCCGCGGCGACCGCAGGGATTGCGCTCCCTGTGTCCGCCCAGCCCGTGCCCGGCGGCGTGAGCGCGCTTGAAATCAAATGGTCCAAGGCCCCCTGCCGCTTCTGCGGCACCGGATGCGGAGTCATGGTCGGCGTCAAGGAGGGCCAGGTCGTCGCGACCCACGGCGATATGCAGGCCGAAGTTAAGCGCGGCCTGAACTGCGTCAAAGGGTATTTCCTGTCCAAGATCATGTATGGCGCCGATCGGCTGACCACGCCGCTTTTGCGCAAACGCAACGGCGTGTTCGACAAGGAAGGCGAGTTCGAGCCGGTCTCCTGGGACGAGGCTTTCGACGTGATGGCCGAAAAGTGCAAGCAGGTGCTGAAGGATAAAGGGCCGACGGCAATCGGCATGTTCGGCTCCGGCCAGTGGACGATCCATGAAGGTTATGCCGCGACCAAGTTGATGCGGGCCGGCTTCCGCTCCAACAATCTCGATCCCAATGCCCGTCACTGCATGGCGTCCGCCGCCTATGCTTTCATGCGGACATTTGGCATGGACGAGCCGATGGGTTGCTACGACGATTTCGAGGCCGCCGATGCGTTCGTGCTGTGGGGTTCGAACATGGCCGAAATGCACCCGATCCTGTGGACGCGACTGGCGGACCGGCGGCTCGGCCATCCGCATGTGAAGGTCGCGGTGCTGTCGACCTTCACGCATCGCAGCATGGATCTGGCCGACGTGCCGATCATATTCAAGCCGGGTACGGATCTTGTCATCCTCAACTACATCGCGAACCACATCATCACGACGGGTCGCGTCAATGAGGCATTCGTGCGCGACCACACAACCTTCATGAAGGGCGCAACCGATATTGGCTATGGTCTCAGGCCTGAACATCCGCTGGAGATAGCCGCGACCGGCGCGGCCAACGCCGGCAAGATGGAGCCCATCGACTTCGATGAATTCAAGGCGTTCGTGTCGGACTACACGCTCGAAAAGACCGTTGAACTGACCGGCGTGGAGAGGGAATTCCTCGAGGAGCTTGCAGAACTCTATGCAGACCCCAGTCGCAAGGTCATGTCGCTCTGGACCATGGGATTCAACCAGCATGTCCGTGGCGTGTGGGCCAACCAGATGGTCTACAATATTCATCTGCTGACCGGAAAAATCTCCGAGCCCGGCAACAGCCCGTTTTCGCTGACCGGGCAACCCTCGGCCTGCGGCACAGCGCGTGAGGTCGGAACATTCGCGCATCGCCTGCCGGCAGACATGGTGGTGACCAACCCCGAGCACCGCGCGCATGCGGAGGAAATCTGGAAATTGCCGCATGGCCTGCTGCCGGAAAAGCCAGGCTATCACGCGGTCGAGCAGGACCGGATGCTGAAGGACGGCAAGCTGAATTTCTATTGGGTGCAGGTCAACAATAACGTCCAGGCGGCGCCGAATGACAGTCAGGAGACCTATCCTGGCTACCGCAATCCCGACAATTTCATTGTCGTGTCCGATGCCTATCCGACGGTGACGGCGATGAGCGCCGATTTGATCCTGCCGGCAGCCATGTGGGTCGAGAAGGAAGGTGCCTACGGCAACGCCGAACGCCGAACGCACGTCTGGCACCAATTGGTGCAGGCCAAGGGCGAGGCGCGCTCCGATCTCTGGCAGTTGGTCGAATTTTCCAAGCGCTTTACGACCGACGATGTTTGGCCCGCGGAAATCCTCGACAGTAGCCCAGAGTACCGGGGCAAGACGCTTTTTGACGTGCTCTTCCGAAACGGCAATGTCGACAAATTTCCGGTCAGCGAGGTCGACCCGGACTACGATAACAACGAAGCCAGGGATTTCGGGTTCTATCTGCAGAAGGGGTTGTTCGAGGAGTACGCCACATTTGGGCGCGGACACGGACACGATCTGGCGCCCTATGACCGCTACCACGAAGAAAGGGGCCTGCGCTGGCCCGTGGTAGATGGCAAGGAGACTAAATGGCGTTACCGCGAGGGCTACGATCCTTACGTCAAGCCGGGCGAGGGCGTGCGATTCTATGGCAAGCCCGACGGGAAGGCCGTCATCCTTGCGGTGCCCTACGAGCCGCCGGCGGAATCGCCGGATAAGGAATACGATCTCTGGCTGGTCACCGGACGTGTTCTGGAACACTGGCATTCTGGGTCGATGACCATGCGTGTTCCGGAACTCTACAGGGCGTTTCCCGGGGCGTGCTGCTTCATGAACGCCGACGATGCGCGCAAGCGTGGCCTGAACCAGGGCGCCGAGATCAGGATCATCTCGCGCCGGGGAGAGATCAGGTCGCGGCTAGAAACGCGCGGCCGCAACCGGATGCCCAAGGGCGTGATCTTCGTACCGTGGTTCGACGCCAGCCAGTTGATCAACAAGGTCACGCTCGACGCCACCGATCCCATCTCCAAACAGACGGATTTCAAGAAATGCGCGGTCAAGATCGTTTCGGCCTCTTGATAAAGCGGCGCAAACTGGCGATGGGCATCGCCGTTGCCATCCTTCTCACAGGGACCGCGGCGATCGCCCAGATGGCCTCGAAACTGACAGGGGCGACTCCGCCTATGGAGTCAGTTCCCGCTCAACCTCTACCGAAATGGATCGTCGACGATATTCGCAAGATGCGCGCCTATCCTGACCAACCCCCGGTGATCCCGCATTCGATCGAGGGTTATCAATTGTCGGTCAACACCAACCGCTGTCTCTCGTGCCACAAGCGCGAGTTCACCGAAGGTTCTGGCGCACCGATGATCAGCGTCACCCACTACATGACGCGCGAAGGTCAGATGATCGCCGATGTCTCGCCGCGACGCTACTTCTGCACGGCCTGCCATGTGCCACAGGCCAACGTTCAGCCTCTTGTCCAAAACCTCTTCAAGGACATGAGCGAGTTGGGTGTCAAACCCGCTGGGAGCGAGTAGGCATGCAGCGGATAAAAAAAATTGCGCTGTGGGCAGGGCGCATCCTCACCGCCCCAGCCGCAACCCTCAGTCTCGCATTCCTGACGCTCGGCGGTTTCGTTGGCGGCGTCATGTTCTGGGGCGCTTTCAATACTGCGCTTGAGTTGACCAACACCGAGCAATTCTGCATTTCGTGCCACGAGATGGAGGACAACGTCTATCAGGAACTGACGCGGACGGTCCACTTCTCCAACCGTTCTGGAGTCCGCGCTTCTTGCCCGGACTGCCATGTGCCGCACAAATGGACCGCGCGCAAGATGCAAGCTTCGAAAGAAGTCTGGGGCAAGATCTTCGGCACCATCAACACGAGACGCAAGTTTCTCGACATGCGCCTCTATCTTGCCGAACATGAGTGGGCGCGGCTGAAGGCCAATGACAGCCTCGAATGTCGTAACTGCCATTCGTCGGTCGCCATGGACCTGTCAAAGCAGACCGTGCGGGCCGCCGAAATCCATACACGCTACCTGCTTTCCGGCGAGGCGACATGCATCGACTGTCATAAGGGCATCGCGCATGAGTTGCCGAATATGGAGGCGTCGATCCGGGCTGGAAGGTGCGGCCGGAACTCCAGGGCGAGAAGCTTCCAAAGTCCTCCGCCATCGACGAACTCGAGCGTTTGATGGCGACTTATCATCCCGGGCGCTAGTCTAAAGGACGGCGGTTTCGCATGATCGCCCATCACCAACAAAGCGAGAAACCGTTCAAAACGCCGTATGGGTAGGATCATCAACCCCGGTATCGCTTGAACGATCAACTGTCAGGGATACGCTACTGGCGGTCATCCGACGAGGTGCCAGCCCCAGGTCTGAATGGACAGACTTGCAAGCGATTTGCCGTCCTTGCCCCACATAGCCCAAAGCTTATCTTGGGGAGGGCGCGCTCAGCAAGTGACGAGCTCGGTGTGGCCAAAGCCCTTGGAGTAATCGAGCACTGAGATGACCGAAGGCATCACGCGAAATATGCGCACCTGCTCCGGCGTCGGCATCGGGCCCGGCAGCGAAACTTGCTCGGGATACTTCAGCGGCAGCATCCGCAGGACCTTTTCCGCTTCGGCCCGGTCCACCACCGGCTGCGCACGCGCCGCCATAGAAAGTCCAGTGATGTCCATCACCTGTGGCGCGTCGTGATCGATGGTCAAGGACACGCGATCGTCTCGCGCCAGATTCGCAGCCTTTTGGCTTTCCAGACCGCAGAGGAAGTAAAGCGTAAGACCTTCGTTAACGTAGCCGACGGTCGTCGCCTGCGGCCAGCCGTCCGGCCTCAGCGTTGCAACCGTCATGATCCGATGCTGATCCAACAACGTCTCGATCTTGTTTCTGCTCTCTTCGTCCATCTGCTGTCTCCAAAATCATTGCTGACCGTGACCATGGTAGGGGCCGTAGGGCCGTCTCGCATTGACGCACATCAACACAATGGCGGGCAAACGCGCATCGGTCGCGTTCGCTGGCGGAACGAAAGGCAAATCAGTTGTGCCCGCTCTGCGGCAAAAGGTTCGTTTCCTTGGCTATGCTCAATGTCAGCATTTCGCAGCGCCAAGCGGACTTGGCCAGCGTGCGCAAAGCGCGGCAGGGGATTGTCGAGTTGCGGCCGGGGACGGCGAGAGCCACTCCCCGTCGACCCAATCGCTGGTTCGCAGCCGGCTCGGCACCGGCGGAAAAGAGGGAACAATCCCAGGCTCTTAAGTTACCACCGAAAGGCTCGCCGAGGTCGGCTGCAACACGCCGGGGAACGGGCCGATCCTGGCGCGATGCCCGGACTGAAACAGGTTGCTGTGGAGGTTGGCGATCCACTGCTTGCCTTCCGTCGTTAGCTCCAGATAGCGGATCGCGTCGCCGATATAGGGCTCGACCTGCAGCGTGAAGAAATCGGTGAAGATGGCGCCGAGATCGGCGGCGGTCTTGCAGCCGAGCTTTTCCACCATCCCGATCTCAGAGAACTCGGCAAACAGCGCCGGCAGCTTGCGGTGATAGAAGGGATCAGCGAGCTGGCCAATCAGGTCCGCGGCCCTGACCAGCGCCGGCTCGGTGTTGGTGACCTGGTAGGCCGGATCGTTCGGCACCGGAAAGCGCGTCATCTCGATCGCCGCGACGATGCGCTCCTCATTGACGAACTTCGAGGAAGCAAAACGTTGGCGCGCATAGATTTTGGCGCGCTCGATATGATAGGGCGCAAGCACCGCGTCGGAGGCGCCGCGCGGTGGCGTAAAGACGTCGCCGGCCTCGTTAATGACGAAGCTGTCCTCGGTGTCGCCCTGGCACACGCCGTGGACCATGCCGATGTCGTGGACAAGCAACGCGCAGGTATAATGCAGCCAGTCATCGGGGGTCAGGGATTCCGAAAGCAGCCGGCCGCGGATGATCTGCTGGCCAGCGAGCGTAACCATCAGCGTGTGCTCGATGTTGTGATAGAGGGCATTCGAATTGCCGATGCGCTCCAGGACAAGGCGGGCCGCTCCACCTATGTAGCTCGCATATTCCGGATTGCGATGCGAGAAATACTGAAGATAGAGGTCTGACAGATAGTCGCCGAGCCGGTCGGCCATGATGGAGATTGGATTGAGCATGACAATCGTTCCTGACCGCTTTGAAGCATGACAAGTCGCGCCGCGCGGCGGCCATCCTAGCACAGTTCCCAGATATTATCTTAGGACCGAGGCCACCGAGGCAGCGGCGACTACCGAATGTCGCTGCGGTCGCCCTCGCCACTCACGAAACCGTGGCCGCTGTCGGTGCTGCACACATCGACGACACACGATCACACCCGGGACTGCACACCAGATACGGTCAAGCCGTCGGTGCCGCGCTGCGCCGCTCGAGCGCGGTCTTGCGGATGATTTCCGCGATCTCCGGGCTGCTGCTGCACAGCATTTGGAAATCCACCGCATGCAGCGACAGGAGTGAGACCATCGTTGCAGCGCTCACGGTCGCCGAACGCGGTTCGCCGCTGATCAGCGCCATCTCGCCGAAGAAGGCGCCAGGGCCAAGCTCCACCGGGTTCGGCGTCGCGACGCTGACGCGCCCCTCTACGACGAAGAACATCTGATCACCGGGTTCGCCAATACGGCAGATCACGGCGCCCGCCGGCACCATGCGAGGTCTCAACGCGCGCACGATCTCGACCAGAACGGCCGGGCCGAGCTTCTGAAACAACGGCACGGTGGCGACCAATTGCCAATTACGGACGAAATCCCCGCGACGGACTTCTTGATAGAAGCCGGTGGCAAGAATACCGGCCCAGAGCCCGAAGATGCCGATGCCACTCATCATGACCGCCCCAGCAAGGACGCGGCCGGCGAAGCTCTGCGGAATTTCGTCGCCATAGCCGGTGGTGGACAGCGTGACCACAGCCCACCACATTGCCTGGGGGATGCTGCCGAACTTTTCCGGTTGGATGTCGCGCTCGATGACATAGGCGGCCAGCGCGACAGCGAACAGAACGACGCCGAAGAGCGTGGTGACGCCGATCAGGTTGCGCGCTTCGTTGGCCAGGACCCTGCCCAGCACCGGGAAGAAAGTCGAGTCGCGCAGCGGTTTCAACAGCCAGACAGCACAGTAGAGGCTCCAGTCGGGGGTGCCGACAAGCAGAAATGCAGCGAGTGGAACCAAAACCGCGAGCACATCAATAGCGATCGCCGGCGTCCTGTCCCGAACGTCGCCCGCCCGGCGTTTGAGCAGCGTCGCGGCCAGTTCCAGGAGATAGGCTCCCCAAATGACTACGAGCACGGCAGCCAGAGCCAGTCTGCTTCGTCCGGAGATGTTCGGAGTCGTGAGCGTAGCCACCGCCAAAAGGCCGGGCGCAGCCAGAACCGCGTTGAGCGGCGCGTATATTCTTAAGAAACGCAGTACCGACATTCTGTGCCCACGAGCCGCTTCTACCTCCAGAATAGAATGCCTTCAAGGCAAGCGCAAAGGTGCTTGCTGGCGTTGCGATGTGCGTCACCGCGGTGAACCCAGATGTCCGGGATTGCTTCGTGACCGGACGTGAACAGACAGGCCACAACCGGTGAGAATGACCCGATCCGGACACAGAGACGGATCGCAAATACTCGGGAGAAACAGAGACCGGCTGGGCGACCAAGCCCGACTGATCAGAGATGGTCCAGTCTATCTTACGGATAAGTCGAGCGAATTTCGGGCTACCTAGCATAGTTCAGTTTTGCCGTGACTGAGTGGTGAAGGCGGCGGTCTCGCGCTAACCAGTCTCCGCCTGAATTCCCTGAAAACAGGAAAGCAGCGAATTCGCTCGCAACAAGGCTTTGCTTCGAAGGCATCGATCGCGATAGGCGCGGATCGCGGCATGAACGGACATTCGAGCAGCGGTTTGCCAGTTTGCCCTTGTGCGAACGCCGGTATTCTTCCTCTGGTCGGCGAAAAGCTGCTTGCGACGTGGGGAAACTGCTAAGGTATGCTTCCGAAGGAAGCGGGGCAACCGAGTATGGAACGACGCCTGACCGCAATATTGGCCGCCGACGTGGTCGGCTATTCCAGGCTGATGGGGCTTGATGAAGCTGGCACGCTGTCGGCGCTCAAGACGCATCGGCGCGAGATGGCCGACGGCAAGATCGCCGAACACCAGGGCCGCATCGTCAAGCTCACGGGCGATGGCATGCTGGTCGAGTTCCCGAGCGTGGTGAACGCAGTGGCGTGCGCCGCTGACATCCAGCGCCGGATGCACGAGCGCAATGTCGACGTGCCGGAGGAGCGCCGCATCGAATTCCGCATCGGCGTCCATCTCGGTGACATCATCTTCGAGGACAACGACATCTATGGCGACGGCGTCAACATAGCGGCGCGCATCGAAAGCATCGCCAAGCCCGGCGGCATCGCGGTGTCCGGCTCGGTCCGCGACAATGTCGGCAACCGGCTCGATCTCTCCTTCGAGGACACCGGCGAGCAGACGCTGAAGAACATCGACCGGCCGGTTCGAGTCTACAATGTCGACCTCTTCGCCGGCGCGGCGTGGCCCAAGCCAGCGCCGGCGAAGGAAAAACCGTCGATCGCTGTGCTGCCGTTCAACAACATGAGCGGCGACCCGGAGCAGGAATACTTCTCCGACGGCATCACCGAGGACATCATCACCGACCTGTCGAAGATCTCCGGCCTGTCGGTGATCGCCCGCAATTCGGTGTTCACCTACAAGGGCAAGTCCGTCGACGTGCAGGAGGTCAGCCGGCGGTTCAATGTCGCAACGGTACTTGAAGGCAGCGTCCGCAAGGCCGGCCAGCGCGTGCGCATCACCGCGCAGCTGATCGACGGCAAGGACAGCACGCATCTGTGGGCCGATCGTTACGACCGTGACCTGACGGACATCTTCGCGATTCAGGACGAGATCACAAAAACGATCGTCGATCAGCTCAAGGTCAGGCTGCTGCCGGAAGAAAAGAAGGCGATCGAGGCGTCGCCGACCGAGAGTGTCGAGGCTTACACCTACTATCTGAGAGGCCGTGAGTTTTTCCACCGCGGCACGAAGCTGAACTACCGGCTCGCCAGACGGATGTTCACGATGGCGATTGAGCTCGACCCTCTCTATGCGCGCGCCTATGCCGGCAGCGCCGATTGCGACTCCTTCCTGTTCCTCGACTACAGCGAGGAGGTGTCGCTCGACGGCATACTGGCCAACGCCGCCAAGGCGCTCGAGATCGAAAGCGGACTGGCCGAAGCGCATGCCTCGCGCGGACTGGCCCTCTCGATCGGCCAGCGGTACGACGAAGCGGATCGAGAATTCGAGCAGGCGATCGCGGGCAACCCCAACCTGTTCGAAACCCATTATTTCTACGCCCGCAGCTGTTATGCGCGGGGAAAGCTCGAAAAGGCCGCCGTCCACTGGGAGCGCGCCGCCGAGATAGACCCCAACGACTACCAATCCCTGCTTTTGCTAATTCAGATCTATCGCACGTTGGGACGGCATGAGGAACAAAGGGAGACTGCTCGCAGGGGTGTTGAGCGAGCCGAGCGCGAGTTTGCAAGGAATCCGGAAAATCCCCGGCCTGCCTACCTCGGCGCCAACGCGCTCGCCGGACTTGGCGAGTTCGATCGGGCGAAGGAGTGGGCCGCGCGCGCTTTCGCGATCGACCCCGACGATGTCCTGACCCAATACAACCTTGCCTGCTTCCACTGCTTCCTCGGAGATTTCGACCGGACGTTCGACATGCTCGAAAGCGTGATGCCGCGCGCCAACCACGAGATGAAAGCGTGGGTTCTGCAAGACTCGGATTTTGATCCGCTGCACAGCCTTCCGCGCTGGCAGACGGTGCTGGAGCTTGCGAGTTAGCAATGGAACGACGCCTGACCGCAATATTGGCCGCCGACGTGGTCGGCTATTCCAGGCTGATGGGACTTGACGAAGCCGGCACGCTGTCGGCGCTCCTGTGCCATCGACCTGCTGGAGCCCTATTTGCGGCTGGTAGGGGACCACATGAAATCATGGTTCAAGAACGATTCGGATTTCGATCCCATCCGCAGCCACCCGCGCTACAAGGATCTGCTGAAACTAATCAGCTAGCGACAGCGCCATATTTGCTGTGAGTGATTGGTGATCCCGACAGGAATCGAACCTGTGACCTACAGATTAGGAATCTGCCGCTCTATCCTACTGAGCTACGGGACCACGCGGCCAGACACATAGCCGCTTCGGATCGTTTCGCCAAGAGGCCGGCCGAACGCAATTCGGCCGGCCCCGTGGGCGACACGCATCAGGCGGCGAGTGCCGTCTCCGCCAGTTTCACCCAATAGCTCATGCCGTGCGGGATGACCTCGTCGTTGAAGTCGTAGGCCGGGTGGTGGAGGCCGGCGGTGTCGCCATTGCCGATGAAGATGAAGGCGCCGGGGCGGGCTTCCAGCATGTAGGAGAAATCCTCGCCGCCCATCACCGGCTGGATGCCGCGGTGCACATGGGCATCGCCGGCGACACCGGCCGCGATATCGCTGGCAAACACCGTCTCTTCCGCATGATTGAAGGTCACGGGGTAATTCGCCTGATAATCGACCTCGATCCTGGCGCCAAACGCGGTCGCCAGCCCGTCGCAGATGGCGCGGATGCGCTCTTCGGACTTTTTGGCGATTTCCTTGCGCAGGGTACGCACGGTACCGGCGATTTCGGCCGTCTCGGGAATGATGTTGTAGGCATCGCCGGCATGGAACTTGGTCACCGACACCACCACGGCCTCGACTGGATCGGTGCTGCGCGAGGCGATCGTCTGCAAGGCGCCGACCAGCTGGCTGGTGATGACGATCGGGTCGATGGTGCCGTGCGGCATTGCTGCATGGCCGCCCTTGCCGCGCACGGTGATGGTGAACTCGGCCGTCGCCGCCATGATCGGGCCCGGGCGGATGGCGAACTGCCCGACAGGCAGGCCGGGCATGTTGTGCATGCCGAACACCTTGGAGATGTCGAAACGATCCATCATGCCGTCCTTGACCATCTCGTTGCCGCCGCCGCCGCCTTCCTCGGCCGGCTGGAAGATCACCGCCACCGAGCCGGTGAAGTTGCGCGTCTCGGCGAGGTATTTCGCAGCACCCAAAAGCATCGCCGTATGGCCGTCATGGCCGCAGGCGTGCATCTTGCCGGGAATGGTCGAGGCGTAGGGCTTGCCGGAGATCTCGTTGAGCGGCAGCGCATCCATGTCCGCGCGCAGGCCGATGGTGGGGCCTTCGCCCTGGCGGCCGCGGATGATGCCAACCACGCCGGTCTTGCCGAGGCCGGTCACCACGTCGTCGCAACCGAAGGCCTTTAGCTTCTCGGTGACGAAGGCGGCGGTCTTGAAGACGTCGAAGTTCAGTTCCGGCGTCTGGTGCAGATGCTGGCGCCAGCCGGCAACTTCGTCCTGCATTTCGGCGGCACGGTTCAGGATTGGCATGATGGTTCCATCTCGCTGTTGGGACAGGCGGGTGTTGTCCGCTGCCTTGCAATTGTGATCGTCAGGCGCTTTGCCATGTTGGCGTCACATAGAGTAAATAGCACCGCAACGATGCAGTCCGGTTTTTGAGGGTCGGACTGCATCGTGCTGGCGATCGCGTAACGAAATCTTACGGAGCCAGGGGCGACTACGGCAAGAGGCGATTTCGGATTTGATCATGCGGCACAGGCATTTCCTCAAACTATTCTCGGCTGGCGCAATCGTGCTGTCGGTCCTGGCCGGGTCGGCGCAGGCCAATCCGGTCGTTGTGTTCGATCTCAACAACGGCCAGATCCTGCAGCATCAGGATGCGTTCAAGCGCTGGTATCCGGCGTCGCTGAGCAAGTTGATGACCGCTTATGTGACCTTCCGGGCGATCGCGGCTGGCGAGGTCCAGCTCGATTCGCCGATCAAGGTGACGAAACACTCGGCCTCCCAGCCGCCAAGCAAGATGGGCTTCAAGCCTGGCTCGGTGATGCGGCTCGACAACGCGCTGAAGATGATGCTGGTCAAGTCCGCCAATGACATCGCCATGGCCGTCGGCGAGAATATCGGCGGCTCGCAGGCAGCCTTCGCCGAACGGATGAACGCCGAGGCGACCCGGCTCGGGATGAACGGCACGCATTTCGTCAATCCGAACGGGCTCTATTCGCCGGACCAATATACGACGGCGCGCGACCTCGCCGTGCTGGTGATGGCCATCCGGCGTGAGTTTCCGCAATATGCGCCGTGGTTCTCGATCGAGGGGCTTGCGGTCGGCAAGAAGGCGATCCCGAACTACAATCTGCTGATCGGCCGGTATCCCGGCGCCGACGGCATGAAGACGGGCTTCGTCTGCCCCTCCGGCTTCAACATGATCGGCTCGGCGACCCGCAATGGGCGCACGCTCGTGGCGGTCGTGCTTGGCGAGAAGTCGGCAATCACCCGTGCCGAGGCCGCAGCGAAATTGCTCGACCAGGGTTTCGACACGCCGGCCGCCGGCTCGACCACCATCGCCACGCTGGCGCCCTATGGCGACACTATCTCGCCCAACGACATGCATGATGAGATCTGCAAGAAGAAGGCGCGGGCGGAGCAGTCCGAGGCACCGCCCGCCGCCGCTGCCGCCAAGGATGTGCCGAAATCGCCCTACCATGAAAAGCTCGACCATGTGCCGACGCTGGTTGCCGTCGGCCTCGGCGGTGCCACCGGTCCGGCGCCGAAGGCCATGCTCGACCAGGGCGGCCAAGAGTATGCCGACGTGCCGATCCCGAGCTGGCGTCCCGACCAGCCGGCGCCGGCCGGCACAGGCCCGGTCGTTGCCGGTCCCGCCGCGCAAGGCGACCAACCGGTCAAGGTCGCGAACTAGCCGGATGAGCGGCTTCCCGATCCCTGTTTCGGTGCTGACCGGTTTTCTCGGCGCCGGCAAGACGACACTGCTCAACCGGCTGTTGAAAGATCCGGCGCTGGCCGACACGGCGGTCATCATCAACGAATTCGGCGAAGTTGCGATCGACCATCTGCTGGTCGAGCAGGCGTCCGACGGCATCATCCAGCTGTCGGACGGCTGCCTGTGCTGCACGGTGCGCGGCGAACTGGTCGACACGCTGGCCGACCTGGTCGATCGGCTGCAGACCGGCCGCATCGCCCGTCTGGCCCGCGTCATCATCGAGACCACGGGGCTAGCCGATCCGGCGCCGGTGCTGCAGTCCATCATGGCGCATCCCGCGCTGGTCCAGGCCTTCCGGCTCGACGGCGTCATCACGCTGGTCGACGCGGTCAATGGCAATGCCACGCTCGACGCGCATGTCGAGGCGGTCAAGCAGGTGGCGGTTGCCGACCGCATCGTTCTCAGTAAGGCCGATCTGGTCACCGACCCGCATGAATTGGAAACGCTGCGGGTGCGCCTGCGGCAGATCAATCCGGGCGCCGATTTGCTTGACGTTGCCGACACGAAGACAGGCGTGGCGGCGCTGTTTGATTGCGGTCTCTACAATCCGGCGACCAAATCCGCCGATGTGCGGCGCTGGCTGGGCGAGGCGCATGATCATGATCATCATGACGGCCATGATCACGAGCATGACCACGGCCACGGCCACGATCAGCGCGTGCGTACTTATTCGCTGGTCCACGACGGCCCGGTGCCGTTTTCAGCGATCGAGATGTTTCTCGACCTGTTGCGCTCGGCACATGGCGAGCGTCTGCTGCGGATGAAGGGCGTCATCGAGCTCAGCGAAGACCCGTCGCGGCCGTTGGTGATCCATGGCGTGCAGAAAATCCTGCATCCGCCGGTGCAATTGCCGTCCTGGCCGGATGGCCAGCGCGGCACGCGGCTGGTGCTGATCACGCTCGATATGCCGGAAGACTATGTGCGTCGGCTGTTCGCCGCCTTCACCAACCGGCCGTCGATCGACACGCCCGACCGCGCGGCGCTGGAAAACAATCCGCTGGCGATCGCAGGGCGGTAAACTCTACGATTGCTGCTCGCCGCGCTCGACCAGAAAGCGATGACCGCCTGACACCGCCGCCGTTTCGACGAGATGGTGGCCGCTGTCGGAACAGAATGCCGGGATGTCGATGACGGCCAGCGGGTCGGTGGTTTCGAGCCAGAGCCGGCTGCCTGGCTGCATTCCGGCCAGCCGCTTCTTTGCTTTCAGCACAGGCAAAGGGCAGTTCAGCCCCTTGAGATCGTAGACGGTCGCAGGCTTGGAAACCTTGTTTTCAAGCATGTCGTTGTCCCAAAACCGCTACGCACCTTTGGGTGGCATGCATTGGCGAAAAACCTCAACCGCCGAACATGCCGAGCAGCTTGTTCTTCAGTCTGGTGACCCTGCTCTCGTCGGCGCTCGCCGCCTGTGTTTCAGCCTCAGGCGCGGCCTCCATGGGGGCTGAGATGGTGGCGGTGGCGACAGGCGCTTCCTTGGCGGCCTTGGCCGCCTCTTTCTGGGCTTTGGCCGCTTCCTTCTCGGCCAGAGCCTGCGCCTTGGCGGCTTCCTTGGCCTGCCTGGCTGCCTCTATGGCGGCAAGCCTCTGCTCCTCGGCCTTCTGCTTGGCGGCTTTTTCGGCGTCGAGTGCAGCCATCTTGCGGCCGGCCGGCGAATCGATGCGGCCCATGCGCGCCGTCTCGGTCACCGAGCCATCGGTGTTGAGCGACGGCGGATCGATCGGCACACGCTCGCCGCGCGCCCGGCGCTTGGACCAGTCGGAGACGATGCTGGCTTCCTTGACGCCGGCGATGGTCGGCTTCGGCGGCGGCGCGCTGGCCTTGAGCGCGCCGTTGAACGCGGCGTCATAGGTGCTCTGATAGGCGTTGTAGGCGCTCTTCAAGGAATCCGGTTGTGTGGTCGCCGGGCAGGTGCCGGTCGGATCAAATGTCTGGCCGTCGGCGGCGACCTGGTTGAAGACATAACGCTTCTCGCAGACGTCGACCTTCGGCGGCACCTTGGTGACCTCGAAATTGTCGTAGCCAACCTTCAGCATCTTCCAGAACTCATAGTTCGGGTCGTTGCGGTAGCGGGCCATGTTGGCCGCGGTCATGCGGAACGGAAAAGCCTGGATCTGGAATTCGGTCTGGCCACCCTGGAAGGCATCGCGGCCAAAGGCATAGATCTGCTCGATCTGCGCATCGGTCATCGAATAGCAGCCCGACGACGAGCAGGCGCCGTGCACCATCAGATTGGCGCCGGTGCGGCCATTGGCCCGGTCGTAGGCATTGGGAAAGCCGATGTTGAAGGACAGATGATAGTTCGAGCGCGGGTTCATCTGCGACGGGCGCACCGTGTAGAAGCCCTCCGGCGCCTGGCGGTCGCCTTCGGTGTATTTCGGCCCGAGCTTGCCCGACCATTTGCAGATGTCATAGCTCGCCACCATGTCGTAGCGGCCGTTGGTCTTGGCCTTCCAGATTTCGAGCTTGCCCTCTTCCTTGAAGATGCGGGCCATCACCGACGAGGTGCGCACCATGCCCTTGGCCCTCATGTCGGCGAGGATCTTGTCGGGCAGCGGCTTGTTGGCCTCCGGGGCAAAATCCTTCATCGACGAATCGTTGCAGCCGGCAACGCCGAGGGCAGCGATCAGGATTCCAGTGCGGGCAAGCTTGGCGAACATGGCTGCGGATATCGTCTTTTCTCTGGCGCCAAGGCGATTCATGCCAAGGCTTCTGCACTGAACGTGTACGGACACTAAGCCCGTTAACCTTGAAAATTCCTTACCGCAAGTGTCGACACGTCCCCGTGCGGCAGTCTCATTGAGCCGAATGCAGCGGCATTTTTGTGGCAAAAATGCTCCGTGCCGCCACATTGCGACGGGCGGGGCAGGGCCTTGGTTTAGAGACTGCGGCCCATTGCCAGATATTTCTCGCGGCGCTGCTCGCGGAAGTCGGTGTTGGCGCCAGAAAAATCCTTCATCGTCTTGGCGATGAGGTCGCCGGTCGCGGCAATCACGGTTTCGGCGCCACGATGCGCGCCGCCGAGCGGCTCGGGGATGATGGCGTCGATGATCTTGAGCTCCAGAAGATCCTGCGCGGTGATCTTCATGTTGGTCGCCGCGTCCTTCGATCGTGTCGTGTCGCGCCACAGGATCGAGGCGGCGCCTTCCGGCGAGATCACCGAATAGATGGCGTGTTCGAGCATGTAGACGCGGTTGGCGGTGGCGATCGCGATGGCGCCGCCCGAGCCACCTTCGCCAATGACCACCGAGATCGACGGCACTTTCAGGCCAAGGCAAGCCGAGGTAGAGCGGGCAATTGCTTCCGCCTGGCCGCGCTCCTCCGCGCCGACGCCGGGATAGGCGCCAGCGGTGTCGACCAGCGTCAGCAGCGGGATATTGAAGCGGTCGGCGAGTTCCATCAGCCGCACGGCCTTGCGGTAGCCTTCCGGCCGCACCGAGCCGAAATTGTGCTTCAGCCGGCTGGTCGTGTCGGAGCCCTTTTCCTGGCCGATGATGGCCACAGGCTCGCCGCGGAAGCGGGCGAAACCGCCGACGATCGCCTGGTCCTCGCCGAAATTGCGGTCACCGGCCAGCGGCGTGAAATCGTTGAACAGGCCCTTGATGTAGTCGACGCAATGCGGCCGGTCGGGATGGCGCGCCACCTGCACCTTCTGCCACGGCGTCAGCGCCTTGTAGGCGTCGCGCAGCGCGTCGCGGGAGCGCTTCTCGAGACGGCTGATCTCGTCGCCGACATCGACCGCCTCGCCACTCTCGGCAAGCTTCTTCAGCTCGAGGATCTTGCCCTCGAGGTCCTGCACCGGCTTTTCGAAATCGAGGTAATTGTACATGCGTGAGCGGACCGATACGTCGGAAGGCGAGGACTGACGGAACCCTGAAATCCAAGGCTCCGGGCGGTGGAACGTCGTCCTCACATAGCGATATGAGGCCTAGTCGGCAAGCGGATGATGATCGTTGACCAGCCGTACCAGCCGCTCTTCCAGCACATGGGTGTAAATCTGTGTCGTCGATATGTCGGCATGGCCGAGCAACTGCTGCACGGCCCTGAGATCGGCGCCGTTCTGCAGGAGATGGCTGGCGAAAGCATGGCGCAGCACATGCGGCGAGATCTTCGCGGAGGCGATGCCGGCCCTTGCCGCCAGCCCTTTCAGGTCGCGGGCAAAGACCTGGCGCGAGAGATAGCCGCTATCCGAGGCGGCCGGAAACAGAAACGGACTGTCGGCGAAGGCAGGCACCTTGGCGCGGGCGGCAAGCCAGCTCCGCATCGCCGTGCGCGCCTTGGCCGATAGCGGCACCATGCGCTCCTTGTCACCCTTGCCGCGCACCATGAAGAAACGGTCGTCGCGCTGCGCCACCGTCACCGGCAGGCCGACCAGTTCGGAAACGCGCAGGCCGGTGGCATAGAGCACCTCGACCAACGCATGCAGGCGCAGTGCCGCCAGCCAATCGCTGTCGCCAGGCACCGCATCGTTGCCGAGCCTGGGATCGCCGGCCTCAAGCGCTGCGCGGTCGATCAGCCGGCCGGTGTCGGCCTCGCTCATCGTCTTCGGCAGCGGACGGCCCTTTTTCGGGCTGTCCAGCGTGCCGGTCGGGTCATCCGCGCGCAGACCCTCGGCGTAGAGGAACTTGAAGAACTGACGGATCGCCGACAATTTGCGCGCCTGCGACGTCGGCGCGAAGCCACGCGCGGCGATATCGTCGAGATAGGCGCGGATATCGGTGGCGGCGGCACCGGCAAGCCCGCCATCGATCGCGTCCGAAGCGTCTTCGAGGTCGCGGCGATAGGAGGACAGCGTGTTTTCGGCGGCACCGCGCTCGACGCTCATCATTTCCAGGAAGGCTTCGATGCGGGCGGCGCTGTTCATTCGGGTTTTCTTGGGCGGGCTTTTCTTTGGCGGCGATCAGCTTTTCTTGGGATTGAGCTTTTCGGGAGGGATGCGCACGCTCATTTCCGCCTTTCTGGGCTCGACGAACATCACCAGCGCGAACATCGTACCATAGGCAATGCCGGCCAGAATCGCGAGGATCACGACAAAGCGAAACAGTGTCGGCATCAATTTTCGCCCGTCTTCTTGTTCTGCGTTTCCAAACCCTGTGCCCTTATGGGACGCCAATCCGCCCAATTCAAGGAAGAAGCTGAGGTTTGTTAGCAACTTCTGATGATGCACGGCCAGCCCATATCATGCTCAGGGCTGCTCGCTACGCTTGACGAAAACCGGCTTTTCATGTCGATACGCCGGCAAAGGGGGCACTCGAAGCATCAGATGAACGCGCTGCCATCAAATCCTCCAGAGGAGAACCACGCCGCGCTGCTTGGCCGGCTGGGCAGCCGTTCCGTCGTCTTTGTCGGGTTGATGGGCGCCGGCAAGACGGCGATCGGCCGCAAGGTGGCGGCGATGCTGGCGCTGCCCTTCATCGACAGCGACCAGGAGATCGAAAGCGTCTCGCGCATGACCGTTCCGGAGCTGTTCGAGCGCTATGGCGAGACCGAGTTCAGGGCCCTGGAGCAACGCGTCATCCTGCGCGTGCTGGAGAACGGCCCGCAGGTGCTGTCGACTGGCGGCGGCGCCTTCATGAACGCCCACACGCGCGAGGCCATCGCCGGCCATGGCGTGTCGGTGTGGCTGAAGGCCGAGCTCGACCTTTTGATGGAGCGCGTCTCCAAGAAGCAGAACCGGCCGCTCCTGAAAAGCGCCGACCCCCGCGCCGTGCTGGAGCGGCTCATGCAGGAGCGGTATCCCGTCTACGCGACATCGGACGTCACCGTGCCGACCCGCGACGACCGCAAGGAGGTCATCGCGGCCGAGGTGGTGGATGCGCTTTGCCGGCATTTCGGCATTGATGAGACTGTCCCTACAGACGAGGTGCGATCGTGAGCGCAAGTCAGCCGGTCACCGTCGAAGTCGGCCTTGGCGACCGGGCCTACGACATCCTGATCGGCTCCGGTCTGCTGTCGCGCGCCGGTGCCGAGATTTCGCGCCGCCTGCCTGGTACACGCGCCGCGGTCATCACCGATGCCAATGTCGCGGCAGCGCATCTCGACGCACTGAAGAAGGGTCTCGAAAGGAACGACATCCAGCCCACTATCATCACGCTGCCGCCCGGCGAGAAGACCAAGAGCTTCGCCCATCTCGAAGAGGTGGTCGACGGCGTGCTGGCCGCCCGACTGGAACGCGGCGACATCGTTATCGCCTTTGGCGGCGGCGTCATCGGCGACCTTGCCGGCTTTGCCGCCGGTATCGTGCGCCGCGGCATGAATTTCGTGCAGATCCCGACCTCGCTGCTGGCTCAGGTCGATTCCTCGGTCGGCGGCAAGACAGGCATCAACAGCGCGCGCGGCAAGAACCTGGTCGGTGTTTTCCATCAGCCGAAGCTGGTGCTGGCCGATACCGAGGTGCTCGACACGCTGCCGATCCGCGAATTCCGCGCCGGCTATGCCGAGCTTGCCAAATATGGGCTCATCGACCGGCCGGGGTTTTTCGCCTGGCTGGAAGAGAACTGGTCCCACGTGTTCGCCGGCGGGCCGGAGAGGGCGCAGGCCGTTGCCGAGGCCTGCCGCGCCAAGGCCGATGTGGTTGCTCGCGACGAGTTCGAGACCGGCGACCGTGCGCTGCTCAATCTCGGCCACACTTTCGGCCACGCGCTGGAAGCCGCCACCCAGTATGACGGAACCCGGCTCGTCCATGGCGAGGGTGTCGCCATCGGCATGGCGCTGGCGCACCGGTTCTCGTCGCGGCTCAACCTCGCCAGCCCCGACGATGCGGCACGCGTCGAGGCGCATCTGCGCGCCGTCGGGCTGCCGTGGCGGATGGCCGATATTCCTGGTGATTTGCCCGATGCCGAGGCGCTGCTTTCCTTCATTGCCCAGGACAAGAAGGTGTCGCGCGGTGCGCTGACCTTCATCCTGACGCGCGGTATCGGCCAGGCCTTCATCGCCAAGGATGTGCCGGCTTCGGAAGTGCTGTCGTTCCTGAAGGAGAGCCATCCGGGCGAGCAGGAAAGCCGGCCGGGCCAGCAGAAGATGCGGCCGAGCCAGCAGAAGAGCCGGCCGAGATGACCAACGAGACCGGCTGGATCGTCGTCGCTGTCCTTGCCGTCCTCGTCCTGCTGGCCGTTGCGTTGCGTGCGCGCCTGCTTGCCGCTTTCGGCTACGAATTATCGCGCATCGGGCCGCAGCGCTCGAGTGAGGCCGAGTTGCGCGGCGCGGTCGACGATTTCCGCCGCGACGGGCAGGTGGTGCGCGAGGATCGCGATCGCGTCGGCGGCCTGTTCGATCTCGCCGAGCTCGAAGTGTCGGATATCATGGTCCACCGTACCAACATGCGCTCGGTCAATGCCGACAATGCGCCGGAGGCGGTGGTCCGCGAGATACTGCAGAGCCCGCACACCCGCATGCCGTTGTGGAAGGGCTCGCTCGACAACATTGTCGGCGTGCTGCACGCCAAGGACCTGCTGCGGGCGCTCAACGACGTCGGCAACGACTTTTCCAAGATCGACGTGATGAAGATCGCCTCGAAACCCTGGTTCGTGCCGGACACCACGACCTTGCAGGAACAGCTCAACGCCTTCCTGCGCCGCAAGGCGCATTTCGCCGTTGTCGTCGACGAATATGGCGAGGTCGAAGGGCTGGTGACGCTGGAGGACATCATCGAGGAGATCGTCGGCGAGATCGCCGACGAGCACGACGTCGACATCCAGGGCGTCAAGCAGGAGGCCGACGGTTCCGTCGTCGTCGATGGCACGGTGCCGATCCGCGACCTGAACCGGGCGCTCGACTGGAACCTGCCGGATGAGGAGGCCACCACCATTGCCGGTCTCGTCATCCATGAGACGCAGTCTATCCCCGAGGAAAAACAGGCTTTCACGTTCCACGGCAAACGCTTCGTCGTAATGAAGCGCGACAAGAACCGGATCGCAAGGTTGAGAATACGGCCAGCCGGCGACGCTTAGAACAGTTCACCGTTTCACGGAAACGGCGAACGGCTCTAACTCTTTGTTTCGACGCAATTCCGGACGGAAAACCGTTTCCCACTTTCCTGGAATTGCTCCAGGGCGTGTCGCGTTGAAACGAATTCAGGCGACGTGCTTCAAGCCCCTGTTTTGATGCATGTCGCCCAAGACCGGCGCGCACTTTTTGACGCCATGAGAACCAGCGCAACTGCGCAGCTTCATTCTGTGATCTGGCTCGTCGAGCGTTCGTGGATCGTTGCCCCCGTTTCAGCGTCGACGGCGGCCAAGCTGACCTCATAACCCCAAAGCCTGCGGATGTGACGAAGCGTGGCGTCGCGGCTGGCATCCTCGAGAAGGACGCCGTCATTGACCTTGTGCTGCAGTCGCAAATGCCGGTCGCCGAGCAGATCGACATCCACCACCTGGATGTCCGGTCGCTTCGCGCCAACGTCGTAGCTGTGAGCGAGCGCGGCGCGTATCTTGGCATAGCCGCGCTCGTTGTGAATCGAGGCGACCTGGCAATGCGGTTGGTCGGCGACGTCGCCGAGCACAAAGAACCGCCATTTTCGGATCAAGGTCGGACTGAGGTACTGGCGGATAAAGGATTCGTCGCGGTGATCCGCCCAGGCGTCGAGCAGGATCTCGCGCCAGTTGCCGCGGCCGGCAATGTCGGGAAACCAGTCCCGGTCCTCGGCCGTCGGCTCTGTCGACATACGCTGGATGTCCTGCATCATGTCGAGGCCGAGAGCGTAGGGGTTGATGCCGGAAAAGCGTGGATCGTCGAACGCCGGCTGGAAGACCACGTTGGAATGATTGCGCAGGATTTCGAGCATGGCGCCTTCGCTGATCAGGCCGCGATCGAACAGCATGTTCATCAGAGTATAGTGCACGAAAGTGGCGCAGCCCTCGTTCATCACCTGTGTCTGCCCCTGCGGATAAAAATACTGTGCTATGACACGAACGATCCGGACGATCTCCCGCTGCCAAGGCTCCAGGACCAGGCTGTTCTTTTCCAGGAAATAAAGCAGGTTTTCCTCGGGCAGGTTGAGCGATTTCTTCCGCTCCGGCTCTTGCTCCTTATCGCTGACCCTTTGCTGAGAAGGCGGCAGCGTGCGCCACAGATCGTTGTAGGAGCGCTCCTCGTATTCGAGCCGCTCGCGAAGCCCTTCGCGCTGCCGCTCCGACGACAGCTTCGGCGGCCGGTGATAGCGGAACACGCCCTGCGCCATCAGCGCGTGGGCGGAATCAAGAACAGCCTCGACGGCGGTGAGGCCGTGCCGCTCCTCGCAACGGGCAATGTAGCCTTTGGCGAAGTCCAGGTAGCCGAGGATCGCCCCGGCGTCCGTCCACTGCTTGAACAACTGATTGTTCTTGAAGAAATGGTTGTGCCCGAGCGCAGCATGGGCCGTCACCAAGGCCTGCAGGGCCATGGTGTTTTCCTCCATCAGATAGACGATGCAGGGATTGGAATTGATGACCAGTTCATAGGCAAGCCCTCGCGCGCCTTTGCGATAGAGCAGATCCTGGTAGAGGAAATGTTTGCCGAAAGACCAGTGACGGTACATCAGCGGCATGCCGACCGACGAATAGGCGTCGAGCATCTGTTGGGAGGAGATGATCTCCATCTGCACGGGGTAGGTATCGAGATGAAGCTCTTCGACCGCGATTGCCTCGATCGCGTCATAGGCCCGCGACAATGTCTTGAAATCCCAGTCGGACCCTGAAAAAAGCAGGCTGGATTTACTGGCTTGTCTGGCCATCGTACCCTTCACGCTCTCTTAAGGGGAGCCAGCTGTCTGCCGAAGAGCTGGCGAAAGACCGGGTAGATATCGGCGGGCGTGGCGATGCGGCTCATCTGGAAGTTCGGCCATCTCAGGTCGATTTCGCTGTAGGCACGCCATAGCGATGTCCCGTTTTCGGTTGTGCGGAAGATATGGGCCTCACGCTCGTCGATGATCTCCACATAGGCAAAATACTGGCACAGCCGCATGAGCTTGCCGTTGAGCAAGGCTTTGCATCGCTCGGAATCGCCGGCGAAATTGTCGCCGTCCGAGGCCTGGGCGGCATAGATATTCCATTCGCGGGCCGGGTAACGTTCTTCAATAATGCGATGCATTTCCTCCAGCGCGGTGGAAACGACAGTGCCGCCGCTTTGCGTGTTGTAGAAGAATGTGTCCTCATCGACCTCCTGTGCCAAGTGCGTGTGGCGGATGAAGACGATCTCGATGCGGTCGTAGCGCCGTTTCAAGAACAGGTGCAGCAGCACGAAGAAGCGCTTGGCCAGATCCTTTTCGCGCTCGCCCATCGAGCCGGACACATCCATCAGGCAGAACATGACGGCGTTGGCGTTCGGCACAGGCTGGGGATCGAAGCGGTTGAAGCGGATGTCGACCGGATCGACATAGGCAATTCGCCGGCGGCGGCGTTCCAGCCGGTCGAGATCCTCGCGCAATGCCGCAATGCGCTGGCTTGCCGCTGCGCTGGATGGCACCAACTCAAGCGTAGCGATTTCCTGGAGGACCGCGTCCAGTTCCGCCTGCTTGGGACGCCTCAGCGCAATGCGGCGGCCATGGCTGTTGCGCATTGTGCGCCCAACATTGATGTTGGTCGGTGAACCGGTAGCGGCGAAACCAGCCCGGCGTGGTTTGAAGGCAAGGATTTCCTTGAGGTTGAGCTTGACCATGTCCGGAAGTTCGAGATCCTCGAAAAAAAGATCGAGCACCTCTTCGCGTGACAGCACGAAACGAAAGTCGTCTTCAGACGCCGTGTTTCCGGGGGACGACGCTCCCGCGCCGCCACCCTGGGCGGGCTTGGGGATCAGGTCTCCAGGGGAGAAATGCTTGTTGCCCGGCAGGATGTGCTGGCGCCTGCCGCTGTTGCGTGCGTTGTTGAAGCTCGGCTCGGCTGTGCCTCTTTCGGGCATGGGCACGGTGTGCTCGGCATCCGCGTCTGCGATCCTGCCAGCGCGGATCTGATCTCGTATGCTCCGCTTCAGTTCCTCGCGGGCACGCTTGAGGAAGCGCTGGCGATTGCCGAGGCTCTTGTCCTTTGGATTCAGGCGACGGTCGATGAAGATCGGCATGGAACCATCGGGCTCCCTCAGCCCGCCTTGTTCACCCGCATGTACCAGTCCACCAGGCGGCGCACCTGCCGCTGGGTGTAGCCGCGCTCGACCATGCGTTGAACGAATTCGTTGTGCCGTTTTTCCGTAACGCTGTCCTGCTTGGAGCCGAAGCTGATGACCGGCAAGAGGTCCTCGACCTGACCGAACATCCGCTTCTCGATGACCTCGCGGAGCTTTTCATAACTCGTCCATGACGGGTTGCGGTCGTGGTTCCTTGCGCGCGCGCGCAGCGTGAACTTCACCACCTCGTTGCGGAAGTCCTTGGGATTGGCGATGCCGGCCGGCTTTTCGACCTGCGACAATTCATTTTCCAAAACCTCGCGTTTCAAGATCTGGCCGGTGTCGGGGTCCTTGTAGTCCTGATCCTCGATCCAGGCATCGGCATAAGCGATGTAACGGTCGAAAAGATTCTGGCCATATTCGCTATAGGATTCGAGATAGGCTTTCTGGATCTCGTGGCCGATGAACTCGGCATACCGCGTGGCGATCTCCGACTTGATGAAATCGAGATAGGCTGCTTCCGATTCCTTGGGAAACTGCTCGCGCTTGATCGCCTCCTCCAGAATGTACATCAGGTGCACAGGATCGGCAGCCACTTCCTTGGTGTCGTAGTTGAAGGTCTGCGACAGGATCTTGAAGGCGAAGCGCGTGCTGACGCCCCTCATGCCCTCATCGACCCCGGCGGCATCGCGATATTCCTGGACCGACTTCGCCTTGGGGTCGACGTCCTTCAGGTTCTCGCCGTCATAGGCACGCATCTTGGTGTAGAGTGGCGAATTGTCATGCTCGGCCAGGCGGGTCGAGACGGTGAACCGGCTGAGAATGTCCAGCACCTCGGGCGCGCACGGGCTGGCGGCCAATTCGCTCTCTCGCAGCAGCTTTTCGTAGATCTGCCTCTCTTCGGTGATCCGCAGACAATAAGGCACCTTGACCACGAGGATGCGGTCGAGAAAGGCCTCATTGTTCTTGTTGTTCTTGAACTGCTGCCACTCCGACTCGTTGGAATGGGCCACGATGATCCCCTGGTAGGGAAAGGCGCCGAAATTTTCGGTACCGTTGTAGCTGCCCTCCTGGGTGGCGGTCAGCAGCGGATGCAGGACCTTGATGGGCGCCTTGAACATTTCCACGAATTCAAGCAGGCCCTGGGTGGTCCGGTTCAGTCCGCCGCTATAGGAATAGGCGTCCGGATCGGACTGGCTGAAATTTTCCAATAGCCGGATGTCGACCTTGCCGACCAGGGCCGAGACGTCCTGATTGTTCTCATCGCCCGGCTCGGTCTTGGCGATGCCGATCTGGCGCAACCGCGAAGGCATCAGCTTGACGACGCTGAACTTGGAAATGTCGCCAGAGAGTTCGTCGAGGCGCTTGGCCGCCCATGGCGAGATGAGCCCGTTCAGCCGGCGTCGGGCTATGCCGTATTTATCCTGCAGCAGGTCGCCCATGCGATCGGGATGGAAGAGGCCAAGCGGCGATTCGAAAACCGGGCTGACCTGGTTGCCGACCTTCAGCGTGTAGATCGGGCGCTGCTCCATCAATTTCTTCAGCCGTTCGGCAAGCGAGGATTTGCCGCCGCCAACCGGGCCAAGGAGATAAAGGATCTGCTTGCGCTCCTCGAGCCCCTGGGAAGCGTAGCGAAAATAGCCAGCAATGCGTTCGATCGTGTCCTCCATTCCGTAGAAATCGGAGAAGGAGGGATAGATCTTAACGGTGCGGTTCGAGAAAATGCGACCGAGCCGTTCGTCCTTGCTGGTGTCGACCAGGTTCGGCTCGCCGATAGCCTCGACCATCCGTTCAGGTGCCGAGGCATACATCGATCTGTCCTCTCGGCAGGCAAGGAGATATTGCTGGAGGCTGATTTCTTCCTGAGCCGCGTTCGCATAAATCTCCGAAAACAGGTCGAAGACGTCGGATTGATTCTCGCGCATGATACTCTGCCCTCAGAGCCGTTTTGGCCGCCTGCCGGCTCATCATGTATTCAACTGCCGGAATGCATTGTGGTTCCCTTCACACGAAGGAGAGCGCGTGCATCTGGCATTGAAACCCGGGACACCACCCATGTGGCAAAAATGCTTGCCAAATACTTAGGTGGTGATGGCCAGATGAGACCGTCAAGGGGCAGATATTGATTTCGTGAGCTGAACTGCAAGACAGTGCATTTGATACGGCCTGATGCTGCGACATTTGCGACCCGATGCGAGTTCGGCAAAGCCGGTGGATCCGGCCCCTCTACAGCGGATGAGCCCCCAAAAACTCGAGTGCCGTTCGAGATTCGGATCGATGATAGCGCGCCGACCCAGACCACTCGGGTATTAACAATCCTTAACTGGACGCTCGCTGCGCCTGCGGGCACTGTTGGCCTACACGGTCGGGAGACCATGATGATCGATAGACGAAGCCTCATTCTGGCCTCCGTGGCGGCGATGCTGCCATTGGGAGCATCGGCCGCGCGGCGCCCGCGCCAACCCGCGCCAAAAACCTTCGACTACGGGCCGGCCAAGCTCGATATCTATGCGCCTGACGGTGCAACCGGCCTGCCGGTCGTCTTTTTCGTCCATGGGGGCACCTGGCAGTTCGGCAAACGCAGCCAGGTCAACGCCAAGCCGGCCTTCCTGCTGGCCAATGGGTTCTGCTTCGTCTCCATCGACTATCGCATGTTGCCCGAGGCCGACGTCGCCACCCAGGCCGGCGACGTCGAAAAGGCCTATGCCTATGTGCGCGCCAATATCGCGCAGCATGGCGGCGATCCCGATCGCATTGTCGGCATGGGCCACTCGGCCGGCTGCCATCTGATTGCGCTGACCGGTATGCGCGGTGGCCTGCCTGGCGTCGCGGCACTCATCCTCGACGATACCAGGGCCTATGATCTTGCAGCGCTTTCCAGCAATGGCGGCATGGTCCGGGCCTATGCCCGCGTCTTTTCCGACCCCACGCAATGGGCCGCGCTGTCGCCCGCCAGCTATGTCGACGGCCACAAGCATCCGCCGACCTTCATCGCCTATTCAAGCGCCGCGGGCCGTGGCGAGGCCTCGAAGGCCTTCGCCGCGCGCCTGCGGGCGACCGGCACCAAGGTCACTGTGTTCGACGGCAGTGCCTATACGCACATGTCGATCAATCGCGATTTCGGCGAGGATGGCGACGCGCTGACCGCCGCCGCGCTGGAATTTCTGAAATCGACCGTCAGCTGACCCCAACGCGGCACAGGCATCGGAGGGACTGGATCAGATCAAAAGTGCCGACGGGATATTGCTGCGCGGGCGTTTGCCGGTGCAACTGCTCTCTTCGATCGTCAAGCGGGAGAGAATTCCATGAACGGCGCCGATGTCCTGTGTGATGTGCTTCTGGCCAATGATGTGACGGTCTGCTTCGCCAACCCCGGCACATCCGAAATGCATTTCGTCGCAGCGCTCGACCGGAAACCTCAGATGCGTTGCGTGCTCGGCCTGTTCGAGGGCGTGGTGACCGGTGCCGCCGACGGCTATGCCCGGATGACCGATCGGCCGGCCGCGACGCTGCTGCATACCGGTCCGGGTTTGGCCAACGGCCTGGCCAACATGCACAATGCGCGGCGCGCGCTGAGCCCGATGATCAACATTGTCGGCGACCATGCAGCCTACCATCTGCCGCTCGATGCTCCGCTGACCAGCGATATCGAGAGCCTTGCCAAGCCGATGTCGAACTGGGTGCGCCGCATCGCCGGCCCAGACGATGTCGCGCCGGCGACCGAGGCCGCCTTCCGCGCCTCGCTGACGCCTCCCGGCGTAACCACCCTGATCCTGCCCGCGGATGCCGCCTGGAGCGAAGTTGGCGCGGCCTCAGTCGGCAAGGCGACGCTGGCGCCGCAGCCCGCCGTCGACATGGGCGCCGTGCGCACGGTCGCCGCGGCCATCCGTGCCGCTCCGGGTCGGGCCGGCATCATCGTTCGCGGACAGGCGGCAAGAGCCGATGCGCTTGCTGTCGCCGGGCAGATCTCGACGGGCAGCGATGTCCGTGTGTTCAGCGACGTGCTGATCGCCCGGATGCAGCGCGGGCGCGGGCGTGTCGCGCCGACGCGCATCCCCTATCCGATCGATGCGGCGACGGCACTGCTCAGGGATATCGATGTTCTGGTGCTGGTCGGCGCGCGGGAGCCGGTTGCCTTCTTCGCCTATCCGGGAAAGCCGGGGCGGCTTGTGCGGGAAGGCTGCCAGGTGCTGACGCTGGCCGCGCATGGCGAGGATCTCAATGCGGCTCTGGAAGCGCTCCGCGACGAACTCGGCGTCAAGCCGTCGCAACAGACGGTGTTCGCAACCGCCTTTCCCGACGAGGCGACGCCGAGCGGCCAACTCACGGAGGATGCGATCGCGCTGTCGGTGGCGCGCAAGCTGCCGGCCGATGCGATCGTCTGCGACGAGGCGGTGACCTCGGCACGGCGTTTCTTCGCGCTGTCGGCCTTTGCCGCTCCGCACGATTACATGATGACCACAGGCGGATCGATCGGTGGAGGCATTCCGCTTGCAACCGGGGCGGCGATCGCCTGTCCCGACCGCAAGGTGATCAATCTGGAGGCTGACGGCAGCGGAATGTACACGGTGCAGGGGCTGTGGACGCAGGCCAGGGAAAATCTCGACGTGGTGACGATCGTCTTTTCCAACCGGACCTATGCGATCCTGCATGGCGAGATGCGCAATGTCGGCGTCGGCGCGATCGGCGAGAACGCCAGGCGCATGCTCGACCTCGACCAGCCGTCGCTGGACTGGGTTTGCCTGGCGAAAGGCATGGGCGTGGAGGCGGCCCGCGCCGATACCTGCGAGCGGTTCGACGCGCTGCTGGAGAGCGCCTTGTCGCGGCGCGGACCGTTCCTCATCGAAGCGGTGCTCTGAGCACAGCGAAGGCGGAACCGGCCTACCAGCGGGTCTTTTCGCCGGGAGCCGCCGGTTCGATCGCCAGCGCATGCACGCCGGCCTTCAGTTCGTCGGCAAGCAATTCGTTGACGGCGCGGTGGCGGTCGATGCGGCTCATGCCAGCAAAGGCCGAAGAGACGACGCGGACGCGAAAATGCGTCTCGCCGGTGCCGTCATAGGCGCCGTGATGGTCGGAGCCGTGATGGTGATGGCCGGCATGGAGATGGCTTTCGTTGATGATGACCAGCCGGTCCGGCGAAAAGGCCTTGTTGAGCTTGTCTTCCATGGTTGCCTGTATGGACATCGCCGTCTCCCTTCACCACATATGGCTGGCGCAGCAGCCGGCAAAACCAAAATCGGGCTCGCAAAGGCCGCTGCCGCGCAACAAAATCCGCCATTCGCCTGCTTTATGCCGCGATTCAGCGGTTAGGGCGATCATCGCGAAAATGTCAATTCTTGTTTCGCATTTGCGAACGCCCCATAAATGGGTGAGATGAAGCCGTATCCCAAATATTTCGAGAAGATTCGCATCCGCCCTGAGAAGGATGCGGAGCTGAAGTCGCACTCGCCGATCTGCCAGTGGGACGGCTGCAAGGAAGCGGGCACCCATCGTGCGCCGGTCGGGCGCATGAAGGAGGGCGAGTATTTCCGCTTCTGCTTCGACCATGTGCGCGAGTACAACAAGGGCTTCAACTATTTCTCCGGTGTGCCGGACACCGAGGTCGCGCGCTTCCAGAAGGAAGCCATGACCGGCCACCGGCCGACCTGGAAGATGGGCGTCAACGGCGCCTCGACGCGTTCGTCGCCGGATGTGGCCCAGATGCGCTCCGGCCGCGCCGGCTACTATAATCGCATGCGCGACCCGTTCGACCTGTTCAAGGGGCCAAAGGATCCGCGCGAGGCGCGCGAGCGCAAGGCCAAGCCGCTTGAGGCCAAGGCGCTGGAAACGCTTGGCCTTGATACAAAGGCGACTGGCAAGGAGATCAAGGCGCGCTATAAGGAACTGGTGAAGCGTCACCATCCGGATGCGAATGGTGGCGACCGAGGTTCGGAAGACCGGTTCCGCGATGTGCTGCAGGCCTATCGCGTGCTCAAACAGGCGGGCCTGTGCTGAGCGACCATACGATTCGTGTCGTTTTCCAACTTTCATAAGGTTGGAAAAGGCTCTAAGACCGCCCCCGGACAAAATCGATTGCCGGCGAAATCAGGCTTTTCGCCCGTGGAGACGTTGAGAGATATGAACAAGGTCGATCGCGACATCGCCAACCTACCCGACACGACGGTGTCGGTGAAGGAGAAATTCGGGTTCGAGTCCAAGATGGTGGTGCCGGCCTATTCGGTGACCAGCGAGCATGTACCCGACATCGATCCGGACTATCTGTTCGACAAGAACACGACGATGGCGATCCTTGCAGGCTTTGCCTACAACCGCCGCGTCATGGTGTCGGGCTATCACGGCACCGGCAAGTCGACCCATATCGAGCAGGTCGCCGCCCGCCTCAACTGGCCTTGCGTGCGCGTCAACCTCGACAGCCATGTCAGCCGTATCGATCTCGTCGGCAAGGACGCGATCGTCGTCAAGGACGGGCTGCAGATCACCGAGTTCCGCGACGGCATCCTGCCCTGGGCCTACCAGCACAATGTCGCGCTCTGCTTCGACGAGTATGATGCCGGCCGTCCGGACGTGATGTTCGTCATCCAGCGCGTGCTGGAATCGTCGGGCCGGCTGACGCTGCTCGACCAGAGCCGGGTCATCCGTCCGCATCCGGCCTTCCGGCTGTTCTCGACCGCCAACACAGTGGGCCTGGGCGACACCACCGGCCTCTATCACGGCACCCAGCAGATCAACCAGGCGCAGATGGACCGCTGGTCGATCGTCACCACGCTGAACTATCTGCCGCACGACAATGAAGTGAACATCGTGCTGGCCAAGGCCAAGCATTATCGCGACGGCAAGGGCAAGGACATCGTCAACAAGATGGTGCGAGTCGCCGACATGACGCGCTCGGCCTTCATCAATGGCGATCTGTCGACCGTGATGAGCCCACGTACGGTCATCACCTGGGCCGAGAATGCCGAGATCTTCGGCAATATCGGCATGGCGTTCCGGCTGACCTTCCTCAACAAGTGCGACGAGCTGGAGCGTTCGGTGGTAGCCGAGTTCTACCAGCGCGCCTTCGGCGAGGATTTGCCGGAATCAGCTGCCAATGTGGTGCTGGGCTAAGCAGAGTCTCGATGGCGGGTCCGGGCGACAATACGCGCAACAAGTCGAAGACGGGGTCTGAAGCCGACAGCTTCAAGCGTGCCGTCACCGTCTGCATGCGCGCCATCGCCGGCGACAAGGAGCTTGAAGTCGGCTTTGCCAAGGATAGGCCGGCACTTGCCGGCAGCCGCGCCCGGCTGCCCGAACTGCCGAAGAAGGCGTCGAAGGCCGACATCGCCATCACGCGAGGCCTCGGCGATTCCATGGCGCTGAAGCGCGCCTGCCATGACGTGCGCATCCACACCAAGCTCGCGCCAGAGGGCAAACAGGCCCGCGCCGTCTACGACGCGGTCGAGCAGGCCCGCGTCGAGGCGATCGGCAGCCGCGCCATGCAAGGCGTCGCCGACAATATCGGCTCGATGCTGGAGGACAAATACGCCAAGGCCAATCTCGTCGACGTCAAGGACAAGGCCGACGCGCCGATCGAGGAAGCACTGGCGCTGATGGTGCGCGAGAAGCTGACCGGCCGTCCGATCCCGAAGAGCGGCGAGCGCCTGGTCGAGCTGTGGCGGCCCTGGGTCGAGGAAAAGGCCAGCGCCGATCTCGACGGTCTCTCGGCCAAGCTCGACGATCAGCAGGCATTCGCCCGCGTCGTGCGCGAGATGCTTGCCTCCATGGAAATGGCCGAGGAACTCGGCGACGACCAAGAGACCGAAGACTCCGAGGACAATGACGACAACCAGCCGCAAGGCGAGGAACAGAGCGAGGAGGGCGGCGAAGAGGATTCCGGCTCCGAGCAGTCACAGTCCGAGGATGCCGAGGCGTCCGCCGATGACGAGCAATCGGCCGAGACCGAAGCCTCCGACGCTACCGCCGACGACCTGTCCGACGATGACGATGCGGATGCCGAGACGCCCGGCGAGGCACGCCGCAACGACAATCCCTTCACCAATCTGCCGAAGGAAATCGACTACAAGGTCTTCACCACCGCTTTCGACGAGACGGTCGGCGCCGAGGAGCTTTGCGAAGAGGAAGAGCTCGACCGGCTGCGCGCCTTCCTCGACAAGCAGCTTGCCAATCTGTCCGGCGTCGTCGGGCGGCTGGCCAACCGGCTGCAGCGGCGGCTCATGGCGCAGCAGAACCGGTCGTGGGATTTCGACCTGGAAGAAGGCTACCTCGACCCGGCGCGCCTGGTGCGCGTCGTCATCGACCCGATGCAGCCATTGTCCTTCAAGCAGGAACGCGACACCAAGTTCCGCGACACGGTGGTGACGCTGGTGCTCGACAATTCCGGCTCGATGCGCGGCCGGCCGATCACGGTCGCCGCCACCTGCGCCGACATCCTGGCGCGCACGCTGGAACGCTGCGGCGTCTCGGTCGAGATCCTCGGCTTTACCACCCGAGCCTGGAAAGGCGGCCAGGCGCGCGAGAAATGGCTGAAGGACGGCAAGCCGCCGAACCCCGGCCGGCTCAACGATTTGCGCCACATCATCTACAAATCCGCCGATCATCCGTGGCGGCGGGCACGGAGCAATCTCGGCCTGATGATGCGTGAGGGCCTGCTCAAGGAAAACATCGACGGCGAGGCGCTGCTGTGGGCGCACAACCGGCTGATCGCGCGGCCTGAACAGCGCAAGATCCTGATGATGATCTCGGACGGCGCGCCGGTCGACGATTCGACGCTGTCGGTCAATCCGGGCAATTATCTCGAGCGCCATCTGCGCGCCGTCATCGAACTGATCGAGACGCGCTCGCCTGTGGAGTTGCTGGCCATCGGCATCGGCCATGACGTCACCCGCTATTACAGGCGCGCCGTGACGATCGTCGACGCCGAGGAGCTGGCCGGCGCCATGACCGAGCAACTGGCCTCGCTGTTCGCCGAGGAAAGCGCGCGCGACACGCGGCGCGGCGGCATGCGGCGCGCCGGATGATCTTTTCGCGCGGCGGCTTCCAGCAGACGCTTTTCGCCGCCATCGCACTATTTGCCGGCGCGGCTCCAGTGCTGGCCGGTTCGCCCGACTCGACCTCAGTTGAATCGGTCGAAATCTCGGCTCGCCCGATCACCGAATTCCAAATCGGCCGCGCCGACAAACAGTTTGGCCCATTCGAATTCGTCGGCGGCCTGGAAATGACCTCGCCGACACGCGATTTCGGGGCACTGTCGGCCTTCCGCTTTCTCAAAGGCGGCAGCGATTTCATCGGCGTCGCCGACACTGGCTTCTGGTTCTTCGGAACGGTGGTCCGCGACGCCGACAAGCGGCCGTCCGGCATCCAGAATTTCCATATCCAGCAGATGGTCGACGAAGCGGGGCGGGCGATCGACGAGAAGTGGGAGGTCGACGCCGAAGGCCTCGCCGTCAAGGACGGCATCGCCACTGTCGGCTTCGAGCGCAGCCACCATGTCGCCCAGTTTAAGATCGACCCCAACGATATGAAGGCGCCGTTCAAGCAGCTGGATTTTCTGGTGCCGGCCCGGGAACTGCGCCAGAACCGCGGTTTCGAGACCGTCACCCACGCCAATGCCAACGGCCAGCATGAGGGCGGGCTGGTGGTGGTCTCCGAAAAGAGCCTCGACAAGGCCGGCAACATCTATGCCGCCATCATCGAAGGGCCGCACAAGGGCGTGTTTACCGTCAAGCGCAACGGCGACTTCGACATCACCGACGGCGCCTTCCTGCCGGATGGTGACCTGCTGTTGCTGGAGCGCAGCTTCTCGATGGCCCGCGGCGTCAAGATGCGGCTGCGGCGCATTTATGGCGAAAGCGTCGAGAAGGGCGCCGTCGCCGACGGGCCGGTGCTGCTGGAGGCCGACATGGGCTACCAGATCGACAATATGGAAGGGCTCGACGTCTGGACCCGCGACGACGGCGCGCTGATGGTGTCGCTGGTCTCCGACGACAACCACTCGATCCTGCAGCGCAATCTCTATCTGGAATTTATTCTCCATCAGGATTGAGCAACGCCTCACAAGCTGACAGTCGCCATTAATTTTCGATGACGCGACTGACCTGCTCCGCATTTTCCCTACCAAGTCATTGACATTGAACGGTTTTCTAGCCGCTCGGTCGCGCCTCAAAATACTTTAGTCGAGACTTGACAATTGATGACGCCGCCGCAATACTCAAGTCCATGCTTAACTATTCCGAGATCGACAGCATCTTGCGGGCTCTGGTCGAGCCCACCCGCCGCCAGATCCTGGAAAAATTGAGCCGCGGACCAGCCACCGTCAGCCAGCTGGCGGAGCCGTTCGGCATGACGTTCGCCGCCGTGCTGCAACATCTGCAGGTGCTGGAAGCCTGCGGGCTGATCCGCAGCGAAAAGATCGGACGGGTACGCACCTGCCGGATCGAACCGGGCGGGCTTGCCCCGCTCGCCGACTGGATTGCTGAACGCCGCATACCGGCGGAACGTCAGCTCGACCGACTTGGCCAGATCCTGGCCGACACAGATCAATCGCCCCCGAAAGTTCAAGATCAGGAAAAGGACGAACAGACATGAACCAAATCGCCCCCGTGAAAGACGAGCATTCCGTCATCCACTCCACGTTCACCATCGAGAGGACCTATCCGCAATCGCCGCCCCAAGTCTTCCATGCCTTCGCCGACAAGGCGACTGTGCGGCGCTGGCGGATCGATGGCGATGGTTTTGCCATCGCCGAATTTAGCTTCGACTTCCGCGTCGGCGGTGGCGAGGTGTCGCGATTCAGCTATGCCGGCGGTCCGGAGATCAGGCTCGACGCGCAGTTCCAGGACATCGTTGTCGATCAGCGCATCGTGTTCTCCTACAGGATGGCGATCGGGCCCCAGCCAATGTCGGCATCCCTCACCACCGTCGAGCTGACCCCCTCGGGCAGTGGCACGCGGCTGACCTATACCGAGCAGGGCGCGTTTTTCGACGGTGTCGATTCCGCGAAAGGGCGGGAAGAGGGGACACGCGGGCTGTTGGAAGCCCTTGCCGCGGAACTCCAGAAGTCGAGGTAGACCGGACCGCGGCCCGGCTCTCGCTCAGGATCGTGGGCCGTTGGCGGCCATCCAGATGACATGGCGCGCGCCGCGCTTGCCGTTGGCGCGCGTGTTGATCTCCTCGACCGCAAAGCCAGCCTGCTTCAGGCGCCGCGTGAAGCCGCCGTCGGGGCCTTGCGACCACACCGCCAGGACACCGCCCGGCTTGAGGGCGGTGCGCGCGGCTCCCAGCCCCTGCAGGCTGTAAAGCGCGTCGTTGGACTTGTGGACGATGCCTTGCGGGCCGTTGTCGACATCGAGCAGGATGGCGTCCCAGGCTGCCGGCTCGGACCGTATCAACTGGCCGACGTTGGTTTCCTCGACCGTGACGCGCGGATCGTCAAGGCAGCCGCCAAACACCTCGGCCATTTGGCCGCGTGCCCAGGCGACGACCGTCGGCACCAGCTCCGCAACGACGATGCTGGCATCATTGCCGAGTTCGGCGAGGGCGGCGCGCAAGGTAAAACCCATGCCGAGCCCGCCGATCAGCATTCTCGGCCGCCGATGGTCGGCAATCCTTTGGCAAGACAGTTTTGCCAGCGCTTGCTCGGAGCCGCTGAGGCGGCTGTTCATCAGCTCATTGGTGCCGAGCATGATCGAGAATTCGGAACCGCGCCGCTTGAGGCGAAGTTCTTGTTGGCCGTCTGGTGTCTTTGCCGAATCGAGCTGGACCCAGGGGATCACGGGCTTTCTTTCTGTTTGGCGTGATCTTATCCGAAACGGCCTAGACCGCGACAGCCGGCTGGCTCCAGCGGGCGGCGAGCAGCCGGTAGGGGATGAGCGCCACAATGGCGATGATCAGCTTCACACTGAGGTCGCCGAGCGCCCAGGAGATCCAGCGCATAGCGTCGACATGGAACACACCCATCAGCGGTGCGGTTTCGAGCGCGAAACTGTCGTTGGGACCAGCAAAGGCGAAAGCGGCAGAGAAAGCGACGGTAAAGAACACGGCGGTGTCGAACACCGAGCCGACCAGCGTGCCGACGATCGGCGCCCGCCACCAGCTTTGCCGGCGCAGCCGGTTGAACACGGTGACGTCAAGCAATTGCGCGCAGAGGAACGCAGCACCTGACGCCGCGGCGATGCGCACCAGCCGGTCGGCCGCGGTCTCGAATTCGATCAGGCCGTGGCGGAACAGGAAGGGCGGGACGAGGATCGAGCAGATGACGGCAGTCATGAAGCCGACAAAGACGATCCTGCGCGCCACGGCAGGCCCGTAGCGGCGGTTGGCGAGATCGGTGACCAGGAACGAGAAGGGATAGGTGAAGGCGCCCCAGGTCAAAAGGTCGGCCAGCGACAGGCCGCCGATCTGCCCTTGCATCGGGAACTGCACGAGAATGTTCGATGCCACGACGACAAGCGCCATGGCGGCCACGAAGGGCAGGTATCGCGAGAAGGAACTCATTTTTTTATCCTGGGTAATGGAACCAGCGGAGCGTTATTCCGAAACCGAATCACGCTCGCTTTGTTTGAGCATCGGAAGCCACTTTGAAAGGCTTGGATCCGATGCCCAAGGCGGTCGTCCCCCGCCTTTAAACGATGTTAGGCAGCAGGCTGATCGGCAAGCTTCTTGGCGATCTGCTTCTTCAACAGACGCGCGCGCTGCGACAGTTCCTTGACGTCGGCCTTGGCCAGGAAGGCATCCAGACCGCCGCGATGTTCGACCGAACGCAGGGCGTTGGCGGAAATGCGCAGGCGCACGTTCTGGTTCAGCGCTTCCGAGATCAGCGTCACATTGACGAGGTTCGGCAGGAAGCGACGCTTGGTCTTGTTGTTGGCGTGGCTCACATTGTTGCCGGACATGACTGCCTTGGCAGTGAGTTCGCAGGTGCGGGACATAGTTCTAACCTTCAGTTCTCGGGTCTGCCAAACCTTTATGCCCACGCCGGGTGGCGCGCGGTTCTGGTCAGGCGGCCTTATGGAAAAAGTTGGCGTTCCATAGTTGCATTTCACCGGTGCGTCAAGCTCCGGCATGCCCACGGACGCGCCCGGCATTTCATATTAAGGCCGGAATTCATCCTATAAGCGGTCTGACAGGGACATGCCAGCCCGGAGTTGCCCGCCTCCGGCCAAGAATCAAGGACCCGATGCCGCCATGCTTCGTTCCTCTCACGCCCTTGCTGCCATGCTCGCCATCGCCTTGCCGTCCGCCGCCACAGCTGCCTCGCCGCAGTCGTTTAAGGGCGAGTACATCGTGTCATTTTTTGGTCTTTCGATAGCGAAATCAACGTTTTCCAGCCACTATGAGAACGGCGCCTACGCGATCGAAGGCAGCGTCAGAGCTGCCGGTCTCGCCAAGCTGTTCGACGATACCCATGGCACGGTCTCGTCCAAAGGCACGATCTCGGGCAAGAAGATGGTGCCGCAGGCGTTTCGTGCCGATTACACCTCCGGCAAGAAGGCATCGGTGGTCGATATCCGCTTTGCCAATGGCACGGTCACCTCGACGCAGGTCATCCCGGCGCCGGACAAGCGCGATCCCAAGAGCTGGGTGCCGATTGGCACCGGCGACCTGGCATCGGTGCTCGATCCGATGGCCGCCACGGTCATCCACGCCGACAGCCTAGACCAGGTCTGCGGCCGCACGGTGAAATTCTATGATGGCGAGATGCGCGCCGACCTGACGCTGACCTACGCGTCGAAAGGCACGATCTCGGTGCCCGGTTACAAGGGCGATACCATCACCTGCCGGATGGGCTTCGACCCGGTGGCGGGCTACCGCAAGGGCCGCAAGGCGCTCAACTACCTGAAGGACCGCAGCCGCATGATGGTGACGTTTGCGCCGCTCGGCCAAACCGGCGTATATGCGCCGATCCACGCCACGGTCGGAACGCAGATCGGCACCTTGACCATCAGCGCCAGGCGTTTCGAAGCGGTACAATAGGTCAGGCGCGCCACTGAGGACAGAATGGGGCGCACCACTGGAGACAGAATGGGGCGCGCTACACTCATCGGTTTTTCGGCGGTCGCCATGTGGGCGCTGCTGGCGCTGCTTACGGATGCCTCCGGCCAAGTGCCGCCGTTCCTGTTGTCGGCAATCACGTTTTCGATCGGCACCGGGGTCGGGCTTGTCGCGCGGCTGGTCATGCCGGCCCCCGACAAGAGCCAGAAGATACCGCCGCAGGTTTGGCTGATCGGCATTGCCGGCCTGTTCGGCTACCACTTCTTCTACTTCACCGCGCTGCGCAATGCGCCGGCGGTGGAGGCGAGCCTGATCGCCTATCTGTGGCCGCTGCTGATCGTGCTTGGCTCGGCGCTGATGCCGGGCGAGCGCCTGGCCTGGAACCATGTCGTCGGCGCGCTGCTCGGCCTTGCCGGCACCGTGCTGATCGTCACCAAAGGGGGCGGCCTCGCCTTCGATGCCCGCTACGCCTTCGGCTATGCCATGGCCGCCGTCTGTGCGGTGCTGTGGTCGTCCTATTCGCTTCTGTCGCGGCGCTTCCCGTCGGTGCCGACCAGCATCGTCACCTGGTTCTGCGCCGCCACCGCGGTGCTGTCGCTCGGTTGCCACCTGGCGCTGGAACAAACCGTGCTGCCGAACGGTGCCGGCCAGTGGCTGGCCGTGCTCGGGCTCGGCCTGATGCCGGTCGGCGCGGCCTTCTACGCCTGGGATATCGGCGTCAAGCGCGGCAACATCCAGGTGCTCGGCGCGGCAAGCTATGCGGCGTCGCTGTTGTCGACGCTGGTGCTGATCGCGGCCGGCGTCGCCGAGCCGTCGCTGCGCATCCTCGCCGCCTGCGTGCTCATCACCGGCGGGGCGGCGCTGGCGGCAAAATCGCTGTTTCTGCGGAAGCCGGTCGTGACCGAAAGCGGAGCCAAGGCATGACGATGCCGTTTGCAGGCGGCATCGACGCCAATGCGAATGCTACGTTGATCTTTTCGCTGGTGGCGGCGGTGATCTACGCCTTCATATCAGGCATGCCGCCGACGCTCGCCCGCTCGGCGGCAAAGACACTCGCCGTGGCGATGCTTGCCGTGCTGGCGGCGCTGCAAGGCGGCCCGCTGCTGCTGGTCATCGCCCTTGCGCTCAGCGCCGCTGGCGATGCCTTCCTGTCGCGCGACGGCGAAAGGGCCTTTCTCGGCGGGTTGGCCAGTTTTCTCGTCGCCCACATCGTCTATGTCGCGCTGTTCCTGCGCAGTGGGGGCGGCCTGGAGTTGCTTGGCGCCGAGTCGTGGCGCGGGGCGATCGCGCTGGCGATGGCGGTGTTCGCGATCGTCATGCTGGCGGCGCTCTGGCGGCGTGTCGGTCCGGGCTTGCGCGTTCCGATCATCGTCTATATCGCGGCCATCCTCGCCATGGGCGTTTCGGCGCTGACGACAGGCAGCGTCTCGATTGTCGGCGGCGCGCTGCTGTTCATGGCATCGGACGGGCTGCTCGCCACGGAAAAATTCCTGGTGGCCGCCATATCGCCACACCGCGTCTGGATGCGTTTGGCCGTCTGGGGTCTCTACTACGCCGCCCAACTGGCGATCACCCTAGGATTCCTGCTGAGCTAGGGGTTCTTGCTGAGTTGGGGTTGTTTCGGCTGCCAGCCGGGCTCGGCCAGCTCGAAGGTGGCGAACTCAAAGCCCGGTGCGACGGTGCAGCCGACCAGGGTCCATTCGCCCAGGCTGCGCGCCGATTGCCACCAGCCTGCCGGCACGACGATCTGCGGCCGCTCGCCCGCCGCCAGGTCGATGCCGAGCACCTGCTCGAACACGGCGCCATCTTCCTCACTCATCGACAACGCCAGCGGGGCGCCGGCGTGGAAATGCCAGACCTCGGTGGCGTCCTTGACCCGGTGCCAGGCCGAAACCTGGTGCTGCTCCAAAAGGAAATAGATCGCGGTCGAATGGCCGCGCGCGCCGCCGGCGCCGTCGCGAAAGGTCTCCGCATACCAGCCGCCCTCCGGATGCGGCTTCAGACCGAGGATCGCGATGATTTCGGCTGCGCTGGTCATGGGTTCCAGACCATCCTGTCTTTGTTTAGAAATTATCCTTGCGCTTGCGGATTTCTGCGAACACCTCGGCGTCCGAAGCTTTCTCCTGCCCAAGATGCTTGCGGATCGCTGGGTCGTGCCAGCGCAGGAACGGATTGGTCGACAGTTCCTCGCCGATCGTCGTCGGCAGCGTCGGCTTGTTTTCGGCCCGCAACGCCTCGATCTTGGCGGCACGCTCCTTCAAGGCCGAATTGGTCGGGTCGACGGTCAGCGCGAAACGCGCGTTGGAGAGCGTGTATTCATGGCCGCAATAGATGACGGTCGCGGCGGGCAGCGCTGCAAGCTTTTTCAGCGACTCGTACATCACCGGCGGCTTGCATTCGAACAGCCGCCCGCAACCCAGCGCAAACAACGTGTCGGCGGTGAACGCCACCTTCGATGCCGGCAAGTGATAGGAGACGTGGCCGGCGGTGTGGCCAGGCGTGGCGATCACCTCGATCCGTTCATCGCCGAGATGAACGACGGAACCTTCTTCGACGGTTTCGTCGATGCCGGGAATCTTCGCCTTTTCCGCTTCCGGGCCGATGATGCGCAGCTTGAAGCGCTCCTTCAGCGCCAGATTGGCCTCGACATGATCGACATGGTGATGCGTGGTCAGGATCATCGTCGGCGTCCAGCCGGTGCGCTTGAGCGCGGCCAGGATCGGCGCTTCCTCGGGTGCATCGATGATCGCGGTCTGGCCGCTTTTGGGGTCATGCACCAGCACGCCGAAATTGTCGCTGCGGCACATGAACTGTTCGATTTCGACCGGCATCGCATCTCTCCATTGTCGCCGCAGACATAGGGCGCCAAGGCGCCGATGTCATCCCGGAATGTCGAATGACATCCCAGGGAGATGACAAGTGTCACTCGGGAATGTCGACCTCGTCGAGGCCTTTTGTTGAAACCCGCCGATATCACGGCTACATCCCTCGCATGCATTCCGACATCGTCGATCTTCGCTCCTTCTATTCGACAACGCTCGGCCGGTTCGCCGAGCGCTCGATCACCATGGCGCTGTCGTCGATCTGGGCAGCCGTGCCCAATGAACGGCTGGTCGGCCTCGGCTACACCTTGCCGTGGCTGGAGCGCTTCGGCGCCGATGCCGAGCGGGTCTTCGCCTTCATGCCGGCAACGCAAGGCGCCGTGGTGTGGCCGGCGACGGGGCCGACGGCGACGGCATTGGTCTTCGACGAGGAGCTGCCGCTGGTCGATTCCTGCATCGACCGCATGCTGCTCGTCCATTCGCTCGAACATGTCGAAAATCCGCGCGAAACGCTGAACGAGATCTGGCGGGTGCTGTCGCCGGCTGGCCGCGTCGTCATCGTCGTGCCCAACCGGCGCGGCGTCTGGGCGCGCTTCGAGCACACGCCGTTCGGCAATGGCCGGCCTTTCTCGCGCGGCCAGCTTACCGAACTGCTGCGCGAGACGAATTTCACGCCGGCCGCCTGGTCCGATGCGCTGTTCTTCCCGCCATCGCGGCGTCGCTTCATGATGCGCTTCCAGAACGTGCTGGAACGCGCCGGCCGGCGGCTGTGGCCGATCTTTTCCGGCGTCATCGTCGTCGAGGCGCAGAAGCGGCTCTATCAAGGCGTTCCGGTCGCCCAGCGCGCCTCGCGTCGCGTCTTCGTGCCGGTGCTGTCGCCGCATGGCGCCACGCGGCTCGGCCGTCAGAAGGAGGCCGGGGATGCCAAGCCATCGGCTGCGGGGGTGACGGCTTCGTGATCGCGACAAGAACGCCAGGGGCCTTGTCCCACCCTATCTGTCGCAAGGGGGCTCGCAGCCCATCTGAACGACGGATGCGATCAAGTCTCTCCATCCGGTTTCAGCACTGAACGCAAGGACCTCAGCCATGGCTGATCAACTGGACAATGCAGCCACCGTTCAGCCGGCTGCCGTGGCGGTCGAAGCCAGCAGCCTGGGCGATCAGGTGGCGACGATCAGGCAAGCGCTGACGGGATCGCCGGTTCGCGGCTGGTTGCTCTGGACATCGGTCGGCATCATGGCCGTCATCATCGCAACGTCGATCGGCCAGGTCCTGCTCAACCGCTGGAACCAGCCTTTCTACGATGCGCTTGCGCGCCGCGACATGGCGGCCTTCCTGCACCAGCTTCTCGTCTTTGCGGCAATCGCCGGCGGACTTCTGGTGCTCAACATCGGCCAGACCTGGCTCAACCAGATGATCAGGCTGAAGCTGCGCGAGGCGCTGACGCTGGATCTGATCGACCAGTGGATGCGGCCGGCGCGGGCCTTCCGTCTGGCCAATGCCGGCGCCATCGGCGTCAATCCCGACCAGCGCATGCAGCAGGACGCCGCGCATCTGTCGGACCTGTCGACCGACCTCGGCGTCGGCTTGCTGCAGTCGTGTATCCTGCTCGTATCCTTCGTCGGCGTGTTGTGGGAACTGTCCTCGGGCTTCGTGTTTCATGTTGGCGGCACCGCGCTGGCCATACCGGGCTACATGGTCTGGGCCGCCATCCTCTATGCCGGCACCGCCTCCTGGCTGAGCTGGCTGGTCGGGCGACCGCTGATCCGCCTCAACAGCGACCGCTACACACGCGAAGCCGAGCTTCGCTCGTCGATGGTGCGCGTCAACGAGAATGTCGATGCCATCGCGCTGTACCATGGCGAGGCCGACGCCAGGCGACGGCTCGGACTCGACCTCGGTACGGTCCTGGGCGCCATGCGCCGCATCTACACCGCCCAGATCAACCTGTCCTGGGTGACCGACACCTATGGCTGGATCACCGTCGTGGCACCCATCCTGGTCGCCTCGCCGGTCTATTTCTCCGGCGATATCAGCTTTGGCGGGCTGATGATGGCGGTCGGCGCCTTCAACCAGGTTCACTCTTCGTTGCGCTGGTTCATCAACAATATCGGCAGCATCGCCGACTGGCGCGCCACGTTGATGCGCGTCGCCGACTTCCGCATCGCGCTCAATGAGACCGATGTGCTGCACGACAAGGAAAGGCGCATTGCCTTCGGCGAGAACGCCAATGGCAGCCTGACTTTCGAGAAGCTCGAAGTGGCCTCGCGGGACGGCTGCACCAAGCTTGCCGACGAGCATGTCGAAATCCGTCCCGGCGAGCGCGTCATGATCACCGGCGACCCCGGCGCCGGCAAGACGTTGTTCTTCCGCGCCATTGCCGGCCTGTGGCCATGGGGGAGTGGGCGGATCGGCCTGCCTGCGGGAGAAAACCCCATATTCGTGCCGCGCGTGCCGTATTTCCCGACCGGTACGCTGCGCGAGGTCCTCGATCACCCGAACGGACCTGCGCCGGCGAGCGACGCCGACATTTCGGCGGTGCTTGCCGAAGTCGGGCTTGGACGGCTGTCATCCTCACTCGACCGCAGCGCGCGCTGGGAGCATGAGCTGGGCGATGACGAACAGCGTTCGCTGGCCTTCGCCAGGCTCGCCTTGCGGCAGCCGAAATGGGTGATCATCGACGAAGCCCTGGACGCGTTCGACGGGCCCTCGCTGCGGCGCGTGCTTTCGACATTGGATAAGCGCTTGCCCGAGACGGCGATCCTCAACATCGGACGCGGGCTGCACAACAATCAGTTCTTTCCCCGCGCGTTGACGATCGTCAAGGATACCGGTGCGCAGGCGCTGAAACCTGTCCGCGTCAGGGCCGGTGCGATCGACCCGCCGCCGGCGGCCGCCCGCCGCAAGAAATAGGCTGTTTTCCCCGGTTACGGGCTCCAAGCTTTATTTTGCCGCGATCGCGAAGGAAGATTTCGCGAAGAAACAACTCTGGCGTCGGCCATGCTTGATGCTTTACGCCTGCTTGCCTGTCTTGCCTGTGCCCAGGCTACTCCGACCGCCCCGCCGCCGGATGCGCTGGCGGTCGATGTCGAGCTGGTGCTGGCGGTCGACATTTCGCTGTCGATGGACGAGAAGGAGTTTGCCCTGCAGCGCGCCGGTTATGTCGAGGCGCTGCGGCATCCCGATTTCATCCAGGCTGTCCGCGCCGGCAAGACGGGCCGCATCGCGCTCGCCTATTTCGAATGGGCCGGCACGGTGCGCGACGATGCGATCATCGACTGGCAAATCATCGACAGCGCCGAGAGCGCCAACAGCTTTGCCGACAAGGTCGCGGCCCGGCCGTTCCGCAGCTTCCGCGGCACTTCGATTTCCACTGCACTGGCTTTCGGCACCGAGATTTTCGATCGCACTTCTTTCGAGGGCGAACGCAGCGTCATCGATATATCAGGCGATGGTCCCAACAATATCGGGCCGCCGGTCACCGCGACGCGCGATGCGGCAACTGCCAAAGGCATCGTCATCAACGGCCTGCCGATTCTGATCAATCCGTCACCAACCTTCAGCCATCTCGACCAGTACTATGCGCAGTGCGTGACCGGAGGGCCTGGTTCCTTTGTGCTGCCGATTTACGCTGCCGCCGAATTTTCTACGGCCATCCGGCGCAAGCTGGTCCTCGAAGTGAGCGGCATTCAAGATGGGACGAGGGACATCCCCGTCGACACTGCTGCGCCTGTCGACTGCTTGAAAGGCGAGCGGGACAGACGGTTTTATTCGGACCCGTATTTTCCGGAGCTCGACCGATAGCTTCGTCGTAGTGACAGCAGTCAGGCCGGACGGGCGTCGAACTTCTGCCGAAACTCGTGGTGAAGGTCGCGACGCCAGCGCCGGCCATAGACATAGCCATTGATCAGTTCGGGCAGCGAGTAGCCGAGATCTTTCGACGAGCGGTTGGCCATGTAGCCCGAGAAGGCTTCCGGAATCCGGCACTTCAGAATATCGGAAATGATCTGCCGCGTGATCATGTAGGGCGGGATATGCGGGTAGGAGCGGGCAATATTCGGGTGTTTGCGCATCAGATTCGCATAGGCTTCGACATAGCCGTCGCGACGTCGCGAAATCGAATTCTCCGAATTGTGCTTCGTCCAGTCGATGTCCTGAGACAATTGCGCGCCAAAGCGCCGGGCAAGCCGCAGCAGCAATTCCCGATCCTGCATCCTGGCGATGTCGCTGTCATAGCCGCCGATGGCCAGCAACGCCTCGCGGCGGGCTGTTATCGCCGATCCCGCGATCAAGATTGTCTCCGCGACCAGCGTTCGTTCCAGCGTGGCAGAGTTTAGGAATGCATCGCGATTGATGCAATCGGTGGCGCGTCCGCCCTTCAGGGAGACATAAGAGCTGATCAGCACTTCGAGCGCCGGATTGGCATCGAACCAGGTCAGGGTCCGTTCGAGCCTGTGCGGCAGATAGACGTCGTCGGAATCGAGGAACGTCACGACGGGTGCCTGCGCGCGCTCGATGCCTGCATTGCGGGCGGCATTGGCGCCTCGCCATTTCGCGCCGACATAGATCAGTCGCGGATCACGAATGCTGGCCAGTGCCGCCGCGGTTCCGTCCGTCGAGCCATCGTCGACGACAATATGCTCGAACCTCGGCATGCTCTGGGAAATTACACTTTCCACGGCGCGCAATACCGCCTCGCGCCTGTTGTGAGTCGGCGTGATGACCGTGATGAGAGGAGCGTGCTCTGTCTTCCGGGTCATACTGCGTCAGCCATTTCCAGCGTAAAAAATACGCTTCCTGCCAGGTCTTTCGATCTTCAGGACGGTCAAATGGATCGGCCTTCCATATCCCCCGTATTGGCCACGACGCTACAAAAAACAGACGTACCTGTCACCCCACCGGGATGCTGCTCAATGCGCGTGAAACGACGAATTCCACTATCTAGCGCTTCAACTGCAACACCATTGCCGCGCCCTATGCTTGCGAATCGCCCTTGCGATGAATGACGCGTCTATAATCTGGATGCATTCCACTACGTCAGACGTAATCGCATCGCGGCAGGTGTTTGGGCAGATTGCCGTCGCGAGGCCGGCTGCTCGGCTTCGGTTCCAGAGGGAGTACTGTCATGACTGCTTACGCCGTTGCCCATATGCGCCAAGCCCGGATGGGTCCGCAGATCGTCGAATATCTGCAGAAGATCGATGCCACGCTGGCCCCTTTCGGCGGTCGTTTTCTGGTCCATGGCGGCGAGGTCGAGGTCATCGAAAACGATTGGCAGGGCCACCTGATCATCATCGAATTTCCCGACAGGCAACACGTGCGCGGATGGTACAACTCGGCCGCCTATCAGGCGATACTGACGTTGCGGACCGACAACTCGGAAGCCGACGTGATCTTCGTTGATGGCGTTGAGCATCCGCATAAGGCCACGGATGTCCTTGACCAGGCGTGAAGTCGACAATGGTGCGGCGGGATTACCGTTTCAGCAAGAACACCGCCTGCTGGCCGAAGAAGTTCCAGAACCACCATGGCATCGACAGGCCGATCTTCTGGCCATTGGCGTCGAGCGCGGTTGCTTTTTCCACGGTAGCGCCAAGCTCGTCGCACAGATTGACGAAGTCGCGGATGGTGCAGAAATGGATGTTGGGCGTGTCGTACCAGGAATAGGGCAGGTCCGTGGTCACCGGCATGCGGCCATTGAGGAACAGCGACATGCGGACCCGCCAATGGCCGAAATTGGGGAAGGACACGATGGCGCGATTGCCGATCCTGAGCAGTTCCTTGAGAACCAGCTTCGGGTTGCGGGTGGCCTGCAGGGTCTGCGACAGGACGACGAAGTCAAAGCCCTTGTCGGGATAGAACTCGAGATCCTTGTCGGCATCGCCCTGGATGACGCTCAAGCCGCGCGCCACGCATTCGTTGACGCCACGCTGCGAGAGTTCAAGGCCGCGGCCGTCGACCTGCTTGGTGTCCTGCAGCAATTCGAGCAGCGAGCCATCGCCTGAACCGACGTCGAGCACGCGCGACTGTGGCGGAATGAGGTTAGCGACGACTTCGAGGTCGACGCGCTGGTTGCGGGTGACGTTCATGATGCGAGTCCTCGCGCCCGTGCCGCGGAGCCGATGAAGCCATTGATGGCGGCAAACAGTTCCGGCTCGTCGAGCAGGAAGGCGTCGTGGCCGCGATCGGTCTCGATCTCGACAAAGGATACCGACGCGCCGGCGGCGTTGAGCGCATGAACGATCGAGCGGCTCTCTTCGGTCGGGAACAGCCAATCCGAGGTGAAGGACACCAGGCAGAAGCGGGTTTTCGTGCCGGCGAACGCATCCGCCAGCCGGCCGCCATGGTCGGCGGCGAGGTCGAAATAATCCATCGACCGCGTCATGTAGAGATAGGAATTGGCATCGAAGCGATCGACGAAGGTCATGCCCTGGTGGCGCAGATAGCTCTCGATCTGGAAGTCGGCGTCGAAGCCGAAGGTGAGCGCCTCGCGATCCTGCAGATTGCGGCCGAACTTCCGATGCAGGGCAGCTTCCGACAGATAGGTGATATGGGCGGCCATGCGCGCCACCGCCAAGCCCTTTTCCGGGCGCTTGCCGTGCTCGAAATATTTGCCGCCATGCCAGTCCGGATCCGCCATCACGGCCTGCCGGCCGACCTCATGGAAGGCGATGTTCTGCGAGGAATGGCGCGCGCCGGTGGCGATCGGCAGCGCCGAGAAGACGCGCTCCGGATAGCTCGACGCCCATTCCAGTACCTGCATGCCGCCCATCGAGCCACCGAGGACGCAAAACAGTTTTTCGATGCCGAAATGGTCGATCAGCATCTGCTGGGCGCGCACCATGTCTCGAATGGTGATGATCGGCAGGTCGAGCCCATAGGGCTTGCCGGTGGCGGGATTGGTCGAGGCCGGGCCGGTGGAGCCCAGACAACCGCCGATGACGTTGGAGCAGATGACGAAGAAACGGTTGGTATCGATGATCTTGCCGGGGCCGATCAGCACTTCCCACCAGCCCGGCTTGCCGGTCACCGGATTGGTGCTGCCGACATGCTGGTCGCCCGTCAGCGCATGGCAGACGAGGATGGCGTTGGAACGGGCGTCGTTCAGCGTGCCGTAGGTCTGGTAGGCGATCTGGAACGGCGACAGCAGGGTGCCGGCATCGAGCTTTAGCGGCTTGTCGGGCCCAAAGCGCAGCACCGGGCTCGACGGCTGGTCAGCCTCGTTGTTGGTTTTTCCAGCGCGCAGAGCGGCCATTGCATCCATCTCACACTTTGAATCCGCACGGTGCTTTCGAAATTCGAGGCCGATGCGGTGTCCGGCCGGCGCGGACAACAAAAAACCGGCATTGCAGTCGCAAAGCCGGTTACAGGATGCAAACGGCCCTTTAGCAAGTTGTTTAACGTGGCTGCAAGCCGACCGGCCAAATCACCACGGAATTTCGTACCTCTTCTAGGACTGTGGCGCGCCCGCGTCAACGGCCAGCCGCGGTCCGGAGGTTGCCACCTCTCGACATTGCGGGCCGTGGCTTGTATTTCCGCTGCGGCTTCCAGACGGAAGCGTTCTCGACGGATTTTGCGACATGAGCCAGACACCGGACAAGGCACGTCCAACCCCGCGCGCGGGCATCATGGACATCGACGCCTATGTGCCGGGCAAGAGCACCGCGCCCGCCGGCGTCGCCAAGGTCTACAAGCTGTCGTCGAACGAGAATCCGCTGGGTCCGTCGCCGAAGGCGATCGAGGCCGCGCGGGAGATTGCTGCGAAGCTCGACGTCTATCCCGATGGCACCGCCAGGCGGCTGCGTGAGGCGATCGCCGAGGTGCATGGTCTCAACGCGCAGAACATCATCTGTTCCAACGGCTCCGACGAAATTCTCGGCCTTCTGGCGCAAACCTATCTCGCTCCCGGCGACGAGGCGATTTTCACCGAACACGCCTTCATGGTCTACAAAATCTACATCCAGTCGGCCGGCGCAACTCCGGTCGCGGTCAAGGAGACCGATGAGCGTGCCGACATCGATGCGATGCTGGCCGCCGTCACGCCGCGCACGAAAATCGTATTCCTTGCCAATCCCAACAACCCGACCGGCACCTATGTGCCGTTCCAGGAAGTGCGCCGCCTGCATGCCGGCTTGCCCGGAAATGTGCTTCTGGTGCTCGACGCGGCTTACGCCGAATATGTTCGCCGCAACGACTATGAAGCCGGCATCGAACTGGTCGGCGGGGCCGAGAACGTGGTGATGACCCGCACCTTCTCCAAGATCGGCCTCGGCGGGGCTCGGATCGGCTGGATGTACGCACCGATGCACATCGTCGATGCCATCAACCGTGTGCGTGGCCCCTTCAACGTCAATGCGACGGCGATCGAGGCCGGCATCGCCGCGATCCGTGACCGCGACCACGTCCAACGCAGCGTGATGCACAACGAAACGTGGCTTACATGGTTGAGCGAGGAGTTCGGCAAGCTTGGGCTGCGGGTGACGCCAAGCGTCGGCAATTTCATCCTGATCCATTTTCCCGACGACCAGAACCATTCGGCCGCCGCGGCGGACGATTATCTGACGGCGCGCGGCTATATTCTGCGGCGCGTTTCCGGCTACGGCTTTCCCAACGCGCTGCGCATGACCGTCGGCACCGAAGAGGCCAATCGCGGCGTGGTCGCCGCTCTCACGACATTCCTGAAAAGCTAGAACACCATGACATCACCGATGTTTGAAAAGATCGCGCTGGTCGGCATCGGCCTGATCGGCTCGTCACTGGCCCGCGTCATCCGTCGCGAGGGCCTCGCCCGTCACGTCGCCATCTCGACCCGCAGTGCCGCGACATTGGCGCGGGCGCAAGAGCTTGGGCTCGGCTCCTCCTACTCCAGCGATGCGAAGGAAGCGGTCCGCGATGCTGATCTGGTCATCGTCTCGGTGCCGGTCGGCTCGTCCGGCGCTGTGGCCGAGGAAATCGCGCCGGCGCTGAAGCAGGGTGCGATCCTCACCGATGTCGGCTCGACCAAGGCATCGGTGATTGCGCAGATGCAGCCCTATGTGCCCGATGGCGTGCATTTCATTCCCGGCCACCCACTGGCGGGCACGGAAAAATCCGGCCCAGATGCCGGTTTCGCCGACCTGTTCGACAATCGCTGGTGCATCTTCACCCCGCTGCCCGACACCGACCCGGATGCACTGGAGAGGCTGTCGGAATTCTGGCGCCGTTGCGGCGCCAACATCGACACGATGGACCCGCAGCATCACGACATGACGCTGGCCATCGTCTCGCACCTGCCGCATATCATCGCCTACAACATCGTCGGCACCGCCGACGATCTGCAGTCGGTGACCAAATCCGAAGTGATCAAATATTCGGCTTCAGGTTTTCGCGATTTCACCCGTCTCGCCGCCTCGGATCCGACCATGTGGCGCGACGTCTGCCTGCACAACAAGGACGCCATCCTCGAAATGCTGGCACGGTTCTCGGAAGATCTGGCGTCGCTGCAGCGGGCGATCCGCTGGGGCGACGGCGAAAAGCTGTTCGATCTGTTCACCCGCACCCGTGCGGTGCGCCGCTCGATCATCGAGGCCGGCCAGGACATCGACGTCCCCGATTTCGGCCGTCAGGCGGTCGAGCACCCGGCGAAGGCGTAGGTCGCTTCTTCAGCCTGCTGGCCAGTGGCTTTTCATCATCGCCAGCGTCTCGGCCCGGTCCGGCGCGCCTAGCCGGCCGCCGAAGCGCAGGCATTTGAGCGCGGCGGCCGCACTGGCAAAGCGTAAGGCCTGCTCGACCGGCATGGCTTCCGCCAGTCCGACGGCGAAGGCGCCGTGAAAGACATCGCCGGCGGCCAGCGTGTCGACCGCATTGATTTTCGGCGCCGCGACATGTCGCGATGATCCCGTCGCGCGATCGAACCACCAGGTGCCAGCCGCGCCGCCGGTAACCGCGACAAACGCATCGCCGCGCCGGGCGAGTGCCTCACAGGCCTGGCGCGAATCCAGTTCCGCGCCGCACAGTACGCGCGCCGCCGGCTCGGAAGCCACGATATGGGATGCCAGGGGCAGCAGCAGTTCCAGCACGTCCCTCGACGCGGTATCGGCATCAAGGATCGCCGGCCGGCCGATGGCGTGCGCCGCCTCCAGGGCAAGCGCTGCGGCACCGGGCCAGCGGACATCGGCCAGCACGGCATCGAATGCCGAGAGGTCTGCGAGCGGCAGAGCCTCGGGATCGGCCTGGGCCTGGCTGTCGTAGAACGGCACGATGATGCGCTCGCCATGCGCGTCGACCAGGATCGAGGCCAGCGCCGAGCGGGCGCCACTGACGCGGCGCACGAAGCTGCAATCGACGCCTTCTGCTTGGATCCCGGCGATCAGCTGATCGCCGACTGAATCGTCGCCCGTGCTCGCCCACAACGAAACATCGGCGCCCAGGCGATGTGCAGCGCAGGCCGCGCTCGTCGCCATGCCCGAAGCGATCTGGACGCCGTCGGAGGCGATGAACTTGCCTTGGTGGCCGGGCAGCGTCTCGACACGCAAGATCGTATCCAGCGTCAGCGCGCCGACACTCAGCAGTCTCACGGGTTTTGCCATCGATGCGCTATTCCACCGGCTTGATCTTGCCCAGCGGAATGAAGCCGAGCGAGGCCTTGCCCTTGACCACCTTGAGCGGCATCGACGGCTGGTTGCCGAGCAGCGCCAGGCCAGCAAAGCCCTGCTCGATCTGCGTTTTTTGCTCGGGGATGGCACCGCCGAGGATCGCCGCCACGGCCTTCGGATCCTTCAGCGTGATCGTCAGGTCGGCGTCGATGAGACCATCGGCATCGACCGACAGCGGTCCGGAAACGGTGACGCGCGCCGTGCCTGACGACAGGTCGAGGTTGTGGATCTCGATCGCCTGGCCGCGCAGGCTCTTCACTTGCCTGCCGATCAGCTCGACGCCATTCTTCAGCGTCACGTCGCCGCTGGCATCGAGCGCCGGCAGCACCCGTCCGCCGATCGCCTCGGCATCGATCTCGAGATCGCTGAAATTACCGAGATAGTTGATATCCCCACCTTTCGGCTGCAATTGGCTGTCCGCCTTGCCGGCACTGAACAGTTCGACCGGATCGGTGTCATCAGCGGGATCGGTCTGGCCGGACAGGCCCTCGGCCTGCAGCGAAATCCGCCGTGGCAGCGGCCATGACAGTTTGACGTTGGCTTGCAAATTGTCCCAGTCGATCCACAGCGGCATCATGCCTGGAACGGAGGTCCTGAGCGGACCGCGCAGATCGGCCACCGGCGACAGCGGCTGGATGATCTGGGCGACGGCATTGAAGCTGCCGGCCGAGGCGGCGATGTTCCTGGCATCGTCCTCATAAGCGAGATTGTCGCAGGAGACGGCAAAGCTCAGCGGATAGCCGCTGACCTGGAGATTGGCACAGCCGGCCTCGACGCCACTCTTGTTGAGCGAGGCAACCGCCTTGTCGGCTTCACTTCGGACCCGGTCAGCCAGGTAGAACCAGCCAGCGCTGTAAATGGCGAACAGCACGACAATGAACGCGGCAAGCCAGAACAGGAGGCGTCGGCGCTTCGGTTGGCGTTCGTCACTTGACGTCATGCTTTGGCTCTCGTTAACGCATGGGTGTTGTAGGCGGACTCGCGATTCCGACAACAACAGGTAGACAGAGGCGGACGGAAAAAACACCGATTCCGGTGTGGTGCTGCCATTCTTTTACAATCAGGCGCGGCGATATGGGCGATTTTTGGGTGTTTGGCTATGGGTCGCTGATCTGGCGGCCGGGTTTCGCGCATGTCGAAACGCAGCGCGCCCGCCTGCACGGCTACCGGCGCTCGCTGTGCGTCTATTCCTTCGTGCATCGCGGCACGCGTCAGCGGCCGGGGCTGGTGCTCGGTCTCGACCGTGGTGGCTCCTGCGTCGGTTTGGCGTTCCGCGTGCCCGGCGAATTGCGCGACGAGGTCATCGCCTATCTGCGCGAGCGCGAGCTGGTCACCAACGTCTATCTCGAACGGACGCTCAAGATTCGCCTTGACGGCGGCCGGACGGTCGAAGCCGTAGCCTACATCGTCGACCGCCAGCATGAGCAATATGCCGGCGCGCTCGACGCGGCGCATGCAGCGGCCGTGGTGCGCGGCGCGGTCGGCCAGTCCGGCAACAATGAGGACTATGTGATCAGCACGCTGGAACACCTTGAGGCGCTGGGCATAAGCGACCACTGGCTGGAGGATGTCGCGCGCCGGGTAGCACCTTTGTGAAGCGCTGGCTCTGCGGAAAAGGCCGCCAGGCCTTTGACCTCGATAAGGGAAGACCTAGGTTAGGTCCCGAACCTCAGCCAGGGCTGCATTCACTGGCCCCCAATCATCCCGGAGATACGCCTTGCAGAAACGCCGCCTTGGTCGCACCGACCTTTCCATCGCGCCGCTGGTTCTGGGCGGCAATGTCTTTGGCTGGACCGCCGACGAGAAAACCTCGTTCGATCTGCTAGACCGCTTCGTCGGGGCCGGTCTCAACGCCATCGACACGGCGGACGCCTATTCGCGCTGGGTGCCAGGCCACAAGGGCGGCGAATCGGAAACCATCATCGGCAAGTGGATGAAGGACCGTGGCAATCGCGATCACGTCGTGGTGGTCACCAAGGTTGGCTCGGATATGGGGCAGGGCCACAAGGACTTGTCCGCGGCCTATATCGAAAAGGCCGTCGACGCGTCGCTGAAGCGGCTGCAGACGGACGTCATCGACCTCTATCTGTCGCACTGGCCGGATCCGACCACACCCTATGAGGAAACCCTTGGCGCCTACGAGAGGCTGCTCGCCAAGGGCAAGATCCGCTATGCCGGCTGCTCGAACCTCGACGCCGGCCAGTTACGCGCGGCACTCGATGTGGCGAGCCTGCGCAGCCTGCCGCGCTACGAGGTGCTGCAGCCGGAATACAATCTCTACGATCGCTCCTCCTTCGACGGGCCGTTGCGCGATCTGTGCGTGGCCGAGGACATCGGCGTCATCACCTATTTCAGCCTGGCCAAGGGCTTCCTCAGCGGCAAATACCGCAGTGAGGCCGATCTTGGCCAAAGCCCGCGTGGCGGCGGGGTGAAAGACTACCTCAACGCGCGCGGCACGCGCATTCTCGCGGCACTCGATGCGGTGTCGGCCAGGCATTCGGCCAAGCAGGCGGAAGTGGCGCTTTCCTGGGTTATCGCACGGCCAGGCGTCACCGCGCCGATCGCCAGCGCCACCAGGCCTGAGCAGATGGAGAGCCTGATCAAGGCCGCGTCGCTGAAATTGACCGCCGACGACATGGCCGAGCTCGACAAGGCAAGCGGCTGAAACTTCCGGCGGCGCCGCACGCACGAACGTCCAAGACCACGCACCTGTCTTGCCATACGTCCTTCGCACGGGGCAAGGCAGAGGGTGAGATGACTGAGCCGCTTCTTTCGCAACCGGATCTTTGGCGCCAGTTGGTCGCGCTGGTGCTTGCCGCCACCGTCGTCATGGGCAGCCCAGGGCCGGCAACGATAAGCGTCACCGCCGTCGGCGCTGCCTTCGGCTTGCGTGATTCATTGCGGTACGCCTGGGGGATCGTCCTGGGCACGATTGCAGTGCTGCTGGTGGTAGCTACCGGGGTCATGGCGGTGCTCACGTCGATGCCGAAGCTGGGGCCGCTGCTGGCTTTCGCGTCCGGCGCCTATATCCTCTATCTCGCGTTCAAGATCGCCACGGCTCCACCATTGGTAGCGCGCGCGGCCGAGGCTTCGCGCCCAACATGGCTGGCCGGGTTTCTGCTGGCTGTCGCCAACCCAAAAGCCTATGTGGCGATCGCCGCCGTGTTCGCCGGCGCGTCGTCGAGCCAAGGCGCCGGCGATATCGGCATATGGCTCAAGCTGACCGTCCTCGCGCTGATGATCGTTGCCATCCACGCTTTGTGGCTCGTTGCAGGGGCGTCTTTCGCCCGCTTCCTCCGCAGGCCGGCCGCTTCGCGGATCATCAATCTGATCTTTGCCACGACGCTGGTGTTGACCACCGCGCTGGCCGTGTTCGGCTGAGTGTCGGCTCGGAGCTTTTCAGACTTTCGCGCCGAGTTCCCGCAACCGCTTCACCGCGGTTGACGGCAATGCCGGCGGGTTGGGCGTGCGGGATGCCTCGATGAGAAGCTGGTCACAGGCAGCCTCGGTTTCACCGATCAGCCGGGCCATGAATTCGTCCTTGCCCAAGCCCGGCGGAATCGGCGGCAGGAACCGCGCCTTGATCGTGCCGGGGAAGCGCAGGAATTTGCGGCGCGGCCAGTAGAGACCGGCGACATGGGCGACCGGCACCACCGGAACGCCAAGCTGCGAATAGATTTCGACGATGCCATATTTGTAGGCCGGCTCGTCGCCCGGCGCGCGGCGCGTCCCCTCGGGATAGATGATCAGCTGGCGTGGGTTGCGCGCCATTTCCTGCCTGGTGGCGGCGACCACCGCCTTCAACGCTTTCGAGCGGCTGCCGCGGTCGACCGGGATCATGCGCATCTTCATGATGTACCAGCCGAAGAACGGGATCCAGGTCAGTTCGCGCTTGAGGATGTAGAGCGGATCCTGGAGGAACGGGAAGAAGGCGATCGCGTCCCAGAACGATTGATGCTTGGGCGCCAGGATGAAGGAACCCTCGGGCAGGTTTTCCAGGCCGGTGATGTCGCTCTTGGTCCCGGCAATCTTGTCATAGAGCCACATGCACGTGCGTGACCAGAATTTCGGCACGAACCAGGCGCGGTGCCGGGGCGACAGGAAATAATAGGGGGTCCAGAGGATCATCTGGACGATCAGATTGACGTAGAAGACGAAATTGAACGCCAGCGATCGGACATACAGCATGGAGGGAGGCCCGGTGAGAGGTGTGCGTTGGTTACACCAAGCGCGGCGAAAAAGGAAATGGCCGCGAGCCGCTCTGACGAGCGAAGGAGAACGATGGTCGGGCGGCCCGTTTCAGCTACGTCAATCGCGCCAGCCGCTCCTTCAGACGCGGGGCAGCGAAATCGAGAAAGGCGCGCAGCTTGACCGGCAGCAGGCCGTGGCCGGCATGTACCAGGCTTACCGGCCATGGTTCAGGCTCGAACTCCTGCAGCAGGATGCGCAGCGCGCCTGACCGCAGTGCGGCTTCGATCTGGTAGGAAAGCACTTTTGTCACCCCGATGCCGGCAATCGCGGCGTCGATGGCCGCCTCGGCGGTGTTGACCTGAAGCCGCGAGCGGACCTGAACCGGGACTTCCGTCCTGCCCTGGGCGAAGCTCCAGGTGGCGGCGGAAGCAAGTCCCTCGAGGGTGATGCAACTGTGTGTTTCCAGATCCTGTGGGGTCATCGGCGTGCCATGCTCGGCCAGATAGGCCGGGCTCGCACAAGCGACGCGGCGGATCGAGCCGACAGCAATGGCGACCAGGCTCGAATCAGGCAACTGGCCGATGCGAATGGCGAGATCGAAATGGTCCTCAACCAGCTGGGTTATACGGTCGGCTAGCGTCAGGCGAATGTTCACGTCGGGATAGGCCGCGAGAAAACCGGTGACGACCGGCAGCACGTGCAGGCGGCCAAAGACGACCGGCGCGGTGATGGCCAGTTCGCCGGTCGGAGCGCTGTATTCGCCGGCCGCCGTGCGTTCGGCCTCACCGACATCGTCGAGGATGCGGCGGCAGGCGGCAAGATAGGCCTGGCCGGCGTCGGTCGGCGTCAGCCGGCGCGTCGAGCGGTTCAACAGGCGTGTGTTCAGATGTCGTTCGAGATCGGAAACCTTGCGGCTGACCGTCGCCAGCGGAACGCCGAAACGGCGGGCCGCGGCGGAAAGGCTGCCGGCCTCCACCGCAGCGACAAAGAGCGACATGGCTTCGAGACGATCCATAGCTTCTTCCAGAAAATGGAAGGACGGATTGCGAATATGTCATCTGCATTTGAAGGATGGAAGGCTTTATATCCCATTGCTGGCCTGCCTATAGCATGGCCTCAACGAGCAAGGAGTCATCATGTCCGAAAGCCGGCCGCCGCTGCCGCCGTTCACAGCCGAGACCGCCGCGCAGAAGGCGCGCATGGCCGAGGATGCCTGGAATTCACGCGATCCGGCCCGAGTGGCGCTTGCCTACACGACGGATAGCCGCTGGCGCAATCGCGCCGAATTCCTGCAAGGCCGCGATGCCATCCAGGCGTTCCTGACGCGCAAATGGAGCCGCGAACTCGACTACCGGCTGATCAAGGAGGTCTGGGCCTTCCACGGCAACCGCATCGCCGTGCGCTTCGCCTATGAATGGCACGACGACAGCGGCTCATGGTTCCGCAGCTACGGCAACGAGAACTGGGAATTCGACGAACACGGGCTGATGCGCCTGCGCATCGCCAGCATCAACGACCTGCCGATCGGCGCGGCCGATCGCAAATATCACTGGCCGCTCGGCCGGCGCCCGGACGACCACCCGTCATTATCGGAGCTTGGGCTCTAGGGTCGCCCGGGCAAGGAGGCTTTCATGAATGCTCATGCTTTCACCAGCGACGTCGCCTTCACGCGGACCGTCAAGGCGATCCAGGCCCGCAAGGGCTCACGCCAGTCCTATGCCCGCGTCGAGGAGCGTGGCGGCTGGCAGGCCGATATCACGCCCGACCTTGCCGCCTTCATCGAGATGCAGACCAGCGTCTTCCTGTCGACGGCCAATGGCGATGGCCAGCCCTACATCCAGCATCGCGGTGGACCCGCCGGGTTTCTCAAGGTGCTGGATCAACACACGATCGGCTTTGCGGATTTTGCCGGCAACAGGCAGTTCATCACGCAGGGCAACCTGGCCGACAATCCGCAGGCCTTCCTGTTCCTGATCGATTATGCCCACCGGCAGCGCATCAAGATCTGGGGCACGGCCCGCGTCGTCGAGAACGATGCCGAGCTGATGGCGAGGTTGATGCCGCAGGACTACAAGGCGCGTCCCGAGCAGGTCATCCTGTTCACGGTCTCGGCCTGGGACTCCAATTGCCCGCAACACATCCCGCAGCGGTTCGAGGCGGCTGACGTGGCAGCGGCGCTTGGCGAACGGGACAAGCGTATCGAGGGCCTCGAACAGGAGATAGCGCGTCTCAAGGGGATTTCAGGCGCTGCGGCCGGGGCAGGTGCCACAGCCGAGGAATGAGGTTCAGCCGCCGGCCGCGGTCTCGGCCAGCGCGATACCGTCCGGCGTCGGCTTCATCGGCACGATGCCGCGCGCCAGCGCCAGCAGATACTTATTGTATTCGGTGAACAGCACGCGCAATGCGCGGGGCTTGGTCAGCCAGCTGCCATTGTCGAGGTTGGTGTTGACCACCGGATACGGTTCGAGCTTGGCGCCATGCAGCAGCCGGCCCATTTCCAGCAGGCTGCGCGGCATATGATAGTTGTTGGTGACCAGGATCACCGTGCCATAGGCATGGCTCTCCACCCATTTTGCACTCTCCTCGGCATTGCCGATCGTGTCCAGCGCGGCGCGGTCGATGTCGACGCAGCAGGAGAACAAGCGCTTGTCGCCACCGATCGCCGCCTGCAGCTGGCGGCGGCTGGCGGAAGGATGCACGCCGCTGATCAGCAGCCGCTCGCCCTTGCCCGACGCCAGCAGATCCATGGCGGCGTCAAGGCGGGACTGGCCGCCGGTCAAAACGATGATCGCGTCGGCCTTGGCCGGATTGGCGGGCGTCGTCAGGTGGCTGACCTTGTTGGCGAACCAGCCAAAGCCGCCGGCAAACAGAGTTGCGAGGATGAGCAGGGAAAGCGCGGACAGGCGCAGAGCAGCTTTTAGGCGGCTGACCTTGCCGTGGTCGCGCGAATGGGCAACCACCACTGGCATCTGCCCAGCCGTCCCGGTCGTTTGCCGCGCGTCCATCGCCATATGGTTAATCCCCAAATGTGGCTTTGGGTAGTAGAAAGACGCACTTTGCGTTACGCCAATTCTCCATCCGTGATCATCCTGTTTCTATCGATGTCATTGTCCTGGAATGGTTTCTGCTCCCAAGTGACGTGAATTAGCCGGCATCCGGCTGGCGAACCTCGATGTCGCTGAGATAGGCGACGACGGTGGCGTGCGAGGTTGCCGCCGTCAGTGCGCCGATCACCAGCACCATGAGAAAGACGCCGAGATAGCCTGCCGAGCCGATGGCGAAATTGCCGAACAGCGCGGTCGCCTGGTCGGCCTGCGGCGTCGCCATGTTGCGCGACGACCACCAGGAAAAGACGATGAACACGAGCACAGCCGCGGCTCCGCCGGCGGCGGCACCCTTCATGCCGGTAACCAGGAAATGCCGGCGGAATTCACGCGCGATGAAGCTCGCCTCGGCGCCGACAAAATGCAGAACCTCGATGATGTGGCCATTGCCCGCCATGGCGCCGCGCGTCGCGAACACCACGGTCAGCACGGTCGCCGACAGCATCAGCGCCAGCACGGCGATGCCGATGGTCACCGTGGTGCGGGCCATGGCCACCAGCCGGTCGACCCAGGTGCGGTGATCGTCGAGCGATGCGCTTGGCAATTTCGGCGTGATCGCGGCGCGCATGGCGGCGAAATCGGGCGGGCTGCTCTCGTCGATGGTGACGATGATCAGGCGCGGCACCGGCAGCTCGTCGATGTTGAGGCCGGAGCCCAGCCACGGCTCCAGGAGCCTCGCGGTCGCGTCGCGATCGATGATCCGGGTCGCCTTCACGCCGGGAAACTCGCTGGCCATTTGCGAGGCCTCCACAAGGGCGGCCTCCATGTCTAGGCCGTCGACAGGCTTGATCTGGATCGTCGCCTCGCGCGAGATCTGGTTCTCCCAGACCGAGGCGGTGTCACGCACCAGCGTCACCGCGCCGAAGGTCAGGCAGGACAGGAAGGTCATGATGGCAATGACCAGCACCAGTGCCCGGCCGGCGATATTCTGCGCCGGCACGATCGGCGCCATCCGGCGCTGGGCACGCGGCCTCGCCTCGGCGTCCTCGGCGTCCTGCTCCTGCTGTTCAAGATGTTCGGCGGACAGCTCAGTCATAGATGTCCAGCCTTCCGCCGGCCAGGATCATGCGGCGCGCGTCGACCTGTTCCATCAGGCCAAGGTCATGGGTCGCGATCACCACGGCGGTGCCGAGACGGTTGAGCTCGATGAACAGCCGCAGCAGGCGTCGCGCCAGCGGCGGATCGACATTGCCGGTCGGCTCGTCGGCCAGCAGGATCTCCGGCTGCTCGATCAGCGCACGGGCGATCGCCGCACGCTGCTTCTCGCCGCCGGACAGAACTGGCGGCAGCACATGCATGCGCTCGCCCAGGCCGACCCATTTCAACAGCTCGGTGACATCGGTGCGGTAGCTCGCCTCCTCGCGTCCGCGCACGCGCAGCGGCAAGGCCACGTTCTCGTAGGTGGTCATATGGTCGAGCAAGCGAAAGTCCTGGAACACCACACCGATACGACGCCTCAGATGCGGCAGTTCGGCGCGCGAGATGCGCGAGCGGTCCTTGCCGAAAATGGTGATCAGCCCGCGCGTCGGCTTCAACGACATGAACAGCAGGCGCAGCAACGTCGTCTTGCCGGCACCCGAAGGCCCGCTCAGGAACTGGAAGGAGCGCTCCGGAATGTGCAGGGAGATGTCACGGAGGATTTCCGGACCCATGCCATAGCGGAGGCCGACATTTTCGAAGCGAATCAATTTCGGCGACCTGAAATTCGCGGCGGCAGCGAGCCAGCCTGTTCTGGGTAATGACCATCGGCCGGCATGGTTAACCGGCGGTTAATTCTTGGGCTTTTTCGGCTCTTCACTCGGGCTCCGGTGGGGAAGCGTTAACCATTTGTGTTTACTCAAAAGAAACGAAAAGCGAACACGTGCTGCAATGCTGGGGCCATGATGGCTGACGATAGAACCGCGCGCCCGGTTTCCGGCGAAATCATGACCGATCCGGCGGCAATTGCCGCAACGGACCGGTTCATGCGCGCTCCAGCGGCCGACATCGTCGATGCCGACTACGTGGTGATGTCGCGCCTTGTCCCCGCCGCGGAAAGCGTTTCGCAGCTGCCACGCGCGATCGTCACGCCGCCCATCGAGGGCATGGACATGCTGCGCAAGCCCGAGGCCCCGGCGGAGCGGCCACCGGCTTCGCGCGGCGGGCCGATCTTCTGGATCGCCGGCATTGGCGCCGCGTTCGCCGCTTTCTGGGTCTCCGGAGGGCATGCGCTGGTGCGCCAGGCGCCGTTCCTGTCCAGTGCGCAGGCGTCGGCGCTGAGCATTTCAGGCGTCACGTCACGCGTCGACGCCTCCGGGCCGAACCCCGTGCTGTTCGTCGATGGCGAGGCCGCCAATGACGGCGCGAAACCGGCGCCGCTGCCGCCGCTCGAAATCCGGGTGACCGGCAATGACGGGCGCACGACCCGCTATTCGTTGGGGACATCCGGTCGTTCGCTGGCGTCGGGCGAAAGATTCGGCTTTGCCAGCCGGCTCGACGTGCCTAAGAACGGCGTAAGAACCGTTTTGGTCACTTTCGCCCAATAGGCGATCACCGAGGAAGACCACCAATGCCAAACGTACGCGGCAAGGACATCGAGGTCCTGTTTTCGGCATCGGCGATCGCACGGCGCAATCTTGAACTCGCCAAGGAGATCGCCGGCCACGATTATCACGATTTGCTGGTGATTTCGGTGCTGAAGGGCTCGTTCATCTTCGCCGCCGACCTGATCCGCGCCATGCATGATGTCGGGCTGTCGCCGGAGGTCGAATTCATCTTTATTTCCAGCTACGGCGCCGGCACCACAAGCGGCGAGGTGAGGGTGCTGCGCGATATCGACAATGAGGTGGCCGGCCGTGACGTGCTGTTGATCGACGACATTCTCGAATCGGGCAAGACGCTGAGCTTCACCCGCGACCTGATGCTGTCGCGTGGCGCCAAGAGCTGCGCCATCGCCGTGCTGCTCGACAAGCGCATGCGCCGCCAGACCTCACTCAACGCCGACTATGTCGGCTTCGACTGTCCAGACTATTTCGTCGTCGGCTACGGCATGGACGTTGCGCATGCCTTTCGCGAATTGCCGTTTGTCGGTGTCGTCAAAGGCGACGTGTAAGCGACGTTCAAAAAGGCTTGTTAGCCTCCTGCGCCTTCAGAAAAAGTCAACTTTTCGCAGCCAAACATGGCCGCCATGGCAAAGCTTCTGATCGTCGAGGACGATGAGTCCGTCCGCACCCTGGCCGCCCGCGCGCTTGAACGCGCCGGACACACAATCGATATCGCCGCGGACGGCGCGCAAGGCCTTTCGCTGATCCGAGCCGCAAATGGCGGTTATGATCTCGTCGTCTCCGACATCCGCATGCCAGAGATGGACGGCATCGAGATGGCGATTGCGGCGGCAGCGCTCTTCCCCTTGATGATGATCATGCTGATGACGGGCTATGCCGACCAGCGCGAGCGCGCCGAGGAGCTGAACGGCGTTATCCTCGATGTCGTACAGAAGCCCTTTACGCTGGCCGAAATCCGCTCCCGCGTCGAACGGGCGCTGATCTGCTTCGCCTGATCAGGCTGGATCGGCTGCAGCGAGCACGGGCGGAGCACTCTTGCGGCGTTCGAAGTTGAGCGCCAGCAGGCCGGCGCCGATGATGAGCGCCGCGCCGATCACGGTCGTTGACCGTGGCACCTCGGCGAAGAACAGGAAACCCCACAGCGGCGACCACAGGATGCCGGTGTATTCGAAGGTGGCAACGCGGTTGGCCGGTGCCATCCGGTAGGCCTGCGACAGCAGGACCATGCCGGCGGAGGCGACGAAACCGCAGGCCGCCATCTTGAGAAAATCAGGCAATGTCGGCGAGCGCCAGGGCCGCACCAGGAATTCGAGGCTTGGGTGGACGGCGTGGGTGATGCCGGCCAGGTGAAACGTACCGGCAACCACGGCGGCGCCGACCAGATAGGCGCCGTTCTGGTAGAAGGCCATGACGGTGGACGATTCGGTATCGCCCATCTTGCGGGCCATCAGCTGCGAAAAGCCGTAGAGCGCCGCCGAGCCCAGCGACAGCAGCGCCGCCCAGTCGAACAGACCGGCGCCCGGGCGCAGCATCACGAGGACGCCGAACAGCCCGATCAGCACGGTCGCCAGCGTCTGCCAGGGGACGCGCTCGCCAAGATAAGGCCCGGCCAGCACCATGATGAACAGCGGCGCCATGAAATAGAGCGCCACGGCGTCGGCCAGCGGCAAGGCGGCGATAGCCAGATAGTACACCGTATAGGAGGTGAACTGGATGAAGGCGCGCATCGTCAGCATGCCGAATCGGCTCGACAGGATCGCTGGCAAGCCGACATCGACATGGACGAGAACAATCAGGATCGGCAAGGCGACAATCGAGCGGATCGCCATCACCTCGGTCACCGGATAGCCGCTCGACACGGCTTTGACGAGCGGGTCCTGCAGCGAGAAGACCAGCACGCCAAGGCACAGGCTCAGGATGCCAAGGACCATCCGGTTCTGCATGTGCCTTCGGGGCTCCCTGCAAGCGAAAAAGAACCCGCCACCGTTTCGGGCAGCGGGCATGAGTGAGGACTCTTCGAATTGGTCCGCGGCCGATTTCGCAGCCGCATATCCAATGGGTGAGGCGACTATCGTTCGGCGTTTGACATGTTGCAAACGAATTGGAATGATATCAGTGATCAAAATTCCTTATGGCGGATTTCATGCGACCGACCCTCGACAGCGACCTTCTGCGCACCTTCGTGGCTATTGCCGAAGCGGGCAATTTCACCAGGGCGGCGGAGCAGGCAGGCCGTACCCAGTCGGCGGTGTCGATGCAGATGAAGAAGCTCGAGGACCTGATCGGCGACATCCTGTTCGAGCGCGGTTCACGCGGCGTCGTGTTGACGCGGCGCGGCGGCGAACTCATCGTCAATGCTCGCCGCATCGTCTCGCTGCTCGACGAGACGGCGGCATCGATGGCGGCGGCACCGCTTGGCGGGCCGGTGCGCATCGGCATTCCGGAGGAGTATGGCCACGCGATCCTATCGCGCGCGCTCGGCGCCTTTTCGAAGCGCCACACCCAGGTCGAGGTCACCGTGCGCTATGCGCATTCGGGGGCGCAGGTGGCGGCGCTCGCCGCCGGCGAACTCGATCTGTGCGTGGTTTTCGAATGGCAGGATCCTGCCGGCGGCGAAGTGCTGATGCACGATCCGACCGTATGGGTGACATCGACCCTGCATCACATGCATGAGGAGCGGCCGGTGCCGATCGCGCTCTACAACCGGGCCGGCTGGTGCAAGGATTTTGCCGTCAAATCACTGGAGCAGCGCGGTCTTGCCTATCGCGTCGCCTATACCAGTGACACGACTGGCGGCCTAAAGCTCGCCGTCACCTCCGGGCTGGCGATCGCGCCGATCTCGCGCAGCAACATTCCGGCCGGCTGCCGCGAACTGACGTCGGCGGACGGGTTCGGCGACATCGATTCCTCGAATGTGGTGATGCACCGCAACCCGAATGCCTCGGGTGAGGCGATCGACGGCATGCAGGAGGCAATCCGCGAAGCGTTCGTCAACAGGCAGATCTAGTGCCTGTCGTCCAAGCTGTGCAGCGGTCTTGGGATAACGACATGCACAAACAAAGACTCAAGCGGCCGCTTCCTCGTGGAAATGCAGCCGGTTGCCGAACGGATCGGCGACCGATATTTCGCGGGATTTCCACGGCGTTTCCTCCAGACCCGGCCTGGCGAAGCGGTAATTTTTTCCGATCAGCTCGCGATGAAGTGCCGCGATGTCCTCGACCTTGATGCGCACGGCAATGCCAGGCGCGCCGTCGCCGTGATGTTCGCTCAGATGCAGCACGCAGCCGTCTCGGCCGACCGCCATGTAGAGCGGCGCGTTGTCGTCGAAGCGATGCTCCCATTGCACCTCGAAACCAAGGAAGCCGACATAGAACTCACGTGCCTTGGCAATGTCGAAGATGCGCAGGATGGGCGTGACGGCGCCAAGTTTCGGCATGGTGTTGCAACCGTTCGAGTGTCTTCGGGTGAGGTTGGAAGCGGGGCGGCGATCCCTATTTCAGCTCGAGCAGCCGTTCCAGATAGCTGCGTTCGATGTCGGGGCTGAGCGCATTGCCGAGCCGCTTGCGGATCGCTTCCAGAATCTGGCGGGCGCGCTGCACGTCGATCTCGTCGGGCACTTTCACCGAATCGCCGAAATCAGGGCCCTGGCTGGCGCGCGGACGGCCCAGCGGGTCACGGTCGGCGTTCTGCTGGCGGCCACCTTCCTCGCTGCCGCCCTGATCGCCCTGCATGGCCTGCATCTGCTTCATCATGTCCTTGGCGCCCTTGCGCAGCGCTTCCAGCGCCCGGCCCTGGTGGCCGACCGCCTGATCGCCGTCGCCTTCGCCGAGCGCCTGTTCGGCATTGCCCATGGATTTGCCGGCCTCGCCAAATCCCTCGTTGGGCTCCATGCCCATGCCTTCGAGCCCCTTCTTCAGCTGCTCGAGGTCGCTTTTCAGCTGGCCCTGGCCCTGCTGCAGCTGCTTCAGCGCATCGGCGAATTCCTGCGGTGTCATCGGCTTCTGCTGGCCATCCTCGCCGGGCTTGCCGTTTTCGCCCGATTGACCTTGCTCACCGTCCTGGCCCAGCTGCTCTTCACGGTTCTGTCCGCGCTGGCGCTCGCCGCGCTGCATCTGGTCCATGCGGAATGTGTCGTTCATCATCTCCTGCTGGCGCCGCAGGATTTCGCCGAGCTTGTCCATCTGCTGGCGCATCTCGCTGTCCTGCTGGCCGCCTTGCTGCTGACGGCCGGCCTGGAGATTGTTCATCATATCCTGCAGTTGCGACAGCAATTGCTGCGCCTTGTCGCGATCGCCCGACTTCGCCAAGTTCTCGATCTGGTCCATCATGCGGTCGATATCGCTCTGGCGCAGTTCCTGGCCGTTCTGCTGCATCTGCGGCGCGTTGGGATTCTGCTTGGCGCGTTCGGCGAATTCCTGCAGGAACTGGTTCATCGCCTCGCGCAGTTCCTTCATCGCCTTTTCGATTTCCGCGTCGCTGGCGCCGTTCTTGATGGCGTCCTGCAGCGCCTGCTGCGCCTGGCGCAGCCGCTTTTCGGCGGCCGAGAGATTGCCTTCCTCGATGCCGAGCGCGATTTCCCAGAGATAGGACACCTCGCTGCGCAGCTGGTCGTCATTGACGGCCATCTTCAGCCGGCTGCGGGCGCTCATGATGGCGAGGTAGTGGGACATGTTGTCGAACGTGTCCTCGGGCCGCAGCGTGATTGCGTCCATCAAGTCGAGCACGTGAGGCTTGGCGTTGGCGTCGAGCGCCAGCAGGCGGCGCTGCTCGAGCACCGCGCGCGCCAGCGGGTTGGCGAATGGCCGCTGCGGCATAACCAGCGTCTTGGTCTCGCTCGACGCGGTGTGCCCGGCATCGTCGGTGGCGACCAGCGTCAGCTTGATGCTGCTGCCCGCCCAGACATGCTCGGTCAGGTCCTTAGTCGTCCGGGCGGCATTCGACTTGCCGCCGCGACGCGGCAGCGACAGCGGCATTTCAGGCGGACCATAGAGCGGATGTGCATTGGGCGCCTGCGGATCGGCGAGCGCGAAAACCGCCTTGGCATTGGCGGCGCCATAGTCGTCGTCGATCTGGTAGTTGAGCTCGAAGGCGCCGTTGGCGGCGCGCTTCGGCTCGCCGACGAAACGGATCTGCGGCGGCTTGTCCGGCATGACCGCGAAGGCCCAGCGGCCGAGCTGATCCTCGCCCGACGTCAGCGTCAGGGTGCCGTCGCCGGTCAGCTTGCCGGTGAACTGGCGCACCTTGGATGGCGTTGCCGGGCTCGCCGCCGGCTTGGCCGTGGCGGCAGCCTGCGGGCCGGCCGGGTCGATGGCGCGGGAATTGCCGTTCTTGTCGGCATAGGCGAGCGTTTCCTCGCCCGAACCGCCGGTGACGCGCAGCGAGACGTCGCTGCCTTCGGGGATGATGAAGGTCGGCGTCGCCTGGTTGACGTCGGCGGTCAGGAAGATCGGCGGCTTGCCGGTATAGGCCGGCGGCGTCACCCAGGCGTCGATGCGCGGTGGTATGGCATCGTGGACGCCATGGGCACTGAACCCGTCGACAATCCTGCCGCCGCTCGGTCCGAAGGAGAAGGCAAAGGCGGTCACCAGCAAAAGTGCGGCCACCGCGCGCAGACCCCAGCGGTCGCGCTCCGGCACGCGCGTGCGAGGCAGGTCGGCGCCAAGGCTGTCGAGCTTTCCGGCCATGCGCTTCTGGTGTTCGCGCCACAGTGCCTGCGAGAAGCTGCTTTCTCGGCCGCTCGGCCGCTCGGTCTGCACCAGCACCGGGCTGTGCAGCAATTGATTGGCCGCTTCGATCCTGCGGTCGATTTCGGCGGCGCCCGGCAAGCGGAAGAAACGCAGCGGATAGAGTGCCGCAAGTGCTGCCACACCGAATGCGGCGAGCAGGCCGATGCGCGCCACGTCCGGCAGGCGCGAGAAGATGCCGAGCCAGGAGACGCTGAGGAACAGGCTGGCGACGATGACGAGCGGAAGCAGCAACGGCCAGCCACGCTCGACCATCATCGAGACCCGCGTCGCCAGCCGGCTCAAGGCAAGGCGCCGGGCCAGACCGCGATGGCTGCTGAAGGTGGGTCGTTGCGTCATCGGCCCTTCCATGGGCGGGCAGGATAGCCCGATCCTCACGACTCGAAGAATACCAGCAAACACGGCAAAGGCGAGGCAGTTTGAGAAAACGTGAAGCTGCCGGACTGGTTGCTGTCAGAACGTGGCGGGGTTGGCGTTGGCACCGCAGACCAGTATGGCGACCCTTTCGCCGGGCGCGGGCTCATACCGCCCGGACAGCACGGCCGCGAAGGCGGTGGCACCGCCCGGTTCCGAGATGATGCGCACCCGGTCCCACAGCGCCTTCTGGGCAGCGACGATGTCGTCGTCGCTGACCAGGATCGAGCGTTCGACAAAGGCCTCGGCGATCGGGAACATCATTTCGCCGACGCGCTTGGGCGCCAGCGAATCCGCGGCGATGCCCTCGGCCGGCGCGTCGACGGGGCGGCCGGCCTCGAAGGCGCGGTAAAGCGTTGGCGCCCCTTCCGGCTCGATGGCGATGATGCGGATGCGGCCGGCGAACCAGGCGGCGATGCCGCCAATCAGGCCGCCGCCACCGACGGCGACCAGCAGCGTGTCGATCTCAGGCAAATCGCTCTCTATTTCCAGCCCGAGCGTGCCCTGGCCGACCAGCGTCTCCTCCTGGTTGAAGGCATGGATCTGCAAGGCACCGGTTTCCTCGGCGAAGCGCTCGCTGGCAGCCAGCGCCTCGGCGTAGCGGGCGCCGCCGACGATGAGCTCAGCGCCGTAGCTGCGGATCCGCTCCAGCTTTGCCGGCGGGCTCACCTCGGGAACGAAGATGGTCGCCTTGTGGCCAAGCCGCATGGCGGCGTAGGCGACCGCTGCGCCATGGTTGCCACCTGATGCGGCGACGACGCCGGCCTTTGGAACCGTTCTCTCCAGGAGGTTGGTGAAAGCGCCGCGCGCCTTGAACGAGCCGGAATGCTGCAGGCACTCGAGCTTCAGGTCGATGGTCAGCGGCGGGCGGTCGAAGTCGGCCATGTCGACGCGCAGCACCGGCGTGTGGCGCACATGCGGCCGAATGCGCGGTTCCATCGTGGCAATGCGTTCGCGTGTGACGGTGTTGCCGTTGCTCATGGACGTCTCCCTGGGATTGACAGTAATTAGTAACTTGGCAAAATAGCTAAATGCAAGAGGTTGATGTCTTCAAGGCGATCGCCAACGAACGCAGGCTGCAGATTCTCGACTGGCTGAAGGACCCGCGCGCGCATTTCCCGCGCCAAGCCGATGGCGATCTGGTCGAGGACGGCGTTTGCGCCCTGCTGATCGCCGAGAAGCTCGGCATCACACAGGCGACGCTCAGCGAACACATGCGCGTGCTCACGCAGGCCGGCCTGCTGCGGGCCAAGCGCATCAAGCAATGGACGTTCTACCGCCGCGACGAGGACAGGATCGCCGACACAAGGGCACTCATCCAGAACCGGTTGTAGCGCCGCCGGCGCAGCGTTTCGGACGGAGCAGCGTCTACCTTAGCCAGTCGGGTACCGAATCCAGCCCGATCAGGTCGTCATAGGTCAGGCGCGGGCGCACGATGTGGAACCGATCGCCGTCGACCAGAACCTCGGGCACCAGCAGGCGGGTGTTGTAGGTGCCGGCCTGCACCGCGCCATAGGCGCCGGCGGTGGAAACGGCAATCAGGTCGCTAGCCTTCAGCCTGGGCAGGTCACGGTCGAGGCCGAGATAGTCGCCGGTCTCGCAGACCGGGCCGACGACATCGACCATCATGCGCGGCGTGTCGGCCGGCGGCTGCACCACCGGCTTTATGTCATGGAAGGCGTCGTAGAGCGTCGGCCGGATCAGGTCGTTCATGGCGGCGTCGACGACGAGGAAATTCTTGGCGTCGCCTTCCTTCACGAAGATCACTTCCGAGACGAGGATGCCGGCATTGCCGACGATCAGCCGGCCGGGTTCGAACATCACCTTGAGCCCGAGCTTGGTGACATGCTTCCTGACGATCTGGGCATAGGCGTCCGGCAAGGGTGGCGGGTTGTTGTCGACACGGTAGGGGATGCCGAGGCCGCCGCCGAGATCGATATGCTCGATGGCATGGCCGTCGGCGCGCAGCGCGCCGACCAGATCGACAAGCAGGGCGAAGGCGTCGTCGAAGGGCTGCAGCTCGGTGATCTGGCTGCCGATATGGGTGTCGATGCCGGTGACCTTGAGGCCTGGCAGCTGTGCGGCACGGGCATAGACCTGACGCGCCCGTTGCCACGGAATGCCGAACTTGTTCTCGGCCTTGCCGGTGGAAATCTTCTTGTGGGTCTTGGCGTCGACGTCGGGATTGATGCGCAGCGAGATCGGCGCCACCTTGCCAAGGGCGGCGGCACGGGCCGACAACAGTTCCAGTTCCGGCTCGGATTCAACATTGAAACAAAGGATGCCGGCGGCGAGGGCAAAGTCCATTTCGCGTGCGGTCTTGCCGACGCCCGAAAACAGGATCTTGCTTGCCGGGATGCCGGCCGCCAGCGCTCGCCGCAATTCGCCTTCCGACACCACGTCGGCACCGGCCTCGAGCCTGGCCAACGTCCGCAGCACCGCCTGGTTGGAATTAGCCTTCATGGCATAGCAGACCAGCGCGTCGAGTCCGGCAAAGGCCTGGGCAAACACCCGGTAGTGCCTGGTCAAGGTGGCCGTCGAATAGCAATAGAATGGCGTGCCGACCTGTGCAGCGATATCAGGGATCGCCACGTCTTCGGCATGCAGCACGCCGTCGCGGTAGTCGAAATGGTTCACGAGAGTGGTTCCGGAAGTTGGAGCACGATGAGACCGGGTTCAAAAGACCAACCCGGTGTCATCGGCACTAGATCAGCGGGTCGAGGAAGAACTTCTTGTCCTTGACCGGTTTTTCCGGCTCCGGCGGCACGGGCTGGTGCGCCTTAGAGGCATCCTTGCGCGCCTGGACGGCTGCCTCATAGGGCGAGTCGAGGGCGCCCCTCCGGCCGCAGGCCGAGACGGCCGCAATCGCCACCAGCAGCGTCAGCGTCACCAAAATCCTGCTTCCGGTCATCGATCCATCCGTCCGAAACTTTTTCCAGCCGCCGCTTTTAGCCGAGTTCTCAGAGCATTGCACCCTGGATATTGCTGGTCGCAATAGCTGGGATCACGCCTTGGCGATGCGCTTTTTCCAGCCGCGGATCTGCCTTCTGACTTCCGACGGCGCGGTTCCGCCGAAACTGGTGCGGCTCTTCACCGAGTTCTGCACCGCCAGCACCGAAAAAATATCCGCCGTGATACCTGGATTGATCGACTGCAGGTCTTCCAGCGAAAGCTTCTCCAGCCCCACTTTCTTGTCTTCGGCCAGCGCCACCGCCCGGCCGGTGACATGATGCGCCTCGCGGAACGGCAAGCCGAGCGTGCGCACCAGCCAGTCGGCAAGATCGGTGGCGGTCGCGTAGCCCGAGCCGGCGGCCTTTTTCATCGCCGCTGCGTTGATTGTCATGTCCGAGACCATGCCGGTCATCGCCGCCAGCATCAGGTCGAGCGTCTCGGCGGCATCGAACACCGATTCCTTGTCTTCCTGCATGTCCTTGCCATAGGTCAGCGGCATGCCCTTCATCACCGTCAGCAGGCCGACCAGATGGCCGGTAACGCGGCCGGTCTTGCCGCGCACCAATTCAGCGGCGTCGGGGTTCTTCTTCTGCGGCATGATCGACGAGCCGGTGGAAAAGCTGTCCGACAGCCTGACGAAGCCGAATTGCGGCGTCGACCAGATGATGATCTCCTCGGCGAGCCGCGACAAATGCGTGGCGCAGATCGCCGCCAAGGCGAGGAACTCCAGCGCGAAATCGCGATCCGAAACGCTGTCCAGCGAATTGCGCATCGGCTCGCGGAAGCCGAGTGCCTTGGCGGTTTTGTGGCGGTCGATCGGGAAGCTGGTGCCGGCAAGGGCCGCGGCGCCGAGCGGGCTTTCATCCATCCGTTCGATCGCGTCGCGAACCCGCGAAAGGTCACGCGCAAACATTTCGACATAGGCCATGCAGTGATGGCCGAAGGTCACCGGCTGCGCCGCCTGCATATGGGTGAAGCCCGGCATCACCGTCGCCGCATGCTCCTCGGCGCGTGCCAGAAGCGCCTCGATCAGCCCTTTCAACGCCCCGGCTACGCGGAGGCACTCGTCCTTGACCCACAATCTCAGGTCGACCGCGACCTGGTCATTGCGCGAGCGGGCGGTGTGCAGGCGGCCGGCCGCCGGTCCGATCAGGTCGGCGAGGCGAGCCTCGACATTCATGTGGATGTCTTCCAGCCGGGTCGAGAACTCGAATGTGCCGGTCTCGATCTCTTTCTGAATCGTGTTCAGCCCGTGAGCGATTTTTTCTTGATCGGCCGCCGAAATAATGCCCGTTTGCGCCAGCATCTCGCTATGGGCGATCGAACCTCGGATGTCTTGCGCATAGAGCTTGCGGTCGAACGAGATCGACGCGTTGATCGCTTCCATGATCGCGGCCGGACCCGAGGCAAAACGTCCGCCCCACATCTGGTTGCTGGTCTTCTTGTCGCTCATGGCTATAACCCGTGCTTCGGAGCAGTTTTGAGAAAATGGCAGACGGTAGTAGATTCTTCCCGGCCCCGCGCCTGATCCTCGCCGCTTTGGTGGCGGGCGCGCTGGCCGGCGCGGTCGCGGTATATGTCAGCGAGAGCCGGTCTGGCAACAACGCCGAGCACCAAGTGGCTGTCGGCGACAGCAAGGACGATGTCGCCTGCGCCGCCAAGGGCGAGCGCGCCAAGAAGGTGGCGGCAGCGGCCACCGGCGAGGTCGCGGCATTGTTGCCAGCCGATCCGCCGCAATCGTTGAAGAGCCTTGCGTTCAATGGGCCAGACGGCAAGCCGATGACGCTCGCCGACCATGCCGGCAAGACGGTGCTGCTCAATCTGTGGGCGACATGGTGCGCGCCGTGCCGTGCCGAAATGCCGGCTCTCGATGCGCTGCAGAAGGAAAAGGGCAGCGACGCCTTTGAGGTGGTCGCCGTCAATGTCGATGCCGGCGACGATGTGAAGCCGAAGAAGTTCCTCAGCGAGACAGGCGTCAAGACGCTCGGCTACTACCGGGATTCGACGATGGCCGTGTTCAACGACCTCAAGACGCGCGGGCTGGCGCTCGGCCTTCCCGCCACCATGCTGATCGATGGCGAAGGTTGCCTGATCGCCCATATGAACGGCCCTGCCGAATGGTCGGGGCCGGACGCAAAGCGGCTGGTCGAGGCCGCGCTCCAGCCCGAAAGCTAGGCTCTGTCCACACTCAGGGCAGGCGCGGGTGCGAAGGCCAGGACGCTTCTGTTGCGCTGGCCAGCCGTGTCGTTGCTGACGCGGGGTGCGTCGACACCGGTCAGTTCGTCGAACTCCTCGATGAGGCCAGGCCTGCCGATATAGTAACCCTGGCCGATCTCGCAGGCTTCGGCATCCAGGAATTTCAGTTCGCCGAGCGTCTCGACACCCTCCGCCAGAACCGGCAGGCCGAGGCCGCGCCCGAGCCCCAGAACGGCGCGCACGATCGCCGCGACCTGGCCGTTCTTGTCGACGGATTTGATGAAGGAGCCATCGATCTTGATCTTGTCGAAGGGAAAGGCGCGAAGGTTGGAAAGCGAGGAATAGCCGGTTCCGAAATCGTCCATGGCCACCCGCACGCCCAGCGCCTTGACCTGCCGCAAGGTCGCCAGCGCGCGCGGCATGTCTTTCACAAGCGCCGTCTCGGTGATCTCAAGTTCCAGCCTGCCGGGCGCAAGACCGGAATTCAGCAGTGTTTCGTGGACCTTGCGGCTGAAATTCGGATTGTGAAGCTGCACCGCCGAAACGTTTACGGCCACCGTCAGCGGATTTTCCCAGCGGGCGGCTTCCTCGCAGGCCGCCGTCAGCACCCATTCGCCAATCTGGCCAATGGCTCCACTGTCTTCGGCGATCGGGATGAATATGGTCGGGGGCACGTCGCCGCGCGTCGGATGCCGCCAACGGATCAGGGCTTCGAAGCCGACCATCTTTCCGCTGCTGATCTCCTTTTGCGGCTGGTAGACGAGGTAGAACTCCCTGCGCGCGACAGCCTGTCGGAGTTCGTGCTCCATCACGCGCTTGTCGCGGGCCTCGGCCCCCATCGAGGCCTCGAAATAGCGGTATGTGTCCCTGCCTTCGGTCTTGGCCCGGTAGAGTGCGGTATCGGCATGGGTTATCAGGCTGGCCTGGTTTTCGGCATCCGACGGAAATAGCGCAATGCCGACGCTGGCCGACACGAGGCCACCGCCGACCGAGAGCCTGTTTTCCTCGCGCATCGCGTTCAGCACGGCGTTGGCGATGCGGCCGGCCTCCAACGGGTCGGTCAGGTTTGGGGCGATGATGGCGAATTCGTCGCCGCCCAGCCGCGCAACCATTTGTCCTTGGCGAAGGACGCCGGTGACACACTGCGCAACCTTCTGCAGCATGGCGTCGCCGGCGCCGTGCCCGTACAGGTCGTTGACCTCCTTGAACCGGTCGAGATCGAGCAACAGAAGCGCCAGGTGGCCGGTTTTCCTGGCCCGGCCCATCGCGGCGATCTCCATCTCGAGCCGGCCGGAAAAGCTCCGGCGATTGGCAAGGCCGGTCAAGGGATCGAAATGCGCAAGGCGCAGGATTTCCTGTTCCGCCTTCTTGCGCTCGCGAATGTCGCGGACCGCAATCACGTTGTGAGGCTTGCCACAGTAGTCGATGCTCCTGGCGATCAACTCGACGGGAATGCCCGCGCCGTCGTGGCCCCTCAATTCGGCCTCCTGCGGCTGCTCGCCGAAGCCGGGCATATCGGACCCGAAGAGGTCGCCAAGCTGCATCCCGTTCAGCGCCTCGGTTGCCGTGCCCGTCAGCTTCGCCATGCTGTCATTGGCGCTGATGACGCGGTTGCCGTCGCAGACGATCAGACCCTCCACGGCAGCATTGGCCAAACCGTGCATGCGGTCGGCCTCGAGCTTCTGGCGGCGGAAGCGCAGATCGATCCAAAGTGCCGTGCCCGAGAGAACAAGGATCACCAGGCTGGCGGCCGCCACGGCAAAGGCCTGCGAAGTGGGCGCGATCGTGTATGGCGATATCTCGATCGAGGAATCCGGGACGATCGACACCGCGCCCATCGCGATGAAATGCAAGGTGCAGATCGCCAGCGTCAGCAGCACCGCGCCGCCCAGTGTCGCAGACAGCGATGGGCGACGCAGGACAACCAAAAGCGCCAACGCGGCGAGCGTTACCCCCGCCAGCAAAGAGACCGCCACGAGCAGCGGGTTCCATTCGATCCTGCCCTGCACCTCGAACGCCGCCATGCCGATGTAGTGCATGGTGGCAATGCCACCGCCCAAGATGGCGCCGCCGACGAGATAGTGGTCGAGCCCGTTGCGCAACGTGGCGACCCACATGCCGGCGGCTGTCAGGACAACGGCAGCGGCAAGCGAGAGCACGGAGAGTTCCGGATTGTAGGCGTTTGGTATGCCCGGCGTGAACGCAAGCATGGCGATGAAATGCGTCGCCCAGATACCGAAGCCGGTCGACGCCGCCGCAATCATCAACCAGGCAAGCCGGTTTCGGTTTGTCGACCGGCCGACATGGTGAAGCAGGTTGACGGCAGAAAAGGAAGATATTCCACAGATCAGTGCGGCGAGCGCCACCAGTCTCAAATCGTGTTCATTGACGATACAATTGTAGACCGTCAGCATCTTCTCTCACCTGATCTATCGGGAATAAACAAGGCAATAGCATTGATTAGCCTTTGGTGGTTGAAAGATCGATTAAGTACGCTGCAACCCTGACGTGCCTTACCGGGTAAGGCGCGGCCGCGTGGGATCGGCCCGTCATTCGGGTGGATGCGGTTTCAGGGGGCCGGAAGTGGCGCAGGGGCCGGCCAACCGACCGCAGATCGAGGTCCATGAATCTGAGAGGCCCTAGCCCGTCACGCGATGCGAATCGTCACGACGAGTGCCTCGTGATCGGAACTCGGTCGGCCATCCGGCAGCACGGTTGGAAGAACGGCAGGAGCGCTCGCGACGAGGCCGCGGGTGAAGAACCAGTCGATGTGGCCGATGGGAGTGGGATCGCCGGCCTCGCGTCGTTGGGTGGGTAGGTCGAGCCTGTTGGCGGCCTTCCAGTCGTAACCGCGCCCGGCGAGGATCGCGAACAGCGGTTCGTGCGGCTCGACATCGATCAGCCGGTCGGGCTCGGCGGCGATGCGGGCCGCCCAGGCCTGGGGATCGTCGTGGCGGTCCTCATGGCTGGCCGTCAGCGTGTTGAAGTCGCCGCCGAGCAGCACCGGTGCCTGCGGATCATATTTGTCGATGGCATCGAGGAGATGTCGTGTCTGGACGGCGCGGCCATCGGGATCGGTGCGGTTTTCGAGATGCACCGAGACCACCGTCACCCGGCGGTTGCCGACCTGCACCTGGCCACCGATCGCCATCCGTCCGCCGATACGCGGCTGGCCACGCTCCGGCCGAAACCAACCGCCGGCCGCGTCGAGCCGCACCAGGAAAGGACGAAGCAGCGGAACCGCGCTGATGACGGCATTGCCATGAAAACCTTCGGCATTGGATGCGCCGCCGGTCGCCGAGCGTTCCGCCGCGTTGCCGGCGTCGAGCTCGACGAACTCGACGCCATAGGCGAAGGCATGGCCGAGCTGGTCGGCGAGGGCGCGCAGCGGATGACCATTGCCGGAGCGCGCCATGCCTTCGTCGACCTCGGACAGCAGCACGACGTCGGGAGACTGGCCGACAAGCGTCGCCGCGACGGCATCGCCGTGGCGGAGCCGCTCGACGTTCCATGCCACCACAGTGAGCGTCTCGCCGGCGCTTTCGCGCGAGGCCCTGCCGCCGATCTCGATCTGACCGAGCGCGGGAGTGGCGGCAGCGAGGCGCAGATGGGTGGCGCTATCACGCGGCCCGTCGCGCATGGCCTCGCGGTCGGCGATCGGCACATGTGTCAGCTGCGAGACAAGCATTTCGTCTATCCATTTTTAGCCGGTTAACGACCTGGGCCTTTACGCCAGTTTTCGACGCCCTAGGTACCTAGGGCGCCGATATGACGTTTTCATTTCATGCCGGCGCAAGCCGTCGAGGGAGGAGAGATTGGCTGTCCACAGGCCTGAAAAGGCACAGCAGAACTGTCACATACTTTCTCTATGAGACGGCCCGGGACCTGCGCAACGATCCTTGAAACGAGCCACTCAACAGGGAATGAGATTCATGTCGATGATCAAAAATGGCCTGGCGGCTCTTGCCGCCGGTGCAATCAGCGTTTCCATGGCGCTGCCAGCGGCCGCTGCGCCCACCAAGTTCGATTTCTGGTTCGGCCTTTCGGGCGACCTCGCACGTGTCGTCGACACGCTGTGCAAGAACTTCAACGCCTCGCAGTCCGACTATGAAGTCGTCTGCACCAGCCAGGGCAACTACGACGCCACGCTGCAGAACACCATCGCCGCCTTCCGCGCCGGCAAACAGCCCGCCATCGTCCAGGTCTATGATGTCGGTACCGCCACGATGATGCTTTCGGGCGCCTACAAGCCGGCCGACAAGCTGATGGAAGAAAACGGCTACAAGATCGACTACGCCGATTATTTCCCCGGTATCGCGCGCTACTACGCGACGTCGAAGGGCGAGATGCTGTCGTTCCCGTTCAATTCCTCGACGGCGCTGCTGTACTGGAACAAGGACGCCTTCGCCAAGATCGGCAAGACCGAGGCGCCGAAGACCTGGGAAGATGTGGGCGCCGACCTGCAGGCCATGAAGGACGCCGGCTACGAATGCCCGATGGCGATCAACATCTCGGCCAATGAAAGCTGGCAGCTGATGGAGCAGTTCTCGGCCATCCACAACCAGCCGATCGCCACCAAGAACAACGGCTATGACGGCCTCGACGCCCGCCTGGAAGTCAACAAGACCAAGTTCGTCCAGTACGTCACCGACCTCAAGAAGTGGTATGACGCCGGCCTGATCAAGATCAAGTCGAAGGACCTCGGCCAGGACATGGTCCAGGCTTTCGCCTCGGGCACCTGCCAGGTCATCATGACCTCGGTCGGCGACCACGGCACCGTCGGCAAGACCCAGAAGGAAGGCATGAACTGGGATGTCGCCGAACTGCCGGCCTACGCCGGTACCGAGCGCAAGAATTCGCTGGTCGGCGGCGCTTCGCTGTGGGTGCTTTCGGGCAAGTCGGACGCGGAATACAAGGGCGCGGCCGCGTTCCTCAATTTCATCCACGATCCCAAGACCGCACTGTTCTGGTCGACCAACACCGGCTACATCCCGGTGACCAAGTCGGGCTTCGACTACATGAAGTCGAGTGGCTTCTACGACAAGGCGCCCTTCAAGGGCCGTGAAACCGCGATCGCCAGCCTGACCGCGTCCGAACCGACCGAAATCACCCGCGGTATCCGGTTGGGCAATTTCACCCAGATCCGCGCCGAGTTCGGCACGCAGATGCAGGCGATCTTCGCCAACAAGGTCAGCGTCCAGGAGGGCCTCGACACGCTGGTCAAGAATGGCGATGCCATCCTCGACCGCTTCCAGCAGACCTATCCGGGTAAGACCCTGCCCTGATCTCGGATCTACGCGGCCGCCCGCCGGTCTTGTCCAGGCATGATCTCTTCCGAAAACCGCTTTCCACTTTCGGGATCATGCTTGGGTCGACGGGCGGCCATTTCGTGGACTAGTCTCCCTTTGCTCTAAGCCAGCTGTTAAGCGGCGTCGGCGGACCGATGGAAAAACGCGTTACCTTCAGCAGTTGGACAATCGGCATCCTTTTCGCGGTGCCGCAGCTCCTCTTGATCTTCACGTTCTTCTACTGGCCGGCCGGTCAGGCGGTCTACTGGTCGCTGACGCTGCAACAGCCCTGGGGCGGCGGCAACATCTGGGTCGGGCTCGACAATTTCCGTTCGATCCTGTCCAACGCCGATTACTGGAACTCGATCACCGCCAGCCTGGTCTTTGCCGGGATCAGCACCGGGCTTGCCATGTTCATCGCGCTCGTGCTCGCGGCGCTGACCGACCGGCAACTCGCCGGCTCGCGCTTTTATCGCGTGGTGCTGATCTGGCCCTACGGCATCGCCGCTCCAGCGCTGGCAATGGCGTTCCGATTCATCCTGGCGCCGGAAGCGGGCTTCATCGCCGTCGTCAACCAGGTCTGGCCCGGCTTCTGGGACCCTGGCCTTGATGGCGCCGACGCCATGGCCTCGATCATCATCGCCTTCTCCTGGAAATATGTCGGCTATAATTTCATCTTCTTCCTCGCCGCGTTTCAAGCCATTCCGCGTTCGCTGATCGAGGCGGCTGCGATGGACGGCTCGGGCGTCATGAGGCGTTTCCGGGACATCCAGTTCCCGTTGATCACGCCGACGATCTTCTTCCTGCTGGTCATCAACATCACCGAAAGCTTCCAGGATTCCTTCGGCATCGTCGACATCATGACCTCGGGCGGGCCGGCCAACGCCACCAACCTGATGGTCTACAAGATCTATTCCGACGGCTTCAAAGGGCTCGATTACTCGGGTGCCGCCGCGCAGAGCATCATCCTGATGCTGCTCATCATCGTGCTGACCATTTTCCAGTTCCGCTTCATCGAGCGGCGTGTGCACTACAGGTGAGGCCGATATGGTAGAGCGCACCCCTTTCCTCAATTTCTTCACGCATGTGATCTTGTTCGTCGGCTTCGTGCTTTGCATCGCCCCGTTCGTGGTCGTCACCATTGCCGCGTCGCATAATCTCAAGGATGTCAACGATGTGCCGATGTCGCTGCTGCCGGGCAGCGACTTCTGGCTCAACATCGAGACGGCCTGGACGACCGCCGACCTTGGCCCCAAGCTTCTGAACAGCTTCATCATGGCCGCCGGTGTCGCGGCGGGCAAAGTGATGATCTCGGCGCTCACCGCCTTTTCGATCGTCTATTTCCGCTACCCCGGCCGCACCTTCATCTTCTGGCTGATCTTCGTCACGCTGATGCTGCCGCTGGAAGTGCGCATCGTGCCGACCTATGCAGTGGTCGCCAACGTTCTGTCGCCCTATCAGACCATCCTGGATTTGACTGGTCTGAGCTGGCTCATCGAGAAAGTCTCAGGTGTGCAGGTTTCGCTCAGCCTCGGGCTGCTCAACTCCTATTCCGGACTTATCCTGCCGCTGATCGCGACGGCAACCGGCACCTTCCTCTACCGGCAGTTCTTCCTGACGGTTCCCGATGAACTGACCGAGGCCGCGCGCATGGACGGCGCCGGAGCCCTGCGCTTTTTCATCGACATCCTGCTGCCGCTGTCGCGCAACAACATGGCGGCGCTTGGAACCATCATGTTCCTGTGGGCATGGAACCAGTATCTGTGGCCGCTGCTCATCACCACCGACCAGTCGCATGCGACAGCGGTCACCGAGTTGAAGCAGCTTATCCCCAATGTCGGCGGCATCCCGGAATGGAACATCGCCATGGCCGGAACGCTTATCGTCATGCTGCCGCCGCTGATTGTCGTGGTCGCCATGCAGCGCTGGTTCGTGCGCGGCCTGATCGCCACCGAAAAGTAACAAGGAGACGGCCAATGGCCTCCATCACCATTCGCGACGTTAAGAAGAGCTACGCCAAGTCGCAGGTCGTGCACGGCGTCGACCTCGATATCGCGTCGGGCGAGTTCGTCGTCATCCTCGGGCCATCCGGCTGCGGCAAGTCCACTTTGCTTCGCATGATCGCCGGGCTGGAGGATATCTCCGGCGGCACGATCGCGATCGACGGCACCGTCGTCAACAAGCTGGAACCGCGCGAGCGCGGCTGCGCCATGGTGTTCCAGAATTATGCGCTCTATCCGCATATGAGCGTGGCGCAGAACATCGGCTATTCGCTCAAGGTCGCGGGTGTTCCGGCCGCCGAGCGTACGCAGCGCATCCAGGCGGTTGCCCGTACGCTGGAGCTCGAACATCTGCTCGACCGCAAGCCGATGGCGCTTTCCGGAGGCCAGAGGCAGCGCGTTGCAATGGGCCGCGCGATGATCCGCGAACCCAAGGTGTTCCTGTTCGACGAGCCGCTGTCCAACCTCGACGCCAAACTGCGGGTCCAGATGCGCTCGGAGATCCGCAAATTGCATCGCCGCTTGAACGCCACCTCCGTGTTCGTCACGCATGACCAGGTCGAGGCGATGACACTGGCCGACCGGCTGGTGGTGATGAATGGCGGACGTGTCGAACAGGTCGGCACGCCCGGTGAGGTCTACAGCCGTCCGGCCAGCCGTTTCGTCGCCACCTTCGTCGGTGCGCCGGCGATGAACATGCTCGAAGGCACGGTCGAGCTCGACGGGCTTTCGCTGCTGGGCGGCAGCCGGCGCCTTGCCGTTCAACGCGCCGGTCTGGCTGTCGGCACGCAGGTGGCCGTCGGCATCCGGCCGGAAGCGGTCCGTCTGGTGGCGCCGGGCACGGCAGGCGCGCTCGATGCGACCGTCGACCTCGTCGAGGAACTGGGCGCGGGACGGGTCATCTATGTCGATCTCGATGGCGCGTCGTTCTCCGTCATGACATCGGAGGCCGTCCACCCCGAGCCGGGCAGCACTGTCGGTCTGCGGTTTTCGCCGGATGACTTGCATTTCTTCTCGTCGGACACGGGAACCCGTCTCGAGGTCTTCAAGGCCTCGGTGCCGGAGCCAGCACTCTGATTTTTGAAGGCAGTCACTGTCGCCGATGACGGGGCAGGCGGTGCTGGCAAAACGGTCGTGCGATGAAAATAATCCAGGTCACCGATGTCCATCTTGGCCGGCAGGGCGAGCGCCGCTATGGCGTGGACCTGCATCAGCGATTGGCTTCATGCATCGCGCACATCAATGCGCATCACGCCGACGCGGCGCTTTGCGTCTTTACTGGCGACCTGACCGAGACCGGAGCGCCCCAGAGCTATGCCGATCTCAGGACAGCCCTGAATGCGCTGTCGGTGCCCTGGCGGTTGCTGCCGGGGAATCACGACCGGCGAGCCAATCTTGCCGCGGCGTTTCCTGAAGTTCCGGTCGATGAGAACGGCTTCGTGCAGTCGGCTCATCAAATGGCCGACGAGGTGCTGCTGTTCCTCGACTGTCTGGCGGAAGGACGCATCAAAGGCGAATTGTGCGAAAGGCGGCTTGCCTGGCTCGACGCCCGGCTCGAGGAGACAGCCGGCAGGCCCGCCTATGTCTTCATGCACCATCCGCCGGTCGCGCTCGGCCTGCCGCAACTCGATCCGCTGGCGCTCGAGCAGCCCGAACGGTTCCTCGGCCTGCTGCGGCGCCACGGCAACGTCCGCCACATCTTCTTCGGTCACGTCCATCGCGACATTGCCGGAACGGTCGCCGGCATTCCGTTCTCGGCGCAGCGCGGCCTGCATGCAAGGTTCGCGCTCGCCCTCGACAGGTCGAGCGAGATTGTCGAGCAGGCGCCACCCTCCTACGCGGTCATCCTCGTCGACAGCGCCAACGGGCGCGTGGTCGTACATGGCTGCGATTTTCTTGAACAATGGCCGATCTATTCCGGCGAAACCGGCGAACGCATCACGGCGTGAGCCTGCTCGCCGCGTTGAGGCACAACGTCGCCAGCCTTCGACCGTTCAGGCGAACACGTGCGCCGTTCCCGATACGGTCAGCCGGACGATCTCGCCGACCGCCGGCGCGTCCATGCCCGATTTGCGCAGGATCAGCGGCGTGTTGCCGATCGCGGCGGCGTCGGGCGGATCGGCGCTGTTCAGAAGCCGCACCGCGACCGTGCACATCGAGCCGGCGAATTCTGATTCCGTCACTTCGCCGAACAGCATGTCAGGGGTGCCCGACATGCCTTCGCGCGATGTGCGCTTCAAGGCAATCTGCTCCGGCCGCAGCATGATGCGGACAACATCGCGGCTGTCCGACGTATCGACGGCGATGCGGCCGAGCGGAGAATAGGCGAAGCCGCCCGATATCTTGGCCGGCAGGATGATGGCGTCGCCGAGGAACTCGGCGATCATCCTGTCCTTCGGCTTGAGGTAGAGCTCGCGCGGCGTACCGACCTGCGAGAACTTGCCGTCGCGCATCACCGCCACCTGGCTGGCGAAGGACAGCGCCTCGGCCTGGTCGTGTGTCACCAGGATGGTCGTGATGCCGGCCGCCTCCAGGAGTTCGGCCACGGCCTTGCGCATGGAGGCGCGCAGGCCGGTATCCAGGGCCGAGAACGGCTCGTCGAGAAGCATCAGCCGTGGCTTCATCGCCATGGCGCGGGCGAGCGCCACGCGCTGCTGCTGGCCGCCGGAGAGTTGATGGGGGCGGCGTTTGAGGATCGCCTTGTCGAGCCCGACAATGTAGGCGAGTTCTGCGATGCGCTCGGCGCGCTTGTCCTCGCCGCGACCCATGCCGAAACCAATATTGTCGCCAATGGTCAGGTGCGGGAACAGCGCGCCGTCCTGCGCCACCACGCCGATGCCTCGACGATGCGCCGGCACCGCGCTGCCGTCCTTGGCCAGCACCTCGCCATCGAGCGTGATGCGACCCTGGTCCGGCGCCTCGAAGCCGGCGATCAGCCGCAGCAAGGTCGTCTTGCCGCAACCGGACGGGCCGACGATCGCCGTGCGGCTGCCGCTGACGACGCTCAGGTCGACGCCGGCAAGTGCCGCCACCGGGCCGTAATGCTTGTGCAGGCCACTGATTTCGAGAAAGCTCATCGTCCGGCCATCCGTTTCGACTGGACATAGAGCAGCCAGGTCAAGGGGAGCGACATCGCCACCATGATGAAGGCGTAAGGGGCGGCCGAGGCATAATCAATCTCGCCGCTGTACGACCAGAACGCCATGGCTAGCGTGCGGGTGCCGTTCGGCGCCAGCATCTGGGTGGCGGTCAGTTCGTTCATGATGCCGAGCGCCACCAGCGCCATGCCGGCCGCGGCCCCTGGCGCCGACAGGCGGATCGTCGTCGACCACAGCGCCTGCAGCGGCGGCCGGCCGAGACTGGAAGCAGCGCGTTCGAGTTCGACCGGCGCCTGCGCGATCGATGCGCGCAGGCTGACCAGTGCGCGCGGCAGGAACATCAGCGCATAGGCCACCAGGATGGTGAACAGGGTCTGGTAGAGGGGCAGGGCGATGCGCACCGTGATGGTGACCAGCGCCAGCGCGATGACGACCCCCGGCAACGAGCCGACGATGTAGTTGCAGCCCTCCAGCAGGCGCTGCAATGGCCCGGGCGCGCGGATCGAGATCCAGGCCATCGGCATGGCGGCGACGGTGGCGAGCAAAGCGCCGGCGAGCGCCAGGAACAGCGTCTGGCCGAGCGCTAGCCCGATCTCGTCGAAGCGCCATACAGCGGTGCCGCCGGCGACAAGCCAGCCGCCGATGGTGACGAAAGGCACGCCAAGCGCCAGCAGCGTGGTGGCGACAAGCAAGGCCAGGCACGGGATGGTGGCGCGGCCGAGAGGCGCGCGCTGCTGGTGTCGTGCGGCGCCGGAGCCAACGCGCGCATAGCGCTCTTCGCCGCGCACCAGCACTTCGAGGCCCAGAAGCACGAAACAGCAGCTCACCAACACGCCGGCCAGCATGTTGGCGGCCGGCCCGTTGAAGGTCGACTGGAACTGGTCGACGATCGCCGTGGTGAAGGTGTCGAAGCGGATGAAGACATAGAGGCCGTACTCGGCCAGCAGATGCAGCCCGACCAGCAGCGAGCCGCCGCAGATGGCAAGCCTGAGTTGCGGCAGCACGACGCGCCAGAATACGCGCCATGGCCCAAGGCCGAGCGCTGCCGCGGCGTCCTCGAGGGCGGGATCGAGACGGCGCAATGCCGCCGACACCGGCAGATAGAGGAACGGGAAATAGGCGATGACGGAAACCAGCACGCCGGCTCCCAGGCCGTGCAGCCTGGGCACCATGGTGATCCAGGCGTAGCTGTGCACAAAAGCCGGAATGGCGAGCGGCGCCACGCACAGCCAGGCCCAGAGCCGGGCGCCAGGCAGGTCGCTGCGCTCGGTCAGCCAGGCCAGCGCCACCGACAACACGACGGCGATCGGCACGGCCAGCAAGACCAACAGGACCGTGTTGACCAGAAGCTCGCCGACACGCGGCCGGAAGACCAGTGCCGAGACGGTTTCCCAGCCGGTCTGCACCGCGGTCCAGATGATGAAGGCAAGCGGCAGCAGCGCCAGCAGCGAAACGAAGATGGCGGCGATGACCAGCCAGGGTGCCGCGCGTCGCCGAGCCCTTCGGCCTGTGCCCGCAGGCAGGCCCGAGCGCGCGAGATCGACCGCAGACTGCATCAGGTCAGACGCCGTGCCGGTGCCGTCCAGCGGCAGCAGTTGAAGGACCGCAATTGCGGTCGGGAACACAGCGTGTCGTCATCGACGAATGCCATCTCGAAAAACAAAATCACTCCCGCGGAAAGTGAATTCCCGCGGGAGCGTGGTCGGTGTCCTTTTAGGACGAATGGCAACTAAAGCAAGCCGGCTGCCGTCATCAGGTCGGTGACCTTCTTGGAGTTCAGCGTCGTGGCATCGACCTTGGGTGCCTGCAGATCGGCCAGCGGCACCAGCTTCGGGTTGGACTCTGCACCCTTGCCGACCGCATATTCGAAGGAATCGCCAGTCTTCAAGATCTCCTGGCCGCCCTTGCCTGTCACCCACTTCAGGAACGCCTGGGCGTCCTTCGGATGCTTGCTCGAGGCCAGCACGCCGCCGCCGGAGATCGAAACGAAAGCGCCCGGATCCTGGTTCTTGAAATAATGCAGTTCGACATTCTTGCTGTTTTCGCCGGTCTTGGCCTGATCGCCGAAATAGTAATAGTGGTAGATCACGCCGCCTTCGATCTCACCGGCATTGACCGCCTTCATCACCGTGCTGTTGCCCTTGTAGGCGGTGAAATTCGTCTTCATCGCCTTCAGCCAGTCCGCCGTGGCGGCTTCGCCCTTGAGCTGCAGCAGCGCACTGACGATGGCCTGGAAATCGGCGCCCGACGGCGAGGCGGCCCAGCGGCCCTTCCAGCTCGGATCGGCGAGATCAAGCATCGACTTGGGCAGCTGGTCGGCCGTCAGCTTGGTCTTGTTGTAGGCAAAGACGGTGCTGCGTGCCGCGACGCCGACCCATTTGCCGCTGGCCGCCTGATAGTCGTTGGGAACCTGGGCCAGCGTGTCAGCGTCGACCGGCGCGAACAGGCCGGCACTTTCGACCAGCGCCATGGCTGGCGAGTTTTCGGTCAGGAACACGTCGGCCGGCGAGGCCGCGCCTTCGGCGACGATCTGGTTGGAGAAGTCGCTGTCGCCGCCATTGCGGACTGTGACCTTGATGCCGGTTTCCTTGGTGAAGCCCTCGGCCCACGCCTTGGTCAGGTTCTCGTGCTGGGCGTTGTAGACAATGATGCCATCATCTTCCGCCATCGCCGGGCCGGCGATCAGGCTGATTGCCAGCGCGGTGGCGCCGACGAGGGTGGAAAGAGCATATTTCATGGCATTGTCCTCGATCTCGGGGGTCTTGCGTCTGTCACGGCTGCACCTATCAATACCTGACAGGGATAGTCAACATTGTCTTGCCGATTTTGATCGAGCGCCGAGGCGCAAACTTTCGTGATTTGCCGGTAATTTGGCTTGGACATTATTTCGCCGGCCACGTAACAAATCACCGCCGAGACGCGAAAATCGGGGAGTAACTCTTGTGACCGGCAAGGATGAGGCCGAGCTTTCCCGGCTGATGCGGGCCGCGATCGCGGGAGATGAAAAGGCCTACGCCGACTTTCTGCGCCGGATTGCCGCGCTGGTTCGCGGTTTTGTCAGGCGCAAGATCGTGCAGGGCGGGGTCGATCCCGAGGATGTCGTGCAGGAAACCTTGCTGGCCATTCATGTGAAACGACATACCTGGCGCCAGGATGCGCCAGTGTTGCCGTGGGTTTATGCGATCGCCCGCTTCAAGCTGATCGACGCGTTCCGGCGGCGCGGACGGCGCATCGAGATCGATGTCGACGATATCGCCGAGACCTTCGCCGAACCGGAACAGGAGAGCGTCAGCGAACGCGACATCAACCGGGCATTGGACGGCCTGTCGCCGGCACAGCGTTCCGTGGTCTCTGCCGTGTCGGTGGAGGGGCGGTCAATCGGCGAGACGGCGGCCAAGTTCGGGATCAGCGAGACGGCGGTGCGCGTGTCGCTGCATCGGGGACTTGCCGCGATAGCCAAGCGATTCGGGCAGGGGCGATTCGGGCGGGAATGACATGAGGACGGACGATCTCATCAAAGCGCTGGACGCCGATGCCCGCAGCAAGGCGATGCCGCTGCAATCGGCCTGGTGGATGGCCGCCGGTGCGGCAGCAGTCATCGCGGCCATCGTTTTCCTGCTGACGATCGGCCCGCGCCCCGACTTCATGGCCGCCGCGCACACGATGCGCTTTCTCTCCAAATTCGTCTTCACCATCGTGCTTGCCATCAGCGCTTTCGCCCTGATCCGCGCCTTGTCGACACCCGGTGCGCCGACCAGCAGGGCAATGGCCGGGATGATCGCCGCGCCGCTGTTGGTAGCCTTGGCCGTGGTTCTTGAGCTGCTTGCCGTGCCCGAGGCCGATTGGGGCACAAGGATGGTCGGCTCCAACATGATGATCTGCATGGGCTTCATTCCGCTGATCGGCATTGGCCCGCTTGCCATTTTCCTGTGGATGCTGCGCTACGGCGCGCCGACACGGCCGATGCTTGCCGGTGCGGTCGCGGGCCTGCTTGCGGGCGGGCTGGCGGCAACCTTCTACGCCGCGCACTGCTTCGACGATTCGCCGCTTTTCGTCGCCACCTGGTACACGGTAGCGATTGCGTTCCTCGCGCTGCTTGGCGCGCTCGGCGGGCGGTTTTTCGTGCGCTGGTAGTGCGGCACCGGAGCGGTTCACGGAAACGCCGAACCGCTCCATCTTTTTTGTTTGACGCAATTCCGGACGGAAAACCGTCTCACATTTTTCATGGAATGCTCAGTCGCGCGCCATGCACACCGATCCTTAATCATGCCGGCAATTGTTTGTCGGGTACCGAACGCGCCGGCATGCCGAGCGCAACCATTCCTTAAAATCGATCCGCCAAGGTCGGCGCAACAACATGCGTTTGCGCACGGGGGTGGCACGTATCGTGATGGGGCGAGGATTGACCGGCCGAAGATCTTTTGGGCACGCAGGGTTGGCGGTGCTCGTGGCCGGCCTCAGCGTCGTAGCGGCCTCGATCCTGCTGCCGCGACTGGATCCCGGCACCGAGGCGCTGAAGCTCTGCATGCAGGTTTCGGTGGCGGTGGCGGCGGGTGCGCTTTTCCTTGCCGCCCTGTGCATCCGCCGGATCAGCGAGGATCGCAGGCAGATCGCGGAGAGCGAGCAGCGCTTCCGCCGCGCCATGGAGGATTCGGCGATCGGTATCGCCGTTGTCGGCCTCGACGGGCGCATTCTCCAGACCAATCCGGCCTTCGCCGCCATGCTTGGCTACAGCCGCGCGGAGATCGAGGCGCTGACCTTCTTCCAGATCACGCATCCCGACGATATCCAGATCGGCCGGGACACGATGGCCGGTCTGAAAGCAGGCACGGTCAATTCCTTCCACTTCGAGAAACGCTATCTCAGGAAGGATGGCACACCCGTCTGGGCGCATCTTGCCGGCTCCGTCATCCGTGACGAAAGGAGCGGCCGTCCGCTCTATCTCGTCTCGCAGATCGAGGACATCGACGCCCGCAAGCAGGCCGAGGCGCGCATTGCCGAAGCCGAAACGCGCTGGAATTTCGCGCTTGCCGGTGCCGGCCAGGGCGTCTGGGATCTCGACATGCGCAAGGGCGGGACGACATACTCGGAGACCTGGGGCAAGATGCTGGGCTTTGAGGATGGCGAGCTCGACGGTGATCCCAACTGCTGGCTGACGATGATCCATCCCGACGATCGCGAGACCGTCGCCGAGGCGGATCGCGCCCATCTCGACGGCAAGACACCCTACTTCGAAGCCGAATTCAGGATGCGCCACAGGGATGGCCACTGGATATGGATCCTCGACCGCGGCAAGGCCATCGAGCGTGACGCGGAGGGGCGGCTGGTCAGGGCCATCGGCAGCCTGACCGACATCACCCAGCGCAAGGAGGCGGAAGCACGCCTCACCGTATCGGCGGCGATGCTGGCCGATGAGAAGGAGCGGCTGAGGGTGACGCTGCAGTCGATCGGCGATGCCGTCATCTGCACCGATGCCGCAAACCGCGTCACCTTCATGAACCCGGTTGCCGAAAAGCTGACCGGGGTTGCCGGTGGCGAGGCCCTCGGCAAGATGCTTGGCCATGTCTACTGGGCGGTCGACGAAGAGACGGGGCACAGGATCGGCGTCACCCGGCCGGCCATCGGCGGCCAGGCGCCCGCCGACCAGAACAGCCGCGCCGTCCTGATCCGGCGCGACGATACGCGCTGCAGCATCCGCCAGGTGGTGTCGCCGATCATCAACGAGCGGAACGAGTTCTGCGGGCTGGTCATCGTCTTCCAGGACTTCACCGACGCGCGCGCGCTGCAGCGCCAGCTCGCCCACGCGGCCGCGCATGATGCCCTGACCGGCCTTGCCAATCGCTCGAGCTTCATCCGCGCCATGGAGGACCTGGTCGATCAGGCGCGCAAGGGCGGCATCTCGGGCACAGGCAGCGGATATCAGTTCATGTTCATTGACCTCGACCACTTCAAACTGGTCAACGACACGGGCGGCCATGCAGCCGGCGATGCCTTGCTCAAGCGGGTTGCCGAGGCGGTTCGCGGTGTGCTTGGTCCCGAAGACATGGTCGCGCGCCTGGGCGGCGACGAATTCGCGGTCGTCCTGAAATCGGGTTCGGCTGCCGGCGCCAAGATCGCGGCGCGATCTATCATCGATGCGATACGCGGCCTGGACTTCGCCTGGGATGGCCGTCCTCACGTGATCGGCGCCAGCATCGGCCTGGCTGCGATCGGCGCCAGTTGCGGCGAAGTCGACGAGATCATCGCCAGGGCCGACGCCGCTTGCTATGCGGCCAAGGCGGCCGGCCGCGGCTGCGTTTGCGTGGCGCCGGACGGCGAGGTCATGGACGACAGGATGGAACCGCCCGAGCCGCTTGCCGCGGCCTCCTGATCTCGGCCTATCAGCCCCCAGACCTGATTAGCGCGTCGGAACGGGATGCTCGCCGCGATAGTCGTAGAAACCGCGTCCGGTCTTGCGGCCGAGCCAGCCGGCCTCGACGTATTTGACCAGCAGCGGGCAGGGGCGGTATTTCGAATCCGACAGGCCGTCGTGCAGCACCTGCATGATCGACAGGCAGGTATCCAGCCCGATGAAATCGGCCAGCTGCAGCGGGCCCATTGGGTGGTTGGCGCCGAGCCGCATGGCGGTGTCGATGGCGTCGACCGAGCCGACACCCTCATAGAGCGTGTAGATCGCCTCGTTGATCATCGGCAGCAGGATGCGGTTGACGATAAAGGCCGGGAAATCCTCCGAGACCGTGATCGTCTTGTCGAGCTGCTTCACATAGGTCTTCGCCGCCTCGAAGGTCTGGTCCTCGGTGGCGATGCCGCGCACCAGTTCGACCAGCTTCATCAGCGGCACCGGGTTCATGAAATGGATGCCGATGAATCGCTCCGGCCGGTCGGTCTGCGCGGCAAGCCGCGTGATCGAGATCGACGAGGTGTTGGTCGCCAGGATGGCTTCGGGATTGAGCTGCGGACAGAGCTGCGCATAGATCTTGCGCTTGACCGTCTCGTCCTCGGTCGCTGCCTCGATCACCAGATCGGCGCCGGCAAGATCGGCCATCGCCGGGGCGGAGGCTATACGCGCCATCGCCTCGTTGCGCACCTTCTCGTCGAGCTTGCCTGACCCTACCTGGCGGGCCATGTTGCCGCTGATGGTGGCGATGCCCTTCTCGATACGGTCGGGCGATATGTCGTAGATCAGCACCTTGTAGCCCGAAAGCGCGGAGACATGGGCGATGCCGCCGCCCATCTGGCCCGCGCCGATGATGCCGATCGTCTCGATCTTGCTCATTACACCGATCCCGTCAAAAGGCCTTTGCGGCCTGCTTTTTGTGCGGTGCAAACTAAAAGGGCGGGGCGACTTCGTCTACCCCACCCTTCACTATTTAATACGCTTTGGCAGAGAGCGTCAAAGCGCCTTTTGCAGTTCCGGCAGGATGACGAAGAGGTCGCCGACGAGGCCGTAGTCGGCGACCTGGAAAATCGGCGCCTCCTCGTCCTTGTTGATGGCGACGATGACCTTCGAATCCTTCATGCCGGCGAGGTGCTGGATGGCGCCGGAAATGCCCACCGCAATGTAGAGATCGGGGGCGACGACCTTGCCGGTCTGGCCGACCTGCCAGTCGTTCGGCGCATAGCCGGCATCCACCGCGGCGCGCGAAGCGCCGACGGCGGCACCAAGCTTGTCGGCGACCGGCAGGATGACTTCCTGGAACTTCTCCGAGGAGCCCAGCGCGCGACCACCCGAGATGATGATCTTGGCCGAAGTCAGTTCCGGGCGGTCGGTCTCCGAGAGCTTGTTCTCGACGAAGGTGGAGAGGCCGGGATTGGCTGCCGCCTTGACGGTCTCGACCGCGGCCGATCCGCCCTCGGGGGCTGCCTGGAAGGAGGCGGTGCGGACAGTGATAACCTTCTTGGCGTCGGTCGACTGCACCGTCTGGATGGCGTTGCCGGCGTAGATCGGCCGCTTGAACGTATCGGGCGAGACGACTTCGATGATCTCGGAAACCTGCGCGACATCGAGCAGGGCCGCCACGCGCGGCGCGACATTCTTGCCCGACGAGGTCGCCGGCGCGATGATGGTGTCGTAACCGCCCGCGAGCGACACAACGAGTGCCGCGGTCGGTTCGGCGAGGCGCTCGGCAAGCTCTTCGGCCTCGGCCAGCAGCACCTTGCTCACGCCCTTCAGCTTGGCTGCGGCGTCGGCCGCACCCTTGGCGCCCTTGCCGGCAACCAGCACATGCACGTCCGAACCGATCTGCAGGGCTGCGGAGAGTGCCTTGGCGGTCTGGTCGGAAAGGGTGGCGTTGTCGTGTTCAGCAATCAGAAGAATAGCCATTTTCGTGTTCCTTTCCCGATCGCTTACAAAACGCCGGCTTCGTTCTTGAGCTTGTCGACCAGTTCGGCGACGCTCTTGACCTTGACGCCTGCCTTGCGGCCGCTCGGCTCCTCGGTCTTGATGACCTTCAGCCGCGGCTTGACGTCGGCGCCGTAGTCGGCCGGGCTCTTYTCGTCGAGCTGCTTCTTCTTGGCCTTCATGATGTTGGGCAGCGAGGCRTAGCGCGGCTGGTTGAGRCGRAGGTCSGCGGTSACGATCGCCGGCATCTTCAGCTCCACCGTCTGCAGGCCGCCGTCGACTTCGCGCGTCACTTTGGCCTTGTCGCCGTCGATCACCACCTTGGAGGCGAAGGTGCCCTGCGCCCAGCCAAGCAGGGCCGCCAGCATCTGGCCGGTCTGGTTGGAATCGTCGTCGATCGCCTGCTTGCCAAGGATGACGAGGCCGGGCTGTTCGGCGTCGACGACGCCCTTCAGCACCTTGGCGACGCCGAGCGGCTCGGTCTGTTCGTCGGTCTTGACCAGGATGGCGCGGTCGGCACCCATGGCAAGCGCGGTGCGCAAGGTTTCCTGCGCCTGCTGCGGACCGATCGAAACGACGATGATCTCTTCGGCCTTGCCGGCCTCCTTCAGCCGGATCGCCTCTTCAACCGCGATCTCGTCGAACGGGTTCATCGCCATCTTGACGTTGGCGAGTTCCACCGCCGAACCATCAGCCTTCACGCGAACCTTGACGTTCGCATCCACAACCCGCTTTACGGGCACAAGGATCTTCATTGCCTGTCACCTCTTCAAGATAATTAGGCGCGCTATAACAGCCTGCGCCCTTTCTGAGTTGTCGAAAGCCGACATTCCGGATGGAAATTCTGGTCTTTGACCGCCTTAGGCTGGGACGGAGACGTTTCCGTAGTTGCGGCAACCCTGCACGTCAATACGCCGCAAGGCGCTCAAATCGGTTCAGTCCGAGCCGGAAGCGTTTCCTCGCCCCCAGCGCGGCGTTGCGGCAGGCGGGTCGGGGGTCACCGGTTCGGCCGCAGGCTGGTCAGCGGGAGCGACAGGGACATCCTCGTCGGGGCCGGCAAACAGCGGCACGCCGCGGCTGCGCAAGACAAGCACCAGAATGGCGCCGGCGATGATGCCGCCGATGTGGCAGGCCCATGAAATCCGGTCCTCACCGCCTGCGGCAAACATCACCACCTGGAACGCCACCCACAGGACCAGCGGGATGAAGGCCGGAATGCGCAGCGGGATGCGGGCAAAGGCCAGCACCCACACCTTCACGCGCGGATAAAGGATCAGATAGGCGACAACCACGCCGGCGATGGCGCCGGACGCACCGATCAGCGGCACCTGCGAATCCCAGGCGATGAGGCCCTGGAAGGCGGCTCCGGCGATCGCGCACAACAGATAGAAGATGAGGTAGCGGACGTGGCCGAGGGCGTCCTCGACATTGTCGCCGAACACCCACAGGAACAACATGTTGCCGCCGAGGTGGAAGATGTCGGCATGCAGGAAGGAATAGGTGAGGTAGCTCAGGCTTTCGGGGACGACAACAAAGCGAGGATCGAGCTCAGCGGTGTCATGGACGACGGCCGGGATGAAGCCGAGGCCGAGCACGGCGGCATTGGAGAAATTCTCGCCGCCGAGCGCGGTGGCGAAGTAGACCAGGGCGTTGACCACGATCAACCCGATCGTCACATATTGCAGGCGGATGTGCCGCAGCCTGTTGGTGTCGTAAAGCGGGATGAACATCGGTCCCCTGGCCCCCTCGCGCTTTCGGACAGTTCAGCGGTTCTTGCCGGGAACCCATAGCACGTCGGCATTTCCATTGTCATTGACCGCCCGGGCGGCGACAAACAGGAAATCCGAGACGCGGTTGATGTATTTCAGCCCGTCGGGGTTGACGTGCTCGCGGGGGTCCTGGGCCAGGGCCACCATCAGCCGTTCGGCCCGCCGCGCCACGGTGCGGGCGAGATGCAGGGCGGCGGCGGCCGGCGTGCCGCCGTTCAGCACGAAGGATCTGAGTGGCTGAAGGTCCTTGTTGAGCAGGTCGATATCCTTTTCGATCCGGTCGGTCTGCGTGCCGATGATGCGCAGCGGCTCATAGCCGAGCGGCTTGCCGTCATCGGGCACGGCGAGATCGGCGCCGAGGTCGAAGAGATCGTTCTGGATGCGGGAAAGCATGGCGTCGATCGCCGGGTGGGTTGTCGCGGTGTGGACCCGGGCGATGCCGATGCAGGCATTGGCTTCATCGACCGTGCCGTAGGCGTCTACCCGCAGATCGGACTTAAGCCGCCGTTCGCCGGTGCCGAGACCGGTGGTGCCATCATCGCCGGTGCGGGTGTAGATCTTGTTGAGCTTGACCACATCGCCTCCCGAACGGTCTCACTTGCGGGTGAAATACACCGCCAGCAGGATCAGCGCCAGCGCCACGGCCTGCAGCAGAACACGCGCCTGCATCAGCTTGTTCGAGGTGACGCCGGACCCGCCGCGCATCATGTTGATGAGACCGCGAACGAGGACGATCACCACGGCGACCATGACCAGAATGGCGAGGATGTTGAAGACGGTTGCCATGGTGTGTTTCCCAGTTCGGTTGGTTCAGGCGCGTTTGGCAAGGAAGCGGTAGAGTATAGATGCCGGCAGGATGCGTTTGAGCGCCGCACCGATCTTAGCCGGCACTGTTACCACATAGTGCGGGCGCGGGCGCCGCGACAGAAGCGCATGGCGCAGCGCCGCATGTACCACTTCCGGCCCCGGCTTCAGTGCCGATTGGCTGCCGCCGGCCCGCAACCTTGCCAGTTGCGCCTCATAGTCGAGGCGGTGGACCGAATTCTCGTGATCGATGTTCTGCAGGAACCATGGCAGCGCATTGCTGGCGATTTTCGACTTTACCGGCCCGGGTTCGATCAGCGAGACATGGATGCCACTGCCCCTGAGTTCCTGATGCAGGCACAGCATCAGACCCTCCAGCGCGTGCTTCGAAGCCGAATAGGCGCCGCGAAAGCGCACCGGCGCGAGGCCGAGGATCGACGAGCAGTGGACGATGCGGCCATGGCCCTGGCGTCGCATCACCGGCACCAGCCGCCGGGTCAGGTCGTGCCAACCGAAGAAATTCGCCTCGAATTGCTGCTTGAGCGCCGCCACCGGCAGATCCTCGACGGCGCCGGCTTGCGCGTAGGCGCCGTTGTTGAACAAGGCGTCGAGCCGGCCGCCTGTGCGATCCAGAACCGATGCGACCAGCGCTTCAATGGATGCGGCTTCAGTGTAGTCGAGATAGAAGGCCTCGATGCCGTCCGCTTCGAGTGCGGCGATGTCGTCCGGCTTGCGTGCCGTCGCGAACACCCGCCAGCCTTCCGCCTTCAATGCGCGGGCGCAGTAGGCGCCTATTCCCGAAGAGGCGCCGGTAACGATGATCGAGCGCAACGCTTGCGCCTGACTGTTCGTGGTTTCGCCAAGGGTTGCCATTTGCCGCAATCCCTTCCCATATTCGCGGCGTCGAGACAATCGAAGGGAGCGCGGGTTCTTGCTGCGGAATATTGTCGCCCTGCGCCGCGTGCTCTACGACGCGCTCGGCCATTTCAACACCGATGACGGCTGGGCAATGGCCAGCCATCTGGCCATCACCTCGCTGATGGCGCTGTTTCCGTTCCTGATTTTCGCCACGACGCTGGCGAGTTTCCTCGGCGCGCAGGCGTTCTCCGACACGGCCGTGCATCTGGTCTTCGACACCTGGCCCGAGCAGATCGCCAAGCCGATCGCGCGAGAGGTGCTCAATGTGCTGACCGTCAGGCGCACCGACCTGTTGACCTACGGCGTGCTGCTTGCCGCCTACTTTGCCTCGAACGGCATCGAGGCGTTGCGCACGTCGCTCAACCGGGCCTATCGCGTTTCGGAAACGCGCGGCATCATCTACCGCCGGGTGCAGAGCATCATCTTCGTTCTGATCGCGACGGCCGGTTTCCTGGCGATAAGCGTGCTCCTGGTGTTCGCGCCACTGCTGGCGCGGCTCGCGGAAGCCCATATCGAAGGGATCAAGCCCTATATGGGCACGATCACGCTGTGGCGCTACGTCATCGCCTCGGTGGTCATCGTCGGCGGATTGTTTGCCGTGCATTTCTGGCTGCCGGCGGGCAGGCGCCGCTTTGTCTCGATCATACCGGGCATCATCTTCACGCTGGCGGCATGGCTCGTCGGTTCGACCGTCTTCGCCACCTATCTCGATCACTTCTCGTCTTATGTGACGACCTATGCCGGCCTCGCCTCGATCATGATCGCGGTGGTCTTCCTTTATATGCTCTCGGCGATCTTCATCCTCGGCGGCGAACTCAATGCCGCGATCAGCCGCTATCTGGAGGCGCGCGCCCGAGTCGGTTGATTGAAAGGCCGAGGCTTGGTCTGTCGAGCCGTTGCCAGGCCGACGCCGAATGTCGTGATCGCCATGCCGACAATCTGCAGCGCGTTGAGCTGCTCGTCGAACAGGGCCCAGGCGATGATGGCCGTCACCGCCGGCACTAGGTAGAACAGCGAGGCCACTTTCGACATCTCGCCGTCGCGGATCATCACCATCAACAGGAAGATGGCGCCGAGCGACAGCACCAGCACCAGCCAGGCCATGGCGAAGATCAATTCGCCGTTGATGACGACGGTGCGTGTCTCGAAGGCGAGCGAAGCCAGGATCATCAAAGAGGCGCCGCCGACATATTGCCACATGGTCGCCGCGACGAGGTCGCCGCCGGAGGCAAAACGCTTCTGCCAGATCGTACCTGCACTCATGCCGAGCACCGAGACCAGCGAGGCGGTCAACGTCGCCGCCGTCACGCCACCGCCGAGCGCGCCGAGCTTCGGCCACAGCACGATGACGATGCCGATGAGGCCGATGCCAAGGCCGGCCCAATGACGCGGCAGGATCGCCTCGCCGAGAAACTTGCCGGCAAGCACGGCCGTGATCAGCGGCTGCAGGCCGACGATGAGGGCCGAAAATCCGGCCGGCATGCCCCGGTGGATGGCCCAGAAGACGGCGCCGAGATAGACGCCATGCATCAGGATGCCGGCGCCGGTGGCGTGCAGCGCTTCAGTGCGGGTGGCTCTCTTCGATCCCAGCACGAGCATCAGGACGGCCAGCAGGATCGCAGCCAGCACGAAACGCCCGGCAAGAAAGGTGAACGGCTCGGCCCACGGCATGGCGTAGCGCGCGCCGATGAAGCCGGTTGCCCACAGGACAACGAAGGTGGCGGGGATGAACCGCTTGAAGCTGTGCATGTTCGGGAAACCGCCGCACTGGGGGAGAGTTGATCGTGGCGCTGCTCTAATGCGGTTCAAGCCGGCGCGCAAAACGAAACGATTGATCCATACATCATTGGAATTCAACCGACGGCGAATTCGGCTCGGTTTGAGATTTCGGCGACCGATTTCTTGTTACCAGCTGCACCCCGGCCACTTGATAAGCGGGCTGTGCCCATAGACGGCTTCCCTGTCGTCAAACGACTTGACCACCGACCATACCGGATCGCCGTTGTCGTCGGTCTCGTTGCCCACCATGACCGAAACGATATGGTCTGGGTACTTGGCGCCCTCGATTGCCGTCAGCCTGTCGCAAACGCGCGCCTTTTCTTCGTCAGTCAGATGTCGCTTCATGGAAGCCTCCACCGCTTGGCGCCAAGCATACAGAAGTTTTGACCGGCACGCGACGGGCGGTTGATGGCAATTGACGACGGGGCAAAGTTCAAACCGACATGACCCGAATTCGCCACGCGGTTTCTCTGGCCCGCCAGGCTCAAAGGCCGACCATCCGCCTGATGTCGTCCGGCGATGCGCCGGCATGGCGCAAGGCGGCAAGGCCGGTGTCGCCGAAGCTCTTGGACAGCTTTCGTCCATCCGGCCCGAGGATGAGGCGATGATGGAAATAGGCCGGCTGCGGCAGTCCGAGGAGTTCCTGCAGCAGGCGCTGCACGCCGGTGGCGGAAAACAGGTCCTGTCCGCGCACGACATGGCTGACGCCTTGCAGGGCATCGTCCATGACGACGGCGAGGTGATAGCTGGTCGGGATGTCGCGGCGCGCCACGATTACGTCGCCCCAGTCCTGCGGCCGGGCATTGATCGCGCGTGTCGCGACGAGCGCCTCATCGCTGAATTCGGCCCATGCGAGGTCCTTGCCGACACGCGCCACGGCGGCATCGATATCCAGCCGCCAGGCGAAGGGCGCGTTCTCGGCGATCCGTCGCTTGCGCTCCTTCACCGGCAGCGCCTTGTCGGCGGCGGGGTACAGCGGCACGCCATCTGGATCGCGAGGCCAGTCGCGTCCGCGCTGTTCGCTGTCGGTGATGAATGCCCGGATCTCGCCACGGCTCATGAAGGCGGGATAGACGAGTTCGTCCCGAATCAGCCGGTCAAGCGTCGTCTCGTATTCCGCGAAGTGCTCGGACTGGCGGCGCACCGGCTGTTCCCAGCCAAGCCCCAGCCACTTCAGATCGGCAAGCAAGCCGGCCTCGAATTGCGGCGTGCAGCGTGTCGTGTCGATATCCTCGATGCGCAGCAGCAGGCGGCCGCCTGCGGCGTCAGCCAATTTCTGATTGAGCAGCGCCGAATAGGCGTGGCCGAGATGCAAGTCGCCGTTGGGGCTGGGGGCGAAGCGGAATGTCAGGAGTGTCATTTGTCCGGCGGCAATCAGGTTTTGCGGCGCTTCGCCAATTGCTACCCTGTCGAGGGTCAAGGAACAAGAAACATGCAGCGCATTGCCACATCAGACGACATTGCCCGGGGGCTCGATGCGCTTTGCCTGATCGACCCGCGCCTGGAAAAGGTGCGCGGCATGGCCGGCGAGGTGCCGCTGCGGCTTTCCGAGCCCGGGTTCCGAAGCCTGGCCTCGATCATCGTCTCGCAGCAAGTGTCCCGCGCCAGCGCCGATGCGATCTTCGGCCGGCTGACCAAACTCGTCGATCCGCTGACGCCGCAGGCGATTCTGGCCGCCGGCGAAGACATGTTTCGCGAGGCGGGCCTGTCGCGGCCGAAGCAGCGCGGGCTGATTGCCATTGCCCAGGCTGTGGCCGACGGGCTCGACCTCAATCACCTCTGTTCGCTCGACGCCCAGGAGGCGATCACGACGATGACGGCGGTGTCCGGGATCGGCCCGTGGACGGCGGAAGTGTATCTCTTGTTCGCCGCCGGCCACCCCGACATTTTTCCGGCGCGCGACGTTGCCTTGCAGAGCGCGGTCGGTCACGCGCTCGGCATCGAGCCGCGTCCGCCGGAGAAAACACTGATCGCACTGGCCGAATCATGGAGCCCGTGGCGAGGTGTCGCATCGCGGCTTTTCTGGTCCTATTATCGCGAAACCAGAGGTCGGGAAGCCGCGCCGCCGGCTTAATCCGCAAAAAGGCATGAAAATCACGCATTTTTGGCGCTTCAGCGACGCGACAATCCGCTTCACATCCCTGTCATGTCAGGCTTACAGTATCCGCGCCATTCGGGTCTAGAACCAAGGAGGTAAACACGTGACGGTCGCCGTATCTCCGGATGGGCTTCCAGCACTGGTGCTGAATGCGGATTACCGTCCGCTCAGCTATTACCCTCTGTCGCTCTGGTCCTGGCAGGATGCCATCAAGGCGGTGTTTCTCGACCGGGTGAACATCGTCGCCGAATACGAGCACGCCGTCTCCTCGCCGACCTTCTCGATGAAGCTACCGAGCGTCGTCAGCCTGAAGGCCTATGTGAAGCCGTCCAGGCACCCGGCCTTCACCCGCTTCAACGTCTTCCTGCGCGACCGCTTCCAGTGCCAGTATTGCGGCACGCCGGAGGACCTGACCTTCGATCACGTCATCCCCCGCCATCGCGGCGGCGCCACGACGTGGGAGAATGTCGTTGCCGCCTGTTCGCCCTGCAATCTCAGGAAGGGCGGCATGATGCCGGCGCATGCCAAGATGTGGCCGCTGCAGAAACCCTTCCAGCCGACGGTGCACGATTTGCACAACAACGGCCGCCTGTTCCCGCCCAACCATCTGCACGAAAGCTGGATGGATTATCTGTACTGGGATGTCGAACTCGAACCGTAGAGTTCGGCACAAATCCGCCATGCTGGCCGCCTGACGCGGCTTTCTGCGCTTCCGGTGCTCACGTACCTGAGTACGCTCCGCTCCGGTTCTCGAAAGCCGTGCCATCCGACTCAGCCTGCCGAATTTTTGCGCGAACTCTGCGTCGCGCCGGCCAAACGAATTTGCTCAGTCGCGGGTGAGGGCGCCGCGGAAGGCGACGGCGGCCAGGACGAGGCTGGCGATGGCGTTCCAGCCGGCCAGCGACAGGCCGAGGATGCGCAGCGCCGCCTTGTCGCAGGAGGGCGGCACGAATTTGTCGAGCGCGTCGAGCACGCCCTTGCCGCCGGTGTCGACTGGCCCGGCGCCGGCGGTGCAATCGGTCGGGCCGGCCCACCACTGCCATTCGACGCCGGAGTGATAGACACCGAGATAGAGGCCGTAGAGCATCAGCAGGCCGCCTATGGCCAGCAGGCCGCGCGTCAGCCATGCCGGCGCGTGCAGCATGGATGCAAGCACCGCCAGCAGCATCAGCGGCGCGCCGATGTAGTAGGGCGTGCGCTGCTCAAGGCAGAGGTGGCAGGGGATGTAGCCGCCGAGATACTGGAAGCCCAGCGCCGAGCCCACGGTAGCGGCCATCGCGACGGCGAGAAACAAGGCGGTGCGCGTCCGCTGGCGTCCGGTGTCGGCATTCATGGTCGCTGTCATCGTGTTCTTCGTCCGTTGAGTTCGCCGCGCTCTTTGTCCCTGTCCTTGTCCCAACAGCGCCGGGCATTTTTGGGCGACAGGACTAGAACGCGTATTTGACGAGGATATAGAGCAAAATCAGGGCAGCCGCGCCGGCGCCGGCGATCAGTCCGAGACGCTTTTCGATGAATTCGCGGATCGGCTCACCGAAGCGGCGCAGCAGCCAGGCCAGCAACAGGAAGCGGGCGCCGCGCGCGACGATGGCCGAGATGATGAAGATCAGCAAATTGACGTGCAGGGCGCCGGCAAGGATGGTGACGACCTTGATCGGCGGCAGGTGCGCGAGACCGGACGTAACGAGCAGCACCAGCATCAGGCCGGTGCCAGAATTCTGCCAGTGCTCGAAGGTCGACAGGCCGCCGAAATGCTCCAGGATCGGACGGGCGACGGCGTCGTAGGCGAAGTAACCGATCATCCAGCCGGCGATGCCGCCCAGCACCGAGGCGGCCGTGGCGGTCAGCGCATAGCGGTAGGCGCGGTCGGGGCGTGCCAACGCCATCGGCAGATAGAGCACATCGGCCGGTACGAAGAAGAACGAGCTCTCAATGAAGGCGATGATGGCAAGCCACCATTCCGCGGATTTCCTTGCCGCCAGCGACAAGGTCCAGTCGTAAAGTCCGCGAAGCATCGGCACTCCTAATGCGTGTCGCCCAAAAATGCGCAGCGGTTTCGGACATTGGCATGCACAACCAACGGGCATGCACAAAACAAAGACCCAAAGCACGCGCCATCTGTTCTGTCAGACGCGCCGCACTTTGATGCGCCGCCTGTCTAGAAAGATTTTCCGCGCTGCACAATGGCAGCGCCGTCACGAAATCGAAAGGTGAAGTTTGGTCGCATCCGGGCCATCGACAATTGGCCAGTTGACGAACAGGCCTCCAACCGTATAGTCCGCGCCCATCCAGGCCGCCCGGCCTGAGCCCCTATGGCGGAATTGGTAGACGCGCTCGACTCAAAATCGAGTTCCGCAAGGAGTGCTGGTTCGATCCCGGCTAGGGGCACCACTGACAACCCGTCAGATCAAGGACCGAGAGGTCAAGGTCGTGGCGCTGGATTTGCCGCCTTCGCACATGATGTTGAAGACCGAGGACGCCTTCACCGGGCGGATGTTCGATTCGATCAACGGGATGCTGCTCGACATGCTCGCCGCCATCGCCCGCAAGGACTACGACGACCGTCGCCGCAGGCAGGCTCAGGGGATCGCCAAGGCCAAGGCTGAAGGGCGCATGAAGGGTCGCCCAGAGGACGCCGGCCGTAACGAGGCGATCATGGACATGCTGCGGAAGGGGCAGAGCTGGAACACCATCGTGAAGGCGACAGGAGCCTCTCGCTCGACCCTGTCGAGGTTGGCGAAGCGGCTCCAGGTGCCTCGTGTACAGCGAGCGTGACGTGGTCGGCACCACGCTACGGTCTCATTGTGTCAGCCTCCTTGCGGCGCCTGCAACTGCTCCATGATCTGGTCGACGCTGAAGCTCGCAGGCCGCTGGCGTGGCGGAAACGCTTTGAACGTCCCGATGAATTGCGCGACCGCGACCTGTGTCGGCACAACAAGGAAGGCGCGCTTCAGCATCCAGTCGTTCCAGGTGTTCGATGTGATACTCGCCCGCTCGTACGGGTCCATACGCAGGTTGTACATCGTCGGTCCCCTCATGCAGACAAACGGTTCGCGCCAGACGGCCAGCCCCCCCTCGGCGCGCTGCTCGCAGAACTGCATCTTCCAGCTCTCCACGCGGACCGCCACCAACTGGCCGTCGTCGTTGAAGTAGAAGAACTCCTTTCGCGCCGACTTCTCCTGTTGCCCGGTGAGATATGCAAGCTGGTTGTAGCCGTCGAGATGCACCTTGTAGGTCTTCCCGCCGATGTCCCAGCCGTTGAGCAGCCTATCCTTCACGTCGGTATCGCCGACCGCTGAGAGTAGCGTCGGGAACCAGTCCAGCCCCGATATGATGTCGGTCGACACGCTTCCGGCCTGGATGTGACCTGGCCAGCGTACAAAGGCGGGCACGCGGTAGGCGCCCTCCCAGTTCGAGGCCTTCTCGTTGCGGAACGGTGTCATGCCCGCGTCCGGCCATCCGTTCAAATGCGGACCATTATCAGTGGTGTAGATTAGGATGGTGTCGTTCGCGATACCGAGATCGTCGAGCGCCTTGAGCAGCTTGCCAACGTCGCCATCATGCTCGATCATGCCGTCGGCATATTCATTGTCCGGCATGCCGCTCTGGCCTCGCATTGACGCCCGCACGTGAGTGATGAAATGCATGCGGGTTGAGTTGAACCAGCAGAAGAACGGCTTACCCGCTTGCTTCTGACGCTGGATGAAGTCGATTGCCGCCGCGCTTGTTTCGTCGTCGATCGTCTCCATGCGCTTCTTGGTCAGCGGTCCGGTGTCCTCGATAGTCTGCTTGCCGATCTTCCCGAAGCGTGGGTCCTCGGTCGGATCGTCAGTGTCCGAGGCCTTACACTTCAGAACGCCGCGCGGTCCGAACTTTGCTCTAAAGGCCGGGTCCTTCGGGTAGTCGGGGTTCTCCGGCTCCTCCTCGGCATTGAGATGATAGAGGTTGCCGAAGAACTCATCGAAGCCATGCACCGTCGGCAGGAACTCGTTGCGGTCGCCGAGATGGTTCTTGCCAAACTGGCCGGTGGCGTAGCCGAGCGGCTTCAGCGCCTCGGCGATTGTGATGTCCTGCGGCTGCAGGCCGAGCGTTGACCCCGGAAGGCCGACCTTGGACAGGCCGGTTCTGAGCGTCGCCTGCCCGGTGATGAATGTCGAACGCCCTGCCGTGCAGCTCTGCTCGGCATAGTAGTCGGTGAACATCATGCCTTCGCGGGCGAGGCGGTCGATGTTCGGCGTGCGATAGCCCATCACGCCGAATGTATAGGCGCTTATGTTTGATTGCCCGATGTCGTCGCCGAAGATGACCAGGATGTTCGGCTTGCCGTCGGCCGCCGCCGTGGGTTGGTCCTGGGCCTGGGCAACCCGTGTCTCACCCATGAGAGTTGAGGCAGCCGCAAGTGCGCTGCCGCCAAGCAGGATGCTGCGTCGGCTGACAGACATGGTCGGCGGCGCTGCGGACTGATCTCGCTTTCGTTCATTGAGCATAGCGCGCTCTCCTCCAAGCTCGCGCCCCCTGCCAAATGGAGTTTCTGCCGTTGTGCGATTGTTGCCAAGGACCTTCATGCGGTTCCGGACGCCGAGCGCAACGAGGCGATCATGGCCATGCTGCGCAAGGGGCAGAGCTGGAACACCATCGTGAAGGCCACCAACTGCTCACGGTCGACGCTCGCGAAGCTGGCGAAGCGCCTCGAACCAATCGGGGGCAGGTAGGCAAGCGCCTTGGCCTGTTCTTGCCGCCGCCTCTGGCTGGCGCGGCCGGTTCAGAACGGGTTGACGTAGTTCAGGATGGCACTTTGTCTAAGCACAACTTGCCGTATCACATGCGCCGCCTTGACATGATCGGTGTAAATGGCGGCAACGCCAGTGCTTCCCGCTGGGAGCCGTTGCCCGACCGTCTGATCGTCGAGTTTGAAGCGCACTACAAAGGGAGACGCCTGCACCTCCGACGGCGCCACGGCGAGGCCTCCCGGCTGCGACTGCCCGGTGGCAATCGCCTGAATTACCGTCTCAACCTTGCCTTCAAAGACCTCGCCGGGAAGCGTCTTGAACGTGACCTCGACCGGCTGACCAGCCTTGATGTAGCGCGCATTGTTCTGGGCTATCTCGGCGCCAAAGATGGTGTCGGATGTGTCGATGAAGGCCATGACGGGTGATTGGCCGTTGACACGCGCTCCCTTGCGAAGGGCGAGGTTCGTCACATAACCGTCGGTTGGCGCACGAACAGTCGTCTTGTCGAGGTTCCATTTCGCCCCGTCGAGTTCCGCCTGAAGCTGGTCACGCTCGGCCTGGCGCTGCTCGACATCGAAGGCGCGTCCGACATCGTTCTTCTGAAGTTGTGAGAACTGACCAAGCCGCAGCTCGGCCAGCTTGAGCTGCGCCTCGATGCCGCGAACCTGTGCCTCGTAGATCGTCGGGTCGATGCGGAAAAGAACATCGCCTGCCTTGAGCTGCGTGTTAGCAAGCACAGGGACGTCGATGACTTCGCCCGCCACGGACGGAATGATCTGTACGGAGTTACGCTGCACTGCGGCTGGCCCGGACGGCGCTCCCCACCCCATCGGGATGAACAGGCCGATGAGAAGAGCCAGCAGCACGATGACCGGGGACAGCTTCCAAAACAGGTTGAATGGGATAAACCTCAGCCAGACGAAGAGGGCGAGAAGCGCAATGTAGCCATTGAGAAGGACGACGATCATTTGGTCGCGTCCCTCTTTTCCGGGAAGTCGACATAGGCCCAGATCAGCACCAGCGGCCAGAAAACGAAGCCGAAGATCAAGGTTGCCCAGCTACCAACTGCCACCGCTTGCGCCCAGGGATGGCCACGCTTGCGTGCAATACGGCCCGGCATGGCCCCCAGCGCCACGACGACCGCAACAAGTGTCGCTATGACGACGAGGAGGACTATCCAGGCGAAGATGTCGATGAAGGTCATGTCGCCGCTCCACGCTGTCAATCGCCGGTTCCAGCCTTTCCGACACTCTTTCCACGTTCGCGTCAGGACGAACCGGAGCGCTGGTGTACCCCAGTCAGATCGCAAGTTGACCGTTACCCGGAGGAATACAGGATATCGACATTCGGACGGACAACGGCCTTGAAGTCCGAAGGAGGGAACGCCTTCGCGTGGCTGAACTGATTGTACGGTGCTTGGGTGACGATCCCAGTTGGTTCAGCATAGTTGGTGCCCTGTGTGAAGGCATCCATCAACATCAGCGGATAGGCGTAGACATAGGCGTCTCTTGCTATCTCGGACGCCTGCTCCTCGGACACAATCTGAGCTGATGTCGGCACAGGCAGAGAGGCAGCTAACAGCACGGCAAGCGGCATACGGATCATTTGCCAGTCCTCCATTCTGACGACGGCAATCGTCAGCAAGGGTCTCGCCCATCGGTGGCGCACACAAGTACGTAACGGTAACGCCGCGTAACCATGGCGCGGCCTTTTGCCGGTGTCGTTCGCTCTCCCTGCTGTTAGACGCTTGCCTGCCCGATGATACGGGGTGGCCATCTTGAGGGATACCGGATTGACGTATTGGGCGGCGAGGCGCGAACGCAAGACTGAGGTGAAGAGGCGGGCTTAGGAGCCGCGCAGCATGTTTAGCCGCAGTCGCGTGGTTGGATGCAGCAAGCCGGCCAGAGCGGGCACGGAGGACGGGCTGGACACTCGGTTCTGTCGGTCCCACGCGGATCACTACGCGCGCCACGGGAGCGCGTACAGATTGACGACTGCGTGACCATCCTCCTCGACGGCTTGGTTCTGGACCCTGCGACACAGATCAGGCACGAGACCAGCGCCGCGACTGTGAGGGAATACCGGGCCGGTATGCGCGCCGACAAAAGAGGCTGGAACATTAGCGGGCTTGAATTGTTGAGTTCATGCTTCGGACGCCGCTGCTTGGCTCCGTCGCAGGCTGGTGGGCACATCGGCCGGCCCGCGCCAGCGGTCCCTCCGTGGCGCGGGCTTTGAGGCCGGACAGTGGCTGCGGCGCCTCGGACGGGGTTCAAATAAATGGTGGACAATACCACCAGAAAGCTTTGGCTTCCTCTTCAGGCGTCATCGGACGGACCTCCCATGAGTCCGTTTTCGCGATGTAACGTGTCCAAATGGGCGTGCCTTCTTCGCTGACGCTTTCGTGCCAGGCGGTAAACCCCATCATTGGCAATAAAGCTTCTCGGAGCGATCGAAGCTGCAGTGCTGCCGTGTGCATGCGAATGACCTCCCTTGGCTGGGCGCCGCCACCGATTCGTGCCCGCCTCACCCCGGCACAACGTCGTAGCGTTGCCGACCGTCTTCAGCGGTCCGGCGGCCATAGCGGTGGCTCGGGGTTTGACCGCCGGGCCTTACCGGCAAAGAGGGGTGGGTTTGCCGGCTGGCAAATTATAGGCTGTTTATTTGAATATTCAATTTCTCTAAAATGACGGCAGTGGGTCAGTCTGAAATTTGTCGATGTGAATCAATCTGCGATGCCAACGAGAAGCAGGCCAACCGCCTCTTGACCTTGGACTAGCGACCGGTGGCCCTTGCTGTCCTTGTCATTGAGCAAGAGAACATCACCCCGCCGGAAGTCGGCTGAAGTTCCGTCGGTGGTCGTGATTTTGAGGTGACCTTGGAGCAACACCACCAATTGCCTGCGCGGCGTCGCATGGTATTGCGGGTCCCATCCGGGCGGCAATTCAAGAAATACACCGGTCGTCATCGGCGTTTCGGGAGACGCGCCTATGGGAGCAGATGGAGGGGCAAAGTCGCGTGCCGCAAGATTCACCGCAACATTGCGCAAGTGCGTCTCGCTAACTTCGTCAGCATATATTTCCGTGATTTGCATTGGCTTCCCCCGAATGTTTAGGCGGCAACGTGCTTCTTGTAACACGCTTGCGGTCAATCTTCGCCTGTTCCGCTTCCACCAGCGCAACAATAGTGCAAAGCCACCGAGTTTGCATCAGCTTCAACCTTCTTGGAAAACACGTTTGTCAGACGGGTGAAGCGGCGCATGTGCATCCGCATTGTCAGGTTCTGACGTTCCGCGAATGATGTGCTGACATGCTTGAATGCATATTGCATCCGTCAAATTTCAAACTGACCCACTACCAGAATGATCGGTCCGCAACCAACCGCGCAGCGGCCCGTTGACCCTATGCTGGTTTTGATCCCCAGCATCCATTTCTGGCCCGCCGCCGCTCCGAGGCGCGACACCAGCCGGCTCGGTTTGGTTGGAACTTGGATTGGGTTCGAGAGTTTATGGCGCGCGACCTTTGCATGGAGGTGGCTAGCCATGAGGATCAAAGTTACACCAGAGCTCTGTAACGTTGCGGCGGCGGCCGACGAAATTGTGAGCGAGGCGAAGGGGAAGGCTCCCCTTTCTGTCACACTGGCGGTTTCCCGACTCCGACAGAAAACCGGATCGATGCGATCGGATGCCGATCTAGAGGCTCTTGTCGCAAAGATAGCTGCGGCTCGCGGAGTAGCCCTGGTGATGGACAGGAAGGCTGATCAATTCGCACCGGGGTGAACAGCAGTGGCGGCGTTGGCGTTTGAGACGGTCTATCTTTTCGGCCTGACAGGGGACGACCTGTTAGGCGGGCTCGTATCGCTGGTGGCGTGCACGTTGCTTTTCAACGCTTTGGCGAAGGATAGCTCAAACCCATAACCGTGCGTACGAGGTCGAAGCAGAATCGGGTCCATCGTGCATCACGATGCTGGCGTTGCGGATCGATTGAGGAATCCGTAGAAAGAAAGGGCCTCAGAGTGGCGTCCTGCGCTGCTTTGGCCGGTATCTCTCGATGAGCCTGACCATATCGATTTCGACCGTCACCAGCGGTCCCAGTTCGATTGTCACCGTCTCGCCATCGATCCGGGTGACCTCGCCAACAAGCTCGATCTGATCTCCCCGCTGCACCTTGGTGCGGATCGAATGCGCAAAATCATAGCTTCGGATCGATTGCGGGCAATCATAGTTCGGGACCGACACGCTGACGCGCTCATCGTCAATCCGCCTGCGCACAGTGGCCGTGACCCCCACCAGATCTCCAATGCCAATTGCCAAAGTCATGCAGCGTACCGGCCACTCCGGTGGGTTTGTTACTGCCGCACTGATTAATTTATGGGTATATTAGCAACTGCGCAATTACGCCTATTGGCGGTAGAAAGCCGTTGGCGACCACACGTTGCCTTACCTCCGAAGCGGGACGTGGCGCGGAATATGCGACGGCATCATCATATCGGGGAGAGGATCGCGAACGGAGCCTACGCCGGTTGAACCGGCGCGGCCCGCTGAAAGGTTTCGTCAGCTGGCTTCAGTTCTTGCTAGCGCCGCCGGCTTCCTGGAGTTTTGCCAGCACCTGGTCGAGCGAGAAGCTGCCCGGCTTCTGCCGCGGCGGGAACGCGACAAAGCTTTGAATGTACTGGCCTACGAAGGCCTGCGCCGGCATGAGCAGATACGTCCGATCGAAGCGCCACCTGATATATTCGGCCCCTTCATGCTGGGCGCGTTCAAACGGATCGGCTCGCAGGTCGAAGATTTTGGGCACCCGCAAGGCTACGAACGGTTCCTGCCACACGTCGAAGCCCTCCGCCCGCTGCTCCAGGAAAAGGATCTTCCAACGGTCATAGCGCAAGGCGGCGAGGTTTCCGTCGTCGGTCCAGTAGAAGAACTCCTTGCGAGGGTCGGGGCCGGTACCGGCCAGCAGATCGTGCTGGTCGTAACCGTCGAGGTGGACCTTGAAGGTCTTGCCCGCAGCCTCGTAACCGGTCAGGAGCTTCTCCTTGACGTCCGGCTCGCCGGCTGCCGCCACCAGAGTCGGAACCCAATCCTCGTGCGAGACGATGTCGTTGATCTCTGTGCCAGGCTTGACGACCCCCGGCCAGCGGATCATGCCGGGAACGCGGTAGCCGCCCTCCCAACTGGTGTTTTTCTCGCCATGGAACGGCGTCGTGCCGCCATCGGGCCATGAAAAAACTTCGGCGCCGTTGTCGGTGGTCCACAGCACGATGGTGTTGTCGGCAATACCTAGATCGTCCAGCTGCTTGAGAATCTGGCCGATATAGCCGTCGAGTTCGACCATGCCGTCAGCCTCCAGTCCCAAGCCGGTCTTGCCTTCCGAGTCGGGCTTGAGATGGGTGTTAATATGCATGCGGGTCGTGTTGAACCAGCAGAAGAATGGCTTACCGGCCTTGTGCTGCCGATCGATGAAGTCCTTGGCCGCGCCCAGGAATTCCTCATCGACCGTTTCCATGCGCTTTTTGGTGAGCGAGCCTGTGTCCTCGATTTTCTGCTTGCCGACCCGGCCGAAGCGGGGATCTTCGGTGGGATCATCCGTGTCGGTGGCGGTGCATTTGAGCACGCCGCGCGGGCCGAATTTCGCGCGGAACTCTGGCGATTTCGGATAGTCCACATTCTCCGGCTCTTCCTCGGCATTGAGGTGGTAGAGATTGCCGAAGAACTCGTCGAAGCCGTGGACGGTGGGCAAGAACTCGTTGCGGTCGCCGACGTGGTTCTTGCCGAACTGGCCGGTGGCGTAGCCCTGCGGCTTGAGCAACTCGGCGAGCGTCGGGTCCTTCCCCGACAGTCCTTCCGGGGCGGCCGGCAGACCGACTTTGAGCAAGCCGGTGCGGAAGCAACTCTGCCCGGTGATGAACGCCGCGCGTCCCGCGGTGCAGGACTGCTGGGCGTAGAGGTCGGTAAAGATTGCGCCCTCATTGGCGATGCGGTCGATGTTGGGCGTGCGGTAGCCCATCATGCCTCTGTTGTAGGCGCTGATGTTCCAAAAGCCGATATCGTCGCCAAAGATGACGAGGATGTTCGGTTTGCCACCCGCCGCCTGCGCGGGCTGGATCGACGGCCGCGATGTGAGGGTGGCGGCTGCCGCCGCTAGCGCGGTGCCTCCAAGCAGGACGCTGCGTCGGCTGAGGGTACTGCTATCGATTTCGTGTTCTTGCTGCTGTTTGGCCATTGCTCGCTCCCTTGGGCACGCCTACCCAAGCCAGTCTTTAGCGGCCCGACATGATGTCACCCTGCGACTGGCGATGACGCGAGGTAAGTACGTTACTGTTACATCTCGTGGCGTAATCAAGGTGCGCCCTTGATTGGCGTGGCTCTTCGCCAACCCCGGCCGTGCCGATGCCCGAATATGCCGGCGGCGCGACGGGATGAAGGCCAGAAACCGGGTGATCCCTCGGCGACCGCACGGGCGATCCCGGCGGTCGTGGATGCGCTGGAGCGGTCGCTGCGCCTGTTCCCAGGGGGACGGTTGCCGAACAGGCCTATGCCAGGCGCCTGGCTACCTGGGAAGCCTGGGCATCGGTTACCACCAAGCTCTGGTCTACCGCCGTCCCAGCAGGCTCTTCATGCGGATGCGCAGCAGGCGGGCCATGTTGCGGGTTTCGCGGTAGAGATGCAGCTGCGAGGCGGCCTGGCGGGTGAGGCGATCGGCATCCGGCGTCAGGCCGATCACCAGCGTGCCCATCGGCTTGCGCTCGGTCCATAGCCGGCTCATCACCGGATGGTCGGGCATGGCGCAGGAATCGGTCATCATGATGTTGGGATCGTCGAGATGCTGCCTGGTCACCTCGATCATCAGCAATGTGCCGGGCGAATAGGCGGCCAGCGTCTCGTCATAAGCCGTCTTCCAGGTGTAGGCGACGCCGGCTTCGACGTACACGATCAGGCAAGCAATCGTGCGGCCGTCGAGCGTCAGCGAATGGATGCGGCACATGTCCTGTTCGGCCAGCCGGTGCACGGCCTCGCGGGCGAAGGCGGCGCGGTAGCGGTCGATCGCCATGGCGGTGCGTTCGCGGCCTTTCCAGCCGGCCGCTTCCAGCGTCAGGAAGCTTTCGATGGCGTGGCGGATCTCTTCAGGGCCGCGCGCCACGACATGCTCCAGTTTGCCGAGGTCGCCGAGGCGCCGCTTCAGCCGGCGGAACTCGCGAAAATGATGCGCGCGCAGCGAGGCCTTCAGATACTCGTCCCCGTCGGCTTGGCTCTCCAGCGCGGGGCGCTGGGTCTGGCCGGTGGTGACCAGCATCAGGCCGCGCGTCTCGGCCACGGTGGCGAACAGGCTGGCCACCGGGCCGTCGAGCCGGATATCGGGCAGGACGAAGACTTTCGGCAGTTTCAGGTGCGGGCGCGAGAGCATCGAGAAGAAGTCCTCGACGACGCCGACCGGGTCGTCGCGGTCGACCAGCGGCGTGCCGAGCGGACCGAACGGGCTCGACCATGTGCGCATGACCGGAACGCCGAGCGGCATTCCCGGCCGTTCCACCGAGAACGGCACCAGAAGGCGCAGCCGGTTGCGGTATTCGTCGCCGTCGCGGATCACCGCCAGCCGCACCTCGCGATCCTCCAGCCGCGGCATGGCCGGCGCCAGGAAGCGTGGGTTGAAGAAGACGTTCGGCTCGACCGTGCGGGTGCAGAGGTAATCCAGTTCCTCGACCAGGTCGAAGCCGGCCGATGCCGGGTAGATGGCGAGTTTGCGCTCCGGCCGGTTGTTGGCGAGGATCTCGATATGGGCGGGGTCGGGGTCGCGGGTCAGCCCGGCGAGGCCGGACACCATGGCGCCGGCGGTGCCGCCGCTGGTTTCCTCAAGCAACGGGATGGCGGCCATCACGCGGCTCCTTTCGCAGGCACGAAGATAAGCATGACGATGCCGAGCTTGCGCCATACGGTGAAGGACAGCGCACAGGCTTCGAAGATCATGGCAAAGGCGGTGGCCATCGCCGCGCCCCACAGGCCGAAATGCGGGATCAGCATCACGTTGAGGCCGATGTTGAAGGCCAGCGTCATGGCATAGACGGCAGCGCAGATGTTCTGATTGCCGCTCATCGTCAGCAGGCTTTCGCACGGACCGACGGCGGCGCGCGCCACGACGCCGAAAACGAGCAGGAACAGCAGCGGATAGCCACTGCTGAATTCAGGGCCGAACAGCACCAGCATCGGCTCACCCAGCGCCAGCACCATCATCGCCATCAGCAGCGAGGGCCAGAATGTCCACGATACGGTCTCGCGGGCGAAGGCGGCGAGCTTTTGCGGCTCGCCATGGGTGAACTGCGCATAGCGCTGGGCAACGCCGGCCTTGACGGCGAAATAGACGAAATGCACCAGCGCCAGCGTCTTGACGGTGGCGAAATAGACGGCGACGTCGTTGGGATCCATATAGGCGCCGACCATCAGCACGTCGGCGTTGGTGAGCAGGAAAAAGAAGCTTTCAACCAGGAAGATCGGCAGCGACACGAGGAACCATTGCGCGAAATGGACCTTCATCGGCCCGGCCGGGATCCGCCTTTCCATGCGTTGGGTAACGCCGATGAGCTGACCGAGCGTGGTGACATACGTGGCGGCGATCGAAGCGAAGATGGCGGTCCTGGCGTCGGGCGCATAGCCGGCGGCCAGCATCAGCGCCATGAACAGCAGGATCAGCACCGGGCGTACCAGATAGGTCGGCGACAGCGCGAACAGCGCCCATGAATTGGCGCGCGCCAGCCCTTGCAGCAAATCGGACATGGCGATCATCGGCAGGCAGATGACGCCGAGGATGAACGGCACCACGTAGTAGTTCTCGATCCATGGCGCGGCCAGCCAGACGCCGAGCGCGCCGAGCCCGGCGATGAGCGTGGAGGCGATCAGCACGAACAGCCGGCTGGCCAGCACGATGCCGCGCAGTTCGGCCAGCATGCCGCGCTCGCGGTATTCGGGGATGAAGCGGATGACCGAGGTGTGGAAGCCGAGGCAGGCGAGGTTGCCGACGATGACCATCGTCACCCAGACGAGGACGAAGATGCCGTATTCGAACGAGCCCATCCAGCGCGCCATCAGCACCTGGCTGACGAAGGCGATGACGGCGCTGATGATGCGGATGGAGAAAGCGATGACCGACATGCGGCCGGCCTCGCCGCGCTCGTCGGCGGTGAACAGCACGGCATCGATGCGGCCAAGCAACGGCCCGATGCGCAGCGCCAAACGCTGCGGCAAGAACCGCCCGGCTGTCGTGGCCGCGGAAAAGCGCACCCCGATTACTCTCCGTTTTCCGCCTCTTTTTCAGGCGTCGGTGTAGCAAAGACACATTAAGAAACGGTTGGGTGAGGAGTGGTCCGCGCAGCGGACGAAAAGCCAACGATTTGGCTTTTCGAGCGACGAACGGTGAAGACCCGGTCCGCCTTCGGGCGGATCAAAAGGTCCGGTGGACCTTTTGAAGGGGATGAAGGCCCGAAGGGCAGGGAGCCATAGCGAAGGGCCGGCACGGCCGCCGGTGCGCAGGACTGGTAAATAAATCTGCTGGCATGAACAGACTTCCCAGTTATGCTTGATTCGCGTCTTGAGGCGAAACAAAACTATTCATGCTCTTGCGCGGCCCGGGGGAGAAATGACGGTAAAGACTGTTGGCGATGCCGTATCCGCATATGGTGCGTCGCTGAAGCCGAAACTGACAAATCCTGCGATTGGTGGTGCGCCAGAAGATCAATTGCGCGGACCGCTTGAAACTCTGGTCCATGAGCTTGCTGCACTTACTGGGCATTTGGCCGGATCGGTCCACTTGGTGGGCGAGACGAGCCTTGCAGGCATCAAGACGCGCCCGGATTTCGCCGTCACGGTCAACAACGCCCTTGTCGGCTTCATCGAGGTCAAGCAGCCTGGAAAGGGTGCGGACCCGCGCCATTTCCAGTGACTCTCACGACAAAGACCAGTGGAACAAGCTGAAGTCGCTGCCTAACCTGCTCTACACCGACGGCAATGCGTTCAGCCTTTGGCAAGATGGAGTGCTGCAGGGCAAAGTTGTTTCGTTGGAGGGCGACGTCGTCTCTTCAGGTGCCAAGCTCGCGGCACCAGTCAGTCTTCTCCCGCTGATCAACAACTTTCTTACCTGGGCGCCGATCGCGCCGCCGAACGCCAGACGGCTAGCGGAGGTCAGCGCGCGGCTTTGCCGGCTTTTGCGCGACGAGGTCACCGAGCAACTGGCTCTGGAAAGTGCAGGTCTGACCGCGTTGGCCAAAGACTGGCGCAAGCTGCTCTTCCCCGAAGCGGATGACGCGCAATTTGCTGACGGTTACGCGCAGGCGGTGACGTTCGGACTTCTGGTGGCGCGGGCGCTCGATATTCCGCTGGCCGGCGGAATCCATCTGGCAGCGCACGAACTGAGGAAAACGAATTCACTGATTGGCACTGCGCTTGGGCTGCTGACGGATGATGAGGCCAATCAGCAGGCGCTGAAGACATCGCTGCAAACGCTGACCCGCGTCCTCAATGAGGTGAATTGGCACACGATCAGCAAGGACAAACCGGAAGCCTGGTTGTATTTCTACGAGGACTTCCTTGAGGTCTACGATAACACGCTGCGCAAGCGCACTGGTTCCTACTACACGCCGCCGGAAGTGGTCGGTGCGATGGTGCGGCTGGTGGACGAGACTTTGCGCGGCCCTTTGTTCGAGCGCCACGCCGGGCTCGCCTCTACCGACGTGACGCTGGCGGACCCGGCGGTCGGCACCGGAACCTTCCTGCTCGGCGTTCTGCGCCGGATCGCCACGACCGTAGCTGATGCCGAGGGCGAAGGGGCTGTGCGAGGCGCGATTGAGGCGGCCGCAAAACGGCTTATAGGCTTCGAACTACAGTTTGGGCCTTTCGCGGTGGCACAGCTGCGACTTATCGCTGAAATGCGGGCGCTAGTGACGACCAAGGGAACTGCAATATCGGTTCCTGACCTCAAACTGTTCATTACCAATACGCTAGGTAATCCTTTCATCGAAGAAGAGACATTTACTCAAGCTGGCGCGGTCGCGAAATCGCGGCGCGACGCCAACACTATCAAGAAGACGCAGCCGATCACCGTGGTCATTGGAAACCCGCCCTACAAGGAAAAGGCCAAGGGGCGGGGCGGCTGGATCGAGGCCGGCTCTGGCGGCAAGACCGTCGCTCCGATGGATTGGTGGACGCCACCGCGCGCTTGGGGCGTAGGCGCGCACACCAAGCATCTGAAAAATCTCTACGTCTACTTCTGGCGTTGGGCGACATGGAAAGTGTTCGGAACGGGAAACTATGCGGCGACCGGTTTTCCCGACAAGGACGAGGAAGGCATCGTCTGCTTCATTTCGGTGGCCGGTTTTCTCAACGGTCCCGGCTTTGAACGGATGCGCGATGATCTCAGGCGCACGTGCTCGGAAATATGGGTGGTCGATTGCTCGCCCGATGGTCACCAGCCGGAGGTCAGGACGCGCCTTTTCCAAGGCGTTCAGCAGCCGGTATGCATTGTGCTGGCAGCTAAGAAGCTGGGAAAAGACAAAGAGAAGCCCGCGCAGGTGCACTTTCGGGCGTTGCCGAAAGGGCGACGCGAGGAGAAATTCGCCGCATTGAAAGAACTGACGCTCAATCCGGGAGGGTGGGAGGGCTGCCCTTCCGACTGGCGTGCGCCGTTCTTCCCAGTCGCGAGCGGCGCCTGGGCGACGTTCCCACCGCTGAAGTGGTTCTTTGAGTATGACGGATCGGGCGTCATGCCGGGCCGGACATGGATAATCGCGCCGGATAAGCAGTCGCTGGAGGATCGATGGATACGGCTGACGGCGGAGAAAGATGTTGCGAAACAGGAGGAATTATTCCATCCGCACCTTGGCGGTGACAAAACCGTTTCCAAAAAGTCCCAAGCCGGATTAGCGGGGCACGAACATCGTCCGGAGGCAGTCAGGAATGATCCGCAACCGGCAATCTCTCCGACCCGTTATGGCTTCCGCTCATTCGACCGGCAATGGATCATCCCTGACGCACGGCTCATAAATAGACCGAACCCCGCGCTGTGGAATTACTATTCGCCGAAACAGATTTATCTGATTGCATTGGAACGGCACTCACCGTCCTCAGGCCCAGCACTCACCTTTTCTGGCATCGTGCCAGATCACGACTACTACAAAGGTTCCTTTGCCGGTCGCGCGCATCCGCTCTGGCGAGACGTGACGGCAAAGCAGCCGAATATTCCAACGAAGCTGCTCGGATTGCTCGCCGATACGTATGGCCAGCCCGTCTCGGCCGAGGATGTGATGGCCTATCTAGCTGCCTTGATGGCTCATCCGGCGTTCACAGAGCGCTTCCTGCCTGATCTCGTGCAGCCCGGCCTGCGCGTGCCGTTGACGGCTGATCCGAACTTATTCTCACAAGCCGTTGTGCTTGGCCGCGAGGTGATCTGGCTGCACACTTATGGCGAACGCTTTTTCGAGCTTACTGCCGACAGGCCAAAGGCGCCGCCCCGTATGTCTAAGGACATCGCGCCGACGATCCCCGCAGAAGGTGCGATCCCTAGCCTACTTCCTGACACGATGGAGTACGATCCCGTGAAGCGCCGACTTCATGTCGGCAAGGGGTTCGTAGACAACGTCTCGCCGGAGATGTGGAAATACGAGGTCTCGGGCAAGCAGGTGGTCTGGCACTGGTTCAGCTACCGTAAGCGCGATCGCAGCCGGCCACAGATCGGCGACAAGCGACCGCCGTCGCCGCTCGATTTCATCCGGCCGGATCACTGGCTCGCCGAGTACACCTCGGATCTGATCGATCTGCTCAACGTGCTCGGCCGGCTGGTCGCATTGGAGCCGGCGCAGGCCGATCTCATGGAGCGCATCCTGAATGCTGAACTGATCAAGGTCGCGCACCTGCAATCGGCGCTCGCAGCTACCGGCGCGGAAACAATCAACTGACAGGGCTGCGTCAGGAATGCGGGGATAAGCTGATCGCGGGTGGTCGCTTCACGAATAGGGATGAGGCATAGTCCGAGTCAGATCGAACCCGCGCGTCCGTGGACATGGCAAGAAACCAACTCGACCTTTTTGGCGCCGAAGAACAGTCCAACCTGTTCGACGAAGATGCGCCGACGGTTTACTATCACGGCGATCCCGACAGGGTACGCGCGCGATTGCACAGGCTTATCGCCGAGGCGCGCAGCGCCGAAACGCTGCCGTGGGATCAGGACAGCACCCGGCTTTACCGCAAGATCGTGCCCCAGATGGTGCTTTGGCTGCCAGAAGAAGAAGCGGCGCAATTGAAGTTCGAGTTCGAGGCCGAAATGGTGCGGCTGAAGGCGGCGTAGGAAATCGCGGAGGCCGGCGCTACAGCGCCCCCCTCTGGCCTGCCGGCCATCTCCCCCTCAGGTGGTGAGATTGGCTGGTCGCCAACGTCAGCGCCGCCCCTCATCCGCCCTTCGGGCACCTTCTCCCCGTATAGTGACGGGGAGAAGGGAAGCATTCCCTTACGCGAATGCGCCGTGGCAGTGCTTGTACTTCTTGCCGGAGCCGCAGGGGCAGGCTTCGTTGCGGCCGACCTTGCCCCAGGTCGCCTGGTTGTTCGGGTCGCGGTTCTCGGGAGCGACAATGGCTGTCGTCTCCGGACGGACCAGGAGGGCGGTTTCGCCGCCGTCGAAATCATTCTCCCCGGTGGTGCCGTCGATATGCATGCCGAACATGTCGGGCGCTTCGGGCGGCGGTGCTTCGGCGGCCTGGCGCACCAGTTCGACGCGCATCAGTTGCGCGGTGACGGCCTGGCGCAGATTGCCCAGCATCGCCTGGAACAGCTCGAATGCCTCGCCCTTGTACTCCTGCAGCGGATCGCGCTGGGCGTAGCCGCGGAAGCCGACGACCGAACGCAGATGGTCGAGATTGACGATGTGCTCGCGCCACAGATGGTCGAGCGTCTGCAGCACCACCGAGCGCTCGACATAGTTCATCACCTCGGGGCCGAAGCGCTCGGAGCGCTCCTTGGCGGCGGCGTCGGCGGCCTGTGTGATGCGCTCGCGGATGTCGTCCTCGGCGATGCCTTCTTCCTTGGCCCAGTCCTCGACCGGCAGGTCGAGATTGAGGAATTCGGCGACCTCGGCCTTCAGCCCGGCAACGTCCCACTGCTCGGCATAGGCGTTTTCGGGAATGGCCTTGGCGACGATCTCGTCGATGACGCCCTCGCGCATCTCGCCAATCGTTTCCGAGAGGCCTTCGCCGTCCATCAGTTCGATGCGCTGCTCGAACACCACCTTGCGCTGGTCGTTGGAGACGTCGTCGTATTTCAGCAGGTTCTTGCGGATGTCGAAGTTGCGCGCCTCGACCTTCTTCTGCGCCTTTTCCAGCGCCTTGTTGATCCAGGGATGGATGATCGCCTCGTCTTCCTTGAGGCCGAGCTTCTGCAGCATGCCGTCCATGCGCTCGGAACCGAAGATGCGCATCAGATCATCCTGCAGCGACAGGAAGAATTTCGAGCGGCCGGGGTCGCCCTGGCGGCCGGAGCGGCCTCTGAGCTGGTTGTCGATGCGGCGCGATTCGTGGCGTTCGGTGGCGAGCACATAGAGGCCGCCGGCGGCCAGCGCCTTTTCCTTCAGGCGCTCGACGTCGTCATTGATTTCCTTTTCACGTGCCTCGCGCTCGGGTCCGGCCGGCATGTCGCCCAGCTCGTCGGCGATGCGCATCTCGGCATTGCCGCCGAGCTTGATGTCGGTGCCGCGGCCGGCCATGTTGGTGGCGATGGTGATGGCGCCCGGCTTGCCGGCCTGGGCGACGATCGCGGCCTCGCGCTCGTGGTGGCGGGCGTTCAGCACCTCGAAATCCTTGAAGCCTTCCTTGCGCAGGCGCTCGGCCAGCTGCTCGGATTTTTCAATGGAGGTCGTACCGACCAGCGTCGGCTGGCCCTTGGCGCTGGCTTCGCGGATCTCCTTGACGATCGCCTTGTACTTCTCCTCGACCGTCCGGTAGACCTCGTCGTCCTCGTCCTTGCGGACGACCGGCAGGTTGGTCGGGATCTCTGTGACGTCGAGATTGTAAATGTTGCCGAACTCTTCGGCCTCGGTCAGCGCCGTGCCGGTCATGCCGGAAAGCTTCTTGTAGAGGCGGAAGTAGTTCTGGAAGGTGACGGAGGCGAGCGTCTGGTTCTCCGGCTGGATCGTCACATGCTCCTTGGCTTCGAGCGCCTGGTGAAGCCCTTCCGAATAGCGGCGGCCCGGCATCATGCGGCCGGTGAATTCGTCGATGATGACGATCTCGTCGTTGCGGACGATATAGTCCTTGTCCTTCTGGAACAGCCGGTGCGCCTTCAGCGCATTGTTGACATGGTGGACGATGGCGACGTTCTCGACGTCGTAGAGCGACTCGCCCTTGAGCAGGCCGGCATCGCGCAGCAGGTTTTCCAGCTTCTCGGTGCCTTCCTCGGTGAAGATCGAGGTCTTCTGCTTTTCGTCGATCTCATAATCCTGCGGCTGCAGCTGGATGATGAAGGTGTCGATGGTGTTGTACATTTCCGAGCGGTCCTCGAGCGGACCGGAAATGATCAGCGGCGTGCGCGCCTCGTCGACCAGGATCGAGTCGACTTCGTCGACGATCGCGTAATTGTGACCGCGCTGCACCATCTGGGCGCGCTCGTATTTCATGTTGTCGCGCAGATAGTCGAAGCCGAGCTCGTTGTTGGTGGCGTAGGTGACGTCGGCGGCATAGGCGACCCGGCGCTCCTCGTCGGACAGGCCATGGACGATGACGCCGACCGAAAGGCCGAGGAACTTGTAGACGCGACCCATCCATTCGGAGTCGCGGCTGGCGAGATAGTCGTTGACGGTGACGACGTGGACACCGTTGCCGGCGAGCGCGTTGAGGTAGACCGGCAGCGTCGCGACCAGGGTCTTGCCCTCGCCGGTGCGCATCTCGGCAATGCCGCCATTGTGCAGCACCATGCCGCCGATCAGCTGGACGTCGAAGGGGCGCATGCCGAGCACGCGGCGCGCCGCCTCACGGGCGGTGGCAAAGGCGGGAACCAAAAGGTCATCGAGGGTGGCGCCGTTGGCGATGTCCTGGCGGAATTTCGCGGTGCGGCCAACCAACTCCTCGTCGGAGAGTGCCCGCATCTCGTTTTCCATGGCGTTGATCGCCTCGACACGGGGCCGGGTCGATTTGACCCGACGGTCGTTGGAGGAACCGAAAACCTTACGGGCGAGACCGCCGAGACTGACCATCCAATGGTCCTTTCGATAGAATTCTCAATCTTGAGACGGACGCCGGCTGGCCCCATCAAATCCACGTGAACGCACCGCTTGAACACGGGCAAACACAAAAAGCGCCCGGAAAACGGTTCTGGACGCAAAGTCGTTGGACAGATAAGAGGGGGCTCAACTGATGTCAACGCCGCGCTGGCCCTGCCGGTCGCGCCAAATTCCGCCACAATCCGGCTGATCTGGAAACCTTCCGCCCTCATAATCCTTACCGGAGTCATCTTATGTCCTTGTTGTTCCGCCGCGCGTCGCTTGCCAGCCTTGGCCTGGCCATCGGCTTGTCGGCCCTTTCGTTGTCGCCGCTGATGGCGCAGACCGCTCCCGCTCCGGCGGATGCAGCAGCACCTGCCCCGGCGGATGCGGCAGCACCTGCCGCGGCACCGGTCGATCCGAACACCGTGATCGCCACGATCAACGGCCAGCCCTTGACCGAAGCCGACCTGGTGCTTGCCGAAGGCGAGCTGTCGCAGCAGTTCGCCCAGCTGCCGCCCGAGCAGCGCCGCGCCGCGGCCCTCTCGGCGGCCATCGAAATCCGCGTCATGGCCGCCCAGGCGGTCACAACCGGCCTCGACAAGGATCCCGACTTCCAGCGCCGCATGGCCTTCCTGCAGCAGCGCGCGCTGCATGGCGAGATGGTCGAGAAGGGCGTCGTCGACAAGGTCACCGACGCCGAGGTTCGCGCCCGCTACGACCAGGAGATCGCCAACACGCCGCCCACCAACGAGGTGCATGCCCGTCACATCCTCGTGAAGACGAAGGAAGAGGCCGAGGCCATCATCAAGCAGCTCGACGGCGGCGCCGACTTCCAGAAGCTCGCCAACGAGCACACCAGCGATCCGTCGGGCAAGACCAGCGGTGGCGATCTCGGCTGGTTCGGACCTGGCCAGATGGTGCCGGAGTTCGACAAGGCGGCTTTCGCGCTCCAGGTCGGCAAATACACCGAGCAGCCGGTGCAGTCGCAGTTCGGCTGGCACGTCATCAAGCTCGAGGACAAGCGCACCAAGCAGCCGCCGGCATTCGACGACGTCAAGGACCAGGCCAGGCAGGCGGTCATCCGCGACAAGTATTTTGCGCTGGTCAAGTCGCTGCGCGCCGGCGCCAAGATCGAGATCCCCGACGAGAAGCTGAAGAAGGCGGTCGATACGCTGGAAAGCGCCAAGTAAGCCTGAATTTTTGAAAGGGCCGCGGCAGCCAAGGGTTGCCGCGGCCTTTTTTGTCGACTGCGCCGGCCGTTTTTCACTTTCCAGGCGCTGCTATGCCTCGCATCACGTAGCTGACCGTCTTGCGGATCGTGGCTTCGTCCTCGTCGAGCCGGTTGGTCAACAGATGCTTCCAGGCGAAAGAAGCGACGAGGTCGGCGACCAGCGCCGAATCGATGTCGACGCCGATTTCGCCCCTCGTCTTGGCGCGTTCGATTATCTGGCCGGTATGCGACGTTCGGCCCTGTGCGTAGCCGGCAAGTGCCGCGGACGCCGCGTCATCCGACTGCGCCTCGGCGATCAGCGACCGGAACACGCTGCCGGACGATGTCTCGCGCCAGTGGGCGAACAGGTTTTTCAGGAAGCCGACGAGATCCTCCTCCAGCCGCCCGGTATCGGGAACATCGACGCGTTTCTGGCGCTGGTAGACTTCGAGCAGCAATGCGGCCTTGCTCGGCCACCAGCGGTAGATGGTGGGCTTGCCGGCGCGAGCCCGCCGCGCCACCGCCTCGATCGAGAAACCGGCATAGCCGGCCTCGACCAGCACGGCCTCGGCGGCTTCGAGAATGGCATCGGCGCTGTCTGGGTTGCGCCGCGCGCCGATCGATTTGCGCGCCGGATCGACGTCTACGCCCATTTCTGTCGTCCTCGCAATAATTTCGCCGGCAATATACGCGACCCCGCGATCAAACGAAACGCCCCGTTTTCAAGCTGCTGGAGGCAGTGGCGGCGGCAGGGGCAACGATCCCGGGTTAACGGGTTCCATAAAAACCTTCGCCGGCGTGTTGGTTGACGGAGCATCAAAAAGCAAAAACCCGCCTGGGCGGCGGGTCACTGGCGCAAATCAGCACCATCGACAAATACGTAGCATAGTTGCCCTCACTGGGTCAAGAAAAAATTCCTATCGACATGAAACGCGAGCGGCGGTAGTGCCTCAATTTGAGATAATCGAACGCGCGGCATCGGCGGCCCGGTCCAGCAGGATTCTTGCTCGCCCCTGTCCTATCTCGCGTTGATATTCCGCTAGGAACCAGAGTTTTATTCCCTCTGGAGAAGCTCTAGCCACCCGCTTCATTTCAAATTGGACCACGATTTTTGCATCGACAAGAACGACATATTCGTCATCGAATTGGTCCGGCACTTCTTTGATCAGATGGAAAACAGCGCCCAGCACTCCCAGAGAGGAGACTGCTTCGATCAAGGCTAAGTCGCGAGTGGAATCCTCGGGCCTTAGCCTCAGCGGTTCAACCTCGTAGCGATCTCGGAGGTATTTGGCCGACATCCGTTAGCCTTGGCCTTTAGGTCCGGTCTGCATGTTACTCCCCTGCGCCTTCCAAAGTGATAAACACGAGCGGCACTTCCTCGGCGCTTGCTGTGGCTGGCTGCGGTACATGCGTTATCTCGGTTACCGCGTAGATGGCCAGACTCTCGCCAGATGGCATGTGCACCCAGTCGCCGACCACAGGCATTGACGCGAAGGTCCACATCGAGGCTTCGTTTTCAATTTTGACAAGGCAACGGATTGCCACACAACTGCTCCATGCTTTGCGCCGATCTCTACTGCATCGCTTGAGATGTCTCGGACTCGATGCGCCAGCCGCCGTCCGCCTTGACCAGGCCAAGCGTGACGCGTGCCTTGCCGGTCAGGCGCGCCGCCGACTTGTCCTTCGGCAGATAGTCGTAGCGCATCGCAAAGACGGCCTCGGCGCGATCCTCGCCATGCGGGGTGACCTCCAGGCTGCCGGGCTCCAGGCCAAGGGACCAGGAGGCCCATTGCGCGAACCAGTCGGCCTTGACCCTGGCGATGGCGTCGGCGTCGTAGCGCGTGCCGAAAATGGTCGCGGAGGAGCCGTAGAGCCGCTTGACGGTCTCGCTCATCGCCTTGGTGTCCGGCGCCAGATAATCGCGGCGCAGGAATTTCTCGATCGAGCCCTTGTCGTCACCGACGGATCGTTCAAGTGCTGCAACTTCCGTCGAGGGGGGCGGAGCCGCGGCCGGTTTCTGCGGCTGGGCGGGCTGTCCGTCCGGGACGAATTCGAAGCGCTCGAGCAGCGATCCCTGCTCCCAGGGGCGCTGCGCCTCGCGCGTTTGCGACACCACGTCGCGGCGCACCGCGATCATCATGTCGTTGATGCTCTGGCCGGGCTCGGCGATGTGCCGCAGCAAGGCCTCGGCGAAGGGCGAGTTGCGGCCGCTTCCGTCCATGGCAACCGCACCAGGTGCTGTCGAGAAGGCAATGAACGAGCCGCGCGTCGAATCGAACTGCGCCAACCCGGCCAGCGCCGTCGCCGAGCGGGTGGTGGCGGTGCGGCTCAGGCTGCGGGCAAACGGGTTGTTGCGGCAGGCATCGAGAAACACCAGGCTGACCTTGGTCTGCTGTTCCATGATGTCGAGGACCTCGTCGATCGGCACGGCCTCGAGTTGGAGCTTGACCGGCATGTCGAGCCTGGCGTCGACCGGCACGATGTAATTGCGCCCCTCGACCTGCAAGCCGTGGCCGGCATAGTAGAAAAGCCCGACGCCGGCGCCTTCGAGCGCATCGGAGAACTCGCCGATGCTGCGTTCGAGCTCCCGTTTGCCGAGATCATTGCCTTCGATGACCTCGAAACCGATGGAGTGCAGCTTGTCGGCGATGTCGAGCGCGTCGTTGACCGGATTGGCCAGCGTGCCGGCGTCGGCATAGGTGCCGTTGCCGATGACCAGCGCCACGCGCCGTTGCGGCTGTGCATCGGCGCTCAGCAGCAAAAGTCCCAGAAACGCCCATGCGAGGATCGCAAGCCTGCCCATGGGGAAGATCATAACGTCATCGGCCCCGGCGATGCCAACGGATTTGAAATGCAGGCTTAATTCCGATTGGGTTTCCGCCCCTGGCGACAAGCGAAAACGCCCTTGCGCCCGCGCGTCGTATCGGGCAAACCGGCCTTCCCTTGCGATTTTCCCGCCCGAGGTCCCCATGTCCACGACGATTTCGCCGCTTGCGCCGAAGAAATACCCCAAGATGCCGGCCATCGAGGGGGTGCGCATCGCCACCGCCGAGGCGGGGATAAAATACAAGAACCGCACGGACCTGCTGACCATGGTGTTCGATGAAGGCACCGCGGTCGCCGGCGTGTTCACGAAATCGAAGTGCCCCTCGGCGCCGGTCGATTTCTGCCGGCAGAATCTCGGCGCCGGCAAGGCGCGGGTGCTGATCGTCAATTCCGGCAACGCCAACGCCTTCACCGGCAAGAAGGGCCGCGAGTCCACGGCGCTGACGGGCGAAGCCGCGGCCAAGGCCGCCGGCTGCAGGCCCAGCGAGGTTTTCCTGGCTTCGACCGGCGTCATCGGCGAGCCGCTCGACACCGGCAAGTTCAGCCATCTGCTGGCCGGACTGGTCAGCAACGGCAAGCCTGATTTGTGGACCGAAGCGGCAAAGGCGATCATGACCACGGATACCTATCCGAAAGTCGCGACCGCAATCGTCAAGCTCGGCGACACCGACGTCACCATCAACGGCATCTCCAAGGGCGCCGGCATGATCGCGCCCGACATGGCGACGATGCTGTCCTTCATCGCCACCGACGCGCCGATCGCCGCACCCGTCCTGCAGGACCTGTTGTCGCGCGGCACGGCCAAGACCTTCAACGCGGTCACCGTCGACAGCGACACCTCGACCAGCGACACGCTGCTGATCTTCGCCACCGGCAAGGCGGCAAAGCGCGGTGCGCCAGAGATAACCGACGCGAAGGATGCGCGCCTTGGCGCGTTTCGTCGGGCACTCGGCAAGGTGCTGAAATCGCTGGCGCTGCAAGTCGTGCGCGACGGCGAGGGCGCCCGCAAGCAGGTCGAAGTCACGGTCACCGGCGCGAAATCGGCACGGTCGGCCAAGCGCATCGCGCTGTCGATCGCCAATTCGCCGCTCGTCAAGACGGCGGTCGCCGGCGAGGACGCCAATTGGGGCCGTGTCGTCATGGCGGTCGGCAAGGCCGGCGAGCCCGCCGATCGCGACCGGCTGTCGATCTGGTTCGGCGACAACCGGCTGGCGCATGAGGGCGAGCGCGACCCAGGCTATTCGGAGGAAGCGACCTCAGCCTACATGAGGCGCGACGACATCCGCATCCGCGCCGACATCGGCATCGGCCGCGGCAAGGCGACGGTGTGGACCTGCGATCTCACCAAGGAATATGTCGCCATCAATGGCGACTATCGGAGCTGATGGCTTTGGCTTCCAGGCATCCGGCAAGCATGCTCGCGATCGTCCGCCGCTACGAGGCGGCCGGCTTTCGGGCCTGGCCGGCAGCGGCCGTCCACTATGACGGCACCTGGGTGGTGCGGTTGACCGCCGGCCATCCGGCCAAGCGGCTGAATTCGGTCAATCCTCTCGATCCCGGTGACACCCAGCATATCGCAGACCGCATCGGCCGTGCCAGCCGCCGTTTCGATGCCTATGGCAGGCCGCTGACGTTCCGCATGTCGCCGCTGTCGGGTCCCAGTCTCGCCAGTCATCTCGACCGCGAGGGCTGGAGCCGATTCGACGAGTCGCTTGTGATGCGGCTGCCGCTGGCCGACGCGCAACTCGATGCCGCCATGGACCAGATCCCGCTGAAGGACATCAGCCGCTTCATCGGCGCGTCGCTCAAGGTCAGCGGTTCGGACGTATCGCTGCGACCCGGCCTATCGGAGATCATCGGCGCCATCCAGCCCGAGGCCGGGCTGTTCGCGCTCGAAGACGGAGCCGAGCCGCTGGCGACGCTGATCTGCGTGCACGATGGCGATCTTGCCGGCCTGTTCGAGATCGCCACCGACAAGTCGGCGCGCAACAAGGGCCACGGCCGCAACCTGATCCTGTCGGCGCTGAAATGGGCGCGGCTGCGTGGCGCTCGCGAAGCCTGGCTGCAGGTCGAGGCCGGCAATGTGCCCGCGCTGGCACTCTATCGATCGCTCGGCTTCGACGAGGTCTATCGCTACCACTATCGCCGGCCGCCTGTTCAGGAGTGAAATTGGGCATGAGTGATGTGACGATCGCCGGCAAGCGCCTGCTGCTGGTCGCCGCCTGTGCGCTGGTCGATGCCGATGGCCGGGTGCTGCTGGCACAGCGCCCCGAGGGCAAGCAACTTGCCGGCCTGTGGGAATTTCCCGGTGGCAAGGTCGAGCCCGGCGAGACGCCGGAACAATGCATCATCCGCGAACTGCACGAGGAAATCGGCATCGAGACCGACATTCCCTGCCTTGCGCCGCTCACCTTCGCCAGTCATTCCTATGACGATTTCCACCTGCTTATGCCGCTGTTCATCTGCCGCCGCTTCCGCGGTATCGCCCAACCCAGGGAGGGGCAGGCGCTGAAATGGGTGCGGCCAAAGCAGATGCGCGACTATCCGATGCCGCCGGCGGACGCGCCGCTGATCCCGTTCCTGATCGATCTCCTCTAGGGACGCCTTCCGCCTGCCGTGTCGAAGCGCTGTATCAGTCAGCGTTAATGGAAGATTTATCTCGCCGTGAAAAAGTGAAGCATGGTCGTTTCGTGGCCGTGCCGCCGATTCGCTGGGGAGCGATAGAATGAACCTGGACAGGGATTGGGACTCGATCCGGCCCGATCGCGCCTTTCGCGCCGCCGACGCGGGCATGGGCATCTTGCGCATCACGCTTCTGTTCGGTTCGGCCGCGGTGGCGCTGGCGCTGATCGCCGCGCCTCTCCTCGACAGCCAGACACGCTCGCTGTCGGCCCGCGATGATTTTGCCAGCGGGCTCGACATGATGGCCACCGGCTCGGTCAGCCATCGCGAAACCTATACGGTGCGCCGCAGCGTGCTGCAGCCGGAGCCCAGTTCGGTCTGCATCATCAGGTCCAATGGCAGAAGCAGCGGCGACTGCTGACATGGTTAAGAGATTCGACAAGGGCGGCGGTTTCACCGCCTGTTAAGCCTTTGCCGTTAACCTTTCTTAACAGATCGGCGGTAAGGTTCTGGCCAGAGGGGTTTAGGTCATGAATGCAGTGCTGCTTCGTTTTCTGAAGGACGAGACCGGCGCAACGGCTGTCGAATATGCCCTGATCATCGGTGTGCTGTCGTTGACCATCATTGGCGGCATCAGCCAGGTTTTCAACGCAATCACCTGGCTGTTCAGCGACAATACCAGCAGGCTTGTCAACGCCCTCGGGCCCTGAGGTAGCCGTCCGCGCCTGCGGGGCCGGTTCATTGCCCGTCGGGAGCCTCCAGTATTGTCTTCAGCGAGACCTTGGCCGACCCGGGCTTCAGCGGTTTTTGCTGCGATGCGTCGGGCGCCCAGCCGGACATCCAGACGATCGAGAAACTTGCCCTCACGCGGCCATCGGGGTCGGAAAAGCGTTCGGCGTAGATTTCCGCCGCGCGGGCAAACAGCTTGCGCGAGCCCGGCCGCCGGCTGCGATCGGTGAGCGCACTGGTTTCGCCCATCGCCCGCAGATCCGCCATCAAACCGAACAGGCTGGCATAGCGCACCGTCACCGTCTCGACATCGGCGACCGGCAGAGCGAGACCGGCACGCTGCAGAAGCGCACCGGCATCGCGCACATCGGTGAACGGGATGACACGCGGGCTGGCGCCGCCATAGAGCTCGGTCTCGGCCGCAAGCAGGCTTTCGCGCAGCTCGAAAAGCGTGCCGGCGCCGGCAAAGGCGCCGAGGAAAAGCCCGTCTGGCCGCAGCGCGCGGCGGATCTGGATCAGCATGCCGGGGATGTCGTTCATCGCCTGCAGCGACAGAAGGGAGACCGCCAGATCGAGGCTTTCCGGTTCGAACGGCACGGTTTCGAGTGGTGCAATCAAGCCGGCGCCGCCATTCAGGAAAGCCGCGTCCGTCTCGACGCGGACAATGTCGGCGACCTTGCCGCTCTCGGCGAGCATTTCGGCTGCCGCCGCCGTCTGGCAAAACAGCACCGCGGCCTTGCCGAACCGGCGCTCGACGGCAGCCAGCCGATCGGCAAGGTCCTCGGCCGTGCGGCGCATGAGGAAATCGGAACCGTCAACGGGATGGGCGAGCGCGCGCCGCTTGTGCGCCAGCCAAAGCGAAATATCCATTATCGGCCGCAACGGGCAAATCCTTGTTTGTCCACGCTCTGAGATTGTTCATATAGTGGCGCGCAGGACCAACCACGTGGCCGATCCGATGCCCAAGATCAAGCCCATCGAGATCAAGAGCCTGGCCCGATCGGCCCTCGGCTGGCCGGCGCGCATCCTGTTTCCGCCGGTCTGCGCCGGCTGTCGCCGGCATGTCTCGCAGCCCGGCGTCCTGTGTGGCGGCTGCTGGCCGAAATTGCGGCTGCTGGAACGGCCATGGTGCCCGGTGATGGGCACGCCGTTCACCCACCATATGGGCGAGGGCTTTCTATCCGCCGAGGCGATCGCCGATCCGCCGCCCTTCGAGCGGGCGCGGGCCGCCGTCGCCTATTCCGGCGTCGCCCGCCAGATGGTGCAAGGGCTGAAATACCAGGATCGCACGGATCTCGCGCCATGGATGGCGCGCTGGATGGTGCGCGCCGGCGCCGATCTCATCGCCGAGGCGGATGTGGTGGTGCCGGTGCCGCTGCACTGGCGGCGCTTTTTCAGGCGACGCTTCAACCAGTCGGCGGAACTGGCAAGGGCGGTCTCCGTGCTGAGCCAATTGCCCTTCGCGCCTTCGGCGGTGCGGCGCGTCAAACTCACCCGCCAGCAGGTAGGGCTGGAGAGGCAGGAGCGCGAGGAGAATGTACGGGCCGCCTTTCGCGTGCCCGCCGAGGCGGAGATCGAGATTGCCGGCCGCAGGGTCCTTTTGATCGACGACGTCTACACCACGGGCGCCACCGTTCGGGCGGCAACCAAGGCGCTGAAAAGAGGTGGCGCCGGTGCCGTCGACGTGCTGACCTTTGCGCGTGTGTTGCCGGGGGACTTTCGGGCGGACGAGTCCGCGACTATATAAGTCGGCAACGAACAGCGGAAATTCGTCATGGCCGATGTCACCATCTACACCCGCATGATGTGCGGCTATTGCACGGCAGCCAAGCGGCTGCTCGAGCGCAAGGGCGTCGCCTTTACCGAGCACGACGCCTCCTTCTCGCCCGAACTGCGCCAGGAAATGATTTCCCGCGCTCACGGCCGCGCGACCTTTCCGCAGATTTTCATCGGCGATACGCATGTCGGCGGTTGCGATGACCTCCACGAGCTGGAAGCCGAAGGCCGGCTCGACAAAATGCTCGCCAACGGCGCAACGATTTGAGGGGATATGACGATGGGTGTTTTCAAGGCCGCTGCGATCCAGATGCGTTCAGGCGAGAGCCCCGAGCGCAACGCTGTCGATCTCGAACGGCTGGTGCGTGAAGCCGCCGGCCAAGGTGCGACCTACATCCAGACGCCGGAAATGACCGGGGCGCTGATCCGCGACAAGGAGGCGCGTGCCGCCTCGTTCACCTCGGAGGACAAGGATATCGTGGTGGCGACCGCGCGCAAACTGGCGAGCGAGCTTGGCGTCTTCCTGCATATCGGCTCGACCGCCATCCTGCGCGCCGACGGCAAGCTCGCCAACAGGGCGCTGCTGTTCGGCCCGGACGGCGCCACGCTAGCCACCTATGACAAGATCCACATGTTCGACGTCGATCTCGACAATGGCGAGAGCTGGCGCGAATCCGCCGCCTACGAGCCGGGCACCGAGGCTGTCGTGACCGAGATCGCAGGCGCGAAACTGGGGTTCGCCGTTTGCTACGATCTGCGCTTTCCGCAATTGTTCCGCGCCGAGGCGCTGGCCGGCGCCGACCTGCTTTCCGTGCCCGCCGCCTTCACCCGCCAGACGGGCGAGGCGCACTGGCACGTGCTGCTCAGGGCACGGGCCATCGAGAACGGCGCCTATGTCGTTGCCGCCGCGCAAGGCGGCCTGCACGAGGACGGCCGCGAGACCTATGGCCATTCGCTGATCGTCGACCCGTGGGGCCGCATCATCGCCGAAGCCGCGCATGACGAGCCGGCGGTGATCGTTGCCGAGATCGATCCGGCGCAGTCGGCCGCGGTGCGCAAGAAGATCCCCAATCTCAAGAATGCGCGGGATTTCGCCGTCAATGCCGGCGTGGGCGAGGCGCCGCGTCTCAGGGGTGCGGCCTCTTGATCCGCTTTGCCCTGATTTGCGAGCACGACCACGAATTCGAGGGCTGGTTTCGGAGCAACGAGGATTTCGACACCCAGAAGAAGCGCGGTTTCGTCGATTGCCCGAGCTGCGGCTCGCACAAGGTGCAAAAAGCCCTGATGGCGCCGGCCGTGTCCACGGCACGAAAGCAGGAAACGATAGCGCTCGCCATGGGCGAGGCGCAGAAGCAGGCCCTGGCGCAGCTCAAGGCGATGGCCGAGAAGGTGCGGGAGAATGCCGACTATGTCGGCGACAAGTTTGCCGAGGAAGCACGCAAGATCCATTTCGGCGAAAGCGACGCGCGCGGCATCTATGGCGAGGCGACGCTGGACGAGGCCAAGAGCTTGGCCGAGGACGGCGTCGAGTTCATGCCGATCCCGGTGTTTCCGGACGACCGCCACTGAAATCCATGACGACTTCGCGCCGGTCCCGGAAGGTCGAACGGCGACATGCTCCAAGAACATCGCTTCGCGTTTTTTTGGATCGGCTGGCCGTAAGGTCTAGCGACAAGAGAACAGTCGGCGGAATGCTTATCATCTATGACGCTGACAAGGGCGGCAAGGATGCGGACAAGGTTGCCGCCGCACTGCAACTGGTTCAAGACTTTGACCCAGTTCGGTATCGGCGTGTTGTCCGAGACCTCAAACAAATTTGGATCACAACCATTTCCGGCGCCGCAGGGCAGTTCGTGGGATCGACATCGACTTGCGAGCTCGATGAACGATTCGTGATGGGCGAACACACATCGATCGAACAGGTGGCTGGCGCCATCGTGCATGAGGCCACGCATGCGCGCCTCGATCAGTGCGGAATTGGCTACGAGGAGGGATCGCGCGCCAGGGTAGAGGAGGTCTGTATGGGGCGCGAACTGGCTTTCGCAGCCAAGTTACCGGACGGGGCGAGTATTCGCCGGTGGGTTGAAGCTCGGCAAGAGGGGGCCATTGATTATTCCAATACAGCGTTCAATACGCGAGAGATTGCCGGAGCGCGGGATGCCCTGATCCATCTGGGCGCGCCGGGCTGGTTTGCGGATATGATCGTCTTTCTCGCAAGGCTGAGGCGGCGCGGGAGCGCAAAACGACAGGCAGGCGGAAGCGCTTCCGAGCCACCGAGCTGACCGTCCTTGGTGCATTCACGTCCAAGGTGGCCGATGCGTCCCAGATCGCCACAAATAGCAGGTCAACTCACGCTGCCGATCAATTTCTCAAGCAGCCGTGACAGCGTTTCCCGTTCCGCCGGCGTCAAGCTCGCGAGGATCTCATGCTCGTTGGCAACGTGGGCGCTGACAGCCTCGTCGATCAGCGCAAGACCCTTTTCGGTCAGCCGCACGACAATGCCGCGCCGATCGTTGGGGTGCGGCCCGCGCAGGATCAATCCGGACGTTTCGAGCCGGTCGAGCCGGTTGGTCATGGCGCCCGACGTCACCATCGTCGCTTCATAGAGAGCGGTCGGCGTCAGCGCGTAGGGTGATCCCGCGCGGCGCAGCGTCGCCAGCACGTCGAACTCCCCGGGCTGCAGCCCAAAGCGGGCAAAGAGCGGCGCGAGGCGCTCGCGGGCGATCAGCGAGGAGGCCTCGTTCAGCCGCCCGAGCACCGCCATCGGCGAGACATCCAGATCCGGCCGCTCCCGCTTCCATTGCTCGATCGCTCTTGCTGCCCTGTCCAACTGTCTCACCATCATATATCTTGACGTTAAGAATCTTTCCATTATCTTACCTCAAGATGCATTGCCGGCCAAGAGCCGCGCATGACGGGGCTCGATGATGAAATTTCTCTGGGATTCGGCGCTCGGCCTGCTGGTGATCACCGGTGGCCTGCTCGGCCTGACGCTGCCGTTCGGCAAGCTCGCCACGGCTGCCGGTGTTCCGGCCATGGTCTGGGCCTTCGTCATCTCGCTCGGCGCCGGCGGCGTGCTGCTGTTCGCCCTGCTGCTGCGCGGCCAGCGCATCCGGCTCACCGCTCGCAAATTGCGCTATTTCTTCATCACCGCGGCGGTGTCCTATGCCGTCCCGAACCTGATGATGTTCTCGGCCATTCCGCATCTTGGCGCCGGCTACACCGGCATCATGTTCACGCTGTCGCCGGTCCTCACGCTGGTGTTCTCGATCGTGCTGCGGGTCCGGCGTCCCAACATGCTGGGCATCGTCGGCATCGCTGTCGGCTTCGTCGGCGCGGTCATGGTGGCGGTGACGCGCGGCGAGGCCGGCCAGCCGGCCGATTTGTTCTGGGTGGTGATGGGCCTGCTCATCCCGGTCAGCCTTGCCGCCGGCAACATCTACCGCACGGTGGACTGGCCGGAAGGCACCGGTCCGATCGAGCTTGCGGTTGGCAGCCACCTGGCGTCGGCGGCGATGCTGTTTGTCGGCATTCTCGCCCTGTTCGGCGCTGGGGCCTTCGCCCCGCTCGGCGGCGTGCCACTGGTCGTCGTCGCCCAGGCCGCGTCGGCGTCGGCGATGTTCGCCTTCTTCTTCCGCCTGCAGTCGGTCGGCGGCCCCGTCTATCTCAGCCAGATCGGCTATGTCGCAGCGGCGGTCGGGCTGTTTGCCGGCACGGTCTTCCTCGGCGAACATTATCAGCTGCTGACCTGGGCTGGCGCGGTCATCATCACTGCCGGCGTCTTCATCACCACCAAGGCACAAAGCCAGAAAGCGTAAGCGGCCTCGGCCGAGTGGCATGCGTCATGCCGGCTGCCATGGCGCCGGGAGCGGGCTCACCCGAATTTGTCCTGGATTCGCTTTATCTTCTTGTTTGAGCGTGGTCTTTTCCGAAAAGCCGTTTCCGCTGTCCGGGACATCGAGGAGCCAGCCATGACTGAATCAAAGGTTCCGGAGGGAACTCCTGTCGGCGTCGCGGATTTTCGAGCCGCGATGCGGCTGATCGTCGGCAATGTCAGCGTCATCACCGCCGGCGTCGGCGAGGATCGCTCCGGCCTGGTGGTCATTTCGGTCGTCTCGCTGTCGGCCGAGCCTCCCAAGGTGATCGCCTGCGTCAACCGATCGTCGTCGACCTGGCCGCTGATCGAACGCTACCGCCATTTCGGCGTCAATTCGCTCGGACCCCAGCATCATCGCGTCGCCGAGCGGTTCTCCGGCTTTGGCGGCATCAAAGGCAACGACCGCTACGAGGGCGCCGAATGGATGACGCTGAAGACCGGAGCTTCATTGCTTTGCGATGCAGTGGCCGCCTTCGACTGCAGCCTCGACGAGATGATCGATCGAGGCTCGCATTCCATCGTCATCGGCACGGTCGAGGCCGTGCGCACCAGCGATGCCGGGCAGGCGCTGATCTACTGGCGGGGCGGTTACAGGCCGCTCGACGCCTAGGATGTGCTGATATTCAGGTGATGCCGGCCTGCAAACGACGTTCCTGCGCGTCCGGTGGATCAGACCGAGCCTTTTTCCGCCAGCACCATGTAGTTGACGTCCATGTCCTTGGAGCGCGCCCAGCGGTCGGCGAGCGGATTGTAGGTGACGCCGGTGCGGTCGATGATGCTCAAGCCGGCGCCGCCAAGCGCCTTTTCGAGTTCTTCCGGGCGCACCAGCTTGCCGAACTGGTGGGTGCCGCGCGGCAGCCAGCGCAGCACATATTCGGCGCCGATGATGGCCAGTCCGAGCGCTTTCAGCGTGCGGTTGATGGTGGCCACGAACATGATGCCGCCGGGCCGGACCATTTCGCCGCATTTGGCGACGAACAGGTCGATGTCGGCGACGTGCTCGACCACTTCCATGTTGAGGATGACGTCGAATTTCTCTCCGGCGTCGGCCAGATCCTCGGCCGTCGTGGCGCGGTAGTCGACGCTCACATTGCCCTCGGCCGCGTGCAGCTTCGCCACTTCGATGTTCGTTTCGGAGGCATCCGCTCCGACCACCTCGGCGCCAAGCCGCGCCATCGGCTCGCACAGAAGCCCGCCGCCGCAGCCGATGTCGAGGATGCGCAGGCCCTCGAAGGGCCGTGCCGCGCGCGGGTCGCGGCCGAAGCGTGTCGCTATCTGGTCGCGGATATAGGAGAGCCGGACCGGATTGAACTTGTGCAGCGGGCGAAACTTGCCGTTCGGATTCCACCATTCGGCGGCAAGAGCGGAAAAGCGCTCCACTTCTCCGGCATCGATCGTCGATCGTCGGGGCTCTGGCATCGGTTGTCTCCTCAAGTGCTAGGAAGTCGGGCGTGGGGCGGCGAATGTCAAGGCAACAATTTTCCCCCGCCGCCAGGGCGATGCATTCTGTCAGGGCATGTCAGTTGCCGGGTGCCGCGGGTGAAACACAATTGGCCAGGCAGGCGAAGGACAGGGCATCGTTTTGAAGGCGAGGGAGTTGACGATGGCACCAATGACGGCTTCCATCCTTTGGCGCCGGCTGGACGTGGAAGGCCACGACGCCTGCCTGCTTTCGCCGACCGACGGCGGGCAGAGCCTCAGGGGCGAGGCCATCTTCGTCCAGGACGGCCAGCCATGCTGCCTTGCCTATGAGGTGATTTGCGATGCCGGCTGGCGCACACGATCAGCGCGGGTCGACGGCTTTTTCGGCACCGGCAAGCTGCACTACGCGATCGAACGAAGGTCCAGCGGCCAGTGGATGCTGAACGGCGAAGCCCAACAGGGCGTCGCCTGGCTTGTCGACGTCGATCTTGGCTTCACGCCGGCATCGAATCTGCTGGCGATCCGTCGGTTCGACCTCGGCATCGGGGAGGCGACGCCCGCCCCGGCCGCCTACCTGACCTTCCCCGAACTCAGGCTGGTGCGCCTCGATCAGACCTACCGGCGTCTCGACACGGTTCGCTATGCCTATGCCGCGCCCATGTTCGGCTATGACGAGGTCCTCGACGTGTCGCCGCACGGCTTCGTCGTCGATTATCCCGGCCTGTGGAGAGCCGTCGCGCAGCCAGGCTGACGCAGCATCCCTGGGTGCAAGGTGTCTGTCCCAGCGACAGTGGTTGATAGGGCTTCCTTAACATGAAATTTACGAGGTTGGCGGTTTCCTGAAGCACGACGGGGATTCGGCATATAGATTGCCTTTCCTAGAATGGGGTGGCTTGGTGCGGATCAAGACCCAGATTATCGCCACTTTGCTGAGCGCAGCGGTCTTGATCGGCCTGGTGGGCGGTATTGCAATAGTCTCCCAGATGTCGCTGACCAGATCCGCCGCACTGGCCGAGGCGACAAGCGTCGCACGGCAACTTGCGGCGTCGATCGCCTTCAAGACTGCCGATACGCCACGCCCGTTGTTCGAGAGACCCGAGGCACTGCGTGAATTCGTCACTTCGCAGCACAGCGGCTCGAAACGCGACCTCGTCGTGGTCGATCGCGGCAAGATCATCCTGGCCGATATCCCAGGTGAGGAACAAAACGTCGGAACCGCGTTCGACCATGATCGCGGCAATGAAATCGGCCGTACGCTCGATGACGGCGAGCCGCGCGACTTCGTCGAAAGCAGCGCCGACGTGTCCGAAGCGATCAACCTGGTCGCGGTGCCGATCAAGGATGCCCCGGGCAAGATCGTCGGCGCGGTCCTGTTCGAATACACGCCGCTGCTGCGCGCCGCGCAACAGCGCACCAACAACATGCTTTGGCTTGTCGGCCTGAGCACCGCAGCCGCCGTGCTGATCTCGGCGATCTCGGCCTTCCTTTTGCTGCGCGGCTTTGGCGCCGGTCTGTCCGGCCTCAACCGCGGCATCGAATCGCTGGCGCGCGGCGACGCCGGGGCGCGAATCGGCAACACCTCCAATGATGAGTTCGGCCAATTGGCACAAGGGTTCGACCAGATGGCATCCGAGCTCGAAGCCTCGCGTGGGCAGCTCGTCGAGCAGAAGGCCTATATCGAGGATATCGTCCGTACCGTTGCCGAGGGCATTGCTGTCATCGACGGCAAGGGCCGGATCGTCTCGGTCAATCCGGCAGCCGCTGAGATCATCGGGTTGCGCAACGACAAGATCGAGGGGCAGGACTGGCCGTCGGTCCTCGACATAAGGGGATTGTCGGGAAACAGGCTGGCGCAGGGTACGTCCCCGATCGAACTGGCGCTGACCACGGGCCGCCGGCATCAGGCCGAGGTGCGGCTGGCGAAGCCCGATGGATCGCACCTGCCGGTCATTGCGAGCTGCAATCCGCTCAATCGCGCCGATGGCGGCATCGTGCTGACGTTGAGCGACATCGCAGAGTTGCGCAGCGCCGAGCGAGCGGTCAGCGATCGCGCCGAGGAACTGGCGACGCTGAACCGCGAACTGAAGGAGACGTCGCAGGCAACCACCCGCCTGGTCAAACTCGGCGAGCTGCTTCAGGCTTGCGTCACCTTCCAGGAGGCGTTCTCCGTCGTCGGGTCGGCCATGCCCGACTTCTTTGGCGGATTGAGCGGAACCGTTCACCTCACCAGCGCCTCGCGCAATCTGGTCGAGGAGATGGCGTATTGGGGCGCGGTCCGTTCGAGCGTTGGCCAATTTGCGCCGGAAGATTGCTGGGCGCTGCGGCGCGGCCAGGAGCATGTTGCCGGCCCCGGCATGCTGACACCACGCTGCAACCACATCACCGAGAATGGCGGCCGCGGTTATGTCTGCATGCCTCTGGCGGCACAGGGAGAGACGCTTGGCATCGTGCATCTGTGCGAACCAGACGCCGCCGACAAGCCGGATTGGCTGGCCGAGCGGCAGCAGATCCTGCGCGGCGTCGTCGATACGCTGGCCTTGGCCCTCGCCAATTTGCGCCTGCGCGAAACACTGCGGCAACAATCGATCCGTGATCCCAACACCGGGCTCTACAACCGCCGCTATCTCGAGGAAACAAGCAGTCGCGAACTGAGGCGCATGGAGCGTGCGGAACAGCCCCTGGCGATGATCATGCTCGATGTCGATCATTTCAAGCAGTTCAATGACACGTTCGGCCATGAAGCCGGCGATCTCGTCCTCAAGCAGGTCGCCGGCACGCTGCTCGACCACGCCCGGGAAAGTGACGTGGTGTCACGCTATGGCGGCGAGGAATTCGCCCTGATGATGCCGGCAACGTCGCTGGCGCACGGTGCCGAGCGCGCCGAGACGCTGCGAAAAGCGATCAAGCAGCTTCACCTCGCTCATCGCGGCCGCACGCTTGGCACCATCACCGCGTCATTCGGGGTGGCTGCCTTTCCGGAGCTAGGCGCCTCCTGGGCGGAGATCGTCAACGCCGCGGACCGCGCGCTCTATCAGGCAAAGGCGGACGGGCGCGACCGCGTCGTCGTCGGGCTGGGCAAGGCCCCCGCCGACCGGCACCAGGCCAAGGCCAGCAAAACCCTGGCTTGAGGTCCGGCGTCCCGCTGTCGCACCCAGCCAGAAACGCGGTTGCGTCCGGACAGGTCGCCGTCATCGATCACGACAGGATCATTCCGGGCCGGGCTGCTTCGTGTCCAGCACGTCGCGCAGTTTCGCCGCCAGTTGCTCGATGGTGAACGGCTTGGCCAGGAAGTGCACGTCGTGGTCGAGCACGCCGTTGTGGACCACGGCGTTCCTGGTGAAGCCCGTGGTAAAGATCACCTTCAGCTGCGGCATGCGGGCGACCGCTTCCTCCGCAAGCTTGCGGCCGTTCATCACCGGCATGACGATATCGGTGAACAGAAGGGCGATGCCGGGGTTTTCGGCCAGCGTCTGCAGCGCTTCCTGGCCGCTACCGACATGGATGACGGTGTAGCCGATCTCGCGCAGGGCATCCGTGGTTGAGGCGCGCACGCGTGCATCGTCCTCGACGACAAGGATGGTTTCGGTGACCGGAGCCATGGGGTTGTCGCCTCGCCCCACCGGCACGGCGACCTCCTCCTGTCCGAAGAAGCGCGGCAAATAGATCTTGATGGTCGTGCCTTCGCCGGGCTCGGAATAGATCTTGACGTGACCGCCGGACTGTTTGACGAAGCCATACACTTGGCTCAGCCCCAGGCCCGTGCCCTTGTTGACCGGCTTGGTGGTGAAAAAGGGCTCGAAGGCCTTGGCCATGGTGTCGGGCGCCATGCCCGACCCGGTGTCGCTGACGGCGACCATCACATACTGGCCGGCTTTGACCTCGGCATGGGTGGCTGCGTAGCTGTCGTCGAGGTGGCTGTTGGCGGTCTCGATGGTCAGCTTGCCGTCGTCGCCCATGGCGTCGCGCGCGTTGACGGCAAGGTTGAGAATGGCGTTCTCGATCTGGCTCGGGTCGGCATGCGTCTTCCACAAGCCTCCCGCCAGCACGGTTTCGATCCGGATGGTTTCGCCGAGCGCCCGCCGAAGCAGGTCGGACATTCCGGTCAGCAGGCGGTTGGTATCGACGATCTGCGGCGCCAGCGGCTGCTGGCGTGAGAATGCGAGCAGCCTGGCTGTCAGATTTGCCGCCCGGTTTGCCGCGTCGATCGCCGCTTCGATGAATTTTGCGATGTCGTGCTCGCCGCGCTCCAGCTTGCGCTGGGCGAGGTTCATGGCGCTGATGATGACCGCCAGCATATTGTTGAAGTCGTGGGCGATACCGCCTGTCAGCTGACCGACTGCCTCCATCTTCTGCATCTGGCGGATCTGGGATTCAGCCTTTTCGCGTGTCTGGATCTCATTGCCGAGCGCGACGTTCTTGCGCGTCAGCTCATCCTGGGCGACGGCCACCTCGCGGTAGCGGCGTCGGGATTCGCGGATGGTGAAGGTGCCGAGCAGAAAGATCGCCAGCAGGGCCGCCAGCGAGCCGATGCGCAGCCAGGTCTCGACCTGGTCCGTGTGCTCGTCACGCTCGGCGACGGCGGCGGCGCCGATGCGCCGGATCGTATCCATGCTGGTCCGGATCTCGTCCATGGCGGCCTTGCCCTGACCGCTGCGGACCATCTCCAGCGCCTTCGCCGCGTCACCCTTGTCATAGAGGGCGATCGTTTCGGACAGCTCCGCCTGCTTTTGCGCAAGCGCATCCTTGATGTGACTGACCTGCGGGGCGAGCTGGTCGTCCGAGGCTGTCATGGTGTCGATACGGGCGAGTTGCCCCGGGATTGCCTCGACCGCCTTCCGATAGGGTTCGAGGTAGGATTTCTCGCCGGTCAGCAGATAGCCGCGCTGGCCGCTCTCGGCATCCTGCGCCAGTGAAAGCAGCCCGGAAAGCAGTTCCTGATATTCGATTGTCTCACGCGCGGCGGCGCGATTGGCCCGCTGGCTCTCGACCAGCACGGCGCGCGTGCCGACGATCAGCGCCAGCACCGCGAAGCCGATGAAAAGCGGGAGCGATTGCCATCGGGTGGCGCGTCGAAGACGAGCAATCATCTGTTATGCCGAACCAAATGGGAATTCCCGCGGGCAGCATTTCGTAAGCGGCGGCGGACCGGAACGCAATATGCCATCTTCTTGAAGTCGGCAATCCGCCGCTAGCCTTGCGAAAGCTTCATCATTTGGCTAAGGAGGCCGCGCATTCAGCGGCCGGCGTCAGCTGGCCTTCCGCTTTTCGGGATTCCGCTTTTGGGCTGGGTCCGGCTTCAGTCAAAGGCATTTCGCTTCCATGGCGCGCATCGTGATGAAATTCGGCGGAACCTCCGTCGCCGACATCGCCCGCATCCGCAATGTGGCGCGTCACGTCAAACGCGAAGTCGACGCCGGCCATGAGGTGGCGGTGGTCGTCTCGGCGATGGCCGGCAAGACCAATGAACTGGTCGGTTGGACGCGCGAAGCCTCGCCGATGCACGACGCACGCGAATATGATGCAGTCGTCGCTTCCGGCGAACAGGTCACCGCCGGCCTTCTGGCGATCACCTTGCAGAACATGGGCGTGCATGCCCGTTCCTGGCAGGGCTGGCAGATCCCGATCAAGACCGACAATGCGCACGGCGCGGCGCGCATCCTCGACATCGACGGCGCCTTCCTGATCAAGCGTTTCGGCGAGGGCCAGGTGGCGGTGGTCGCTGGCTTCCAGGGCATCGGCCCGGACAATCGCATCGCCACGCTTGGCCGCGGCGGTTCCGACACAAGCGCTGTGGCGATCGCCGCGGCGGTCAAGGCCGATCGTTGCGACATCTACACCGACGTCGACGGGGTCTACACCACCGATCCTCGCATCGAGCCGAAGGCGCGGCGGCTGGCCAAGATCTCGTTCGAGGAAATGCTTGAAATGGCCTCGCTTGGCGCCAAGGTTCTGCAGGTGCGTTCGGTCGAGCTTGCCATGGTGCACAGGGTGCGTACCTTCGTGCGGTCGTCCTTCGACGATCCCGATGCGCCCGGAATGGGGGATTTGCTCAATCCGCCCGGAACGCTCATTTGCGACGAGGAAGAGATCGTGGAACAGCAGGTCGTCACCGGAATTGCCTATGCCAAGGACGAAGCGCAGATTTCGCTGCGCCGTGTCGGCGACCGGCCGGGCGTCGCCGCCGGCATCTTCGGGCCGCTGGCCGAGGCCAACATCAATGTCGACATGATCGTCCAGAACATTTCCGAGGACGGCAAGTTCACCGACATGACCTTCACCGTGCCGTCGGGCGATGTCGACAAGGCGCTGGCCGTGCTCGAGCGCCTGAAAGCCTCGATCGGCTACGATGTCGTGCAATCGGAAGCCGGCATGTCGAAGGTTTCGGTCATCGGCATCGGCATGAGGAGCCATGCCGGCGTCGCCGCCACCGCTTTCAAGGCGCTGGCCGACCGTTCGATCAATATCCGCGCCATCACGACCTCCGAGATCAAGATTTCGATACTGATCGACGGTCCGTACACTGAACTTGCGGTTCGTACTTTGCATTCCGTCTACGGTCTGGATAAGCAGTAGCGAGAACGATTTGAGTTGTTGCTTGTGCGCCGGTCGCAGTGGAAACTGCGGCGGGCAGAATGCCCATTGGAGAAGAAGCCGCGATGCGTGATCAGGCCAGTGGCCCGCGCGTTTTGCTGAAACGGCTCCGCGAGCTCATGCAGGAGCCGCTGGAGCCGCAGGAGCGGCTTGACCGGATCGTGCGCGACATCGCCTCCAACATGGTCGCCGAAGTCTGCTCGCTCTATGTGCTGCGCGCCGATTCGGTGCTCGAACTCTACGCCACCGAAGGTTTGAACCCGAACGCCGTCCACCTGGCGCAGCTACGGCTGGGGCAAGGCCTGGTCGGCACGATCGCGGCCAGCGCGCGGCCACTCAACCTTTCCAACGCCCAGGAACACCCGGCCTTCGCCTACCTGCCGGAGACCGGGGAAGAGATCTACAATTCCTTCCTTGGCGTGCCGGTGCTGCGGGCAGGGCGCACGCTGGGCGTGCTGGTCGTGCAGAACAAGACGATGCGCCATTACCGAGACGACGAGGTCGAGGCGCTGGAAACCACGGCCATGGTCATCGCCGAGATGATCGCCACCGGCGATCTGGCGCGGCTGACCCGACCCGGCCTCGAACTCGACCTGCGCCGTCCGGTCAGTTTCACCGGCCTGTCCTTCAACGACGGCGTCGGGCTTGGCCATGTCGTGCTGCACGAGCCGCGAATCGTCGTCACCAATTTGTTCAACGAGGACAGCGAGGAAGAGGTTCGCCGGCTCGAGACCTCGCTCGGCTCGCTCCGGCTCTCCATCGACGACATGCTGGAGCGCCGCGACGTCGCCTTCGAGGGCGAGCATCGCCAGGTTCTGGAAGCCTATCGCATGTTTGCCAACGACCGCGGCTGGGTGCGCCGGCTGGAAGAGGCGATCCGCAACGGCCTGACGGCGGAAGCGGCCGTGGAAAAGGTGCAGAGCGACATGCGTGCCCGCATGCTGCACATGACCGATCCCTATCTGCGCGAGCGGATGAGCGATTTCGACGACCTCGCCAACCGGCTGCTGCGCCAGCTGATGGGCCGCGGGCCGGAAGATGTCGCGGCGTCGCTGCCCAAGGATGCCATCATCGTCGCCCGCTCGATGGGCGCCGCCGAGTTGCTCGACTATCCCCGCGACAAGATGCGCGGGCTGGTGCTCGAGGACGGTGCTGCCACCAGCCACGTCGTCATCGTCGCGCGCGCCATGGGCATTCCTGTCGCCGGCCAGATGAAGGGCGCCGTTTCCATGGCGGAAAACGGCGATGCCATCATCGTCGACGGCGAAGAGGGCGTGATCCATTTGCGGCCTCAGTCCGACCTCGAAGCCGCCTATGCCGAAAAGGTGCGTTTCCGGGCGCGCCGGCAAGAGGTCTATCGCGAGCTGCGCAAGAAGCCGTCGACGACGAGGGACGGTGTCCAGGTCGACTTGTTGATGAATGCCGGTCTTGCCGTCGACCTGCCACAGCTTGCCGAGGCGGGTGCGGCCGGCATCGGTCTGTTCCGTACCGAACTGCAGTTCATGGTCGCCTCGACATTTCCCCGCGCCGAGGCCCAGGAAAAGCTTTACCGCGACGTGCTCGAGGCAGCGCGCGGCAAGCCGGTGACCTTCCGCACCATCGACATCGGCGGCGACAAGGTGCTGCCCTATTTCAAGGGAGCGATCCAGGAGGAGAACCCGGCGCTCGGATGGCGGGCGATCCGCCTGACGCTTGACCGGCCGGGCCTGCTGCGCACCCAGATCCGCGCTCTGCTCAAGGCCAGTGGCGGACGTGAACTCAAGCTGATGCTGCCGATGGTGACCGAGCTTGGCGAGATCGCCCAGGCGCGCGAGATCATCGATCGCGAGGTCAGGCATCTGTCGCGCTTTGCCCATCATTTGCCGACCAGCCTCAAGCTGGGCGCGATGCTGGAAGTGCCGTCGCTTCTGTTCCAGCTCGACGAATTGATGAAAGCGGTCGACTTCGTCTCGGTCGGTTCGAACGATCTGTTCCAGTTCGTCATGGCCGTCGACCGCGGCAACACGCAATTGGCCAACCGGTTCGATACGCTGTCGGCGCCGTTCCTGCGCGTCCTGAAGCAGATCGCCGATGCCGGCATCCGCAACCACACGCCGGTAACCCTGTGCGGCGAACTCGCTGGCAAGCCGATCTCGGCGATGGCGCTGATCGGTCTCGGCTTCCGCTCGATCTCGATGTCCCCGGCCTCGATCGGCCCGGTCAAGGCGATGCTGACGGAACTGCCGCTGGATGAGTTGGAGGCGTTCTTCAAAGACAATCTGATGGCGCCGGCGCAGGGGCTGCCGATGCGGGCGCTGCTGCAGGCCTTTGCCGACGACCGTTCGATCCCATTGTAGCATCCTCATCATGGTCAATTTGCCCCGCGATCGTATGGATCAAGTCGTCAAGCGTTTCGAGATGCTCGAAGCGCAGATGTCGGCTGGCCCAGCGCCGGATGCCTATGTGCGGATGGCGTCGGAATATGCCGAGATCCAGGACATGGTGGCCAAGGTCAGGGCGCTGCGCTCGGCCGAGCATGAGCAGGCCGATCTTGAAGCCATGCTTGCCGATAAGGGTACCGACGCCGAAATGCGGGCCTTGGCGGAGGCCGACCTGCCGGGGGTCGAGGAGCGCATCGAGGCGCTGCAAAAGGACATTCAGATCCTGTTGCTGCCCAAGGATGCCGCCGACGACAAGAACGCCATTCTCGAAATCCGTGCCGGCACCGGCGGCGACGAGGCCGCGCTATTCGCCGGCGACCTGTTTCGCATGTATGAGCGCTACGCCGCCGAGCGCGGCTGGCGTTTCGAGACGGTGTCGGCCAGCGATGGCGATGCCGGCGGCTACAAGGAAATCATCGCCACGATCTCCGGCAAGGGCGTCTTTGCGCATCTGAAATTCGAATCCGGTGTGCACCGCGTGCAGCGCGTGCCGGCGACCGAGGCGAGCGGGCGCATCCACACCTCGGCCGCCACGGTCGCCGTGCTGCCGGAAGCCGAAGAGGTCGACATCGACATCAGGGCCGAAGACATCCGCATCGACACCATGCGCGCCTCGGGCTCGGGCGGCCAGCACGTCAACACCACCGATTCGGCTGTGCGCATCACCCATCTGCCGACCGGCATCATGGTGGTGCAGGCGGAAAAGTCGCAGCACCAGAATCGCGCCAAGGCGATGCAGATCCTGCGCGCCCGCCTCTATGACCTGGAGCGCAGCAAGGCGGACGAGGAGCGCTCCGAATCGCGCAAGTCGCAAGTCGGCTCCGGCGACCGTTCCGAGCGCATTCGCACCTACAATTTCCCGCAAGGCCGCGTCACCGACCACCGCATCAACCTGACGCTGTACAAGCTCGACCGGGTGATGATGGGCGAACTCGACGAAGTGATCGACTCGCTGATCGCCGATCACCAGTCGAAGCTGCTCGCCGACATCGGCATCGATGGCTGATCGACTGCCCGAGGCGCTGGGGCCGCTGCTGCGGCAGGCGCAGGCTCGGCTCGCCGCTGCCGCCGTCGACGATCCGGCGCTCGATTCGAGGCTGATCGTCGAACATTTTTCCGGCACGACGCGCACGCAGGCGATTGCCGATCCCAACCGCAAGATCGACGGAAGCGCCATTGCGGCAATTGTTGATGCCTTGAGACGGCGCGCCGGCGGCGAGCCGGTGCATCGCATCCTCGGCTATCGTGAATTCTATGGTTTGCGCCTGTCGCTGTCGCCGGAAACGCTGGAGCCGCGGCCGGATACCGAAACGCTGGTCGAGGCGATGCTGCCTTTCGTCAGGGCAGTGGCAGTGCGGGAAGGCGAATGCCGCATCCTCGATCTTGGCACCGGCACCGGCGCCATCGCGCTGGCGCTGCTCAGCGCCGTGCCGGCCGCGATCGCCACTGGCGTCGATATGTCCGCGGGCGCGCTGGCGACGGCGACCCGCAATGCAAGGCAACTGGGCCTCGCAGGCCGATTCACAGCGCTCCAGTCGGACTGGTTCGAAAAAGTTTCCGGCCGGTACCATGTAATTGCCGCAAACCCTCCCTATATACGGTCTGAAGACATTGGAAATCTGCAGGACGAAGTCCGCAATTTCGATCCGCGCTTGGCCTTGGATGGTGGCGAGGACGGTCTGAACCCCTACAGGATCATCGCCGCGGAGGCGGCAAGGTTTTTGGAAGCTGAAGGCAGGATTGCGGTCGAGATCGGCCACACGCAGCACAACGAGGTCTTGGGAATATTCGCCGTAGCCTGCTACCTGCCGGGCGGTGCATTTCAGGACCTTGGTGGAAACGACAGGGTTCTTGTCTTTAAAAGGACAAAGCCTTGACGCAGTGCAAAAAAAGCGCTTGGCAATGCCGGGGAATGCGGCTAGGGTCGCCTTAACCGGATGAGACGAAGCAGGCAGTGCTCTTAGCGATTCGGTCTTCCTTGGAAATAGCTGCCTTCTTGCGCAAACGATGCCCAAGCTTCGTGCGGGAATCGTCCGGCAAGTGATGTAACCGGAACAGGATGGCACGTGGCGCCAACGCAATTGATGCGGGCGAACGCCGGTGAAGAAACGAAGCGGCTGGCTGCATGAGCGCCTCCGTTCGTGAAGAGTTTTCGAAAATTTCAAAATGAAGAGAGTTTGATGAGGCCACAACAGCAGAACAGGCGCATGCGCGGTCGCAACAATAATGGCGGCGGCGGTGGCAATAACAACAATAACAACAACAACCGCAAGGGACCAAATCCCCTGACGCGCAACTACGAGAGCAACGGCCCGGACGTGAAGATCCGCGGTTCGGCTCAGCAGATCGCCGAAAAATACGCGACCTTGGCCCGTGATGCGCATAGCTCCGGCGACCGGGTCATGGCGGAGAACTATCTCCAGCACGCAGAACACTACAATCGCATCATCGCAGCCGCGCAGGCGCAGATGCCGATCCAGAACACGCAACAGAATCGCGATGATTTCGACGATGACGGCGACGAGGATCGCGACGAGTTCGACAATGCCGGCAACAGCGGCAACACTATTTCCGATGCCCAGGTACCGGTGATCAACCATGGCGCCGGGCCGCAGCCGGTCATCGAAGGCATGCCGGCCGAGGTCGCGCTCAACCGGGAAAACGGCCGCGACAATCGTGATGGCAATAGCGGGCGTGACAATGGCGGGCGCAACAATGGCGGCCGCGACAACAATGGGCGCCACCGCGATCGTCGCCCCAATGGCGGCTACGGCCAGAATGGACAGCGCGACTATGGCTCGTCCGCCGAGCAAGGCGGCCAGCCGCAACGCAACGAGGCCCCGACCCAGGTCGAAGCCGCTTCGCCGACCGAATCGACCGAATCCGTTGTGACAGCCGAGCCGGCTCCGTTGTTCGAAAACCTGTCGCCGGCAGGTCTTGCCGCCCAGGCCGAGCTCAATGAGGCGGCCGCCGAAAGCGGTGCTGCCCGTCGCCCGAGGCGCCCGCGCCGTCCGCGCGTCAGCGCCGATCAGGTCGACAGCGGCAGCGACAATGTCAATTCCGGCGCCGATGCCGGCGAGGTGGCTGCGGCCCCGGCCGACGGCGGCAATGCCGAACCGGTCAAAGTCGACATCGACAACTGATCGAACGACATTTCAGGATATCGGACGGCGGAGAGAAATCTCCGCCGTTTTCGTTTTGTGCCGCGATGGAATATTGTGCGTTGACCGGCATCAAGGCGTCTTGAGACAGCATGGCCTATGCACCATATCTCGGCTGAACTGGACCCGGCTCGAATGGGCGGGTCCGTCACCGCAATCGGATCCGGTGCCGCAAAGCGGGCCGGTGATGGAAGGAGACAGATATGAACCTTGAGAAATATTCGGAGCGCGTGCGCGGCTTCATCCAGTCCGCGCAGACCATGGCGCTCTCCCGCAACCACCAGCAGTTCACACCCGAACACATCCTGAAAGTGCTCGTCGACGACGACGAGGGCCTGGCCGCGTCGCTGATCGAACGTGCCGGCGGCAGCGTCCGCGACGTCAAGCTTGGCGTCGAAACGGCGCTCGAAGCGATGCCCAAGGTAGAAGGCGGCAACGGCCAGCTCTATCTGGCGCAGCCGCTGGCAAAGGTGTTTTCGTCCGCCGAAGAGCTGGCCAAGAAGGCCGGCGACAGCTTTGTCACCGTCGAGCGGCTCTTGCAGGCGCTCGCCATGGAGAAGTCGGCCAAGACCGCCGACATCCTGGCCAAGGCCGGAGTCACCGCGCAGGCGCTCAACCAGGTCATCAACGACGTCCGCAAAGGCCGCACCGCCGATTCGGCGAGCGCCGAACAGGGCTACGACGCGTTGAAGAAATACGCACGTGACCTGACCGCGGATGCTCGCGCCGGCAAGCTCGATCCGGTCATCGGCCGTGACGACGAGATCCGCCGCACGATCCAGGTGCTGTCGCGCCGCACCAAGAACAATCCGGTGCTGATCGGCGAACCGGGCGTCGGCAAGACGGCGATCGCCGAAGGCCTGGCGTTGCGCATCGTCAATGGCGACGTGCCGGAATCGTTGAAGGACAAGCAATTGATGGCGCTCGACATGGGCGCGCTGATTGCCGGCGCCAAATACCGCGGCGAGTTCGAGGAGCGGCTGAAGGCCGTGCTCTCCGAAGTCACCTCGGCCGACGGCAACATCATCCTGTTCATCGACGAGATGCACACGCTGGTCGGTGCCGGCAAGGCGGATGGCGCCATGGATGCGTCGAACCTGTTGAAGCCGGCATTGGCGCGCGGTGAACTGCACTGCGTTGGCGCCACAACGCTTGATGAATATCGCAAGCATGTCGAGAAGGATGCGGCCCTTGCCCGCCGCTTCCAGCCGGTGTTCGTCGATGAGCCGACTGTGGAAGACACCGTCTCGATCCTGCGCGGCCTGAAGGAAAAATACGAACAGCACCACAAGGTGCGCATCTCGGATTCGGCGCTGGTGGCGGCGGCGACGCTGTCGAACCGCTACATCGCCGACCGCTTCCTGCCGGACAAGGCGATCGACCTCGTCGACGAAGCCGCTTCGCGGCTGCGCATGCAGGTCGATTCCAAGCCCGAGGCCCTCGACGAGATCGATCGCCGCATCATGCAGCTCAAGATCGAGCGCGAGGCGCTGAAGGTCGAGACCGACGATGCGTCGAAGGATCGGCTCGCCCGCCTGGAAAAGGAACTCGCCGGGCTCGAGGAGGAATCGACCGAGATCACCACAAAGTGGCAGGCCGAGAAGCAGAAGCTCGGGCTTGCCGCCGATCTGAAGAAGCAGCTCGACGAGGCGCGCAATGAGCTTGCCATTGCCCAGCGCAAGGGTGAATTCCAGCGCGCCGGGGAGCTTGCCTATGGCAAGATCCCGGAACTGGAAAAGAAGCTGAAGGAAGCCGAAGCCCAGGACGGCAAGGTCGGCATGGTCGAAGAGGTGGTCACTCCCGACCATGTCGCCCATATCGTCTCGCGCTGGACCGGCATTCCGGTCGACAAGATGCTGCAGGGCGAGCGCGACAAGCTGTTGCGCATGGAAGACGAGATCGGCAAGCGCGTCGTCGGCCAGGGCGAGGCGGTGCAAGCTGTCTCGAAGGCGGTGCGGCGCGCCCGCGCGGGCCTGCAGGATCCGAACCGGCCGATCGGCTCGTTCATGTTCCTCGGACCGACGGGCGTCGGCAAGACCGAACTGACCAAGGCGCTTGCCAGTTTCCTGTTCGACGACGAGAGCGCCATGGTGCGCATCGACATGTCGGAGTTCATGGAGAAGCACTCGGTCGCCAGGCTGATCGGCGCACCTCCCGGCTACGTCGGTTATGAGGAGGGCGGCGCTCTGACCGAAGCGGTGCGGCGCAGGCCCTATCAGGTCGTGCTGTTCGACGAGATCGAGAAGGCGCATCCGGACGTGTTCAACGTGCTGCTGCAGGTGCTCGATGACGGCCGCCTGACCGACGGCCAGGGCCGCACCGTCGACTTCCGCAACACGCTGATCATCATGACGTCGAACCTCGGCGCGGAGTATCTCGTCAGTCTCGGCGAGGACCAGGATGTCGATCAGGTCCGCGACGAGGTGATGAATGTCGTCAAGGCTTCGTTCCGGCCGGAGTTCCTCAACCGCGTCGACGAGGTGATCCTCTTCCACCGGCTGCGCCGGCAGGATATGGGTCGCATCGTCGAGATCCAGCTCAAGCGGCTGGAAAGCCTGCTGACCGATCGCAAGATCACGCTGTCGCTGGACCAGGAGGCGATCGACTGGCTGGCGGCCAAGGGTTACGACCCGGCCTATGGCGCACGGCCGCTTAAGCGCGTCATGCAGAAGGAACTGCAGGACCCGCTGGCGGAGAAGATCCTGCTCGGCGACATCCTCGACGGCTCGACCGTCAAGGTGACAGCCGGTTCCGACCGGCTGAACTTCCGCTCGAAGCCGACGATTGTGGCGGCCGAGGCGGCAGCCTGATCCAATGCCGCGCGTCCAGCCTGGACGCGCGGCCTTTTCATACAAGCGGGGGCGCGGATGACGCTGGACGACTACAACAGCTTCTGCGCTTCGCTGCCTTCGACAAACCACGTCGTCCAATGGGGCGGCGCTCATGTCTGGAAGGTCGGGGCCAAGGTCTTTGCGATCGGCGGCTGGGACCAGGGCCAGCAGCTCTTTGTCACCTTCAAATGTTCCGACATCGCTTATGACGTGCTCAAGGAGCAGCCGGGCTTGCGTCCGGCACCCTATCTTGCTTCGCGCGGCATGAAATGGATCCAGCGTCAGACAAGCCAGAGCATGGATGATGACGCGCTGAAGGACTATCTGCGCGAGAGCCATCGCCTTGTTGCCCTGAAGCTGACGAAGCAGGCGCGCAGGGAGCTGGGACTTGCCGCAAGCTAGCTGATATTCATCGAGGCGCCAGGAAAACGCCATCTTCATGCCCGGTTCATATTGGAACCATATGGTGGTGAACTGGTTTGCTGGCGAAGGGGTTCGCCGTACAGGGACACTGCCGGGCGGCGGCAATTACGGACCGGAGAGTTTGGCCACCATGCTGCGCACGATCTTCACCCTTTCGGTACTCGCCGGCGGGCTTTTGTCTTCTGGCGCGCTCGGCGCGCCGACGCAGGACAGCGCACCACGGGTTGCCCGCGCTGCCGACGATGGCGGCATCCTCGTCGCCCAGGACGGCAATCTCGACGTCTATTACGACGCCAGGGGCAACCGCGTCATCGTCGATGCCGATACCGGCAAGGTCATCGCTATCCAGCCGCCGCAGACGCGGCTCGACCGGCGCGCGCTGCGCCGCGAGACACGGCTGCGCGAACTGGGCCGCGTCCCCGATGACAATGACCGCTACTATCTCGACGATCCGCAAGACATGGCGCGGTTCCGCCGCAAGCAGTTGGAAGAAGAAGGCCGGGTCATCCCGCCGCCGGCGGACGAATATGATCCTAACAGCGACAATTCCGTGGAAGCCTATCCGCCGCCACCGCAGGACGACGGCAGCTACGACAACAATTATCCCGATGCGCCGCAGTCGACAGAGCCGGGCACCATCAAACGCCAGCCGCTGAACGAGGCCTCGATTGACCCTGCCCAGCCGGCGTCTCCCTCCGAGCAAGCGGGACTGCCGCCAACGACTGGGGGCAAGTCGACCGTCGAGCCGGCGCTTTCGCTGGGAGCACGTCAGGATGTCGCGGCGCTGCAGGTGCTGCTCGACCGGGGTGGCGCTTCGCCTGGCGTCATCGATGGGCGTTTCGGTTCGAATGTCGACAAGGCGCTCGCCGCCTACAACCAGATCACTGGCAGCAATCTGCGGTCGACCGATGCGGTCGGCATCCAGGCGGCTCTTGCGCAGTCCGGCGGCGATGCCTTTGCCAATTACACCATCACCCCGGAGGATGCGGCCGGCCCCTATGTCGCCTCGATCCCGGAAGACTACAGCCAGAAGGCGCAGCTCGACCGCATGGGCTATACGTCGGTGACCGAGGCGCTCGCGGAGCGCTTCCACATGGACGAGAACTACCTCAAGGCGCTCAACCCGGACGCCAACTTCAATCGTCCCGGTACGACCATCAAGGTCGCAAATTTCGGCAAACTGGTCTCGACGCCGGTTGCCCGTATCGTCGCCGACAAGGGCAGGAAAGAGGTCTTCGCGTATGATGCGGGCGACAAGCTGGTGGCGGCCTATCCCGCAACCATCGGGTCGGCGGATACACCGTCACCGTCCGGCATACACGCTGTATCGCGCGTCGCTCTCGATCCGAACTACACCTACAACCCCAGCATCAATTTCAAGCAGGGTCAAAACGACAAGGTCCTGACCATTCCGCCAGGTCCAAACGGCCCGGTCGGCTCGGTGTGGATCGCTCTGGACAAGCCGACCTACGGTATCCACGGCACGCCGGATCCGTCGAAGATCGGCAAGACAGAAAGCCATGGCTGCGTGCGCCTGACCAACTGGGATGCGCGCGAACTGGCCAAGCTGGTCTCGCCGGGCGTCACCGTTGAGTTCGTCGAGTAGGCGCTGATATTCAGATGAGGCCGGCCTGCGAACGGCGGCTTCCTCCGCTTCCGGTGCTCACGTACCCAGAAGTACGCTCCGCTCCGGTTCTCGAAATCCGTCGTTCTCGACTCGGCCTGATCTGAATCTCAACGCGCCCTGAAACGGTCAGCCGATGATCCTGCGCACCCACTTCGCGCCCGGGGTTATCGCATAGACCAGTTGCACCACCAGGATAAAGCCGACGCTGAGTAACGGCGTGATCAGGCACAGTGCCGCGCCGACCGCCCACAGGATCTGCGCCTTGACGATGCGCAGATAGACCGTGCGGCTGGTTTCCGCGTCGACATCCTCTGCCAGGAAGTCGTTCTTCTCCGCATAGCGCCAGCTGGCGAACAGCGTGACGCCGAGCATCAGCAGGTTGAGCCAGTAGACCAGCATCGCGGTTCTGAACTCGAGGAAGTCGGCCAAAAGATCGGTCGAGAACGGCAGCAAGGCAATGAAGGCGAGAAAGCAGAGGTTCAGCGTGGCAAGCCGCCGGTCGGATTTGGCGATCAGCCCATGCTGCGCCTGCTGGCCGAACCAGAAGATGGTCAGCGTCAGGAAGCTCAAGGCGTAGGTCAGGAAGCGGGGCGCCAGTGCCGCGATTGCGGCAAGCAGATCGCGCTCCGAATGGATCGCCTCGTGCGCCGGCACCCTGATTTCGAGGACGATCAGGGTGAGTGCGATGGCGAACACGCCGTCGGTGATGCCAACGATACGGCCGCGTCCCTCCGCCGATGCTTCAAGTGGCCGCTTCATCGACTTCTCCCCGTCTGCAATTTTCCGGAAACCTAGCCAGAACCTAGCATGACTGCCGCCGTGTGCACCCGGACAGGAGCGATCCTGGCCATGTGGCTGGTTTCAAGGACAGCAATCCACTGGCTGGTTGTTGCCAACACGCCTGCGGTCTAAGCAAGGTTCCATGCATTCACCAAGCGAAGCCGCCGCCGTTCCGCTGACCAGTCCGGTCACGAACGGCACGTTCTGTCCACCGTCGCAACGGCGATTTGTGCTGATTGCGGCGATCCTGGCCTCGGCGCTCGGTTTCATCGACGGTTCGATCCTGGCCATCGCCATGCCGGCGATTCGCGTCAACCTTGGTGCCAGCCTGGCGCAAGCGCAGTGGATTTCCAATGCCTACGCGTTGACGCTCTCGGCACTGATCCTTGCCGGGGGCGCCGCCGGCGATCGATTCGGTCTGCGCCGCGCCTTCGTGGCAGGCATTGCGCTGTTCATTGTCGCCTCGCTTGCCTGTGCGCTGGCGCCGAATGCGGTGGTGCTGATCGCATTTCGCGCGCTGCAGGGCATTGGTGCGGCGGTCATGGTGCCGGGCAGCCTCGCCATCATCGCCAAGGCCTATCCGAAAAAAGAGCGCGGCCGCGCCATCGGGATCTGGGCCGCGGCTTCGGCGCTGACCACGGCACTTGGCCCGGTGCTCGGTGGTTTCGTGCTGTCGGCATTCGGTGTCGGCATCTGGCGGGCGATCTTCGCGGTCAACCTGCCGCTCGGCCTGATCTCGATCTATCTGCTGCTGGCCAAGATCCCGGCCGACGCGCCGACGGAAAAACGCAGCCTGGATCTCGGCGGTGCCGCGCTGGCGACATTAGCCTTCGGCGCGCTCGCCTACGGGCTGACCTCGATGAGCGCCGGCGGCGAGGGCCATTTGTCGGGGCCGAGCATTGCCGCCGGTGCCGTGCTGCTGGCTGTCTTCATCGCCTTCGAGCTTTGGCAGCGCGAGCCGATGATCGATCTGTCGCTGTTTCGCGTCGGCGCTTTCGCCGGCGCCAATGCCGCGACGTTCTTCCTCTATTTCGCGCTGTCGGCCAATCTTTTCTATCTGCCGATGCTGCTCATCGCCGGCTGGGGACTGAGCACGGCCGAGGTCGGCTTCATCTTCCTGCCGCTGTCGGCATCGATGGCACTTTTGTCGCGGCCCGTCGGCCAGTTGTCCGACCGGATCGGGCCGCGCTTTCCGATCGCCTTCGGCAGCCTTGTCGTGGCTTTCGCGTTTGCCGGACTTGCCTTGCTCGCCCATGCCGGCATCCACAATTTCTGGACGGGAACATTTCCGCTGATGGGGCTGATGGGGCTCGGCATGGCGCTGGTCGTGTCGCCACTGTCGACCGCGATCATGACGGCGGTGGAAGACAAGGATACCGGTGCTGCCTCCGGCATCAACAATGCCGTCTCGCGCATCGGCGGCCTGATCGCGGTGGCAGCGATGGGCTCGCTTGCCGCCCGGGTCTACGCGAAAGCCCTCGATGGGAATGCGACGCCCGGCGTGCCAGGCTTTGGCGAACCGGCGGCAGTTGGGCTGGCGCCGGCAGTCGATGCGGCAAGGCTTGCCGCCGGCGACGCGGCGTTTTCCGCCGTCTCTTCGGTGACGGCACTGCTCTGCCTGCTTTCAGCAGTGATCGCGTGGACGACCATTCCCGGTCAGCGGCTGCCATGGCCGTGGCGTGCGGAAAATCCGCAAGGCTGAAAATCAGCGAATCAGCCGTCGATCTTGGCGCTCGCAACCTTCAGCGAATCACTGTCTTCCTGCTTCAGCAGATCGTCGATGCGCTCGCGTTCGCGCTTGAAGGCGACGAGATCATCGCCCTTCAGCACTTTGCCGACCGGCAGCCGGACACGCATCGAATCGACTTTGGTGCCGTTGACGATCAGCTCGTAATGGAGATGCGGACCGGTGGAGAGGCCGGTCTGGCCGAGATAACCAATGACCTGGCCCTGGCGAACCCGCACGCCTTCTTCGATGCCTTTGGCAAAGGCGCTCTGGTGATTGTAGGACGTCTCGTAGCCATTGGCATGACGAATGATGATCTGTTTGCCATAGCCGCCGGCCCAGCCCGCCTTCTCGACGACGCCATTGCCGGCGGCGATGATCGGCGATCCGATCGGGGCGGCCCAGTCCGTACCTGTGTGCATGCGGACATAGCCGAGGATAGGATGCCTGCGCGCACCAAACCCGGAGGTAAATCTCCCGTTTGGCAGTGGGTTGCGCAGTAGGAACTGCTCGGCGCTGCTGCCGTCCTCGTCGAAATAGTCCGCGCTACCGTCCTGCATCTGAAACCGGTAGAAGTTGCGCGTTTGCCCACCGAAGGTCGATGAGACATAAAGCAGTTCGGACTCGTCGGACGCTTGGTCGTCGCCGTCCGGCTGCGAGAACAAGACTTCGAGGCGATCCGCCGGATTGAGTCGCGACTGGAAGTCGACGCCGGATGCCAGCAGCTTGACCAGTTGCTGGGTCATCTTTTTCGACATGCCATAGGAATAAGCGGCGCGGTAGATGCCGTCATAGATGTTCGGCAAATTTCCGCGCACCACCACGGGCGGTGAGTCGTCGAACGCCGTCAGTAATTCGGGGTTCGGATCCGGCTCCTGCGCCGGCACATACTGGCCGCGATCGTCGAGCGCGATGGTGACGATGTGCTGCGTTCGGTCGTAGACGCTGGTGCGCACGACCTTGGCGGCGTCGCCATGCACCTCGAGACCGACACGCAGCACAGTTCCGGCCTTGAGCGCCGTCGCGTTCAACAGCTTGGCGATCGCTTCGGCCATGCCGGTGGCGTCTTCTCCCGTATAGCCCGAATCGGCAAAGGCCTCGGTAATGTCGAGATCCTTGGTGAAGGGAATGATTTCCTCGGCGAAAGCCGGCGCCTGATCGTCGGCGGCGGCGCGTGGCGCCACCGAGACGTTCTCCGGCACGATCTTGACGTCATAGGAGCCGGCCATGCTCTCGGCAAAGGCGTCGCCGAATCGCTGCGGGTCGACATAGTGGAGTGAAGCGACCTGGACGGCGCCATCGCTGAGGTCGGTGCCGGCTTCGCGCACCACCTTTTCCACCTCGTCGGCGGACAGGTCGCTCTTTTCGTCGAAAGCCGCCGTATCGATCGGGAAATCGACGGTCTTCAGGCTCATCTCGCTTTCGACCTTGGCGCCGTAGATCTGGCCGGAAGCGGCCGAGGCTGTCGCCGGCTGCGCAGCACTGTCGTCGCCGTCGTTGCCGAACACCTGCATCGGGTCGAAAGGCGGGTAGGGGCGGCTGGTGGTGTGGCCGGCGGCAAGCGCCATCTTGATCTGCACGAAAGGCATGGTGTGGATGACGTCGCGGTCGCCGACCTTGGTCACCATCGACACTTCCATCCGACGGCGGTCCTTGGCCTTGGCGATCTGACGCGGCGCCACCAGCCTTGTCGTCTTGGCCACCTCGCCGGAATCGCCATTGCCGGCAAGATTGATCAGTTCCGCAATCTCGGGTGGCGTCGCCAATTGCTGACGTCCGTCAAGGGCAGCGAACAGTGCCACGCCCATCAGCACGCTCGAGGTCACGCCGGTGAGGAAGGTCCCTGACAGCCAGCGTGCGGAAACCTCGCGCCGGTCGGGCGGGCCGCTGCGGCCGTCCGCAATAAGCGGCGGCTCGTTGCCGAGTTCGGCTATGACATCTTCCGTGTCTGGCATCCAGAAAGGCTGCTTCTTCCCCGGGCGGAACGGCTTGTCGCTTTTGTTATGGCCGTGACATTTGCCTGTCATGGCCGGTGAAGTCAACGAAGCCTACGCCCCGGTCGAATTCCCCTCGCGCACTTCTCTTGTATAGGGCGCTCTATAAAGAGGGGCGGTTCACCTTCTCTGCAAGGCTCATCGCGCACCCCTGTATGAGGCTCTTGAAAGAGGCGCTGCGCCGTCGGCGCGGTGCCGCTTTCGTTGGCTTCGGTGTCGAACGGCAATGCGGCGGCAATAGGGCTCCTTCGTGGTCACCCACCCGGCGTTGTCGCTGTTCCCCAAGGGCAGCCGGCTATCAACAGACCGGGTCCGAGATTTCTGTCGCAAAAAGTTCAAAAACTTTGAGATGGCTGTTGACAGTTGTTGAAGGTGGCGACTATATACGCCTCACCAACGAGGGCGGCACGCCGCTGGCGACGAAGAAGTTTGCTTCTAAGCCTGCCCGTTGTGAGATTCAAGAGAGCCGCGTAAGCGACACTCGGACGGCCCCGGAGCCAAAAGCGAAACGGGCCACGACACTGCGTCTGCGGTGTCTGTTCTTTGAAAATTGAATATTGAAGAAAGAGAAACGTGGGCGGCAGAGTCCTGCTGAA
>NZ_JBFUEQ010000007.1:2500-423388 GCF_056403835.1 Mesorhizobium sp. P2_E6
CGAGAAAAAGTCATTCGAAAAAAGATTTGCGGGAAGCTTTCTTGGCTTTCCCGCCTGTTCTGTTTGACATCGTAAAGAGAAGATTTGTTCGAACTTCATGAGCCCAAAAGGCTTGTGATTTGTCGCGGGAGACGCTCAATCTCCCGCATATGATGGGTTTGCCTAACCGCACCCTCGAACCGATCTCGAGAAGCTGGTCTTTTTGTGCCAATGACATCGGGCTAAATCCCGCACAGGATTTGGCCCATGCGACGATCCCTTCGGGGTCGCGCTGAAGCAGGATCCTTCGGGATTTGGCTGAAGCGACGATCTCTTCGAGGTCGCGCAGGTGGGCATTGGCAATGAGAACGATCAAGTGTCTTAAGGGCAATTGGTGGATGCCTTGGCATGCACAGGCGATGAAGGACGTGATACGCTGCGATAAGCTACGGGGAGGTGCGAATACCCTTTGATCCGTAGATTTCCGAATGGGGAAACCCACCTAAGGTACTTGGAAAATCAGAGCAGCAGGCCGGCGCGATCCCTTTGGGGGCGCGTTGGAGCGACAATCTCTTCGAGATTACGCTGATGCTGCTGTGGTTTCCGAGTATCGATAATAGGTAACTTACCCTGAATACATAGGGGTAAAGTGGCGAACGCGGGGAACTGAAACATCTAAGTACCCGTAGGAAAGGACATCAACCGAGACTCCGGAAGTAGCGGCGAGCGAACCCGGACCAGGCCAGTGGCGATGATGAGACAAGCGGAACCTTCTGGAAAGTAGGGCCATAGTGGGTGACAGTCCCGTACGCGTAATGCAAATCATCGTCCTCGAGTAAGGCGGGACACGTGAAATCCTGTCTGAAATTGGGGGGACCACCCTCCAAGCCTAAGTACTCGTGCATGACCGATAGCGAACTAGTACCGTGAGGGAAAGGTGAAAAGCACCCCGACAAGGGGAGTGAAAGAGTACCTGAAACCGATTGCCTACAAACAGTGGAAGCCCAAGGTTCGTCCTGGGTGACCACGTACCTTTTGTATAATGGGTCAGCGACTTAGTGTGACGAGCAAGCTTAAACCGCTAGGTGTAGGCGCAGCGAAAGCGAGTCTGAACAGGGCGTTCAGTTCGTCGCATTAGACCCGAAACCGAGTGATCTAGCCATGAGCAGGTTGAAGGTAAGGTAACACTTACTGGAGGACCGAACCCATAACTGTTGCAATAGTTCGGGATGACTTGTGGCTAGGGGTGAAAGGCCAATCAAACTCGGAAATAGCTGGTTCTCCGCGAAATCTATTTAGGTAGAGCGTCGACCGAATACCCCAGGGGGTAGAGCACTGGATGGGCTAGGGGTCCTCACCGGATTACCAAACCTAACCAAACTCCGAATACCTGGGAGTACTAGTCGGCAGACACACGGCGGGTGCTAACGTCCGTCGTGAAAAGGGAAACAACCCTGACCTACAGCTAAGGTCCCCAAGTTATGGCTAAGTGGGAAAGGATGTGAGGATCCCAAAACAACCAGGATGTTGGCTTAGAAGCAGCCATCATTTAAAGAAAGCGTAACAGCTCACTGGTCTAAATAAGGGTCTTTGCGCCGAAAATGTAACGGGGCTAAAGCCATACACCGAAGCTTAGGGTTCGTGAGCAATCACGAGCGGTAGCGGAGCGTTCTGTAAGCTGATGAAGCCATACCCGTGAGGGGTGGTGGAGGTATCAGAAGTGCGAATGCTGACATGAGTAACGTAAGGGGAGTGAGAGACTCCCCCGCCGAAAGACCAAGGGTTCCTGCTTAAAGCTAATCTGAGCAGGGTTAGCCGGCCCCTAAGACGAGGCGGAAACGCGTAGTCGATGGGAACCACGTTAATATTCGTGGGCTTGGAGGTAGTGACGGATCATTGAGGTAGTCCAATCTTATCGGATTGAACGGGCTGCTGCGTGGTTCCAGGAAATAGCTCCTCCTTATAAACCGTACCCGAAACCGACACTGGTGGTCTGGTAGAGTATACCAAGGCGCTTGAGAGAACTATGCTGAAGGAACTCGGCAAATTGCACGCGTAACTTCGGAAGAAGCGTGACCCTTTTCCACGCAAGTGGAGGAGGGTGGCACAGACCAGGGGGTAGCGACTGTTTATCAAAAACACAGGGCTCTGCGAAGTCGCAAGACGACGTATAGGGTCTGACGCCTGCCCGGTGCTGGAAGGTTAAGAGGAGGGGTGCAAGCTCTGAATCGAAGCCCCAGTAAACGGCGGCCGTAACTATAACGGTCCTAAGGTAGCGAAATTCCTTGTCGGGTAAGTTCCGACCTGCACGAATGGCGTAACGACTTCCCCGCTGTCTCCAGCATAGACTCAGTGAAATTGAATTCCCCGTGAAGATGCGGGGTTCCTGCGGTTAGACGGAAAGACCCCGTGCACCTTTACTATAGCTTTACATTGGCATTCGTAGTGGCATGTGTAGGATAGGTGGTAGGCTTTGAAACCTGGGCGCCAGCTCAGGTGGAGCCACCCTTGAAATACCACCCTTATTACTATGGATGTCTAACCGCGGCCCGTTATCCGGGTCCGGGACAATGTATGGTGGGTAGTTTGACTGGGGCGGTCGCCTCCTAAAGAGTAACGGAGGCGCGCGATGGTGGGCTCAGAACGGTCGGAAATCGTTCGCTGAGTGCAATGGCATAAGCCTGCCTGACTGCGAGACTGACAAGTCGAGCAGAGACGAAAGTCGGTCATAGTGATCCGGTGGTCCCGCGTGGAAGGGCCATCGCTCAACGAATAAAAGGTACGCCGGGGATAACAGGCTGATGACCCCCAAGAGTCCATATCGACGGGGTTGTTTGGCACCTCGATGTCGACTCATCGCATCCTGGGGCTGGAGCAGGTCCCAAGGGTATGGCTGTTCGCCATTTAAAGCGGTACGTGAGTTGGGTTCAGAACGTCGTGAGACAGTTCGGTCCCTATCTGCCGTGGGTGTAGGAATATTGAAAGGATCTGTCCCTAGTACGAGAGGACCGGGATGGACGGATCTCTGGTGGACCTGTTGTGGCGCCAGCCGCATAGCAGGGTAGCTATATCCGGACGGGATAACCGCTGAAGGCATCTAAGCGGGAAACCCACCTTAAAACGAGTATTCCCTGAGAACCGTGGAAGACGACCACGTTGATAGGCCGGGTGTGGAAGAGCGGCAACGCTTGAAGCTTACCGGTACTAATAGTTCGATCGGCTTGATCGTTCTCATTCCTTATGCCCATCTCGGCGCAATCCAAAGGATTGTCGCCAGAAGTCAGATGGTTTGTTCTTACTCACGCTTGTTCCGCCCTGCGGGCGGCGCTACGTGGGTGCGGCGCATCGGCGCCGACGGTCGGTCGACCTTGCGAAGCTTCGCTTCGAAGGGCCAGACCCCAAGAACAGCCAGGCACAAAAAAGACCAGCGAACAGCTCCGAGACGGCCAAAAAATAGGTAATCCCTATTGGCTACTCACTAATAGCTATTCGCTCAAAAGCTTCTCGAAACAACGTGCGTTTTGCCGACCTGGTGGTTATGGCGGAGCGGCTGCACCCGATCCCATTCCGAACTCGGCCGTGAAACGCTCCAGCGCTGATGGTACTTCGTCTCAAGACGCGGGAGAGTAGGTCGCTGCCAGGTCTGCCAAACGCACGTTGATCTCACATCCAAATCGGATGCAGAGAAATCTTCTCTTTATGAACAGGCCCGCCAACGGGATCACGGGCCGCGTAAGCGGCCCTTTCATTTGGTGAGGCATCTACCTATCTGTAGGCCATCCCTATCGTAGGCTTGCGCTTACTTCTAGTTGACGCGGGGTGGAGCAGCCCGGTAGCTCGTCAGGCTCATAACCTGAAGGTCACAGGTTCAAATCCTGTCCCCGCAACCAAATTAAGACAGCCCGGCCAAGCCCGGGCTGTTTTTGTATCTGGCCGACCGTGGCCATGGATTCGAACCCCTCAGGGCCCGCAAGGAACCAAGCCGACGCAGCAGGACAAATAAGACAAAGCCCGTTCCAGCAACCAAACGCCCGCCTGGCCAAAAGCCGGCGGGCGTTGCGCGTTTGGGACGCCTCGCCGTCGATTCTCCCATCAATGTAAGTTGTCTCTGACGTTTCCATGCGGCGGAAATTGCCCATCTGTTGCAGCGTCCTGCAACAGGTCGCCGAATAGGCGTCACGCCATGGTGCGGCCGCGCGATCGGTTTTTCTCGGCCGCCGCGAGCAAGTCGACGAAGGCGCGCACCTTGGCGGGCCGGAACCGGGCCGGCGGAAAGACGGCATGGATGCCGCCGGTGGGTAAGCTCCAGTCGGTAAACACCGGCACCAGCCGTCCCTCGGCGATATCATCGCTGACGCTGTAGTCGGGAAATACGCCCAGTCCGATGCCGGCGAGCACGCAGGCAAGGGCGGCGGGGCTCTTGTCGCACATGATGATCGGATTGAGTTCGGTCAAAACCGTTTCACCATCCCTGGAAAACAGCCATTGGCCGATGCCGCGCAGCTGGGCGTTGCCGACCCAGGCCAGCGATCTTGCCTGGCGCGGGCTGACGTCGGGCGGCAGGCTTGCCGCGAAGGCGGGGTTCGCCACCACGGTCTGCCGTATCGTGCCCAGGCGGCGCGCCTGGTTGGAGGAATCGGCGAGCCAGCCGACGCGGATGCCGAGATCGATCTGCTCGTCCACCAGATTGCTCACCGCGTCATCGAAGATCGCCTCGACGCGCATATGCGGATAGGTCTTCAGATAGGCGGCCATGACCGGGGCCACGATCTTGGTGCCGTAGTCGAGCGGCGCGGTTAGCCTCAGCGTCCCGCTCGGCTCGACCGCTCCGTGCGAAATTTCGCCATAGGCCGCCTCTGCCTCCCGCAGGATGATCATCGCGCGATCATAAAAGAGGCGACCTTCTTCGGTTGGCGTGACGCGCCGTGTGGTGCGCTGAAGCAGCGTTGCGCCCAGTTCCTCCTCGAGCTTGCCGATCTGGTGACTGACGACGGCCTTGGCTACACCAAGCCGGTCAGCCGCTGCGGTGAACGAGCCGGTTTCCATCACCGTGGTGAAGTAGGCGAGCCGATTGAGGTTCAGAAGTTCGGCCAAAGCGACAGCCTTTTTGTCTGATCAGATCAGACAGTTTGTATTATTGGACGCTGTTTATCGCAAGGCTGTCGCCTGTCATGGATGCGCCAACACATTCGACCGGTCGGTGGCCGGCATTTCCGCACCAAGGATGGCAGCGATCTTGAGCAATTCAGAAGTGACCTACCTCTTCGATCCGCTCTGCGGCTGGTGCTATGGCGCCACCCCGATGCTGGACAGGCTGTCGGCCGGCGGCGTGTGCGTCGAGCTGCTGCCGACCGGCTTGTTCTCGGGTGCCGGCGCGCGTCCGATGGATGAAGGTTTTGCCGCCCACGCCTGGGCGAACGATCAGCGCATCGAGCGGCTCACCGGACAGAAGTTCACGCAGGCCTATCAACGCAACGTCCTCAATGTCCGCGGCACCTTGCTGGACTCCCACGCCGCCACACTCGGCATCAGTGCTGCCGGCCTGGAAGATCCCAGCCGCCGGCTTTTCGCGCTGAAGACGATCCAGCGCGCGCGCTATGTCGACGGCCGCGATATCGTGACGATCGACGGCGTTGCCCAGGTGCTCGCCGCCGCCGGCATGAAGAGCGCCGGCGACCTGCTGAAGGCGCCGACGGAAGAGCTGATGACGGCCCACCGCGAGTTGGTCGGCCGTGGCCGCGCGCTGTTCCAGCGCCTGCATGCCGATGGCGTGCCCGCTCTGGCGGTCATGCGCAACGACGCGCCCCGACTCATCGGATCGAATGCATTGTTCGGCAGCTTCGACAACCTCGTCGCCCACATCGCGGCGTGATCCATCCACCAGCAATCTCCAACAAGGAAACGGAAAAGACATGGCAAAAGTCGCTCTCATCGGCGCATCAGGCGCTGTCGGTTCGCGCCTTCTCAGGGAACTCTCCGATCGCGGCCACACGGTCACCGGCATTGCCCGTAACCCGGAAAGGATCGCGGCGCTGCCGGGCGTGACAGCCAGGAAGGGCGATGTCTTCGACAAGGAAGGCCTCGCTAACCTGATCCGCGGCCATGATGTGGTGATCAGCGCCGTGCATTTTCTGGACAGTGATGCCGACGCGCTGATCGCTGCCGTGCGCGCCTCCGGCGTGAAGCGCTATCTCATTGTCGGCGGTGCCGGCAGTCTCGAAGTCGCACCCGGCAAGCGTCTGGTCGATACACCGGAATTCCCGGCGATCTACAAGGCTGAAGCGCAGAAGGGCGCGGACTTCCTGGACAGGCTGAAGACCGTCGGTGACCTCGACTGGACGTTCCTGTCGCCGTCCGCCATGTTCATTCCCGGCGAGCGCACCGGCCAATTCCGCCTCGGCAAGGACACGCTTCTTGCTTCGGACAAGGGCAGCAGCATTTCGTTCGAGGACTACGCCATCGTCATGGTCGACGAGATCGAGAACCCGGCCCACGTCAGGCAGCGCTTCACCGTCGGCTACTGATCGAACGAAGGTTCAACCAAGCCCGGCCGATCTTGTCAGGCTTCTTTCGAACAGCGTCGGCGTTGCCGACGTCCTTCAGTTCGATGAGGCGCGTCGAGCATCGTCTGCCTCCTGATCGCCCGCCCTGTTGGTCAGCGCGATGTGGCAGCAGCCGGAGCCGTGGCCCGGCGTCCAGGTGACGTTGTCGAAACGCACACCAGTCGCCTCGAACAGGCCGCGGTCGAAGGCGCCGGCAATACGGCAGAGCGTGGCAAGTTTCTCGTCACCGAGCCCGGCCTCGACCCAGGCGTCCTTCAGCGGGCAGCGTCTGACCTTGAAGGCGATGCGGTTATCGCTGCGTTCGACATCGGTCGGATACATGCGGCCGCCGTCAGGGCTGATGGCCAGGAAGGCTTCGCCGATCGCGCGTGCATCGTTGGCGCCGAAGCTGGCGAAGGCGGCTGCAGCCACTTCCTTGCCGCGCTGTTCGATGGCGCGGATCATGATCGCTTCGGCTCGTTCTGCGCCAAGCTCTCCAGTCAGTTCTTCGAGGAACAGACGATAAAGATCGGCGCGGTTGCGAAAGGCGGAATCGAGTTCGCGCGACAGTCTTTCGGCTCTGGCTTCGGGGTCGGTCATGTTGCGTCCTGGTCTGTTGTTCGACCATTGTCTTGTCCCGAAAACCGGATTTCGGTTTTCACCGGCGCCGTCCTTCGGTTCGGGGTCATGGTCGGGTCCTGTTCAATCTTGGCGCGGCCGCCACCAGTGCCTTGCCGATGCTAGATTGCGGCGCGTCGATGACGGTCCGGGCATCGCCGCACTCGGCAATTTGGCCGGCTTCGAGGAGGACAACACGGTGGGCGATCGCCCGGACGACGCCGAGATCATGTGAAATGAAGACATAGGCGATCCGTTCCTGGCGTTGCAGGTCGAGCAGCAATTCGAGGATCTGCCCACGCACCGAGACGTCCAGCGCCGACACTGCCTCGTCCAGCACGATCAGCGACGGCTTAGTCGCGATGGCGCGAGCGATGGCGACGCGCTGGCGCTGGCCGCCGGAGATTTCATGGATGGCGCGCGGGGCGACATCAGCGGTCAGCCCGACGCGCTCCAGCAAGGCGGCGATGCGGCGCGGGCGCTCGGCGCGAGCGGCGATGCCATGGATGCGCAAGGGGTCGTCGAGCACACGCGCCACCGTGGCGCGCGGGTTGAAGGCGGCAAGCGGGTCCTGGAACACCATCTGCAGGCGGGCGCGTCGCACCCGGAGTGCTGCGCCACTCAAAGCCAGGAAATCATTGCCTTCGAATTCGATACGGCCTGCATCCGGTTCGATCAGCCGCAGCACCAGCCGCGCGATCGTCGACTTGCCGCTGCCGGACGGTCCTGCCAGCGCCAGCGTTTCGCCGGGGTCGATGTGAAAGGAGACATCGTCGACGGCGGCAATGGTCTTGCCGCCGCGACGGTAGCTCTTGGTGAGGTTGGAAACCGTGAGCAAGCTCATGCGTCGAGCCCGGCTCGGTTGAGCAGCGGCGCGGCGTCGAGGCCGATATGGGCATCGAGCAGCATGCGAGTATAGGCTTGGGTTGGCGCACCAACGATCTGTGCCGTCATTCCGAGCTCGAGCAGTTCACCATGACGGAACACGGCAATCCGTTCGGCAAGCTCGGCCGCTAGCGCGATGTCGTGGCTGATGAACAGCAGCGTCATGCCGTCCTCTGTCACCAGCCGCCGGATCAAAGCGACGATCTCGGCCTGCACGATGGCGTCGAGCGCGCTGGTCGCCTCGTCGGCGATCAGCAATTTCGGACCCGCCGCAATCGCGGCGGCGATCGCCACTCGCTGCTTCTGGCCGCCGGAGAGTTGATGCGGGAAGGCCTGTAGGGCCGAGTCTGGGTCCGGCAGGCGGACGCGTTCAAGCAGGCTCTTTGCCTTCGCGTACGCCTGCGGCCATGTCAGGCCGAGATGGGTGTACGCCACTTCCGCGATCTGCTCGCCGACAGTCATGACGGGATCGAGGCTGGCGGACGGATCCTGGAAGACGAAGCCGATGTCGCGGCCGCCGAGGGGTGCCTTGGCACCAGAGGATGGCGTCGATGGCAAGAGCCAGCCGATGCGGCCTTCAATTCGAGAAGACTGCGGCATCAGGCCGGCAATCGCCAATGCCAGCGTGCTCTTGCCCGAACCGCTTTCGCCGATGATGGCCAGGCGTTCGCCAGCGACGATGTCGAGGTTGATGGTCTTCAGCGCAGCGACCTCGTTGCCGTCGCGGCGGTAGGTCACCGTCAGGTCGCGGATCGAAGCCAGTGCGGTCACGACAGGCCTCTTCTTACGGCTGTCGTTTCGACGATGCCTTCACCGGCGAGATAGACACCCAGTACCGTCAGCACCAGTGCAATGCCCGGGACGATCGACAGGAAGGGCGCGGTGCGCAGCACGGCGCGGCCTTCGGCGATCATGCCGCCCCAGGTCACCCTGTTGGGATCGCCCAGGCCAAGGAAGGACAAGGCTGCCTCGGTGAGGATTGCGGCGGCGACGATCACCGAGGACATGGCCAGCACCGGCGGCAAGGCGTTGGGCAGAACTTCGCGAAAAGCGATCGCCAGCGGATGCATGCCGATGACCCTGGCACCGGCAACATAATCGCGCTCCCGAATGGAGAGGACCTCGGCGCGGGCGACACGTGCCGGGCCAGGCCATGTGCCGAGCGCGATGGCAATCACGACGATGCCGAGCGACGGTCCAACGACGCTGACGAAGGCCAGCGCCAGCAGGAAGCCAGGCACGGTCTGGAAAGCGTCGGTGATGCGCATCAGCACCTCGTCGACGAGGCCACCGGCAAAGCCGGCCAGCGTGCCAACCACAGAGCCTATGGCGAGCGCTGTCGCCGCTGCCGCCAGCCCGACGGCGAGCGAGGTGCGGGCGCCGTGGAACAGCTCGGCCAGCACGTCACGGCCAAGCCGGTCGGTGCCGAGCGGCAGCGACCAGTCCTGAAATGGCGGCAGCAGTGCCGGCCCGGCGATGGCTTGCGGGTCTCCGGGAAACAGCAGCGGTGCCGACAGCGCCATGGCAATCAGCGCCGCCAGGAGGATGGCGTCGGCGACAGCCTCGGGTGTGCGCAGAAAACGTCTGACGGGGCTCATGTGCCGGCCTCGCCGGCGCCGACGCGCGGATCGAGAAAGGCATAGGCGATGTCGACGAGCAGGTTGATGACGATGACCAGGACGGCGCTGGTGAGGATAATCCCGAGCAGTAGCGGGGTGTCCCGCGCGGCCACCGCTTCCTGCGCCAGCCGGCCGAGGCCGGGCACGGAAAAGACGCTCTCGATGACCACGCTGCCGCCGAGCATCTGCGCCGATTGCAGCCCGAGCATGGTGACCAGTGGCAAGAGTGCGTTGCGGGCAACGTGGGCGAGGACGATGCGGCGGCGGGACAGCCCCTTGGCGCGGGCGGCCAGCACAAAATCTTGCCGCCAGACTTCTGCCATGCCGGCACGCATCATGCGCAGATAGAGCGCCAGATAGATGAAGCCTAGCGCCGAAACCGGCAGGACGAGGTGAATGGCGATGTCGGCGACACGGTCGAAGCCGGTCTTGTCCGACGCCAGGGTTTCGATGCCGCCGATCGGCAACCAGCGCAGGTCGACGGCAAAGACGACGATCAGCACCAGGCCGAGCCAGAAACCAGGCACGGCATAGAGCGCCAGCGAGCCGATCGACAGCAAGCGGTCGCGGACGCTGCCGGGTCTGGCGCCGGCGTAGATGCCGAGCGCCGAACCCAGCCCGAAAGAGAGCGCAGTGGCGCTGACCATCAGCAGCAGCGTGGTGGGCAACCGCTCGAGGATCATGTCGCGGATCGGCCGGGAGAACGTCACCGACTGGCCGAGATCGAGATGCAGGAGCGCCCAGAGATAGTTGGCCAGCCGTGTCAGCTCCGACTGATCGAGGCCCCAGCGATGACGCAGGAGTTCGATCATGCCGGCGTCGCCGCCGGTGGAGACGATGTAGGCGTCGACCGCATCGCCGGGCGCTGCTTCGAGCAGCAGGAAGGTGCCGACAACGACGATCAGCAGCACGAAGATGCTGCCGACCAGGCGACGACGGAGGAGAATGAGGGCGCGGGTCATGGGGATGACATGACGCCGTGCCGATTGAGAGAAGTGCGGTGTCTAGGCACCCCCCTCTGTCCTGCCGGACATCTCCCCCGCAAGGGGGGAGATTGGATGTCACCTCTGCTTTCGCCAATCTCCGATGTGGTCACGCAGAAAAAGAACCGCCGTCTGCGAAACCGCCGATCTCCCCCCTTGCGGGGGAGATGTCCGGTAGGACAGAGGGGGGTGTGAAGGAACGCGGCCTTCGGCCGTGTTTCAACACCGATTTCACCGCGAACTTTCATCCGCGCGACTGTGTCACGATTCCAGATAGGTGTCCGCCCAGTTCGACACCGCCCAGCGCGGGTTGTTGGCAATGTTGCCGACGGTGTCGCGCGCGACGCTGATGAAGCTCCATTCGGCGACGTTGATCAGCGGCAGGTCGGCGGCCACCTGTTTCTGGAATTCTTTGTAGAGGTCGGTGCGGGCAGCTGTGTCGAGCGTCTCGGATGCCTTGGCGATTAAGGCATCGAGCGCATCGTTCTTGTAGCCACCCTGGTTGGAGAACGGCACGCCGTCTGGAATGCCGCTCTGCACCAGGATGGTGGTCGAGATCGCCGGGTCGCCGCGGAACACCGACGGGCCGACCGCGAGGTCGAAGGCGTGGTCGGTGTAGACGGCCTTGATGTGCGCGGCCGAGTCGTTGTTCACCAGCTGGGCATCGATGCCGATGGCGGCGAGCGCCTGGCGCAGATAGTCGCCGAACTGCTTGGTCTCGTTGAAATAGGGCGCCGGCAAAAGCTTCAGCGAGAAGCGGTTGCCGTCGGCGCCTCGTCTGTAACCGGCCTCGTCGAGCAGCACATTGGCCTTGGCGACGTCGAAGGCATAGGTCGGCACGTCAGCGGTGTAGAATTGCGGATCGTTCTTTGGCACCGGACCGGTGGCGGTGGCGGCATAGCCGAGGAACACCGTCTTGACGACGAAATCCTTGTCGATGGCATGCGCGATCGCCTGGCGCACCTTGAGGTCGGCCAGCTCCTTGCGGCGATGGTTGATCTCGACGACGAGCTGATAGGTCAACCCCTCATAGCCCTTGGAGATCACCTTGAGGCCCGGCACCTTGGAGATGCGGTCGAGGTCAGCCAGCGGCACGGCGGAAAAGGCGGCGAGCTGGATCTCTTCGGCTTCCAGTGCACTCGCCGCCGACGTGCGGTCGGGCAGCACCTGATAGATGATCTCGTCGAGATAGGGCTCGTCCTTGCCCCAGTAATCCGTGTTCTTCGTCAGCCGGTAGTACTGGCCAGCCTTGTATTCGCCGAATTTGAACGGCCCGGTGCCGATCGGCGCGTTGTTGGCCGGGTTGTCCTCGATCTTGCCCACCTCGTAGATGTGCTTCGGCACGACGCTGCTCAGTGCCGGCAGCGCGTTGCGGATCAGCTGGAACGGGGTCGGCTTGGCGAATTTGAACACGGCGGTGAGATCATCCGGCGTGTCGACGGCGGCGAGATCCTTGAACACGGTACGGCCGAGATTCTGCAGAGGCTTCCATACCTGCAACGCCGAGAAGGCGACATCGGCCGAGGTGAACGGCTTGCCGTCATGCCATTTGACGCCATCGCGCAGTTTGAACGTGGCGGAGAGCCCGTCGGCAGCGCCTTCCCAGCTCAAGGCCAGCCGCGGCGCAAGCCCGTCCTTGCCGTCGAAGGAGGCTTCAGCCAGCGTTTCGACGATCTTGCTGGAGATGAAGAAGACGCCGTTGGAGGCGACGATCGCCGGGTTGAGGTTGCGCGGCTCGGAATCGGCGGCAAGCACCAGGCGCCCACCCTTCTTCGGCGTCTGCGCCCAGCCGAATGTCGGCATGGCGGTGGAGGCCAGCAGCATTGCCGAGCTGGCAAGCATCTGGCGTCTGGAAATCGTGAAACCTGACATGATCGAACTCCGTCCTCTCCGCAACCCAACCGGGTGCGCCAATCCCCTCGAACGCCGGCGAGCCCGCCAGCGTCCTTGCGGTGGCGATTATGAGCCTTGCCGAGGGTTTCGCCAGAGACGGAATTGGCGCATCCTTGCTTGGCTTTGAAATTTTCGTCCGCTGGACCAGTTTGGAGGAGCGGTTCAATTCGATCGATCTGGTAGGACCAGATTCTGTTGAATGCGCTGACATAACGATATGGTGAGTTTGAAGCAGGCCATTTCGCGTGTTTCTGGCTAGACCAGAGCGAGCGAAATGGTGCAGATTTGATCCACAGCCAAGGGATCGGGAGCAAACGGCCGGCGATCTCGGGCAATTCAGGGAGAGAGAGATGAACATTGCTCAGGGCAAGAGTGCCGTCAGCAATATCCCGTTCGACCAGGCAAGGGTCGACCGGCTGATGGAGGAGGCAGGCATCGATGTGCTGCTGGCGACCTCCAAGCACAACACGCAGTATTTGCTGGGCGGCTACAAGTTCATCTTCTTCGCCGCCATGGATGCGATCGGCCACAGCCGCTATTTGCCTGTCGTCATCTATGAGAAGGGCGGACCCGATCATGCCGCCTATATCGGCAACCGCATGGAAGGCGCCGAGCACCAGAACAACCCGTTCTGGACACCGACCCTGCACGCCGCCTGCTGGGGCACGCTCGATGCTGCCAATCTCGCCGTCGAGCACCTGCGGAAGATCGGCAAAACGGGCGCCCGCATCGGCATCGAGCCGAGCTTCCTGCCATCGGATGCCTACACGCTGATCCGCAAGGCATTGCCGGACGCCAAGCTGATCGATGCGACAGCCATGCTGGAGAGCATGCGCGCCATCAAGACCGATGCAGAGCTGGAGAAGCTGCGCACCGCTTCCGAACTGATCACCGATTCCATGCTGGCCACAATCGCCTGGGCGGGCGAAGGCACGACCAAGACCGACATCATCGAGCAGCTTCGGCGCGAAGAGACCAATCGCGGCGCGCATTTCGAATATTGCCTGCTGACGCTGGGCTCCAGCCATAACCGCGCCGCTTCACCGCAGGCGTGGAAGAAGGGCGAGGTGCTGTCGATCGATTCCGGCGGCAACTATCACGGCTATATCGGCGACCTCTGCCGGATGGGCATTCTGGGCGAACCGGATGCCGAACTCGAAGACCTGCTGGCCGAGGTCGAGACAGTGCAAAAGGCGGCGTTCTCCAAGGTCAGGGCGGGCACGCTTGGCGGCGACATGATTTCGCACGCCGAGGGTGTGCTGAAGGCCTCGAAGGTCGCGGCCTATACGGATTTCTTCGCCCACGGCATGGGGCTGATCACGCACGAAGCGCCGTTCCTGATGACCAACCATCCGGTGACCTATGAAGGCACCTACGCGGCCAAGCCGCTGGAAAAGAACATGGTGCTATCAGTCGAGACGACCATGCTTCACCCGACGCGGGGGTTCATCAAGCTGGAGGATACACTGGCGGTGACGGACACCGGCTATGTGATGTTCGGCGACCGGGGCCGGGGATGGAACAGGGGTGGCGCTTCATAGGCGGATGGCAGGTGCTGTCCGGAAAACCTATTTGTCGCCCGGCGGCAGCAGCCTGAAATCCGGCAGCTCGCGCAGCACCAGTTCCGGCCCGGCTGGTGAATAAACGACGAAAAGCTGCATTGGCCCATCGCCGGTGTTGAGCGTCGAGTGGAAGCGGCTTTCGGGCACGTAGATGGTGCAGCCGGGGCCGACCTTCTCGACCACCGGATTGCCCTTCTCGTCCTCGACCATCTGCTCGCCGTTGCCTGAGATGACGAAGATGATTTCCTCCGCGCCCGGATGGTTGTGGCGTGTGTGGCCCTTGCCGGAGGGCAGGTCGACGACTCCGCCGGAAAAGCGCGTCGCGCCATTCACTTCAGGGGCCACCGTCAACGCCAGCCTGCCCCAGTCGAAGCCGAAGGCGCTGACGTCCTTGGGGTAGACAAACATCTTGCTCTTGTCGGTCATCTCTCATCATCCCTTCTTTTTCTTCTGGTCATGAAGCGAGACGGCCTTGAAATCAGCCGTCTGTTTGGCGATCGCGGCCTCCGCCGGCAGCCGTTCCATCGAGCTTGCGCCATAGAAGCCGTGCAGGCCCTTGCAGCGGTCGAGGATATAGCGCGCGTCATCCGGCATCGAGATCGGCCCGCCATGGCAAAGCAGGATGACATCCTTGCGCACCGAACGGGCCGCGTTGGCAATGGCATCGATCTCGACAACGCAGTCGTCGAGCGACTTGGCCGAGGTGGCGCCGATCGAGCCGCCGGTCGTCACCCCCATATGGGCGACGACGATGTCGGCACCGGCCCTTGTCATGGCGCGGGCCTCATCGGGGTTGAAGACATAGGGCGTGGTCAGCAGGTCGAGCTTATGCGCCTCGGCGATCATCTCGACCTCGAGCCCAAAACCCATGCCGGTCTCCTCGAAGCTTTGCCGCATCTGACCGTCGAACAAGCCGATGGTGGGAAAGTTCTGCACGCCGGAAAAGCCCATCGTCTTCAGCTCGGCGAGAAGCAGCGGCATGATGACGAACGGGTCGGTGCCGTTGACGCCGGCCAGCACCGGCGTCTTCTTGACCACCGGCAGCACCTCATAGGCCATCTCCTTGACGATCTCGTTGGCATTGCCATAGGCGAGCAGGCCGGCGGCCGAGCCACGCCCGGCCATGCGGTAGCGGCCGGAATTGTAGATGATGATGAGGTCGATGCCGCCGGCCTCCTCGGCCTTGGCCGACAGGCCGGTGCCGGCGCCGCCGCCGACGATCAGCACGCCCTTTTCGATCATTGCCCTGAACTTCTTCAGTATGTCCTTGCGCGGTATGGCGGGCATGTCCTGGATCTCACTGTCTGGCGATGTCGAGAAAGGCCGCAACCGCGGCCTCGGCGAATTCGGGGTCGTTGATGTGCAGCGGCAGGCGCGTGACGCGGCGCATGTCGTTCGGCTGGATGGTGCGCTCGACGGCTTCGAACAGAACGGCGTCGGCCTCTGGATCGAAGAAAGCACCGCCTTCGATGTCGAGCGCCGAGACACCTTTTTCCGGAATGAGGACATGCACCGGCCCCTCGCAGAGGGCGAGCCTGGTGCCGATCCATTCGCCGATTGCGCGGCACTCCTGCGCCGTGGTGCGCATCAGCGTGACGTTCGGATTGTGTTCGTACACCAACCGTCCGCGATAATGTTCCGGGATCGTCGACGGCGCCCAGAAGTTGACCATGTCGAGCGCGCCGACCGAGCCGACATAGGGCAGCCCGGTGCGGGCGATCGCACCGAAACGATCCTCGGTCGCCGGCAGCACGCCGCCGAACAGCAGGTCGCAGACCTCCGTCGTGGTGATGTCGATGACCCCCGACAACAGGCCGCTGTCGGCCAGCTTCTCCATGCTGCGGCCGCCGGTGCCGGTGGCGTGGAAGACCATGCAGTCATAGGTCGAGCGAAGCTGGTCGGCGATGGCGGTCACGCAAGGGGTGGTAACGCCGAACATGGTGAGGCCGATCGACGGTTTGCCATCGGCCGGCGGCGCCGGCCTGGCCGCCATGCCTGATATGGCCAGGGCGGCGTTGTGCAGGACGACACGGGAAATCCGGTTCAGCCCGGCCATGTCGGTCACCGATGGCATCATGACGATGTCGGAGACATCGACATAGGGCGCGGTGTCGCCGGAAGCGAGCGTCGAGACCATGATCTTGGGCAGGCCGAGCGGTAGGGCACGCATGCCAGAGGTGATGATCGAGGTGCCGCCGCCGCCGCCAATGCCGATCATGGCGGCGATGTCGTTTCGCGATTGGACAAAGCGGGCGAAGGCGATGCCCATGGCGGCGACCGCGGCGCCACGGTCATTGCCGCCGAGCACGGCGTCACGACCGCCGGGGTGATGGCCGGCAATGTCTTTCGCTGGGATGTCCACCGCGACGGTTGGGTCGCGCGTCCCGACATCGACGCGCGAAACGGCGGCGCCCGTGGCGGCTATCGCATCCGCCAGGAAGGCGAGTTCCTCGCCCTTGGTGTCAGCCGTGCCCACCACATAGATGCGCTTCATTGCGTTCCCCAATCCAGGCCGGCGCAATGCTGCGCCCCACCGCTCATTGCCCGGCCGCTCGACGATGCGAAGGTCATTGCAAATTTTTGAGACGCGCGTATCGTATTGACATGGATGTCTCACGTCAACAATCGACAGCAGGCGAAGACGCCGAGCGGGGTAGCGGCCAGGCGCTGGAGCGTGGGCCTCGCGCGCGCACGAAACGGCTTATCCTGGAGACGGCGACAAGGCTGATGCAGGCGGGCGTCACGCCGTCGGTCAGCGAGGTTGCCGAAGCGGCAGAAGTTTCCCGCGCCACCGCCTATCGCTATTTCCCGAGCCAGGCGGCGCTGGTCCACGCGGTGGTCGACGAAGGGCTAGGCCCGATACTCGAGTGGCGATCCGATTCGTCCGATGCCGAACGCCGCGTGGCGGAGTTGATAGACAGCGCGATGCCGCGCATCGAGGCCTTCGAGGCAACGTTCAAGGCAGCCCTGAAATTGTCGCTGGACCAATGGGCGCGCGAGCAGGCAGGCACGCTGGGCGGCGAGCCACCCTTCACCCGTGGCCATCGCATGGACCTGCTGGAGGATGCGCTTGCGCCACTGAGGGGCGAGCTGCCGCCGCGCGAATTCGAGCGCCTGGCGCAGGCGCTGTCGCTGATTTTCGGCGTCGAACTGCTGATTGTGCTGAAGGACATCTGGGGCCTGGACAGCGGCAAGACCCTGGCCGTCGCCCGGTGGGCGGCCTCAGCGCTGGTGCGCCAGGCGCGACTCCGGACGCCATCCTGACCAGGGGTGGTGGCGGCGTGAGTTGGGCATGGAGGAGGGCTGGACCAAGGCGGATGCAGGATATGAGACTTTCTCCCGACGCGGACCGGATTGGGGGGTCGTCGAGGGCAATCCGGGGCGGTCGCCGCGGTAGCTCGGAGCGAATCTGGTTCGACCAGATTTGAAGGTCGGCGATTTCAGTGATTTTGGGGATTGGCGTTTTGCGAACGGGATGAAGGTGGAGAATTGCCAAAAATGAAGGAAATACCAACATATAGCGGACGTTTTCAGCTTATTTCGGTGACGGCAAATTTTAAGAAAGCGCTTGACGAGCATCTTAAATTGGTAATACCAGATTAGGAAAGAAAAGGCGGATCGGGAATGACAGCCGCAGTCCATTTCGGCAGGGCGAGGAGGATCACACGGATGGCGCGTGTTCCGTCCGCACGAGGTGGCACATCGTGACGCAGACGTCGCCTCGCGCCAGTGCCGGCAAGGGGATTGCGCTGCGCCTCGATGGGCTCAGCAAAGCCTATGGATCCGTGCGCGCCATCAACGACCTGAGCTTCGCCGTCGACGAAGGCCGCTTCTTCGTACTCTTCGGGCCGAGCTCGGTTGGCAAGACGACGACGCTGCGCACTATCGCCGGCCTCGTCCAGGCCGACTCCGGCACGCTTGAGATCGGCGGCCGCGACATGACCCATGCGCCGATCGCCGGCCGCGGCATCTCGATGGTCTTCCAGTCTTTCGCGCTTTACCCCCACCTCACGGTCTACGACAATCTCGCCTATCCGCTGCGCGAGGAGAAAGTCGCGCGCGCCGAGATCGACAAGCGGGTGAAAGAGACCGCCGAGATCCTGAAGCTGACACACCGCCTGAAGGCCAAGCCGGCAACCCTGTCCGGCGGAGAGCAGCAGCGCGTCGCGCTCGGCCGCTCCCTGATCCGCCGGCCAAAGATTCTTCTCCTCGATGAGCCGCTCACCAATCTCGACGCCAAGCTTCGGCACGAGACGCGCGCCGAGCTGAAGCGGCTGCACCGCCAGTTCGGCATGACCGTGATCTATGCCACGCCCGACGAGCTCGAGGCTCTCTCGATGGGCGAGACGATCGCCGTCATGCGCGATGGCGGCATCGTCCAGATCGGCACGCCGGACGAGCTTTACGAGCAGCCGATCCATACCTATGTCGCCAGCAAGATCGGCTCGCCGCACATGAATCTGTTCACGGCCTCGGTGCGCGCCGACACCAGGTCTTTCGACACGCCGCTCGGGACACTGGTTCCGGCGACGGCGCCAAAGACTGCCGATGCCGGCGAGGCCGCGCTGATCGGCATTCGCCCGAGCGACATTCGGCTCGCCGCCAAGGGCGAAGCCGGGGTTGCCTCGAAGGTGCATCTGGTCGAACCGCTCGGCGACATCACGATCGTCTCGGTCGAGGCCGGCGGCGAGATGTTGCGCATGGTGCTGCCGGAAGCGATCGCCGCCAGCATCAGGACCGGCGATTCGGCATCGATCGCCATCGATAACAGGAAAATCCACGTCTTCCGCGCCGTGAGCGGCCAGGCAATGACCTGACGCGAACGGCGAGAAGCAATCCGGTTAACCAAGGGAGGAAACGCGAATGACGGCGATGACCAAAGTGAAAGGGCTAGCGACAGCCGCAAGCTTCGCTGCCACGCTACTGGTGGGAGGCGTGACCTATGCCTCTGCCGAAGAAGTGACGTTGACGATGGCGGTGCCGGATTGGCCCCCGACCCGCATTATGAAAAAGTTCTTCGACGAGCAGTACAAGCCCAAGTCTGGCAATACCGTGAAGCTCGATGTCGACTTCATTCCGTGGCCGGATTTCTACACCCGCGTCAACGCCTCGTTGACCTCGGGCGAAAAGAAGTACAACTTCATCGTGTCGGACTCGCAGTGGCTGGGCGCCTTCGTCGAAGGCGGCTACTTCCGCAAGATCAACGATCTCATCGATGCCGACCCGGAACTCAAGGCGGCAATGGAGTCGATGCATCCCGCCGTGCTCAACGCCTACTCGACCTATCCCAACAGCACGCCGAACTACTACGGCTTCCCGCAGTTCCCGGACGTGCTGGTCACCTACGGCCGCAAGGACGTGCTCTGCAACGACGACGAGCAGGCCGCCTTCAAGGCGAAGTACAATGAGAAGCTGCCCTGCACCGGCGAAGAAATCGACGCCATGGACTGGAACACGTTCGAGCATGTTGGCGAATTCTTCCAGCGCAAGAAGGGCGACAAGCTCGCCGGCCAGGTGCTGGATGACGATTTCTACGGCATTGCCTATCAGGCAGGCAAAGGCTACGACTTCTCGACGAGCTCGGTCCACACGTTCGTCTGGGAGCATGGCGGCGGCATCTGGGATGAAACCAAGGCCCCGACCGGACATGCCGAAGGCGTCGTAAACTCCCCGAAGTCCATCGAGGGCATGGAGCATTTCCTCAAATTGCTGAAGTACATGCCGCCGGTGGTCAAGACCGGCACCATGGACATCTTCGTCTCGGACCAGTTGTTCCGTGAAGGCAAGGTGGCCATGAACATCGACTGGATCGGTCTCGGCGAAGCCTCGCTCGATCCCAAGACGTCGAAGGTTGCCGACAAGCTGGTGTTCGGATTGGCGCCAGGCCTGCGCGGCCCCGACGGAAAGGTGAATCGTACGTCACAGATCGGCGGACAGCCTTTCGTTCTCACCACCTGGACGACGCCTGAGCAAATCAAGGAAGCGGTGGGCTTCGTGAAGTGGTGGCTCTCGCCCGATATCCAGCACCAGTTCGCCGCCGCCGGCGGCCAGTCCGCGATCAAGTCGGTCTACAGCGATCCGAAATACGTGACCTATCGTCCGTGGGACCGCGCCTGGGCGAACTCGCTCGACTGGCAGAAGGACATGTGGCACGTGCCGCAGTTCTTCGAACTGCTCACCCAGCAGCAGGATCAGTACGACCTAGCCATCACTGGCAAGCAGGACGCCAAGACCACCCTGGATAACATCGCCAAGTTCCAGGAGGACCTCCTGAAGAACGCTGGCCTTATCCAGTAACCTTCCAACATAGCTGCGGGGAGCGGGCAAAAGCCGCTCCCCATCATTGCCACGTCAGGCGCTCCATATTTCGGACTCTCATGACCGCTGTTTCAAGCACGCTGCTGACACCACGCCTTACCGCGGTTGTTGCCCACAACTGGAAACTCGCCATCGCTGTCGCTGTCGTCGTGTCGGCCATATCAATGGCGGGCTTGCCGGCGGCTGTCTCCTTCTGGGTGGTGGGCGCCGCGGCGGCGTTGGTCGCGGCCGCATTTACCGTCAACGCGTATCGCCGCCACTACTTCGGCGCCCTGCTGGTCGCTCCGGCAATCGCCGTTCTGTTTGTGATGAATATCTTCCCCCTACTGTGGTCGCTGGGCCTTTCGTTCTTCGCCTACCAGGCAAACCAGCAGACGATCCGCTTCGTCGGACTCGGGAACTACGTCCGGATCCTTACCAACGATCTCGCTGCTCACGCGACTTGGGGCGCGCTGATCAATACCGCCATGTTCGTCGTGTTCACCGTCTCCGCGCAGATGATCGTCGGCTTTCTGCTGGCCATCCTGTTCGCCAAGCAATTTCCGCTGCGCAAGTATTTGTTGATCCTGGTGCTGACACCGATGATGCTTTCGGTTGTCGCCTCTGGCGTGTTCTTCACCTACTACTATGACCCGACATTCGGGATTCTCAGCTACGTCATCAATTCCATCTCCGGCAACCAGTTCATCCTGATGAGCAACAAAGTCGGTGCCGTGGCGGGAATCGTTTTCGCCGACGCATGGATGTGGTCGCCCTTCGTCATGCTCCTTGTGCTGGCGGGCCTCGTCTCGGTGCCGAAATACCTTTACGAGGCCGCTGCCATCGACCGTATTTCCAGCTGGCGGCAATTCTGGATGATCACCTTCCCCTACATCCGCGGCCTTCTGATGTTGGCCCTTCTCTTCCGCACCATCGAGGCATTCAAGCTGGCGGATCTCGTCATCCTCCTCACCAAGGGCGGCAACGACACACTGACGATCTCCTATCACTTGATCCGCATCGCCAACGAGCAGAACAAGACGAGTGAGGGCGCGGCGATCTCCTATCTGATGCTGTTCATGGTGATCGTTCTCACCAACCTCTACCTGTACCTCGCAAACCGCCGTACGAAGGGAGCCTGACCCGTGGCCGAATCGATATTGGGAAAGCTCGGCTTCGGCAGGGCCAGCGGAGTAGACAAGGCCGGCTGGGGGCGGACGCTCGCCGTGGCCGTCGTCGCCTTTATCTATTTTCTGCCGGTGCTGTTCATCATATTCACCGCCTTCAAACCGCAGGGCGACGCGCTCCTGGTGCCTCCGACGCTGTCGCCCACGTCGCTGTTCGGCTTGATTCCGGACCATTTTGTATTCAAGCCCACGCTCGAAAATTTTGGGTCCGTCTTTTCCCGCTCGATGACGCCGGACGGTGCCCCGGAAGCGACAGGATTCGACCGTTATTTCTTCAACTCGATCTTCATCGCCTCGGCGTCGGTGCTGCTGGCGCTGGTCATCGGCACCCTGGCGGCCTTCGGCTTCTCGCGCTATCCGCTGAAAGGCAATGACACCTACCTGTTCATCATCCTGACCACGCGCATGCTGCCGGCGATTGTGGTGATCATTCCGGTGATCCTGATGTTCCGCGTAGTGGGCCTGTCGGGCTCGTATCTCGGCATCATCATGCTCTACACCGCCTTCAACCTGGCCTTCACCATCTGGATGATGAAGAGCTTCTTCGATGAATTGTCGCCAGACGTCGAGGATGCCGCCCGCATCGACGGATCGTCCGGAATGCGGGTGTTCTTCAAGATTTGCCTGCCCCAGGTCATTGCCGGGCTCGCCGCCACGTTCGTGTTCGGCCTGATCCTCACCTGGAACGAGTTCCTCTTCGCCCTGTTGCTCTCGGGGCCTGACACGAGAACGGTCCCGGTCGCCATGAACCAGGCCGTGTCGTCGGGTGGACGCGGCACCGACTGGACTTTGCTTGCCGCCATCGAAACCCTGTTCCTCGTCCCAGTCTTTCTGGTCACCTTCTTCTTGCAAAACCATCTGTTGCGCGGCGTTACCTTCGGCACCGTGAAGCGCTGAGATGTCAACCATCGAACTCCGCAAAGTCACCAAGCGTTTCGGCTCCTTCACCGCGGTCAAGGACGTTGACCTGTCGGTGGCCGCCGGTGAGGTCGTCTGCCTTCTCGGCCCGTCCGGCTGTGGCAAGACGACGACCCTGCGCGTCATCGCCGGGCTGGAAAGCGTCACTGACGGCGAGGTCGTCATCGCCGGCAAGGTGATGAACAACCTGCCGCCCGAAAAGCGCGACATCGCCATGGTGTTCCAGTTCTACGCGCTCTACCCGTCGGCATCGATCGGCGAGAACATCGCCTTCCCGCTCTATCATGACGGCATTTCCAGGGCTGAGCGGACTGCCCGCGTCAACCGCGTCGCCGCGATCCTCCACTTGGAGCACGTTCTCGACCGGCTGCCGAACCAGATATCCGAGGGCGAAAAGCAGCGCGCCGCCATGGCCCGCGCCATCGTCCGCGACCCCAATTGCTTCCTCTTCGACGAGCCCTTGTCGCGTCTCGATGTCGAACTGCGCCAGAGCATGCGTGGCCAGATCAAGGAAGTGCTGCAGGGCCTCTCCAAAGCGACCGTGATCGTGACCCATGACCAGCTCGAAGCGCTCACCATGGCCGACCGCATCGCCATCATGAAGGACGGCCTGATCGAGCAAGTCGGCTCACCGCACGAGGTTTTTGCCAAGCCCGCCAATGCTTTCGTGGCGAGCTTCATCGGCACGCCGCAGATGAATCTTCTCGAGGCCGACCTCAAGACCTTCGCCGATGGCACGGCGGAGATGGCCGTGGCCGGCATTAATCTGGCGATCCGCACGGACGCGGCGGTCGCGCGCCTGCAGCCCGGCAAGGTGACGATCGGTGTCCGCCCCCGCGCCTTCACCGCGACCGATACGGGGGACCGTGGCACCATCTCCGCCCGGGCCGAGCTCATCGAGCCCATGGGCGCCGAAACCCTTATTCATGCCCGCACGGCGGCAGGCGCCGACATCCGCGTCGTGGTGACGAGAAGCCAGCGGGTCAAGGTCGGCGAGGCGCTGAATCTACGCCCCGATCCCAGGCAAACCCATGTCTTCGATGGCGCCGGAAAGGCGGTGCGGTCATGAGCGAACGTTCTTCCGGCATGAGCCGGGCCGGCGCGTACTGCCTCGAGGTCTTCATCATTGGCCTGGGCGTCATGGCGCTGGTGCTGATCTTCCAACCCTTTTCCATCGGCCTGTACGCGGTCGGCAGCGGTCTCGTGGTGCTTGCCGGACTCATCAACAACCTGCTGCCGTTGGCCCAGCCGGGCGTCAAGGTGCGCAGTGTGGTGACCGTAGCGCTGGTCGTGGCGCTGGTCTTCTGCATTGTGCTGCTGGTTTCGATCACGGCGGCGCATCTCTACGGCGTCTTCTTCCTCAATCCACCGGACCCCAACACTCTCGCCGGCAAGGCGCAGCTCGCCACGCCGCCTTTCTACAAGCAGGCTTTCGTGTGGGAAATCGCCGCCGCGGCGGTGATTCTCGCGCTGGTCGTCACCGCTCTCAACAAGACAGCGCGATGATCAGCAGCTGACGCTATCCGGCAGGTCGCGCTCGCGCCGGTCCGCGCCGGTCGGTGTGCGTCGCCCTCTCAACTCTCACGCCGTCATCCTCCGGCTTGACCGGAGGACCCGATGCCGAGATCAAGGACCGCGTCGACCGCGCCGCCAGGACGCTGCGGATCGAACATTTGCTCGACCGCAAGACCGACCGGCTTTCGGGCGGCCGAGATGCAGCGCGTGTCGATCGGCCGTGCCATCGTGCGCAAGCCGCACGTGTGCCTGATGGACGAGCCGCTGTCGGCGCTCGACGCCAAACTGCGCGTGGCGCTGCGCACGGAACTCAAGAACCTGCAGATGCAACTCGGCGCCACCTTCCTGTTTGTCACCCACGACCAGATCGCGGCGATGTCCATGGGCGATAAGGTCGGCGTGCTTAACCATGGCCGCATCGTCCAGACCGGCACGCCGTACGAGATCTACAACAATCCGCGCGACACCTATGTGGCGAGCTTCGTCGGCTCGCCGCCGATGAACCTCATCGACGGCAAGCTGGTGAACGGCCGCGCGGTGATGGCGCCGCTGAATTTCGAACTGCCTTTTTCAGGGGGAGCCAAGGCGAGTGCGGCGACCGACGGCCGCCCGCTCGTCTTCGGCATTCGGCCCGAGGACGTCTATCTCGAGAGCGGCGCGCCGGTCGAGGCGCACGTCCACGACGTCGAGAACCATGGCGTCGAAAAGATCCTGACGCTGCGCGTCGGCGACGCGATGCTGCGCGCCACGGTGCCGGCCAGGACCGATGTGGCGATCGAGCAGCCGGTGCGCTTTGCCTGGAACCCCGACAAGGTGGTGCTGTTCGACAAGGGCAGCGGCGTCAATTTGCGCCACGCGTCATAGGCCGCGACCTCGCTTATTTCGGCAGGTAAGTCTCATATGGCGTGTCGTTGATCAGCAGGACCCTGCTCTTCGGCGCGAAGATGGCTGGGCGCCGAGCCAATGACGCGCTTGAAGGCACGGCTGAAGGCGGCATCCGATTCATAGCCGAGACGCGCGGCAACGACGGAGATCTTCATCCGGTCGCGGACCAGCCACTGCCGCGCCTGGTGCATTCTGACCTGGGTGACATATTTAGCCGGCGTTTCTCCAACGACGGTGGCGAACCGCTCGGCAAATCCCGACCGCGAGGCGCCCATCATCCTGGCCAGCGACTCGACAGTCCAGTCGTGGTTCGGTTCGAGATGGATGGCGGCCAGCACGCGCCCGATCTCGCGGTCCCTGACCGCCGCGATCCAGCCGGACGAGTCTCCGCAACCGCGTTCGACCCATGAGCGGATGACGGTGGCGGCAAGCACGTCAGCCAGCCGCGCCATGATACCGCCGGAGCCGACGCGCTCCATCGTCACTTCGCGTGCCATCGAGTCCAGCAAATGCGGTATCCCCGGTTCGTAGGCTTCCAGCTCATGCGTGCGCATCACGTCCGGCATCATGCCGAGCAAGGGATGCAGGCCATCGAGGTTGAAATACATGCTGGCGCAGAACAGCAGCGTTCCCGGTTGGCAGTCCTTGCCGCACATCTCCGCGTTCGACGTGCAGTAGACGTCCTTGCAGACCTCTTCGAGTTCGTAGCCGTGGATCGGCCAGGCCTGGGCGCCGGGTTCGCTGGCCAGCACATGCGCCGCACCGCGTGGCAGCAGCACCGCATCCCCCGCATTCAGCTCCACCCATTCGCCCGACGGCTGCTTCAACCAGCAGCCTCTACGGCCGATGAAATGAAACCGCGCCCCGGGTTGAGCCGGGAACTGGATGCCCCACGGCTCCTTCATTTCGCAGCGACCGTATTCGACGCCATCGAGACGCAGGCCGCGCAATATGTCGGTGAGCGGATCGCCCGTGATCGGGATTTTGGACGAATGGTCAAACATAATGGGGTTTCTAGCATGGAAACTCCAGGCGGTCACTCCCTATGTTGCGTTGCAGCCAAATGCTGCGCTGCAAACAAGATCGAAGACCGGCCACATAGCCAAGCCGAGATGGCAAGGCATGTAACGGGTGGAGCCCCGGTTGGTCGTTCCCTATGTGGCGCTGCAAACAGATCGGAGACTGACCATGGCCGAACCCGCGACAGGCGTCATCGACGCCACACTTCTGAACCCCGCAGACTCTGATGAACGAACCGAGCCGGCATGGGGCGCCGTGGTCTCGCTGGCGCTTGGTGTTTTCGGCCTCGTTACCGCCGAGTTCCTGCCGGCCAGCCTGCTGACGCCAATGGCGCGCGACCTCGGCGTCACCGAAGGCGTGGCCGGACAAGCGGTGACGGCGACCGCCATCGTCGGCGCCATTGCCGCGCCGACCATGGCCATCATCACCAGGCGCATGGACCGCAGGGTGGTGATGTGGATGCTGACGGTGTTCCTGATCTTCTCCAACCTTCTGGCCACCTTTGCCTCATCGCTTACCGTGCTCCTGCTTGCCCGCGTCGTGCTCGGCGTTGCACTTGGCGGCTTCTGGGCGATGTCGGCGGCGATGGCGCTGCGGCTGGTACCGATGCGGCTGATGCCGCGCGCCATGTCGATCATCCTGACCGGCGTTTCGCTGGCGACGGTATGCGCAGCGCCGGTCGGCGCCTATGTCGGTGATATCTGGGGCTGGCGGACCGCCTTCATGATCGCCACCGTCGTCGGCGCCCTGGCGCTGCTGGTGCAGGTGGCCACCATTCCGAAGCTGCCACCCGTGGGCGTGGCAAGCTTCCGTACCTTGCTCGATGTGCTCGAGCGCCCCTCTATCAGGGTGGCACTGCTGGTCGTGCTGCTCGTTGCCTCGGGACACTTTGCCGGCTTCACCTACGTGCGCCCTTTCCTCGAGAAGGTCCCCGTGCTCGACATCGAGACAATCTCGCTGGTGCTTCTGGCCTATGGCGTTGGTGGCTTCTTCGGCAATGTCGCCGGCGGCTTCCTGGCCGAACGCAACCTCAAGGCAGCCGTTGCGCTGGCGCCCTTGCTGATTGCGGCGGCGGCTGCCTCGATGCTGGTTTTCGGTGCCTCGCCCACGGTCGCTGCCGCCGCGGTTGCGGCGTGGGGCTTTGCCTTCGGCGCGGTGCCGGTTGGGCTGCAGAGCTGGCTGGTGCGGGCAGCACCGGATCAGGCAGAAAGCGCAGGCGGGCTGATGGTGGCGACGTTCCAGGTGGCGATTGCGCTCGGTGCTGTCGTCGGTGGCCTGCTGGTCGACCATGCCGGCGTGGCCAGCGCCTTCGCCTATTGCGGCACGGCGACATTGCTGGCGGCGATCGTGGTGTTCCTGCGCGGTCCGAAGCAGGTCAACTAGCCGTCGGACTCACCATTTGGCGATAACTTCCTGACGCCAAGCATCGGCCCGCGAACCATCACGGTTTCGGGCCGATGCCGTTATGCGGCAAGCGACAAAGCGAACCTTGCCGGTGCGACGGGAGATAGGTTCAGACCGAGCGGCCATCGAAGTCGAAGACTGGCAAGGTCGAAGGGTCAAAATCCGCAATGCAATACATGTTGACGTAGGCACTGCGTTCAGGGCCTTCGCCGACATCCTCAGCGAAGGGGTGGACTCCACAGGTGCGGCAGAACCGATGCGCGATGGCGTGGTTGCCGAATGTGTAGATCCCCAAGTCATTGCCCCAGGCCAGCACCTGCAAGGTCTCGTGCGGGATGGCACACAACAGGGCACCCTTGCGCGAGCAGATCGAGCAATTGCACCGCACGGCGCCGGTCAGCTCGGCTTCGAACTCGAAGGCGACCTTGCCGCAGTGACAGCTGCCTTTGTAGAGCATCGGATTTTTCCTCGTATCGACAGGGTGCAAAACCGCCTGCGCCGGTTTAAGTCTCGGCAGGCCAAGTGCTGGCCGCTACCTCTTAAGACGTTCAAGGCGTCCGGAGTCCGACACCGAAAATGCAATCAGCCCGCGATCATCTCGAAACCATCCTCGCGCGACTCGCCGCCCGTGCCGGCGAAGAACATGTGTTCACGAAGCTTTATGCCGAAGCCGCGCGGGCCGCGGCCGACGCCAGCGATGCCCGCAAACAAGCCGGTGTGACGCTGGGGCCGCTCGACGGCACCATTGTCTCGATCAAGGATCTGTTCGATGTCGGCGGCGAACCAACCACGGCCGGCTCGCTCATGCTCAGGACCGCTGCACCTGCGCTGCGCGACGCCGCCATCGTTGGCCGGTTGCGGCAGGCCGGCGCGGTGATCGTCGGCAAGACCAACATGACCGAATTCGCGTTCACCGCGATCGGTGACAACCAGCACTACGGCACGCCCGGGAATGCCACCGATCCCAGCCGCATTCCTGGTGGTTCCTCCTCAGGTGCCGGCGTTTCCGTCGGCGAGGGGACGAGCGAAATCTCCATCGGTTCCGATACCGGTGGTTCGATACGCATTCCGGCATCGCTCAACGGTGTCGTCGGCTTCAAGCCGACCGCTAGGCGGGTGCCTCTCACCGGCGCTTTCCCGTTGTCCGGCACGCTGGACTCGATCGGGCCGCTTGCCCGAACCGTCGCCCAGTGCGCCGCCGCCGACGCCGTGATGGCCGGCGAGGAAGCGGCTGCGCTGACGTCGATTTCCCTTGTAGGGCTTCGCATAGGCATCCCGCGCGGCGTCCTATTCGAAGAAACGCAAGGCGAGGTGGCGACCGCGTTCGATCGATGCCTTCGCAAGGTCGAACTGGCGGGTGCAGGGGTGGCGGATCTGTCGATAGACGATCTGCTTGGAGAGATGCGCGCGGCGACCAAGCGCGGTTCGATCGCTGCCATGGAAGGGGCGGAGATCCATGCCGACTGGTTGGCGACGGGGGCATCGGTGCCGGTCGACCCACATGTCAGCGGGCCTTTGTCGCGGGCAGCTATGCTGCCGACGCCAGTTTACATCAGGACAATGCGTCGTCGCGCCGCGCTCGCGGCCGCCATGGACGAGCGGCTGGCATCGGTCGATATGCTGGCCCTACCGACCACACCGGTGACAGCGCCGACCATCGTTTCGATGGTTGACGATGCCGAACTGCGCGACCGCACCGAAGGCCTACTGCTGCGCAACACGCAGGTCGCCAACCAGTTCGACCTTTGTGCGATCTCGCTGCCGATGCCGGGCATGGTGCGCCCGGCAGGATTGATGCTGGTGGCGCGCAACGGCCAAGACCGGCGACTGCTACGCCTCGCCGCTGAAATAGAGTCGCTGCTTGGCTCTTGACGAGGGCTGAACTGAATATCAGTGCGACGAACAGTGCTTGCGTTCGCTTTCCTTGGCGGTGCGTACGATGCCGGTCGCAACCAGCCAGGGCAGGCTGTAGTCCTTGCCGGTGATGGTCTGCGTGCGATGTTCGATCGATCCCCTGACGACGATCTTTCCGGCGTAAAGCGCGTCTGAGAGATCCGTTATCGCCTTGTCGGCCTGCGGCAATCCGCTGCTGTCGATCGACACGCCCTTGATGATCGTGCCGGTGGCAAGGTCGAGCGCGCTGTTCGACGGGCAGGGTGCCTTGAAGCAGCGCAGCCCGTTGTCGCAGTAGACATAGCTGCTCTCCGCAGCGGCAAGCGACGGCAAGACGGCTGTCGAAGCGGTGGCAACAAACAACAGCGCGGAGCGAAGACTGGACATGGGAGCGAGCCTCGCCAGAAAATGAGGCGAAACGGCGATGCGTTACACGCTCGCAGGAAACCGCCGGCGGTAGTGATCGACCACTTCGGGGTTGCGCAGATTGACCGGCAGTTTGTTGGCCAGCACCAGCAAGGCTTCACCGGCCGCGCCGACGCCCATGCGCATCATCGATTCCTCGGTGATGCCGGCCATGTGCGGGGTGATGATGACATTGTCGAAGCCAAAATAGGGATGATCTGGCGGCAGCGGCTGCGTCGAAAACACATCGAGTGCGGCACCGCCGATGCGGCGTTTCTGCAAGGCTTCGATCAGGGCGTCGTCATCGACGACCGGTCCGCGCGATACGTTGATCAGCAGCGCATTGGGCTTCATGCGGGCGATCCGCTCGCGATTGATCAAGCCGCGCGTCTCCGGCGTCAACGGACAGCACAGAACGATGATGTCGCTCTGCTCGACCAGGGCGTCGATCGACAGGAAGCCGACTTTCTCCGGCGCCGGCTGCATGCTGCGCGTCGTTGCCACCACCTTCAGGTCGAAACCATGCGCCGCTATATGTCCGACAGCCTGGCCAACGGCGCCAAGGCCGACGATGCCGATCGTCTTGCCGGCAAGTTCGCTGTTGGAGTTGGCGTGCTCGCGGCCGGCGAGCCAGCCTTTCGCGCGCAAGTCGCGGTCGACGATGCGGAAGCGGCGAAGCAGGGCAAGTGCTGCAAACATGACGTGTTCGGCAACCGAGCGGGCATTGACCGCCGGCACATTCGCCACCAGCACGCCGGCCGCGAATGCTGCTTCCATCGGGATCATATCGAGCCCGGCGCCATGGCGGATTGCTGCCCTCAGCTTCCCTGCACCCTCGAAGAGCTGTGGCGGCAGAGGCGCGCGCACGATGACAATGTCAGCGTTTTTCGCCTCGGCAACAAGCGTCGCTGGGTCGAGAGCAGAAGCGACAACAAGCTCGCCGGCGCCGGCCAGCATGGCCGAGGCGCGCGGATGCAGGGGGTGTGTGGTGAGGATGCGGGCCATGTCGGTCAGGCTCTTTCGAGCGTCGGGCTTTGAGGTTCCTCGCCATGGCCCTCGATCAGGCCCTTCCAGTAGCTCTCGGCGCCCTGCAGATGAGCGCTCATCAGCGCCTGGGCGAGATTGCCGTCGCGGCGCAGCAGCGCCTCGTAGATCTGGATGTGCTCGGCATGCGAGCGCACGCTGCGCTCGGGATCGTTGAAATAGATCGGCAGGCGCTGCTCGCCCATCATGTAGTAGACGCTGCAGACATTGTGGAAGACGCTGTTCTTGGTCGCGCGTACGATCTCAAGGTGGAATTCGCGGTCTTCCTTGGCCAGGCCCTCGCCTGCGGCGATGCGCTCTTCCGAAGCTTTCAGGATCTCGCGCAGACGCTCGAAATTCTCTTCGGTGGCGCGCGAACAGGCAAGCTCGGCCGCCTTGATCTCATGGATCTTGCGCAATTCGACCGTCTCGTAGATCTGGATCGGATCGAGCGGCAGGCCGGCGCGCGCGAACAGCGCCATCGCCTCGACGCTGGCCTGCTTGGTGTCGATGTAGATGCCGGACTTGGCCCTGCGCTCGACGATGCGCATGGCTTCGAGGATGGCGAGCGCCTCGCGGATCTGGCCGCGGCTGACGCCGAACTGCTCCGCCAGCTCACGTTCCGACGGCGTTCGGCCGGTCTCCTTGTCCGAATGGGAGAACAGGTAGGCAGCGAGTTCCGCGAGAAGGTTCTTTTCTTTCATTGTCAATCGCGTTGCGCGTGCGCCTCCAGGAACCGCTCCGAAATGGTGAACCCCAGACCCGGCTTTTCCGGGATCGCTATCATACCGTCCTTGGCTTCGACAGTCTCTTCGATCAGATCATGGATCATCGGGTTGGCGCCGAGCGAATATTCGACGGTGAAACTAGCCGGCGAAGCAGCACAGACGTGCAGTCCAGCGAAGAAGCACGGCGCGCCGGCCCACAGATGCGGCGCAAAGCGCAGGTTGAAGGCGCTGGCGATGGTGCCGATCTTCATCGCTTCGCTGATGCCGCCGCAGAAGGCCGGATCGGGCTGGAAGATGTCGGCGGCTTTCAGCACGGCAAGGTCGCGGAAGGCATAGCGCGTCGCCTCACTTTCGCCGGTGGCGATCGGAACGGCGCCGCTTGCCCGCACTTCGGCCATGCCTGGCTTGTCGTCGGCGATGATCGGCTCCTCGAACCAGGCGAGGTCCAGATCGTCGATGAGGTGGATGAAGCGCTTGGCTTCAGCCACCGTGTAGGTGCCGTGGGCATCGACCATCAATTCGACATCGGGGCCGAGCGCCTGCCGTGCGGCACGGACGCGGGCGGCGGAGACATGCGCGGCACCGTCCATGGCGCCGATCCGCATCTTCAGCGCCTTGAAGCCGCCTTTGGCGACATACGATTTCAATTGCTCGCCGATGGCGTCGGCGGACGCCCATCCGCCGGACGCATAGGCCGGCATGCGATCGAGCTTGCGGCCGCCGAGGAGCCGCCAGACCGGAACGCCAAGCGATTTGCCCAGGATATCCCAGAGCGCGATATCGACGGCGCTGATGGCCGCTATGCTCATGCCGCGCCGCGCCAGTTGCGGCATGGCGTGGCCGGCGCGGGCGGCGCTGTCGTGGCGAACGCCGTTGTAGAGCATCTCCCAGATGACGCCGATGTCGGCCGGATCGCGGCCGATCAATTGCGGCCCGACTTCATGGTTCAGCATGTGGACCAGCGCCCCGTAGCTGCCGGCGCTGCCGGCGGCATTCTTGCCTTCGCCCCAGCCGACCAGCCCGTCATCGGTCTCGATGCGCAGGATGGCGGCGTCAAAGGTCGTCACCTGACCGAAGTCGCTGCGGTGCTGCCGAGCGGCTTCGATCGGGATGCGGATCCACCAGGCTTGGACGGTCTTGATGCGCATTGTCTTTCCCGGCCCTGCCGCCGGTCAGGGCGAAAGGGCAATTTCCCAACAGGCAGTCGACTACTTGATCAGCGGCAGCAACGTTTCTGCGGTGATGCGCATCTGGTCGGTGTAGAATTTCTCGGTCAGCACGCTGGAGCCGTGATCCTGGATGAACTTCAGCTGTTCGGGCGAAATGTCGACCGGATGGCGCTCGACCATGTCGGGATAGGGCGCGGCCGGCGTGCGGTCGACCGGGGCGACGAACTCGTTGGTCAGCGCGCCGTCGTAGCCGACTTCCTTCAGCGTGGCGACGATCTTCGGCCAGTCGATCTGGCCGAGGCCGGCGGCAAAGCGGTTGTTGTCGGCGACATGGAAGTCGAACAGGCGCTTGCCGACCTGCCGGATCGCGTCATGGACGTTAAATTCCTCCATGTGGATGTGGTAGGCGTCGAGGCAGACGCCGCATTCGGGGCTGACCGCGTCTGCCAGCGCCAGGGCCTGGGCGCCGCGATTGAACAGATAGGTTTCGAAGCGATTGAGCGGTTCGACGGCGATCTTGACGCCGACCTTCTTTGCGTGGGTGAAGCATTCACGGGTCGCGTCGACAACCCATTTCCATTCCTCTTCCTCGGTGCCATCCGGCACCACCTTGCCGACCGTCGCCGGAACCAGCGTGATGATCTCGCCATCGAGTTCGCTGATCATCGTCAGCACGTCCTTGACATACTGCACGGACCGCTCGCGCTGGCCCTGGTCCTTGGCGGCAAGGTTGCGCTCGCCCAGCATCAAGGTCACCGCGCCCCAGCAGCGGATCCCATGCTCCTTCAGCAGCGCCCGCGTCTCCTTGGTCTTGTACTGCTCAGGCTCGCCGGAAATCTCGATCGACTCGTAGCCGAATTTCTTGATGCGCTTGAGCGTCGTCTCCAGCGGTTCCGCGCGCATCCAGTTGTGCGTCGAAAGGTGCATGGTCTGTCCTTCCCAGATTCGTCTTTATGGTTCGCCTGCGACATGCATCGCTGAACGGCGACGCAAGGGTTCCTCCCCAAGGCATCCCCAGCCTTTTTCGCAAACTGGTTCGACCAATTGGGCCTGAAGCGAGGTCTACAGCAATTTCCCATGGACGGCAAGAAGCGGCGGACTGCTGCGCTCACTCCGAATTATTTCATTGATTATATTGAGATATGTATCCCTTTTTTGCCTGTCTCAGGGGTTCCCGCGATGCACTACAAGACTTGACCAAATCCTTGTATTTGGTAATACCAGAATAGCGGCGCGCACAAGCGCCCGGTATGAAAAGACCAAAGTGGCTGGCCCTGCTTCCAATCGGCGCTATGCTCGGTCGCGAGGAAAATGAGGGAGGATGCCGATGCCGACGACAATGAAGGGCCCTGGACTGTTTCTGGCGCAGTTTGCAGGTGACGCCGCACCGTTCAATTCGCTGGCTTCGATCACCAAATGGGCGGCTGGTCTTGGTTACAAGGGCGTGCAGATCCCGACCTGGGACGCGCGCTTGTTCGATCTCAAGAAGGCGGCATCTTCCAAGGCCTATTGCGACGAGGTGAAAGGCATCTGTGCCGACGCCGGCATCGAGATCACAGAACTGTCGACGCATCTGCAGGGGCAATTGGTGGCGGTGCATCCGGCCTATGATGCGCAGTTCGATGGCTTTGCGCCGGCTTCGGTGCACAACAATCCCAAGGCGCGTCAGAAATGGGCGGTCGAACAGATGAAGTTCGGCGCCAAGGCCTCGCGCAATCTCGGGCTGAACGCCTCTGTGAGTTTCTCCGGAGCACTGGCTTTCCCTTACCTCTATCCGTGGCCACAGCGGCCGGCCGGCCTGATCGAGGAGGCTTTTTCGGAGCTCGGCAAGCGCTGGAAGCCGATCCTTGACGTCTATGAGGACAATGGCGTCGATGTCGGCTACGAAATCCATCCCGGCGAGGACGTGTTCGACGGCGCTACCTTCGAGATGTTCCTCGACGCGGTTGGCGGCCACAAGCGCTGCAACATCAACTACGATCCGTCGCACTTCCTGCTGCAGCAACTCGACTATCTCGAATTCATCGACATCTATCACGAGCGCATCAAGGCGTTCCACGTCAAGGACGCCGAGTTCAACCCGACCGGGCGGCAAGGCGTCTATTCCGGCTATCAGAGCTGGACCAACCGCGCCGGCCGCTTCCGCTCGCTCGGCGACGGACAGGTGGATTTTGGCGGCATCTTTTCCAAGCTGACGCAGTACAACTACGATTCCTGGGCGGTGCTGGAATGGGAATGCTGCCTGAAGCACCCAGAAGACGGCGCGGCAGAAGGCGCACCATTTATCCAGCACCACATCATCCGGGTGACGGAAAAGGCATTCGACGACTTTGCCGGCGGCACCACCGACAAGAAAGTGCTGCGCGGCCTGATGGGGATTTAACGCGACTTCCCTCCCGCTCGAGGGAGGGTGGCCGACGGGCCCGGGTAGGGTCAGTTCAACCGAGCTCTACCTCTACGACCCACCCGATCCGCAGCGCGGATCGACCTCCCGTCAAGGGGCCGGGATATTTCAGACACGAGGAGAAAAGACATGGTCGGCGCATCGAAGTCGGAAACGGGAGGCGGTCCGATCCGCTATGGCATGGTCGGTGGCGGGCAAGGCGCCTTCATCGGCGCGGTGCACCGCATCGCGGCGCGCATCGACAATGATTTCGTGCTGGTCGCCGGCGCGCTGTCCTCCGATCCGGCGCGCGCCAAGGCCTCGGCCGCCGAACTCGGGCTCGACCCGGATCGCAGCTACGGCTCCTATGCCGAGATGGCCAAGGCCGAGGCCAAACGGCCTGACGGCATCGAGGCGGTGGCCATCGTCACCCCCAACAATGTCCACGTGCCGGCGGCCAAGGCCTTCCTCGAGGCCGGCATCCACGTCATCTGCGACAAGCCGCTGGCGACGACGCTTGCGGAGGCCAAGAAGCTGGCCGCCGTGGTCGAGAAGAGCGGCAAGGTGTTCGTGCTCACCCACAACTACACAGCCTATCCGATGGTGCGGCAGGCGCGCGAGATGGTGGCCAAGGGCGTGCTCGGCGACATCCGCATCGTGCAATCCGAGTATCCACAGGACTGGCTGACCGAGGACCTCGCAGCCACCGGCCAGAAGCAGGCGTCGTGGCGTGGCGATCCCAAGCAGGCAGGCGCTGGCGGCGCGCTGGGCGACATCGGCACCCATGCCTATAACCTGGCGCGCTTCGTCTCGGGACTGGAGCTCGCTTCCCTGTCGGCCGATCTCGATGCCTTCGTGCCGGGGAGGCTGCTCGACGACAATGTCAACGTCATGCTGCGCTTCAAGCCGGCCGGCAAGACGCATCCGGCCAAGGGCATGATCTGGGCCAGCCAGGTGGCACCGGGCCATGAAAACGGCCTGAAGCTGCGCATCTATGGCTCGAAGGGCGGGCTGGAATGGGTGCAGGCCGATCCGAACTATCTCTGGTACACGCCCTTCGGCCAGCCGAAGCAACTGATCACCCGCAACGGCGCCGGGGCGCTGCCGGTGGCGGGGCGTGTCAGCCGGGTTCCGCCGGGCCATCCCGAGGGCTACCTCGAAGGTTTTGCCAACATCTACCAGGAGGCCGCGCGCGCCATCCGCGCGGCGCGCAAGAAGGGCGGCAAGCCGGCAAAGGACGTCGTCTTTCCGACCATTCAGGACGGCGTCGAGGGCATGGCCTTCATCGAGGCCTGCGTGAAGTCGTCGAAGAAGAATGGGGCCTGGACGAAACTATAGCTTCGACCGGCGAGGGGAATTCACTGGGGAGGGGCGTCGATGAAAATCGGCATGTGCATGTTCCTGTGGACGACGGCGGTGTCGAAGAAACACGAGCCGTTGCTCCGCGACATCAAGGCAACCGGTTTTGATGGCGTCGAGATACCGATCTTCGCCGGCACGCCCGACGACTACAAGAAACTGGGTGAGTTGCTCGACCGTATCGGGCTGGAGCGGACCGCCGTGTCAGCCATGGGCGATCCGGCGATGAACCTGATCGCGGCCGACGCCGCGACCCGCAAGGCCGGCGTCGACTATATGAAATGGGCTATCGACTGCGCCGACGCGCTCGGCGCCAGCACGCTGAGCGGACCGCTGCATTCGACGCTCGGTGCCTTCTCCGGCTCGGGGCCGACAGCCGCCGAGAAGAAACGCTCGGTCGCTTCGCAACGCGCGATCGGCGATCATGCCGGCAAGAGGAACGTCACAATCGGGCTCGAGGCGCTGAACCGCTTCGAATGCTATCTTCTCAACACGATGGCGGATCTGTCCGAGCATATCGATGCCATCGACCGGCCGCACATCAAGGCGATGTACGACACGTTCCATGCCAACATCGAGGAAGCCGACCCGATCGGCGCCTATACAAAACACCGCAGGAATGTCGTCCATATCCATATTTCGGAGAACGACCGCGGCGTGCCGGGGCGCGGCAATATCCCGTGGAAGGAAGCGTTCTCCGCCATCCGCAAGAGTGGTTATGACGACTGGCTGACGATCGAGGCGTTCGGCCGTTCGCTCAAGGACCTGGCTGCGGCGACCAAGGTGTGGCGCGATTTTTCCGAGAGCCCGGAAGCCGTCTATCGCGACGGCTACAAGCATATCAGGAACGGGTGGAAGAAAGCGGCGTAAGGCGTGTTGAGACATGCTCTGAAGCGCCGTGATCGCTAACCCTGCTCGGCCTGGATTCTGTTGTAGTCGTGGATGGTCCGGCTCAGCCGGCGGCGCAGGAAGTTGGATATGTTGTCGAAGATGAACACCACGGCCAGCGTCAGCAGCACCATGTAGAAGACGTTGGCCCAGTTGGAGTTGGTGCGCATCGCTTCCCATAGTTTCAGGCCGATGCCGCCGGCGCCGACGGCGCCGATGATCGTGGCGCCGCGGGTGTTGGATTCCCACTGGTAGAGCGTCTGGCTGATGAAGATCGGAATCACTTCAGGCATTACGCCATAGCGCTGCACCAGCAAACCGTTGGCACCTGTCGACTTGATGCCCTCGCGCGGTTTGTCGTCGATGTTCTCGAGGCTTTCCGAATAGGTTTTGCCCAGCGTGCCGATCTCGGTGAAGAAGATCGCGGCACTGCCGGCCAGCGGGCCAGGGCCGAAGGCGCGGGTGAAGAACAGCGCCCAGATCAGCATGTCGACCGAACGCATGAAGTCGAAGAAACGCTTGAGCACCTGGCTGAGCAGCCCGTTCGGCGTGATGTTGCGGGCGGCGAAGAAGGCAAGCGGGAAGGCGACGATGCCACCGAGCAGCGTGCCGAGAAAGGCCATGACGATGGTCTGCAGCAACTTCGTCCAGACGTCGCCGTGCTGCCACTGGGCGTTGTTCCAGATATTGTCTCCCGCCAGCGCGAGGTTCGAGGTGCCCGGCTTGAGTTCGGGGCCGGACACGATCAGCGAGACCACTTCGCTGGCCGACTTGCCGAAGAAGGGCGAGCGCGTGTCGAAGACGAAATTTGCCCAGCCGAGGAAGCGCTTGCGGACCTTGACGCGGTCGACGGTGACGCGCACTTCGCCGGCGAAGCCCATCTTGGCCACCACCTCGTCGTCATGAGCGGTGATCCAGTCCGGCACCGGGCCCGAGATCACCGGCTTGCCGCCGGTCAGCGACACCGGCACCGTCTCGCCATTGGCCACGATCGTCGCCTTGGTCTTGTCGAAGGTGACGGACTTGTCCGGACCGTCGATCAGGACGCTGAAGGTGCCGTCCGCGTTCTTGATGACCCAGTCTGGGTTCGGGTTCTCGCCAAGCGCGGAAAAGCGCGGGTATTTCGGTGTTATCTCGGGCTGGTCGAGCCGAAATTCCGGCTGCAGGTCATAGCTGACCCACTGCGTCAGGAAGAGCGGCAGGCGTTCCCAGTGCGATTCCCGCAGCACTTGCGGCAGGCTGAAGAACCACAAGGCATAGATGAGGTAGAGCAGTATGCCGACGAACAGGAACAGCGGGGCAAAGCGCTTGTACGTCGGCCGCCGGAACACTTGCGGGTAGCGCTCCTCGATCAACCGGATTTCGTCGGCGGTCATCGTCGCCATGATCAAGAACCTGATCCATCCCGATAGGACCGGGATGGATCTCTATCTTTTGGTTTTGCCATGGTCTTTTCCGAAAACCGGATTCCACTTTTCGGGATCATGGCTAAGCACCCATCAGGAAGGCTTGTTCGCCGACCAGCTTGCGGCGCAGCCAGGCGGAGAACTGGTCGATGATGAAGATGGTCGTGAACAAGAGCAGCACCAACGCCAGCGTCTTGGCGCCGAAGCCGCGTGAAATCGAGAGTTTCAATTCCTCGCCGATGCCGCCGCCGCCGACGGCGCCGATGATGGTCGAAGCGCGCACATTGATCTCGACGCGGAGCAGCGTGTAGGACATGAAGTTGGGCAGCACCTGCGGCAGGTCGGCGAAGCGCACACGCTCGAACCAGTTGGCGCCGACCGCCCTCAGGCCTTCCTCGGCGCGCATATCGATGTTCTCGTTGATCTCATAGAACAGCTTGCCGAGCGCGCCTATCGAATGCAGGCCGATGGCGATGATAGCAGCGATCGGACCGGTCGAGACGATGGCGGCGAAGAGGCCAGCAATGACGATCTCCGGAAAGGCGCGCAGCAGCTCCATGAAGCGCTTGACGACGAGCCTCAGCACCGGATGCGGCGTCAGGTTGCGCGCGGCGATGAAGGAAAACGGCACGGCGAAGATGAAGCCGATAAACGTCGAGACCAGGGCCATGTTCACCGTGGTCAGCATGAGCTCGAAATATTCAGGGATGTAAAAGCCGCCCCAGACATAGACGCGGCCGAGCGGAAAGTTGAATTCCTGGGTGCCAGTGTCATGCGGCGAGGCAATGTCGAACAGCGCCCGCCAGACGTCGTTCCAATCCTTGGGGATCAGCCAGCTCAGGAAGTCCAGAATATGCGGCAGCCGGTCGAAGAAGTGCCCGGCATTGGCTTCGTCGGCGAACCACATGCTCGCAAACATCGCGGCAAGCAGTAAACCGACGCCAAGCACCGTATAGAGCCGGCGCAGCGATATCTGGCGTCGCCAGGCATCGGCCATCTGATGGGCGGCGGAGGGGGCTGTCACGGAAAGGGTCATGATCGGACAAACAGAAGGGGCGGTGTTTTGAACACCGCCCTTCTGATTTTTGCCGTTAGCCGCCGATGGCCGCCTTACGGGCTTCGACGATGACGTTGTAGAAGTCCGCCTTCACCGGAACGTAGCCGGTGAAATCGCCGCCTTCGACGCCCTCGAAGCAAGCCTTGTCCTTGGCCGGCAGGGCCGTGAAGAAGGCAGTCAGCTTGGCAGTCATGTCGTCGCCGAGTGCGGTGCGCACGACCAGCGGGCCGTTCGGGATCAGGCCCGAGCGCCAGACTTCGACGAAGTCGTTGGGGTCGACGGCGCCCTTGGCGACTTCCTTGTGGAAGGTGCCGGAGGTGTAGCCGTTCTTGAAATCGCCGATGCCCGAGGAATCGTCCACCGCGACGTCGACCTTGCCGTCACGCACGGCCAGGACGTTGTTCTCGTGGCCGCCATTGAACTGGGTCGAAGCGAAGAAGGTTTCGTTCGAAGCGCCAGTGTCCTTCGGGATCTGGGTCAGCGGGATCAGATAGCCGGAGGTCGAATCCGGATCGGCGTAGCCGAGCTTCTTGCCCTTGGCCGACTTGATGTCGGTGATGCCGGAAGACTTGAGCGCCAGGCCGATCGAATAGTAGCCGGTGGCGCCGTCGGTCTGCTGGGTGGTGAGGATCGGGGTTACCGCCTTCGGGTCCTTGAGGGCGATGCTGGCATAGCCGGAAGCGCCGAGTTCGGCGAAGTCGAGGGTACCGCCGAGCAGGCCCTGGATGACGCCGTCATAGTCGGCGGCGGGGAACAGCGAGACCTTCTCGAAACCGAATTCGGCCTTCAGATGGTCGGCCAGGCACTGGTAGTTGCGCAGCCGGTCGGTTTCGTTCTCGCCGCCAAGGATACCGACGCGGAATTCCTTCATATCGGCGGCGTGGGCCATGCTGGTTGCCATGGCGAGCACCGAAACGGCGCTAAAAACCATCTTCCTGAACATTGGATATCTCTCCTGTGGGTTCCGGCCCCGCGCCGGTAGCGTTGGTTATTCTGACAGGTGCCCTTGACGCGGGCTGGCGATCCAGGTCGCTCTTTCTTGACTCAATATCCCGGGAATGCGGGCTCGAGCGGTCCGGCGGATGCAGTGATCTTTTGCTTGTAGGCGATGCTGGTCGAGGTGATGGCCTCGGAGATTTGCTGTCGGCGCCATAGACGAGACGGACAGCCTCGCGGTTGAGCTCTTCCGGCGGGCCGTCGAAGACGACCTTGCCGGCGGCCATGCCGATGATGCGGTTGCAGTAGGCGCGCGCAGTGTCCAGCGTGTGCAGATTGGTGACGACGGTGATGCCTTCGCGCAGATTGATGTCCTGCAGCGAATCCATCACCACCTTGGCGTTGAGTGGGTCGAGCGAAGCGATCGGCTCGTCGGCGAGGATCACCTTGGGCTGCTGCATCATGGCGCGGGCAATGGCGACGCGCTGCTGCTGGCCACCCGACAAAGTACCGGCAGGCTGCATTGCGGTGCGGGCAATGTCGAGCCGCTCGAGCGCGGCGACCGCCTCGGCGCACTCGGCGCGGGAAAACATGCCGAGCAGGTTCGACATGGTCGAACGGTGGTTCAGCTTGCCGAGCAGCACATTGGTCAGCACGTCGAGGCGCGGCACCAGGTTGAACTGCTGGAAGATCATGGCGCAGTCGCGCTGCCAGCGCCGGAGCGGCGAGCCGCGCAGCTGGGAAACTTCGGCGCCGTCAAAAAAAATCGATCCCTGGCTGGGATCGATGAGACGATTGATCATGCGAAGAAGGGTTGATTTGCCAGCACCCGAACGGCCGATAATGCCAACCATCTGACCCTGCGGGATCGAGACGTTGATATCGCTGACGGCAGTGTTCTTGCCAAATCGTCGGGTGACGCCGCGGATTTCGAGCGTGGCTGACATGGTCGTTTGCAGTCCAGTCGCGTTGAAGGTCTGTTAAGAACTTCGCTAGCGCAGCGCCATGAACCTGCGGTGTCGGATTGATGTCAGTTTTGTTACTGCCCACAGGCGCGGCGTCAGGCGCCCGGTGGTGGATCAGCCGAGCACCTGCAACTCTTCGAAATGCTCCATGTCCCTGAAGCTGCAGAAGGCCGGCGCCTTGATCTCGATCGCCGGAGCCTGCCGCGCGAAAAGCGCGAGAGAGTCATCGAACAGTTGCTGCCATGCGGCCGCCCTGTCATCCGCAAGACGCTGGATCTGATAGGCGAAGGTGATGTGGAAGGCGTAGCTGTCATGGTCGGGATGCCGGTAGCCGAACGGCACCGCCAAGGCATCGCGCCAGGCGCCCATGATGCGCACGTCCTCGTCGGTCGCGCCGGCAACGGTAAGGCCGGTCGGTACGACTGCGACCACCTTGATGTTGAACGGGCCGAGGCCCTTGAAGCCCTTCAAGCGTTCCAAATAGAGGCGGGTCATGGCGTCGATGCTGGTGTCGAGCGGCACGTCATGTGGCCAGTAGGGCAAACGGCGGCGATATTCGATGATGCCCTGGAACAGCGTCATGTGCAGGCTGGAGACCGGGGTGAAGGCCAGCCGGTCGGCATCGGGCATCGCCAGCATCCGGTCGCGCACCTCAAGCACCACGGCCTCGGAGGGCGAACCGCTGACGAGATGGCTGACGACCGTGTTGCCGGGCTCGATCAGGAAATTGCCCGACGTGTCGTAGCGCGTGCCGAGATGAACCGGTGGCTTCGGATTGGAGCCGGCAAAGAATCCGGCGAGCGAGGGTCTGACTGAAACAGGCATTGCGATCTCCAGGGCAGATGGCGTCCTGCCCCGGCGATGTGTCAGGGAGATGAAACAGGCTCACCTATGACAATGATGTGATGGCCTATCCGCAATATTTTTCCAGAAAGGCCTCGGCCGATAGTTCCCGGAAATCAACCAGTGCTGTCCGCAGCTTGGCATGGTCCCAGTCCCACCAGGCGAGCGCCTGGTAGCGTTCGGCGGTGCGGCGGTCGAAACGCTCGCGGATCGGTTTGGCCGGCACGCCGCCGACGATGGTGTAAGGCGCGACATCCTTCGACACGACGGCACCGGCACCGACCGCGGCGCCATCGCCGACGGTGACGCCGGGCAGGATGGTCGAGCCGTGGCCGAGCCAGGTGTCGTGGCCGATGGTGACGCGCTTGGCGCGTCGCTGGGCGAAGAACTCGCTCTCGTGCTCGGCGTCGTCCCAATAGTCGGAGGCGCGGTAGGTGAAATGGTGCAGCGTCGGCCGCCATGTCGGGTGGTTGGTGGCGTTGATGCGCACGCTGGCTGCAATGTTGGAAAACTTGCCGATCGTCGCGCACCAGACGGCGCAGTCCTGCATCATGTAGGAATAGTCGCCGAGGATGCTCTCGGAAACCCGGCTGCGGTCGGCGATCTCGGTCCAGCGGCCAAGCGTTGAGTTCTGTACGTCCGCCGTCGGGTGGATCAGCGGCGTCTCTGACAGCTTTTTCGTCATGCGGCGACTTTTCCGGGCGCGAAAGCGGTGACGTCGATGATGCGGTCGGCGACGGCCTCGCGCACGTTGTGGTCGTGGAAGATGCCGAGCAGGGCGACGCCCGCGGCTTTCTTGGCGGCGATGAGTTCGATCACAACGTCGCGGTTCCTGGCATCGAGCGAGGCGGTCGGTTCGTCGAGGAGCAGGATCGGGTGCTCGGTGATGAAGCCGCGCGCGATGTTGACGCGCTGTTGCTCGCCGCCGGAGAAGGTTGCCGGCGGCAACGCCCAGAGTTTTTCCGGCAGGTTGAGCTGCGCCAGCAAGGCGCGTGCCTTGCCGCGCGCGTTCTCGCGGTCCTCGCCGCGCTCGACCAGCGGTTCGGCGACGACGTCCAGCGCCGAGACGCGCGGCACGGTGCGCAGGAACTGGCTGACATAGCCGATCGTTTGCCGGCGTATGGCAAGCACGGTGCGCGGACTGGCGGTGGCGAGATCGATCAGCCCGTCATCGTGCTTGACGATGATCTGGCCCTCGTCGACGGCGTAGTTGCCGTAGAGCATCTTCAGGATCGAGCTCTTGCCGGCACCGGACGGGCCGCCGAGCACGGTGCATTCACCAGCCCTGATCGAGAACGAGACACCGGCGACGACAGGCAGTTTGATGCCGTCGCGCAGATGCATGGTGAAGCTCTTGGCGGCGTCGGAGACAACGAGGGGCGTCGGCATGGGTTACACCTGAAGTATCGAGGAAACGAGAAGCTGGGTGTAGGGCGCGCGCGGGTCATCGAGCACGCGGTCGGTGAGACCGCTTTCGACGACGCGGCCATCCTTCATCACCATCATGCGCTGCGACAGAAGACGCGCCACGGCGAGGTCGTGGGTGACGACGATGGCGGCGAGACCAAGGTCGGTGACCAGGCCGCGCAGCAGGTCGAGCAGGCGTGCCTGCACCGAGACGTCGAGGCCGCCCGTCGGCTCATCCATGAACACCAGCCGTGGCCCGGTGACGAGGTTGCGGGCGATCTGCAGGCGCTGCCGCATGCCGCCGGAAAAGGCGCGCGGCTCGTCGTCGATGCGGTCTTCGTCGATCTCGACGCGCGACAGCCAGTCGACGGCCGTGGCGCGGATCTTTCCGTAGTGGCGGTCGCCGACCGCCATCAGCCGTTCGCCGACATTGGCGCCGGCCGACACCGTCATGCGCAGGCCATCGGCCGGGTTCTGGTGGACGAAACCCCAGTCGGTACGCATCAGGAAGCGGCGCTCGGCCTCGCTCATCCGGTAGAGTTCTCGGAACTGGCCGTCGCGCATGCGGTAGCTGGCGGTGCCGGAACTCGGCAACAGCCGGGTCGACAGGCAGTTGAGCAGGGTCGTCTTGCCGGAACCGGACTCGCCGACGACCGCCAGAACTTCGCCCGGCCACAGGTCGAAGGAAACGTTGTCGCAGCCGACGCGCGAGCCATAGAATTTGGAGAGCGCCGAGACGCGCAGCATTGGTTCGTCTGTCATGGACGGGATCCTGGCATGAATTCTGTGCTATCTGCTCCCGTCGTGATTTTGCCGGCGAGCAGGTCAAGAAATGCGTTGCCGATTTCGAGCAGCCGACTGGTCTCGATTGGGTGTGACCAAACAATGCTGAGTCCGAGAAGATTAATCGTGGCGGGTTCGAGCATCTTTGCGTGTCTCTCCAACATCGAGAGGAGTCGCCCTATCGCGCTGACCACTTTTTGCTTCGCGTTCTGATCGCGCGCCACGCGGTCCAAATCTGCCACAACGAAACCTGGAGCATGGCACTCGGATTGCAAAAGCCATTCTTCCCGGGCGACCATTTCTGGAGCCGACTGATCGAGATTGGATTGGACATGTAATGCCAGCAAACGCAGCCAAAGACACAGCAGGCTGTCGTTCATCCAGAAGCCCTTTTCATCTACTTCAACGAAAGAGCTACCCATTGGAGTGGTCCCGGATGGCCTGAATCTCCTCGCCAGCAGTATCAGGGGCAAGATGGCCACGATGACCCTCTTCACGCCGCTTCTCGCAGTGATCGGTGTCGGAGCAGACGAACATGTGGCCGCCATGGTCGTCGAGGATGACTTCGTCGAGATAGACATTCTCGGCCGCGCACAGCGCGCAGGGCTGGTCGAAGGTCTGCACCTCGAACGGATGGTCCTCGAAGTCGAGGCTGACCACTTCGGTGAAGGGCGGCACGGCATAGATACGCTTTTCGCGGCCGGCGCCGAACAGCTGCAAAGCGGGCGAGCGGTGCATCTTGGGATTGTCGAATTTCGGCGTCGGCGACGGGTCCATCACGTAGCGGCCCTCGACCTTGACCGGATAGGCATAGGTGGTGGCGATGCGGCCGTGCCTGGCGATGTCCTCATAGAGCTTGACATGCATCAGGCCGTATTCCTCCAGCGCATGCATTTTCCGCGTTTCGGTCTCGCGCGGCTCGAGGAAGCGCAAGGGTTCGGGGATCGGCACCTGATAGACCAGCACCTGGCCCGCCGTCAGAGGATGCTCGGGGATGCGGTGGCGGGTCTGGATGATGGTGGCGCTGGCGGTATCGGTCGTCACGGCGACATTGGCGACCTTCTTGAAGAAGGCGCGGATCGAAACCGCATTGGTGGTGTCGTCGGCGCCTTGGTCGATGACCTTCAAGACATCGTCGGGGCCGATGATCGAAGCGGTGACCTGGACGCCGCCGGTGCCCCAGCCATAGGGCATCGGCATCTCGCGCGAGGCGAACGGCACCTGATAGCCGGGGATGGCGATGCCCTTGAGGATCGCGCGGCGGATCATCCGCTTGGTCTGTTCGTCGAGATAGGCGAAGTTGTAGGTGGCGATGTCTGTCGGTTGAGCGGTCATTCCGCAGCCTCCCTCTTGTCGTCCGCCTTCACCGGGTTTTCGCGGGCGTCATATTCGGCGCGCATGCGGCGCACGAGGTCGAGTTCGGCCTGGAAGTCGACATAGTGCGGGAGCTTCAGGTGCTCGACGAAGCCGGTCGCCTGGACATTGTCGGAATGCGAGATGACGAACTCCTCGTCCTGCGCGGCGGCGACGACATCTTCGCCGAGTTCCGAAGCGCGCAATGCCCGATCGCACAGCGCCATCGCCATCGCCTTGCGCTCGCTCTGGCCGAAGACTAGGCCGTAGCCGCGGGTGAATTGCGGCGGCGCCTTGGCCGAGCCCTTGAACTGGTTGACCATCTGGCATTCGGTGACCCGCACGGTGCCGAGCGGCACAGCGAACGGGAGTTCGGGCACATCCAGTTCCAGCTCGACCTCGCCGATGCGGATCTCGCCGACGAAAGGATGGTTGCGGGCATAGCCGCGCTGCGTTGAATAGCCGAGCGCCAGCAAGAAGCCCTCATCGCCGCGTGACAGCGCCTGCAGGCGGATGTCGCGCGCCATCGGGAATTCCAGCGGCTCGCGGGTGATGTCGCCGGGGACATGGTCCTGCGGCATCTCGCCATCCGGCTCGATCAGGCCCTCGCGAGCAAGGATCGCAGAAACGCGGGGCATGGCTTGCGCTTCCGTCTCGCGCTGCAGCGGCTCGGCGACGTCGCCGCCCGCGGCAAGCTCGGGGTCGAGCAGCCGGTGCGTGTAGTCGAAGGTCGGGCCGAGCAGCTGGCCGCCGGGCAGGTCCTTGTAGGTCGCCGAAACACGTCGCTCGACAAGCATGGTGGCGGTGTCGATCGCCTTGGAATACCCGAAGCGCGGCAATGTGGTGCGGTAGGCGCGCACCAGGAAGATCGCCTCGATCAGGTCGCCGCGCGCCTGGACGATGGCAAGCGCCGCCAGCTCGCGGTCGTAGAGCGAGCCTTCGCTCATCACCCGGTCGACGCCAAGCGCCAACTGTTCGACGATCTGGTCGAGCCGAAGGGCGGGCACCGAACGGTCGCCGCGCCGGCGGTCGGCGAGCAGGCTGTGGGCGTTGGCAATGGCCGCCTCGCCACCTTTCACCGCGACATACATCTCAGGCCCCCATCGTCTTGATGCGCGTTGTGCGCGGCAGACAGGCGACGCCATCCGATGTGGCGAGGATGATATCCACGCCGCGCGGGAAGCGCTTGATGTTCTGCTTCCACTGTTCGACGAAATGACGCGGAATCTGCGCCGGCGCGATCGTGGCACTGGTTTCGATGCCGGGGCCTTCGAGCAGCAGCGGGGCGCCCGAGGCGAGATCGCTGACCTGCAGGATCAGCGTGGTGGAGCGGTCGGGATAGTCCTGCGTGCCTTGCGAAAAACCGTCGAGCGCCATCATCTCGGCCGGCGTGGCGATCAAAGCGAAATGCGCATCGGCCGGCGTGTTGGCCAAGGGCGCACCTGTGTGGAAACCAAGCCAGGATTTGATCGCGGCGGAGGCCTGCAAAGCGGGATCGAGCCAGAGCGGGGTGTCGTTGTCGCAAAGCGCCAGCGCTACGGCGCCGGCGGTCGCTGAAAACGGCACCGGCGGGCGAGCGAAGGCGGGCAGGGGCCGTATGCTGCCCGGCCGCGCCATCGCCTCCATGATCGCGCGAAACACGGTCTGGGCGTTGAAGACCGGATCGGCGAAACCGCCTTCGATCGAATGCGCTGCGATCTCCATCAGTCTTCTCCGCGAACCATGGTGAAGAAATCCACCTTCGTTGCCGCCGTCTCGGCGCGGCGCCGTTCATGCGCCGTGGCCAGAGCCGACCGCAGAGGCGCTATGAGCCCGGTCTCGACCTCGGCGCGACGCGCCGGGTCCTGCCACAACGCGTCGGCGATCGCCGCCAGCCTTGCCTTCTGCTTGTCGCGGCCAAGCGCATAGCAGTGGCCGACCTGTCCGGACGGCAACCGGACAGTGGCGCGGGTAACCGTCGTCTCACCGACATTGAAGGGGGAGCCGCCACCGCCGATGCGGCCGCGCACGGTGACCAAGCCGGTCTCCGGGCCGCGCAGCAGCTCAGCTTCCGAGGGCAGCCCGGTAGCGTTCCAGAGCCGGACGACGTCATCGCCGCTGGATTGCGCCAGTGTCGCCATGGCGGCCTTGCGCTCGGCCTGGTCGCGGGCTTCCTGTCTTCGCATGAGCAACATTCCTCTTGGCTAAATTTGTCTATTGATATAGACAACTATACAAATTATACCTATTATCTATCGCGAGTCCATGACGGGTGGATGACAAGCAATGGGAGGCCGGGGCAATTAATGGTCGGGCAGCTGGAAGCGGACGGCATCGAGCGGCGGAGTGGTGTCTCGCTGTGGCGGCAGATCGCCGACAAGATCCTGCATGCGATCGCCATCGGCGATTTCGCCGAGAATGCAGCGCTACCGCCAGAGGTTGCGCTGGCCGAGCGCTATGGCGTCAACCGTCACACGGTGCGCAGTGCCATAGCAGCCCTTGTGCAGGAAGGGGTGCTGCGGGCCGAACAGGGACGCGGCACCTTCGTGCTGTCGCGCAAGCGGCTATCCTATCCGATCGGCGCGCGCACACGGTTTTCGGCAGGCCTGCAAGGGCAGGCGTCGGAACGGCATATAGTCCTGCTTGCCTCGTCGGTGGAGCCGGCCAGCCAGCGCGTCGCCGAGGGGCTGGGCCTAGCCAGGGGGACAAACGTGATCCGGCTGGAAACACGCGGCGAAGCCGACGGTCGCCCGGTGTCGCGTGCCGCGGGCTGGTTCGAGGCCAGGCGCTTTGCCGGCATCGATGCCGCCATGGCACAAACCGGCTCGATCACCGCGTCGCTGGCACGTTTCGGCATAGATGATTACTTGAGGCAATCGACCATGCTGTCAGCACGCCATGCCGATGCCGCCGACCTTGCCGACCTCGACCTGCAGCCCGGCGCAATCGTGCTGGTCACGGTCGCCGTCAACGTCACACCCGACGGCCAACCGATCCAGTTTTCCGAGTCGCGGTTCCCGGCCGAGCGGGTCGAACTCAAATTGTCGGCGTTGTGAGCCGAGACCGCCGGTTGCCTAGATTGTCGAATTCAATTCCCTTAGCGAAAGCGCTAAGCGCTTTTCCCGGGAAAACCGCTTCAAACTTTTCCAGGATTGCACTCATCCGACTTCTATCACAGCCTTGATCAGACCGGATTTCTCGTGTGCCCAGCGTGCGAGATCATGTGGCGTGCCGGCCAGCGTGGTGCGGTGGGTGACGAGCTTGGCCAATGGCACGGCGCCGTTGCGGATCGAGGCGGCGACGTGGTCGAAGTCGGCGCGCAACGCATTGCGACTGCCGATCAGGGTCATCTCGCGCTTGTGGAATTCCGGATCGGAGAAGGTGATGTCATCCTTGACAACGCTGACCAGCACCAGTGTTCCGCCATGCGCGACATGGGCGAAGGCCGACTGCACCGACTGGGTGTTTCCGGTGGCGTCGAAGACCACATCGAAGCCTTCGCCGCCCGTCGCTTGCCCGACCAGATCGGGCACCGCGCCGCGCGAACCATCGAGGGTCTTGAAACCGAGCTCGTTGGCGGCAAAGGCAAGCCTTTCGCTGCTCATGTCGAGCAGCGTAACGTCAAGCCCGGCGATGCCGGCGAAGATGGCCGTGCCGAGCCCGATCGGACCGGCGCCGATGACCAGCGTGCGGGCGCCGGGATCGGCGCTTGCGCGCCGCACTGCATGCGCGCCGATGGCCAGGAACTCGACAGCAGCGGCGTCGGACAGCGAAAGGCCGTTTGCCGGATAGAGATTTTGTGCCGGCACCAGAATCCGTTCGCACATGGCGCCGTCGCGATGGACACCGAGCACCTCGATCCCGACGCAGCAGTTCGGCTTGCCGTGCCGGCAGGCGATGCACTTGCCGCAGGAAAGATAGGGATTGATGACCACCGGCTCACCAGCGGAAAGTTCAACGCCTTCGCCGGTCTCGACGATCGTTCCCGACACTTCATGGCCCATGATGCGGGGATAGGCGAGGAATGGGTGCTTGCCTTCGAAGATATGATAGTCGGTGCCGCAGATGCCGACATGGCTGACAGCCACCAGCGCCCAGCCGGGAGGTGGCGCGCTCGGCGCCGGACGGTCTTCCAGGACGAGCTCACCAGGCGAGCGGCAGACGACGGCTTTCATGCTTCAATCCAGTTTGTCATGAAAATCGCCGGCCCATTTTCGTGACAGGGCCGGCGATCGATCTCAAATTATTGTCACTTGCTACCGCGGCGTCGCAGCCCGTCGAAATAGACGATGATGATGATCAGCGCGCCGGTGATGATGCGCTGCCAGAAGGCGTTGACGTTCAAGAGATTGGCGCCGTTGTTGATGGTGGCCAGAATGAAAGCGCCGAGCAGCGGCCCGTGCACCGAGCCGACCGCGCCGAACAGCGAGGTGCCGCCGATCACCGACGACGCGATCGCCTGCAGTTCCCAACCCTCGGCCTGGGTCGGGTTGCCGATGCCGATGCGCGAGGCCAGCAACACGCCGACGAACGCCGCGCAGAGGCCCGACAGTGTGTAAGCCATGTAGATGGTTCGCTGGACATTGACGCCGGACAGGCGCGAGGCCTCGGCATTGGAGCCGACCGAGAACAAATACCGGCCCCAACGGCTATGATGGAGGAAGATGTAGGCCGGAATGCCGACCAGGATCACCATCCAGAACAGGTTGGGGACGCCGAGGAAGGAGTTGCGCGAGAACTCCTGAAAGGCATCGTTGTTGATCGAGATCGAATTGCCGTTGGTCATCAAAAGACCGATGCCGCGCAACGACGTCAGCGTTGCCAGCGTGATGATGAAGGGCGGCAGCCCCATCTTGACGATGCCGAAGCCATGGAACAGGCCGATGGCGACGCCGACCAGCAAGGTGATAAGGATGGCGAGGAAGACCGGGATGCCGGCATTGATCAGCATCGCGGCTATGACGGTGGCGAAGCCAACCACGGCGCCGACCGAAAGATCGATGCCGCCGGTAATGATAACGAAGGTCTGGCCGACGGCCAGGATGGCGATCATCGAGCCCTGGCGCAGCAGGTTCGAGATGTTGTTGGCCGAAGCAAAGCTTGATGTCGACAGTGACAGGATGACCCACAGAAGCACCAGCAGCGCCAGCAGCGTCAGCCCGAACAGGGCATTGTAGTTGCGCTTCGGTTTTTCGGCAGGAATCGCCTCGGTGCTCATATCTGTTCTCCCAGCTTTTCTTGTTTCTCGGCGAGCGCCTGTGTGAGAATTTCCTCATGGTCGGCGGTGCGGAACCCGTGCGTGGCGACCAGTTTGCCGCGGCGGAATACGTGCAGCGTGTCGGCCAGTTCGTAAACCTCGGGCAGGTAGGACGAGATCAGGATGATGCCGGCTCCCTTCGACAACAATACGCTGAACAGGCGGTAGATCTCGGCCTTGGTGCCGACGTCGACGCCGACCGTCGGCTCGTCGAAGATGAACAGCCTGGCGCCGTGGGCCAGCCATTTGCCGATGACGATCTTCTGTTGGTTGCCACCGGACAGGCTGGACGCCAGTGCACTGCGCGTCGGCGTCTTGATCCTGAGATCGGCGATCTGGCGGTCGGCCTGGGTCCTTTCCTGCGCATTGGAGATCAGCAGATTGTTCGAGATGCGCTTGTAGATCGGCAGGTTGAGATTGAGGCCGACCGAAAGGTTGAGGCACAGACCCTGATCGCGACGGCTTTCCGGCGCCAGCGCCATGCCAAGCTTGATCGCGTCATGCTCGGAGTTGATCTGGACCGGCTTGCCTTCCCACAGGATCTGGCCGGCCGATTTACGGTGGCGGCCGTAAAGCGTGGTGACGAACTCGCTGCGCCCGGCGCCGATCAGGCCGTAGAGCCCGACGATTTCGCCGGCTCGGACCGTCATCGATACATTCTCGAAGCCTTTGCCGGAAAGGTTCCTGGATTCGAGGATCGCCGCGCCCGGTGTGAAATGTTCCTTGTGGTAGATCTGTTCGATCGAGCGGTTGATCATCATCTTGACCAGCTCCGCGTCGTTGGTCTCGGCGATGTTGCGGGTGCCGACCAGCGTGCCGTCGCGCAGCACGGAAACACGGTCAGCCAGCTCGAACACTTCCTCCATGCGGTGGCTGATGTAGATGATCGTCACGCCCTCGCCCTTCAGCCGGCGGATCAGGGTGAAGAGCTGGTCGGCCTCCTTGCGGGTCAGGTAGGCGGTCGGCTCGTCGAAGATCAGGAATTTCGTGCCGCGCACGGTGGCGCGGGCGGCGGCGATCAGCTGCTGCTGGCCGATGGTTAGGTCGCCGAGCGTGACATGCGCCGGCAGATCGAAGCCGAGATCGTCGATGATCTTCTGCGCTTCCTTGACCATGGCGCGCTGCTGCAGGATGCCGAAGCGCGAATTCTCCTCGCCGAGGAACATGTTGGCTGCCACCGTCAGGTGACGGCAGAGTACGACCTCCTGGTGCACGGCATTGATGCCGAGTGCCATCGCCTCATGCGGTGTCGCCAAGGCTGCCGGCTGGCCCTCCCAGATCACCTCTCCGGAGGTGCGCGGCATGACGCCAGTGAGAAGCTTGATGAGCGTCGATTTGCCGGCGCCGTTCTCGCCGACGATGGCGTGGATCTCGCCCGACTTGAAAGCGAGGTTGACCGGCTTCAGGGCGTGGGTGCCGGGATAGCGCTTCTCCAACCCGCGCAATTCGAGGATGGTCCGCCCTGGTTCCAGCACGGGTGCCGGATGCAGTTCCTGCGCCGTCGACGTCATGACAATCCTCCCAGATTGGCCTCACGATTGGCACGCTGCAAGGCAAGGATAGGCCTCGAAAGGCAGCCTAGCTCAAGCTTGTGGATTGCCAAGCCGTTTGTGCCGGCAGTGGATGTTTCCGGGGCGCGAGGCCCCGGAAACGATTTGGATGCGACGGCTCAGAGCTTCGGGTTGAGCAGGGCGTCGATCTTCGGGTCTTTCATGTTGGCCTTGGTGACGAGGTTGGCGCCGGTGTCGACATTGGCCTCGACCTTCTCGCCCTTCGAGGCGGCGAGCGCCGTCTTGATGCCGTCATAGCCCATCCGGTACGGGTCCTGGACGACGAGGCCGGAAATGACGCCGTCATTGAGGAACTTGATCAGCTTCTCGTCGCTGTCGAAGCCGATCAGCCCGACCTTGCCGGCAAGTTTGTTCTCGGCGATCGCCTGGCCGACGCCCTGCGCCATAATCAGGTTGGAGGCGAAGATGCCCTTCAGGTCCGGATTGGCAGTGATCAGGTCGGTGGCGATGTTGAGGCCGGTGGTGGCCTGGCCGTCGGCATATTTGTCGGCGACGAGCTCGAGGCCCGGATATTTTGCCTTGAGCTGTTCCTTGAAGCCCTGGGCGCGCTGTTCCAGCGAGCCGGCACCGGGAAGTGCCGTGATCAACGCGACCTTGCCCTCGACCTTACCGCCATTGGCTTCGCCGATGGCTGCTGCAAGACCGTCCGCGGCGACGCGGCCACCCTGCACGTTGTCGGTGGTCAGGAACGAGGTGAAGGCCTTGGAGTCGGCGCCGGAGTCGATGCCGATGACCTTGACCTTGGCAGCGGCTTCGTCGATCGGCTTGCCAAGCGCCTTGGCTTCGGTCGGCGCGATGACGACGGCGGCCGGGTTGCCGGCGACGGCATTCTCGAGGATCGAGATCTGGCCGTTGACGTCGGTTTCAGCCTGGGCGCCGAGTTCCGGTACGTTGACGCCCAGGTCCTTGCCGGCCTTGCGTGCGCCGGCCAGAACGATCTGCCAGTAGAAGGACGTCGTGTCCTTGACGATGATCGGAATGGTCACGTCCGCCGCCGAGGCCGGCGCCGAGTGCATGACGCCGGCGAGCATCGAAGCTGCTGCCAACGTCATCACGGCGCGGCGGTTGAGAATGCTGGTTACGAATTTCATTAGGAATCCTCCCTAAGTCGCCCGGTGAACGTTACGGAAGCTCCGTCCGGATAGGCGTGGCCCAAACAGAACTTTATCAATAAAAAACATTTACAGTGTTTTGATAGTGCATCGACCTGTCCGATGCAAGCGGTGTTTCGCTTCAACCCTGCCGAGGTCTGGCAGGGGCAAAATAACCGCGCCACTCCTCCCTTGCCGCCGTCAAATGCTCCCGTTCCGTTCCGTGAAGACATGGAATATTAATTCCACTCTTTAGTCAATATGGAATATTCATTCTTTTATGAGATCGCAAGAATGTGAAGCATGGGTCAGCTTTCACGGGGGGGGTGGATGGGAGCTTCACGCCAGCTCCTGCACCAGAGTATAGGGTCGGTATCTGGCGTATTCCGCCTCGGGCACGTCGACGTCGAGCAATTCGAGGTTGCGGGTCAGGTTTGCCAGCTTGGCGGTGCCGGTCAGCACCGTGGCGACCGCGGGTTCATGCAAGGGGAACTGGAACGCGGCAGCGGCCAGCGGATAGCCACCCTCGGTGGCGATCCTTTCCATCGCACCGACGCGGTCCAGCACGTCGTGGTTGGCGGGCAGGTAGTCGAAATGCGCGCCTTGCACAGGCCCGGTCGCCAGGATGCCGGAGTTGAACACACCGCCGATGACCAGTGACGTTTGTTGTGCCCTGCACAATGGCAGCAGTTCCGCTTCGGCGCTGCGGTCGAGCAAGGAATAGCGGCTGGCGAGCAGGATACAATCAAGTGGCGCGCGACGCATCACATCGAGGCAGATCTGGACCTCGTTGACGCCAAGCCCATAGGCGGAAATGACGCCGGAACGCTTCAGCTCTTCGAGTGCCTTGAGGCCGCCATCCATGAACTCGCGAAAATGCAGTTTGGTTTTCTCGACGCCATGCGTATAGGCGCCGATGTCGTGGACGAACAGGATGTCGATCTTGTTGAGGCCAAGCCGCGCATAGCTGAAATCGACCGAACGCATGATGCCGTCATAGGAATAGTCATAGTCCAGCGCGAACGGCAGCGGGTCGACATAGGAGTGATCGGGAACACGGTCGTCCGGCACGGGGCGGAACAGGCGGCCGACCTTGGTCGACAGCACATAGGAGTCGCGCGGCTTGTAGCGCAGGAAGTCGCCGAAGCGGCGTTCCGACAGGCCGAAACCGTAGAAGGGTGCGGTGTCGAAATAACGCAGGCCGGCCTCCCAGGCGCCTTGCAGCGTTTCCATTGCCGACTCGCGCGAACAGGCGCGGTAGAGACCGCCGATCGCGGCGCCGCCAAAGCTGATCTCGGTGACCTCGAGCGCGGTCTGACCGATGCGGCGCTTGTTCATGCGAAAACCTCCCTGTTGCCGACCGTTGTCCGGTTGGCAGCCTTCAGATGTCAGTTCAATCTAGAGCAATTCCTGGAAAGACGTGTAACGGTTTTCCCGGGAAAGCGCATAGCGCTTTCCCTTGGGAATTACGCAAAAACAACGGGTTAGAGCGTTGCACCAAGATGCCAGGGCACGAACTCGTTGTCGCCGTAGCCGAAATCCTCGCTCTTGGTCTTGCGGCCGGAAGCCGTCTCGACGATCAGTTCGAAGATCTCGCGGCCCATGCCGGCGATGGTTTTCTCGCCCGAGGCGATGACGCCGCAGTTGACGTCCATATCCTCTTCCATTGTGTGATACATGGTCGAGTTGCTGGCGACCTTGATCGACGGCGTCGGCCGACAGCCGAAGCACGAGCCACGGCCGGTCGTGAAGACGATGACATTGGCGCCGCCCGCCACCTGTCCGGTGGCCGAGACCGGGTCGTAGCCGGGCGTGTCCATGAACACCAGTCCGTTGCCGGTGACCTTTTCGGCATAGCCGAAGACGCCGTTGAGCGGCGTCTGGCCGCCCTTGGCGACCGCGCCCAGCGACTTCTCCAGGATGGTGGTAAGGCCGCCGCGCTTGTTGCCGGGCGAGGGGTTGTTGTCGATCGAGGCGCCATGCTTGGCGACGTGATCCTCCCACCACTTGACGAAACCGTCGAGCTTCTGCGCGATCTCCGGTGTTGCCGCGCGATAGGCGAGCAGGTGCTCGGCACCATAGATCTCGGTTGTTTCTGAAAGGATGCCGATGCCGCCGACGCCGGCCAGGATGTCGACGGCTGCGCCCAGCGCCGGATTGGCCGTAATGCCAGACATGCCGTCGGAGCCGCCGCATTGTAGGCCGACGACGATCTCACTGACCGGGATCGGCTCACGCTTCAGCTGGCCGACTTCCTCCGCGATCTCGGCCAGCACCAGCATCGCCTTTTCGACCGATTTGCGCGAGCCACCCGCGTCCTGGATGTTGAAGTGGCGTTTGCCGGCGGCAGCGCCCTTCTGGCCATAGAGGGTGAGCTGATTGACCTCGCAGCCGAGCCCGACCATCAGCACGCCGCCGAAATTGGGGTGGCGGGCGTAGCCGGCGAGCGTGCGATGCAGCACCATCATGCCGTCGCCGGTGCCGCTCATGCCGCAGCCCTGGCCGTGGACGATCGGGACGAAACCGTCGATGCCGGGATATTTCGGCAGCAGGGTCCGGTTGGCTTGGTCGGCGATGGCATGGCAAACCGTGGCCGAGCAATTGACGCTGGCGATGATGCCGATGAAGTTGCGCGTACCCGCACGACCATCGGCGCGGCGATAACCCATGAAGGTGCGGCTGCGGTCGGCTTCTGTCGCATGCTCGGCCTCGCTCGGCGGCACTACGGGCAAACGGCCGGATTCGAAAACCAGATTGTGCGAATGAACGTGCTCGCCCGGCGCGATGTCCTGTGTCGCGCGGCCGATTGCCTGGGCGTATTTCACCACGGCCTCGCCGGCGGCGATCGGCTTGATGGCCACCTTGTGGCCGGGCTCGATCAGCGCAGTGGCGACGGCACCGCCCGGCAGCGTGGTGCCGATCTCGATGCGGCCGTTGGCGACGGCGACATTGTCGGCGGGAGACAGAAGAATGCTGTTGGAGGCGTTCACGGGCGGTTTCCTGGGTGATCCTGGGATGCGCGGGCGGATTGACACGCGCCTGTTAAAAGATAATGTCTTTTATCGTGAAAAAACAGTTTTGCGTCAATTGTTTTTTCGCTGGGGAGTTCCGCATGTCCTTGGGTGTTCCGAAAGCGATTTAGCTTTTCAGGGGTCATGGGAACGTCATATTGCGCTTCAAGCCAGCAGCCGCAAGCGACGGCGTGCAACGGATCAGGGATGTCGAAGAGCAACAACGTCTACAAGGATGCCTACAACAGGTGCCTCAGGCTGCTCGATGAAACACGTAGCCTGCCTTCGGAGCCGGAGCTGGGTACATTGCTTGGTGTCAGCCGGACGACCGTCCGCACCATCTTGGCGCGCATGGAAGAGACCGGGCTGATCGCCTGGAACAAGCGCGCCAAGACGGTGCTGCGCGAACCGCGTCCCGATGATTTCTTCCCCGAGGAAGAGACCGACACGCTAGCCGAGATCATCGAACGGTCGTTCATGCGACGGCTGCTCGCCAGCGGCGCCGAGGCAGGCATGCAGATCAACGAACTCGAACTGGCGCGCGAGATCGGCGTCGGCACCACCAGCGTGCGCGAGTTCCTGATCCGCTTCTCCCGCTTCGGCCTGATCGAGAAGCGCCGCAACAGCCATTGGGTGCTGAAGGGCTTTACCCGTGCCTTCGCGCTGGAACTGACCGAAATCCGCGAGATGTTCGAACTGCGGTCGGCGGCGGCCTTCGCCGCTCTGCCGCAGGACAGCGCGGTCTGGACCGATCTCGACCGGCTGGAGGACGAGCATCGCCAGCTGGCAAGCGAAATCGCCACGCGCTTCAACGAATTCTCGGAGCTGGATGAGCGCTTCCATCGGCTCATCCACCGGGCGTCGCACAACCGCTTCATCGTCGATTTCTACGACGTCATCGCCATGATCTTCCACTATCACTACCAGTGGAACAAGGCGCAGGAGCGCGAGCGCAACGAGGTCGCGATCGGTGAGCATCTCGCCTATATCGCGGCGCTCAAATCGCGCGACCTCGGCAAGGTCGACGCCGCCTGCCGCAAGCACCTGAAGTCGGCGCGCCAGACATTGCTGACCTCGATCCCGGAGAGCCGGCCGCCCCTGAAACCCTGATATGCCGCGTTGCCGCAGCATCGAATTGCCGATTTTCGACCTGTCCCCTCCCGTGATAGGTATCTCTCCGGTGATTGCTTGATGAGGCAGATCGTTTGAACAGCCGGGAGAAGCGGTGGAGCATTCTGGTCGCGCTTGTCGCGGCCCATCTGCTGCTGCTCCAGTCGACGCTCGGTGCGTTCGCCTTCGGCACTGCGCCGAATGCGTCACAACTCGATGCCTTCGGCAACGTCATCTGCACCCGTGAGGGTGCGACCCAGCTTCCTGGCGGCAACCCGCCACCGTCGCATCTGCCGGCATGTTGCGTGCTTGGCTGCAGCATGTTTTCGCCGGCCTTTGCGCCGCCACCCGTTGCGGGGTTGGCACTGGGGGCGCGTTCCTTTGAGGCCGTCGCCTTCGTCTTTCCGGCGGCCATCCATCTCGACTTTGCGCGTGAGCGCTCGCCGTCGAATCCGCGCGCGCCGCCGCGGACGGCCTGAGTCTGTCTGCCCGGCGGAACCTTTCGCGGGCGTACCCATCCAAACATCAAACTGTCCGCGACCGGTAACGGCGCGACCTTCACTTCATGGAGCAACCATGTCCCAATTTTTTCGCATCGCCGCGCGTCCTATGCCCGGCAGCTTGTTGCGCAGCTTCGAGGCGCGCCTTGGCATCGCCGTACTGGCTTTTGCGCTGTTGTTCGCCGGCGCCCAGACCGGCTTCGCGCATGGGTTCAAGATCGGCGATCTCGAGATCGGGCACCCCTGGTCACGTGCAACGCCGGCAGGCGCCAAGGTGGCCGGCGGCTATTTCACCATCACCAACAAAGGCAGCACGTCGGACCGGCTGCTGTCGATTTCCACCGACATCTCGGACAAGGCCGAACTGCATGAAATGAGCGTCAAGGACGGTGTCATGACCATGCGGCCCGTTGCCGGCGGCCTGGAGATTCCGGCCGGCGGCAAGGTCGCACTGGCGCCTGGCGGCTATCATTTGATGTTCATCGGCCTGAAACGGCAACCCAAGCAAGGCGAAACCTTCTCCGCCACGTTGACCTTCGAGAAGGCCGGCACCGTCAGCGTCGACTTCGCCGTCGAGGGCATGGGCGGCGCCACGGACGACCATGCCGATTGATCGCACCATTTCGACAAAATCTGAAATCAGAGGGACCATTATGAACAAGTACCTTTTGTCGGCCGGTGCGCTTTTTCTCCTCGGGACAAGTGCTGTCTTCGCGCACATCACGCTCGAAACCCAGGAAGCGGCCGTCGGCTCGACCTACAAGGCTGTCTTGCGCGTGCCGCATGGTTGCGACGGCAAGGCGACGATCGCCGTGCGCGTGCAGATCCCGGAAGGGGTGATCGCGGTGAAGCCGATGCCGAAGCCGGGCTGGACGCTGCAGGTCAAGAAGGGCAAGTACGACAAATCCTACCAGCTCTACGGTCAGGCGGTGACCGATGGGGTCAAGGAAGTCGACTGGAGCGGCGGCAGCCTGCCGGATGAATTCTATGACGAGTTTGTATTCCGCGCGACGCTGACGGCCGATCTGCCCGTGGGCCAGAAGCTCTACTTCCCTGTCGTGCAGGAATGCGACGGCGCCGCCGATCGCTGGATCGAGATCCCGGCAGCAGGACAGGATGAAGACGCCCTGGAAAATCCGGCGCCCGGCATCAAGCTGTTGCCGAAGAAATGATGTCTTTCGGCGGCGCACTTCGTTCGCGGAATGCGCCGCCATTTCATGGCAATGGCATGATCGCGATATCCTCACTGCGGATGATTCACATGGCCAGCAAGCTCGTCAGCCGGGTTGCCGGGGGCTTTCTGGCGATGATGATGCTGCTCATCGCCATGGCCTCGACTAGTCCGGCCTTTGCCCATGCCGCGTTGATCAAGACCGACCCGGCCGACGGTGTGGTGCTGGCACAGGGGCCGGCACAGTTCTCGCTGACCTTCAGCGAGCCGGTCTCACCGCTGGTGCTGACGCTGGTGAAGCCCGACGGCACGCCGGTTCCGCTGACCGCTTTCCGCCTCAGCGACCAGACGGTCGAAATCGACAATCCGCAGGACCTCAAATCCGGCACGCATGTGCTGAGCTGGCGCGTCATCTCCGCCGATGGTCATCCGGTCGGCGGCTCGCTGCTGTTTTCCATTGGCGCACCAACGGAGCCGCCGGTCGCCTCCGAGGCCGTCGACTGGCCGCAGCGGTCGGCAATCTGGCTCGGCAAGGTTCTTCTCTACATTGGTCTTTTCCTTGGCGTCGGCGGCGCTTTCGCCCTTGCCTGGCTGACCCAGGGCGGGCCGTCCGGCCGGCGTTTCGCTATCGGGGCAATCCTGTGCGGGCTGGTCGCGGCCCCGCTGTCGCTCGGCTTGCAGGGGCTTGATGCGCTCGGGGCGCCGCTCTCCCATCTGGCGCAGCCGGTCATCTGGCGGACCGGGCTCGATACCAGCTTCGGCTGGACGGTGCTGGCCGCCTTGATCTCGCTGGGGCTCGGCCTGCTGTCGCTGGCCGGGCCACGTTTGGCCGCCAAGCCGGTCGCGCTGGCTGGACTTGCCGGTGTGGGTATTGCGCTGGCCGCCAGCGGCCATGCCAGTGCCGCCGAGCCGCAATGGCTGACGCGACCCATGGTGTTCCTGCACGGCGTCGGCATCGCCTTCTGGGCCGGCGCATTGATGCCGCTCTGTCTGGCGCTGAAAGGTCAGTCGGCGGAGGTCGCGCCATTCCTGCGGCGGTTCTCACGCATGATCGTGCCGGTGGTGGCCATGCTTGTCGCTGCCGGCATCGTGCTTGCCGTCATCCAGGTGCAGACGCTGGCGGCGCTGGTCAATACCGCCTATGGCAAGCTGCTCTTGATCAAGCTCGGGCTGCTGGTCTTCCTGTTCACGCTTGCCGCCGTCAACCGCTGGAAACTCACCGCATCGGCCGAGGCCGGAGCGACGGAAGTGCAGCGCAGGCTCGCCCGCTCGATCGGCGTCGAAATGCTGATCGTGCTGGCGATCTTCGCTGTTGCCGCGGGCTGGCGCTTCACGCCGCCACCACGGGCACTGGCGATCGCCGCGGCCCAACCGGTTTCGGTCCATATTCACGCGCTGCAAGCGATGGCGGATCTCAGCATCACACCCGGCCATGCCGGACCGGTCGTCGCCTCGATGATCATCATGACCGGCGATTTCGGACCGCTCGACGCCAAGGAGGTGACGCTGGTGTTGTCGAAGCCCGATTCAGGCATTGAGCCGCTCAAACGTGCCGCGACCAAGCCCGGCGATGGCAGCTGGCGTGTCGACGACCTCGTCATCCCGGTTCCTGGCCGCTGGACGGTGCGCATCGACATCCTGGTCTCGGACTTCGAGATGGTGAAGATCGAAGCGCCTGTCGATATCAGACCGTAAAAACTGGACCGCCAAGTGCCCCGAAACTTGGCCGATGCAACACAATTCGGCGAGGCGGTTGACGCGGCCCGAAAGGCCCGTCAATCATCTCGCCGAAGAATGGGCATCCCGGCAAACCGCGAGCTCGAACCAACAAGATCCGAAAGCAGGGAAGAAACGATGGAAAAAGCCGAAATCGGCCTGATCGGCCTTGGCACGATGGGCTCCAACCTGGCGCTCAACATCGCCGAGCACGGGCACCGCATCGCTGTCTTCAACCGCACCAGGGCACGCACCGACGCTTTCGTCGAGAATGCCGGCGCGCTGAAGGACATGGTGGTGCCTTGCTACAGCCTGGAAGAACTCGCCGCCGCGATCCGACCGCCACGCCCGATCATCATCATGGTGCTGGCTGGCAAGCCGGTCGACGAACAGATCGAAGCCCTGCGTGGCGTGCTGTCGGCCAACGACATCGTCATCGATGCCGGCAACGCCAATTTCCGTGACACGATGCGGCGCTTCTCCGAGCTTTCGGGCTCGGGTCTGACTTTCATCGGCATGGGCGTGTCCGGCGGCGAGGAGGGCGCGCGCCACGGGCCGTCGATCATGGTCGGCGGCACCGAGGATTCCTGGAAACGCGTCGAGAAGGTGCTGACCGCGATCTCCGCGAAATTCAACGACGAGCCCTGCGCGGCGTGGCTCGGCACCGACGGCGCCGGCCATTTCGTCAAGACCATCCATAACGGCATCGAATATGCCGACATGCAGATGATCGCTGAAATCTACGGCATCCTGCGCGATGGCCTCGGCATGGGGCCTAAGGATATAGGCACGGTGTTTTCCAACTGGAACAAGGGCAGGCTCAATTCCTACCTGATCGAGATCACCGCCAAGGTGCTGGCCGCAGACGATCCGAAGACCGGCAAGCCGGTGGTCGACATCATCCTCGACCGCGCCGGCCAGAAGGGCACCGGCAAATGGTCGGTCATCGAGGCGCAGCAACTCGGCATTCCGGCGACCGCGATCGAGGCGGCCGTGGCGGCGCGCGTGCTGTCGTCGATCAAGGACGAGCGGCAGGCGGCGGAAAAAGCCTATGGCAATATCGGCGTGACGAAGATTTCCGGCGACAGGGACGCATTGCTTGGAGATCTCGAACTGGCGCTTTTCGCAGGCAAGATCGCCGCCTACGCGCAAGGCTTTGCGGTGATGAGCGGCGCCTCCAAGGAGTTCAACTGGAACCTGCCGATGCCGACCATCGCCAGGATCTGGCGCGCCGGCTGCATCATCCGCTCGCAGATGCTCGACACCATGGCCGAGGCGTTCGGTTCCGGCGGCGCATCGACCAATCTTCTGATGGCGCCGGCCTTTATCGCCCTGATGCAGGAAGCGCATCCGTCGCTGCGGCGTATCGTGGCAAGGGCATCGGAGGCAGGCTCCCCGGTGCCGGCGCTGTCTTCCGCACTTGCCTATTTCGACAGTTACCGCCAGGGCCGCGGCACCTCGAACCTGATCCAGGCGCAACGCGACTTCTTTGGCGCGCACGGCTTCGAGCGTATCGACGGACCGGGTGCATTCCACGGGCCGTGGGGCAGCGGTGCGGCTGGCTGAAAAATGGCTAATCCAGCGAGCGCCGATAGGCCAGGACCTCGCTCGGTACGCTCAGGCTCTGCAGCGTGCCGGGCGCGGCGCCGCCGATCCAACCGAGAACGGAGCGGGCGAGTTCGGAGCCCGCCAGCCGGAAATTCTCGTTGACGACCAGCAATTCCGTGCGAAACAGATGCAGCAGGTCCGACGATTGCTTGGACACGACATCGACGTCACGACCAAGCTTGAGGCCGGCATCCTCGATGCCGGCGACGATGGCCAGTGTCGCGGCGGCGGCGCTGCTGACGAAGCCGTCCGGCCGGTCTTCGCGGCGCATCACTTGCGCGGTCCGGCTCCGGATCTGCTCGATCGTATGGTCGATAGAAACAGTGTTGAAGGGGACTTCACTGGCGCCGACCTCGCTCAGCGCATCGGCAAAGCCGTTGACGGTATGACTGTGGTAGGTCAGCCCGACGGGCGGTGACAACAAAGCGAGCCGGCGGCGGCCGATGCCGGCCAGACGACGCACGGCTTCCACCGCAAAAGCGTAGTTGTCGAAATCATGATAGGGGTGGACCAGCCCCATATCGGTGCGGCCATGCGTGGCAAAGGGAATGCCGTGCTCCAGCATGTAGCGGGCCCGTGGGTCATTCGGCTGCGTGCGTGAGATGATGACGCCGTCGGCCGAGCCCGTCTCGACCAGATAGCGTATGGGGTCGAGCGGATCCTGCGAGCGCGAATAGGGCGTGACGATCAGATGGTAGGGTGTGTCGGCAATGACCTCCGAAACGCCGTAGATGATGTCCGAGACGAAGCTCATGATCTCGCGCTCGGTGTTGAGCACGAGACTGATGACATTGGTCCTGCCGGTGCGCAGGCGCACGCCGGCGCGGTTCGGCCGGTAGCCGATCTGCTTGGCGACTAGCTGGACACGGCGCCTTGTTTCGGCGCCGATTTCCGGAGCGTCCTTCAAGGCCCGCGACACGGTGGTGACGCCGAGCCCGGTCATGAAGGCAAGCGTCTTCAACGTCGGCCGTCCCTGCGCCAACGCCTCTTCGTTGTTTTCCGTACGCCGTTTGTCCATTCGTCCCGCCCGTCAGGCGCATAGCAGCCGCAGGCCGGATCGGCAATCGCCGCCACAGCGATACGGTATGCGTTCCAGCCCCGGCAAGCGTCAATATACTGAAACGTTACAGATTGCCAATATCGAGATGCCGCCACTCGCGGCGAGGCCGACGGCTGTCTTGCGGAAATCCATTGGGATTGCAGAAGAAATCGCTTTTGTCATCGCCTTTGCCGGCTTTCACGCGCAGTTTGATGTCCTGCAGTGCAGCGATCCATGCTGCGGCGCATATAAAAGCGATTGCTCATGTGAATTTGTTCGCGGCTCGAAAAAATATCGAACTCGTTTCGTTCATGGGGTTGCGCAGGTCACGCAATTCCCGTATCGAAAATCTGTAACGTTTCAGATTCTGGGAGGAACCGAAATGCGATACAGACTTTTGACCGCTGCGCTGGCAGCGACGGCTACTCTGCAATTTGCCGGTCCGGCCGCGGCGACGGACCTGGAAGTGATTCACTGGTGGACGTCGAAGGGCGAGTCGGCGGCGGTGTCGCAGTTCGCAAAGGCCTTTGACAATGACGGCCACGGCGACCGCTGGGTGGACAGCGCCATCGCACTCGGCGAGACCGCCCGATCGACCGTCATGCAGCGCGTGCTCGGCGGCGATCCGCCCGGTGCCGCTCAGTTCAATCCCGGCCGGCAGTACGAAGAACTGATTTCGGGCGGCAAGCTGCTTGACCTGACGGACGTCGCGACCGCCGGCAAGTGGGATGAGGTCATTCGCCCGAAGGCGATCGGCAGCGCCTGCCTCGTTGACGGCCACTGGTGGTGCGTTCCGGTCAACATCCATTCGAATTACTGGGCCTGGTACTCCAAGCCGGTGTTCGAGAAAGCGGGCGTGCCAGAGCCGAAGAACCTGGCCGATTTCCTCGCGGCCGCGCCGAAGATCAAGGAGGCAGGCCTCATCCCCTTCGCCATCGGCGGCGACGGAAACGGCTGGCAGATTCAATTGCTCTTCCAGGACATGGTTACCGAGGCTCTCGGTGTCGCACAGCGCGACAAGATGTATACCACCAAGAGCGCCGAAATTGCGGGCAGCCCAGAGATGAAAGGCGTCTTCACGCAGTTGAGGGCCCTGAAGCAGTTCACCGACAACGGCTACGCCAACCGCAACTGGAACGACACCACCAACCTGGTGATCACCGGCAAGGCCGGACTTCAGGTGATGGGCGACTGGGCGCGCGGCGAATTCGCGGCCGCCGGCATGACCGGAGTCAAGGATTTCGGCTGCATGATCGGCCTGAACGAGGCCAAGCCGGTGGTCAGCACCGACGGCGACATCATCCTGTTCTTCAAGCAGAACAATCCGGATGTCGAAGCAGCGCAGAAGCGTCTTGCGGCGCTGCTGATCAGCCCCGAGGTCCAGGTCGCCTTCAACAACGCCAAGGGTTCCATGCCCGTGCGTGGCGATGTCGACATGTCGACAGCCGACCCGTGCATGCAGAAGTCGCTGAAGGCAGTGGAAGACCCGGCCAACATCGTCACCGCGACGAACCGGTTCATCACCGAGAACACCAATCAGCAGCTCAATGAGCTCGTCGCGCAATTCTTCGCAGACGATTCCATGACGGCTGACGACGCCACCGCGAAGTTCGCCACGATCATCGGCAATTCCGACTAGGAACTGATCACTACCCCGAGGCGCCGCCCTTACAGCGGCGCCTCGGTCGCGTCCCGACCCGACAGGAAGCTCTCTTTTCTCTCGGCAACGGGCTGACAATCGCAGGACGGGAAGCTGCGGCGGTCTGAAGCCCGGTGGTTCGGACAGCGCTGACCTTCACGTCGGCAAACGCCCCCAAGGTGTCGGTGGAAGCGGAGAAAGACGGACGATGCAGAAGAGCTGGAGGCACAGATTTCACCTGCCTGCCGTCATCGGGACAATACCGATGATTCTCGTTGCCCTCGGCGTGTTCGTGATCGGCATCGGCTTCTCGGTGCTATGGTCCTTTACCAGTTCGAAGCTCTTCCCTACCTACGATTTCGTCGGTCTGGCGCAGTACAGGCGCCTCTGGGCCGACAACCGCTGGCTCGTCTCGGTCAATAACATCTGGTTCTTCGGCCTGATGTCCATCACCTGCAACATGGTGTTCGGATACCTGCTCGCCGTCTTCATGGACCAGCGCATCCGCCAGGAGGACCTGTTCCGCTCCATCTTCCTGTATCCTTTTGCCATGTCGCTGATCGTCACCGGACTCGTGTGGCAATGGGCGCTCGACCCCAACCTCGGCCTGCAGGAGGCGCTGCGCAACTGGGGCTGGACGAGCTTCAGCTTCGCCCCGCTGGTCAGCGCCGAGACCGCGCTGTACGCACTGGTCGTGGCGGGCATCTGGCAGGGCTCGGGCGTGACGATGGCGATCCTGCTTGCCGGCCTGCGCGGCATTGACGAGGATATCTGGAAAGCCGCGAGGGTCGACGGCATCCCGACCTGGCGCACGCACGTTTCCATCGTGGCGCCGATGATGAAGGGTGCCTTCGCCACCGCCTTCGTTCTGCAATGCGTAGGCGTGGTGCGCGTCTACGACCTGGTCATTGCCATGACCGGCGGTGGGCCTGGCATCGCCACGTCCATGCCGGCAGTCTACGTCATCCAGCTCATCACGGTTCGCCAGAACGTCGGCCAAGGCATGGCTGGGGCAACGATGATGCTGCTGCCGGTCCTGATCGTGCTGGCTTTCAGCGGAATTCTACTATGGCGGCGAAATCGCCTGCGGGAGGCGGGCGCATGACCGTCGGACAGATCACCGCAATTCAACCGCCCCGGGAAGCGTCGCATCAGGCTGGCGTGGCGCCCTTCGGGCCGAAACCGCGACGGATATCGGCCGGCCGCATCGGCATCTATGCTTTCCTGGTCGTTGCGGCCCTCTTCTTCCTCATCCCGGTCTACATCATGATCGTCACCTCATTGAAGGGGATGCCGGAGATCAGGCTGGGACATCTTTTCAACCTTCCTGGCGAGCCGACCTTTCAACCCTGGGCCGACGCCTGGCTCCACGCCTGCACCGGTCGCGATTGCAACGGCCTCAGTCCAGGCTTCTACAATTCGGTGAAGATCACCGTGCCCAGCGTGATCATCTCGATCATCTGCGCGTCGATCAACGGTTACGCGCTGACCTTCTGGCCATACAAGGGCGCCAATCTGCTCTTCGGGTTGCTGGTGTTTGGTGCCTTCGTGCCCTATCAGGTCGTGATCTATCCATTGATCATCGGGCTGAGCTCGGTCGGGCTGTTCGCCTCGCTCCCCGGCATCATCATCGTGCACACCATCTTTGGGATGCCGATCCTGACGCTGCTGTTCCGCAATTTCTACGCGGCAATTCCGGTCGAGCTGTTCAAGGCAGCGCGTGTCGACGGTGCGGGTTTCTGGCGCATCTTTTTCTACATCATGCTGCCGATGTCGGTGCCGATCACCGTCGTCGCCGTCATCCTGCAAGTTACCGGCATCTGGAACGACTTCCTGTTCGGCATCGTGTTTGCCGGGCGGTCCAACTGGCCAATGACGGTGCAGCTCAACAATATCGTCAACACCACCACCGGCGTGAGGGAGTACAATGTCAACATGGCGGCAACCATTCTGACGGCTGCGGTGCCTCTGCTCATCTACTTCATCTCCGGACGATGGTTCGTGCGCGGCATCGCCGCTGGCGCGGTGAAAGGCTAGTGGATATGGCGCAGAACGGTACCAGCGTTTCGATCCAGGACCTGTCGCTGAGCTTCGGTGTGGTGACCGTACTGGAGACACTTAATCTCGATGTCGCCGAGGGCGAATTCATCGTGCTGCTCGGGCCCTCGGGCTGTGGCAAGTCGACCTTGCTCAACTGCATTGCCGGCCTGCTCGACGTCTCCGAAGGCAGCATCTTCATCAAGGGCAAGAACGTCACCTGGGAAGAGCCCAAGGATCGCGGCATCGGCATGGTGTTCCAGTCCTATGCGCTCTACCCGCAAATGACGGTGGAGAAGAACCTGTCCTTCGGGTTGCGTGTCGCTGGCACGCCGAAGGACGAGATCGCCAAGCGGATCGCGCGGGCGGCCGAGATCCTGCAGATCGAGCCGCTGCTGCAACGCAAACCGGCAGCACTGTCCGGCGGCCAGCGCCAGCGCGTGGCAATCGGACGGGCGCTGGTGCGCGATGTCGACGTGTTCCTGTTCGACGAGCCGCTGTCCAATCTCGACGCCAAGCTGCGCGCCGAGCTGCGCGTCGAGATCAAGCTGCTGCATCGCAAGCTGCAGAACACGATGATCTATGTCACCCACGACCAGATCGAAGCGATGACGCTGGCCGATCGCATCGCGGTGATGAAGGGTGGCGTCATCCAGCAGCTCGATGCGCCACAGACCATCTACAATCGGCCGGTCAACCGCTTCGTCGCCGGCTTCCTCGGCTCACCCGCGATGAACTTCATCGACGGGCAGGCCGAGACCGGCGCCACCGCGGCTTTCAAGACCGGAAATGTATCCATACCGCTCGCCCGCTACGCTTTCGACGCCGCGGGCAACAGCAGCGGCCCTTGCGTGTTCGGTATCCGGCCCGAGCATGTCGCCCTTGGCGAGGCGGCAAATGCCATGCCCTTTGCCATCGATGCCGCCGTCGAGATCGTCGAGCCGATGGGCTCCGACACGCTGGTATGGACGCAGCTCGGCGGTCAGAATTTCTCCTTCCGCGTCGAGGCGGAAAAGACGCTGCGCAGTGGCGAGCCAATCCGGATCGGCTTTGATCCTGCCCGCGCCTCGCTGTTCGACAGCCAATCCGGCAACCGCATGTAGCTCCCAAGCCCCACTCCTCCCCAAGCAGAACGGACAGAGACGATGAACTGGTCATTCCAACTTTACAGCGCCCGCAATTTCCAACCCTGGGAAGGCGTCCTCGAGACGCTCGGCAAGGTCGGTTACACCCAGGTCGAAGGCTTCGGCGGCGTCTATGATGATCCCAAGGCCTTTCGCGCCGAACTCGACAAGAACGGGCTCGCCATGCCGACCGGGCATTTCTCGATCGACGCGCTCGAGAACGATTTCGACGGCGTGCGCAAAATTGCCGACACACTCGGCATCACGCTGCTCATCTGTCCTTTTCTGATGCCCGACCAGCGCCCATCCGATGCCGCCGGCTGGCGCGGCTTCGGCGAGCGTCTGGCAAAGGTTGGCGACGCCGCGAAAAGGGCCGGCTACGGCTTTGCCTGGCACAACCATGATTTCGAGTTCAAGAAACTTGCCGACGGCTCGGTGCCGCAGGAGCTTATCCTCGCGGCAGCGCCGGACATCGGGTGGGAAATCGACGTCGCCTGGGTGGTGCGCGGCGGCGACGATCCGCTGGCGTGGATCGACAAATACGGCAAGCGCATCAGCGCCGTCCACGTCAAGGACATGGCCAAGCCCGGCGAGGGGCTGGACGAGGATGGCTGGTCGGATGTCGGCCACGGCACGATCGACTGGGCCGGCCTGATCAAGGTGCTGCGCGCCAAGAGTGCCGCCCAATACTACGTCATGGAACAGGACAACCCGAACGACATCGAGCGCTTCGCCCGCCGCTCGATCGCAGCCGTCAAGACCTACTAGGAGCAATCAGCATGGCAAAGAAACTTGGCATCGGCGTCATCGGCTGCGGCAACATCTCGAAGGCGTATTTTTCGCTGGCGCCGCTGTTTCGCGGCATCGAGATGCGTGCCTGCGCCGACATCAACATGGAGACAGCGAAGGCGCGGGCAAAGGAGTTCAAGCTGCGCGCCGAGACCGTCGACGACCTGCTCGAGGCCGACGACATCGACATCATCGTCAACCTGACCATCCCGGCGGTGCACTACGAGGTGTCGAAGCAGGCTCTGGACGCGGGCAAGCACGTCTATTCGGAAAAGCCCTTCGTGCTGTCGGTCAAGGAAGGGCTCGACCTGAAGAAACGCGCCGAGGCGAAAGGCCTGCGCATCGGTTCGGCGCCCGACACGTTCCTCGGCGGCGCGCATCAGCTGGTCCGCGACCTGATCGACACCGGCAAGCTCGGCAAGATCACCAGCGGTACCTGCCACGTCATGGGCCACGGCATGGAGCACTGGCACCCCAATCCGGACTTCTTCTTCCAGCCCGGCGCGGGACCGGTGCTCGACATCGGGCCGTACTACATCACCAATCTGATCCAGCTGATCGGGCCGGTGAAGCAGGTGGCGGCCTTCGCGTCGACACCCGCCAAGGAACGCACCATCAGTTCGAAGCCGCGCGCAGGCGAAAAGATCCCGGTCAACACGCCGACGACCATCCACGGCCTGCTGGAGTTCGAGAACGGAGCCGTGGTGACGCTGAACACCAGTTGGGACGTCTGGGCGCATGGCCACGCGCCGATGGAACTCTATGGCGAGGCGGGCACAGTGTTCGTGCCGGATCCGAATTTCTTCGGCGGCGACGTGCGCTTCACCGAAGACAGCAAACCGGTCAAGAAGCTGCCGAAATGGAAGCACCCGTTCGGCGTTCCCAACGAGATGCATTCGCAAGGCATGATGGCCAACTACCGCACGGCCGGCCTCGCCGACATGGCGGTGGCGATCGCGGAAGGCAGGCCGCACCGCTGCTCGATGGAACTGGCGCTGCATGCCGTCGACGTGATGACTGGGCTGTTGCGCTCAGGCGAAACCGGCAAGTTCGTCGCCATGCAGACCAGTTGCGAACGGCCGGCCGCACTTGGCGTCAAGGAAGCCAAGGCGCTGTTGGCGAAGAAGAAGTAGACCAGGCACTCAACCCTCTCCCCGTTCCGTCAGGGAGAGGGTAAGGGTGGGGGGCAGAGCCGACTCGCCGTGCTGTCGCGATGGCAGCCGACTGGCTCGCTTCCATTTGAGGATTTTCCCATGCCCTACATCCCCGCCGAAAACCGCTACGAGAACATGATCTACAACCGCTGTGGTCGCTCCGGCCTGAAGCTGCCGGCGATCTCGCTGGGGCTGTGGCACAATTTCGGCAATGACACACCGCACAAGACCAAGCAGGCGATCGTGCGCCGGGCTTTCGACCTTGGCATCACGCATTTCGACCTCGCCAACAATTACGGTCCGCCGCCCGGCTCGGCCGAGACCGCTTTCGGCGAAATCCTGCGCACCGACTTCGCCGGTTACCGCGACGAGCTGATCATCTCGACCAAGGCCGGTTACGAGATGTGGGCCGGTCCCTACGGCGAATGGGGCGGGCGCAAGTACATGCTGGCCAGCCTCGACCAGAGCCTGAAGCGGATGGGTCTCGACTATGTCGACATCTTCTATTCGCACCGCTTCGATCCCGATACGCCGCTGGAAGAAACGATGGGCGCACTTGACCATGCGGTGCGCTCGGGCAAGGCGCTCTATGCCGGCATCTCGTCCTACAATTCGCAGCGCACGCGCGAGGCCGCCGATATTTTGAAGCAGCTTGGCACGCCTTGCGTCATCCATCAGCCGAGCTATTCGATGCTCAACCGCTGGGTGGAGGAAGACGGCCTGCTCGATACGCTCGAAGGGCTCGGCGTCGGCTCCATCGTGTTCTCGCCACTGGCGCAAGGCATGCTGACCGACAAATATCTCGGTGGCATTCCCGAAGGCAGCCGCGCCTCCCAGGGCAAGTCGCTGAAGACAGCCTTCATCAACGACAGGACCATCGCCAACATCAAGGCGCTCGATGCCATCGCCGGCAAGCGTGGCCAGACACTGGCGCAGATGGCGCTGGCCTGGGTGCTGCGCAAGGGCAAGGTGACCTCGGCGCTGATCGGTGCCAGCCGGCCGGAACAGGTCGAGGACTGCGTTGGCGCGCTCAAGGTGCTTGACTTCAGCGATGCCGAACTCGCCGAGATCGATAGCTATGCGCGCGAGTCCGACATCAATTTGTGGGCGGCTTCAGCCGAGCGCAAAGGTCCACCGAGAAAGTAAGCTCGGTAAGCCGGCAAATAAAAACGGCGGGACCTCTCCCGCCGTTTTTCATGTGAGGCGAATTGCCTTCGCTTCAGGGCGTGGCTGGTTTCTGGGCGGTGCCTAGCCCTGCCTTGGGCTTTGCCGGCGCCGGCGCTGGCGTTTTCATTTTCGTCTCGATCCAGCCGGTGTAGTTGGCCAGCCGTGTGTAGATGCCGTACGCGTCCTTGTGGCCGCAGGCCGCACTTCCGTCCGCCGGACCTTCGCCCCAGCTGACGACGCCGACCTGGACCGGACCGTCGGCGCCGGTCATGAACAGCGGACCGCCGCTGTCGCCGTTGCAGGCATCGCGCACGCCGCTGGTGGTGCCGGCGCAGATCATGTTGCCGGTCAGCGGGTCTGTCATGTCGGCGGCAATCGCATTGGCGGCAGCGTCGATGCCTTTTTCCGAATAACGCATGCGGTGGGACAGATCGCCAAGTGCGGCCTTCAGATCATGCGCATAGATGGCCTTGATGCCGCTGTTGCAGGCGGTGTTCGGCTGCAGGTCGAGGTCGGCAACCATCAGCGTGGTCGGAAAGGTGCCATCCTGCATCTTGCCCCAGCCGGTGACAGTGGTTTTGCCGGTGTCGGGTGTGGCGTCATGGGTGACCTTGATGGTCGGCGCATCGGCCGGCTCTGCAAGCCGCAACAGGCCGAGGTCGTTGTCGAGCGTCTGCTCGCTGTAACCCTCGTTGACGATGACCTCTACCACCTTGTGGCGCTTGCCCTCGCTGAGATCGGTGGCGCCGGTCAGCACGGTGACCGCGTCGGGCGAAATCGGCTGGCCCTTGTCGTTGAGGCAGTGGGCCGCCGTCAGCACCCATTGCGGCGCGATCAGGCTGCCGCCGCAAAATTGTGCATTGGCCTGCGAGGCCGGGTTCTCGTCCAGCCTGTCGGTGGTGAGCAGCGCGACCTGAAACGGATAGGCACCCTTTTCGGCCTGGTTGCCGCCATAGACACGATCGGCGCCGTCGGGATTTTCCGCCGCAGCCTTGGCCTTGGCATCCGCAACGCGTTTCATCGGCGAGACCGCCGCTTCGGGCCTGGCGGTGTCATCCGCCTGGCTGGCGCTGACGGTTGCAAGAGCCGAGGCGATGGCGAGCGCCGACGCGGCGACGATCGGCCTGAACCGATGGATGATGTGCACCTGAGATCCTCCTGAGACACGTTCCCGAACGAGCCACTCCGGCGCATGATCAGCGAAACAGTCGCCAGCAAACCGGCGTCGCTTCGCGGATCGCGTTCCCGTGCGGAACCCGTTCAAAACCCTATAGCCCCCCACGGGCTACGTGGAAGCGATTTGTCATTCCAATGTTGTATTAATTTAGGCAGTATACCGGCGCGGGTGTCTTTGGCGGGGGCCTTCGACAGACCGCGTGGGGTGATGATCAGGTTCAGGCGCCGGTAACCAAACTCATTTTTCGGCTTCACCACGATCTCGACAATATTTCTGTATTTTGATCAAGTCCTTGCTGACTTTTGGGAGAGTCTCACCATGACAAAACTGACAAACGCTATCATTGCGTCCGCATTGCTTTCAACTGCAATGTGGACGGTCCCGGTTTTCGCCGCCGATCCTGGCTCCGCCAGTGCCGGTAATGGCGAAAGCATGCGGGACGTAACTTCAGGCGACTATAAGCCCGGGCGGGCAAAACCAATCGCGTCGCCGAAGCTGACTGACGAAGACAGCCGCGCCGCGCCGCTTGCTGACGAGGCAACGGCTGTCAAATCCTATGGCATCGTCGGACGTTCCGCCGATGGCAAGGAGATCAAGATCGAGCCGAGCGAAGCGTTGCGGGATCTGATCATCAAGGAACTGAATGCGCCGGCCAATGGAAAAGACGGGGCGCAGCGCAAGACCGAAGATCCTGACCTTGGCGAAGGCGAAGCCGGCCGTCAGGTTTTCGGCACCGACGACCGTGAGCAGGTCAAGAACACCAAGACCTATCCGTTCTCGGCAATCGGCTATCTCGAAGCCAAATCGCCGAAGACGGGCAACTATGGCAGCTGCTCGGCAACGCTGATCGGCCCGCGCACGGTGCTTACCGCGGCGCACTGCCTCTACAGCCACGAGGACAAGGACTGGCTCTCCGAATATCTGTTCGTGCCGGGCCTCAACGGCAGCACAGCCGACGACGCACCGTTCGGCGCCTTCACCTATGAGAGCGCCTACGTGCTGCAGGGCTTCATCGACAACTACCAGGGCTATTATGGTTCGGTCATCCCGTGGGATCTCGGCATCATCACGCTGAAGCAGGATGTCGGCACCAACCTCGGCTGGCTGGGCTACGCCAACTATGACGATCTCGGCGACTTCACCGCCAACCTCGTCGGCTACCCCGGCGACAAGCCGATGGGCACGATGTGGAAGGCGAACTGCGAAGTGCATGCCGAAAACATCGCTCCGGAATATTTCCAGTATGACTGCGATACGTTCCCGGGGTCGAGCGGCAGCTCGGTCTATGCCTATGACAACAACTCCAAGCAGCGCATCATCACCGGTGTCAACGTGGCCGAAAGCCCCGACGCGAACACCGCCGTGCGCCTGAACGCGGCCAACATCCAGTGGATCAACAGCCTGTACAAATAATCGCTACGCAATCACCGTGAAGACAAAGGGCGGCGGGGCAATCCCGCCGCCCTTTTTTCATGCCGATGCTTCCCATGCGGCTTCTCTTGCACGAGGCCGGCTCGCCGACTACGCTTCAAAGGGCCAAGGGGTTGGCATCCAAAGGGGCTCAAGGGATGGCGCGGACTAGGGCAGTGTTCGGTATCGCGGCCGCATCGATGCTGGCCGCGCTGACATTATCACCGGCCTACGCCGATCCGGCGACCGGTCCTGCCGGTGGCGCCTGGGCTGAACGGGTGCAGATCCTCTACCAGGCAGACACGCGCTCGGTGCTGCGCAGGACGGTCCGGGTTTGGGATTTCCATCCGGAGAAGAATCTCGATTTCGTCTGGGAGCCGGCGGCCGGCCAGTCGCCCGACCTGACGATCACTGAGAACGGCACCATCAACGGCAAAGGCAGGCTCGTGTGGCGGGTGCGTGGCTCGGCGAGCTATGATCCCAAAACCATCTATTCCAGCTATTTCGGTGACATCCGCAATGGCCGGCCCGACGGGCAAGGCCGGCTCGAGCTGCGCTCGGGCGAGGTTTTCGATGGGCATTGGCGTGTCGGGCAACTCGACGGGACGGGTATTCATGTCGACGCCGACGGCAACCGCTATGAGGGGCAGTTCGTCGCCGGCGCGCCGAATGGCGAGGGGCGACTGCTGTCAAGGACCGGCGAGATTTTTGCCGGCTCATTTGTCGACGGGTTGAAGAACGGCAAGGGCCGCACGCGGCTTGCCGGAGGCACAATCTACGAGTCGCAATGGGCGATGGGCAAGGAGGTCGGCGGAATGCGTCCCGACGTGCTGGCCGATGCCAGGGTCGGCGGGCTGCTCAAGGCGCAGACCGGTGGCGGCGATGCCGACAAGGTCGAGATCGGCGTTGCGGTCGACCAGCGCATGACCCAGCAGTCCGATATGCAGTACCAGCATCTGGTGCGCGACGAGGATATCGCGATCTATCCGCTGTCGGACCAGTACAATGACAGCTGGAACGGCACCGGCCAGGTCACCACCAGCAATGTCTATGAAGGTATGAACTGGGAGGAGGCGCCGGCCTTTGCCGAGGTCGACCTGAAGACGTCAGACCAGTCCAGGGTCAAGCTCGACAGTCTGGAAATGAAGGTCGCCGCCAGTGATGCCTATCGCAAGCCGATGCTGTCGATATCGGAGCATTTCGGCTGCGTCGGCTTCCGTCCGGATTTCTCGATCATCAACAATGGTTGGGGCGAGCCCAAGGACATGAAGATGTCGATCCAGTTCACCACGGTCGACGACGAAGGCAATCCGACAGGTGATCCCAGCCGCATGTTCAGCAAGGATGTCGGCAGTTTCGGCGAGGGCGTCGACGTGTCGATCAAGAGCGTGCTCGCAGAGGCTGGCGTCGACACGGCCAGCCTGGAGACGGGGCGGTTTCCCTGTCCTTCTGTCGATAGTCTCAACGTCTGCCGCAGCCAGCTCACCAACAAGATCAAGTTCGGCGAGGTCGCCGATTATCTCGGCACCATGCAACAGGCGATGACGCTGAATGCGATCGGCAAGTTCGACTATTCCTGGTCGGACGACGAGGGTCATGTCTACCAGCAGAGCGAGCCGTTCCGCACCTCTATCACCATGGCTGTTTTCGAGACGCCGGAAGCGATGGCCGAATGCGGCGATGGCGGCGGCGGCACGCCGGAAGCGATGCGCTACCAGAACATCGAGTTCCCGATCGGCAAGCATGATTACACCATCGCCATGCCGGTGCGCGGCAACAAGAAGATCAGCGCCTACACGGCGCGGCTGAAGATGTGGTCGTCGATGTCGTCGATCCATAGCTTCAGCATCGCCGCGCATTTTGCCGATGGCAGCGTGCGCGAGAGCAAGCCGGTCACCTTCTTCTATTTTCGGCCGAAGCAGTCGCTGTTCGAGACCAAGACCGAGCCGGCGGCCTGCTATCTGCCGCGCGATATGGTCGGCTGCGGTTAGGGTGTATTGATATTCAGGTGATGCCGGCCTGCAAACGGCAGTTTCCTGCGCTTCCGGTGCTCACGTACTTTAAGTACGCTCCGCTCCGGTTCTCGGAACCTACCTTGTTTGGTCGCTTCGCGCCCGTCTTCGACTCCGGCTCGGCCTGACCTGAATCTCAACACCCTGGCGCGCCTATTTGCGGCCCATCTCGAAATAGTTGGGCAGCGGCAAAAGCCTCGTGAACATCGTGCCCTGGGCGAAGACGCGCAGTTCCAGCATCGATCCCGACGACCGCTCGGCGCTCTGGTCGAAGAGGAAATTGCCGAGCGAATAGATCTCCGCAACATCGCCGCCGGCAAGCGGAACGATGGCCTCGCTCGATACATGCGGATGGCCGCCGACGATGACCGATGCGCCACGCAGCCGCATCTGGTCGGCAAGCATCTCCTCGCGCGCCGACGGTTCGGTCTCGTACTCGCGGCCCCAGTGGACGAAGGCGACGACCGGCCGCTCGGCGTTTTCGTGCAGCAGCCGATCAAGCAGGGCAGGCGTCAGCAGATCGGTGTTCTTCGAGCCGTTGGTGTCGATGTCGGTCAGGCCGACAAGGTCGAGATCGGCAAGCGCCAGCGTCTCACCCTGGCCGAAATGCGGGATGCCGGCTTCGTTCAGCGCGCGCAGCGTCTCGGCATAGCCTGACGGGCCGAGATCATAGGCATGATTGTTGGCGAGCCCGACACCGGCGACATGCAGCCTCTTCAGCATGTCGACGGCCAGGTCTTGCGGCATCGCCAGCGTCATGTCGTCGATCGCTTCCGGCACGTTGGGCAGGATGACGCCTTCGAGGTTGACGATCAGCGGCCGTGAACCGGTGAGCGCCAGGACGCTGTCAACGATCCGGTCGGCAACACCGTCGCGGACCAGTATCTTCTTCATGGCACGGCCGAAATTCACGTCGCCGGCCAGATAGTAGATCCTGTCCTTCGGCCGTGCCGGGTTGTTGAAACCGGGAGCGAAGGCACCGAACAGCGCCACGACATAGCTGGTGGTCCGCTCGACATAGTCCGGCGTGTGTTCCTGCGAATTCTCGTTGGCGACGACCAGCGGCTGGGCGCCGAACAGTTCGCGCTGCAGCCTGGTCTGGATGTAGAGCGCGCCGACGGAATCGGCGTGAGCGGGCTGGCGAAGCGCCGCTATGCCGTCGAGCGACCCGGCGGCCAGCATGTTCAGCGTCTGCTGGTCGAAGCGCCGTGCGTCGTGCTGCGGCAGATAGTGCGAGAAGTCGGTGGATTCGACGATCAGCGTGTCTTGGTCGACGATCGGCTTCAGGGCCTCGGCCAGCCTGTCCCAGTCGCCGCGCCGCGCCTTGACCGACATCGCCACGGGCACGATTTTCGCCTCGGGGAAGTAGTGGTGCAGGAAAGGCAGCATCGCGCGCACGCCATGTTCCTTGTCGAACAGGCAGGACTCCTCGACCATGTCGCCGTGCGTTTCGAGCTGGCGTACTGCTTGGACGTCGGCGGCGACCGGGCCAAGCACGGTATCGAAGCCGCGTACCGAGGTGGCGTACAGTTTGCGCGTCTTGTGGAAATGGTCTGGCGACAGGATGACGATGCGCTTGTAGCGGAAGCCGGACGCCGCCCGGAACCCCAGCGCTACCAGGTCCGCGGCCAGGAGATGATGCGGGACGGTGATGCCGGTCAGCCGCTGGTTCGATGGCTCGATATCGGCCACCTTTGCGATGGCATCCTTGAACAGTTTGGCGTCATCGTAGAAGGGCGGAAAGTTGTCAGCGCCGGGCGGGCAAATTACGGGCGCGGCAACGGCGTGAAAGAGTGGGGTAAAGAGGCAGAATAGCATTGCTGCGATTGCCGGCCACAGTCGCGCGAGGGGGGTGTCTTGGCGCAGTCCCCTCATGGCTCGGCGAGCACGATGTTCTCCACGCCGCCGACATAGTAGAACGGCTTCTGCTTCGATGATGTCAGCCGCACCACCTCGCGTGAAATGTAGTCGGCAAGGCCGAACAGCGTGACGCCGCCGTCCGACGTCCTGGCCTTGCCGCGCAGGCCTTCGAGGATCGAATAGGTGAAGACGCCGTGTCCGAGTTCGGGCAGTTCGGCGGCGGTGTTGTTGGCTGCGGTGGCCGAAAACACGACGATGCGCGCATCCTGCGCGTCCTTTTCCAGGCGCGGGTTGAAGGCGTTGGCGGCATGGCAGGTGTCGAGCAGCATGAAGCGCATGCCCTTGGCCCGCTCGACCGATTTCTGGATGTCCGACCAGTCGACAAGCGAGGAGCGCTTCCAGCGCTCGGCATCCTGTTTGCGGCCGTCGGTCGGGATGAAATAATAGTCCTCGTCGATGTTGATGCCGTGGCCGGCGACGAAGATGATCGTGGTGTCGTGCTCGCCCGGTCTGTCGAGGAAATCGGCGAGCTGGTCGTCGATCGTGTCGGAGTCGGGCTCCATGATGCCGTCAGCGCTGGCGATTGAATAAGTCTGCTTGGCCTTGTCGGGGGCCTCATCGAGCGCTTCACGGTTGACCAGAACCAGCGTCTCCATCGATGAGAACAGCGGCGCCGATTTCTGCGCAATCACCTTGAGGAATTCGGTGGCATCATCGACGGGGTAGCGCAGGTCGCAGGCGTGGCCCGAACAGGCGTCGTTCAGGAACGGATATTTGTCGACGCCGATGACCGCGACATAGAGCTTGCCTTTGGCCTCGGACTTCTCGGTCTTCCTTGCCAGAGCCGTTACGCTGCGTTCGGTCAGATAACCGAATTCGTTGGTGCCGGTGATGCGGATGGTGTTTTCGCCATTCTCGACCGGTATCTCGACGATGGTGTTGTCGCCGTCCACCGAGCGGGCGGTGACGTCGCCGACATTGCGGCTGTTCGACAGGATCGAGAAGCCGGCGACATCGGTCCCGGCTTGCCCCGCACCGGTGATCTCGACAGCGACATAACCGTCACGCACCTTGCTCTGGTCGGTGGCGAGGCGGATGTCGAATTCCGGTGGCTTGCGCTGCAGCAGTTTCTGGAGTTCGTTGTCGACGCTTGGCCGCATCTCCTTGACCGCCTGTTTGGCGCTGCGCAGGATGATCGCGCGGCGAACCATCTCCGGGCTCCAGAGATATTTCTTCAATTGGCCGGCGCGGATGAAGCGGCCTTCATGGTCGCGGCCCTGGTTGACCTGCCAGCCGATCAGCTTGTCGCCTTCATCGGAGGAATAGTAGTAGCCCTGCGGCATCCAGGCGATCCATTGCGAGCCGGCGAAGAACATCGAGACGATCAGCTCGTGCGTCTTCAGATTCCAGAGCCTGAGCGTCTGGTCGGCGCTGCCGGTGACCAGCAGGCCCGCTTTTTCCGAAGCGACCATGGCATTGATTTCGCCGGTATGGCCGGTGAATTCGCCCGACACTCTCGCTGTCGGCGTCCTGTATTCGAGCAGCGTGCCGTCATTGCCGCCGGTGATCAGGCCAAGGCCGTTGTCGATCAGGGTGAAGGCCGAATGGACAAAGCCATTGGTGGCATCGTTCTCGATGCTGCGCACCATCTTGCCGCCATTGGCGATCTCCAGCACCGCGTTTTCCAACGCGTCCTTGCCTCCCTCCCTGGCGCGCAGCGACCACTGGCCGTCTGTCAACGCGGCGCGGGCAAACGAGCCCGGCTCCGCCAGCGGCTGCGGGTCGTCGAAGAATCGCTCGGTGGTCGGCAGCACCAGCCTGTTGTCCAGTTCGCCTTGTTCCTCCGGACAGGACACGCGCTGGGGGCAAGGGTTGGCATTGCCCCAGGCGATGACGTCATTCGCTGCGTCGATGCCGACGGCGGTCACCGGCTCACCCACCCCCTGCAGCAGGGCCTTGCGCTCGCCAGTCGTGGGATCCCAGACCTGGATGGCGTTGCGCGTGCCGCCGGCGGTTGCCACCAGCGAGCCATCGGCATTGGCGGTGCTGGCATAGACCGTGCCGTCATGGCCGGTATAGTCGAGCACCTTCTCGCCGGTGTCGGTGTTCCAGACGACGGAGCGATGCTTGTCGGCGCAGCGATAGCCGCAGGAGGCGACCAGCCGCGACCCCTTGGCAAAGGTCAGCGAGCCGATGAGGAAATCCTGCTTCGGCATGGCGCGCACCAGCGTGCCGTCGTCTGCGTGCCAGAGCTGGACCTGCCCGTCCTTGCTGCCGGTGGCAAACAGGCTGCCATCCGGCGAGACGGCCAATGCCATGACACTGATATCCCGCAACGGTTCGGCCTCGGCCGGCAAGGCGATCTCCTCGCCCTTTGCGACGTCCCAGAGCCGGATGCCGTTGTCGGTGGTGGTCGCCGCCAGCCTAGTCCCCGCGGCAGCGAAGGCGAGCTTGTCGATGTGCCAGGAATCGGCATCGAGCTTCTTGTCCAGCGTCCACCCGGTCGCGGATTTGTCGTCCAGCCGCCAGAGATAGACGACGCCGTCGGCGCCACCGGCAGCCAGGGTTTTGCCGTCGGGAGAGAAAGCGAGGTCGTAGGTTGCGTAGTCGGCGGCCTTGAGCACCGCCTTCATCTTGCCGGTGGCAAAGTCGAACAGCCGGATGTCGCCATAGGGTGGCCTGTCGCCGAGGCTGGCGCCGAAATAGCCGCCGGCGGCAATCGTCTTGCCATCCGGCGAGACCGAGACCGCGAAGATCTTGCCGTCGCTGCCATTGCCGAGATAGCCGCGAATTGTGCGCAGCGTCACCCCGCTCTGCCAGTCCCAGATGCGGATGGTCTTGTCGTTCGATGCCGAGACGATGTCGTCGCCGTCGGGCGTGAAGGTGAGGTCGGTGACCTGTGCACTATGACCGCCGGTGTCGAGATCGAGGTGGAAGTCAGCCGCCTCTTCGGCGTTAGCAGCCGATGCGACAGCAAGCGCACCGGCCATGGCGAGCCAGCAGCAGGCACGCAGGAGGCGGCGGGCTGCTCCTCCCATCGCTATTTGACTTCGCCCGCGGGTTGCCGATTGCGCACATAAGCCTCGATCGCCGTGGCGAAAGTCGGTGAACCCGCCTTGCGCTGTTTGTCGACATAGCCGGCAAAATAACTCCAGAACGAGACGGCATAGTCGCGGAAATAAGCGTCGGTCACTTTGCGCGAACACAGATCGCCGTCGATGCAGAACGACAGGCGGTTGAGGAAATAGACGATGCGGTCGAAGTTTTCGCTGAAATCGGCGAGTGGCATGTCGCCACCGCTGGCGGTCATCGCCTCGATGCCGATCCGCTGCCGGAACACCTGCTCCTCGGTCGGCGAGGGGTTGGCGCTGAGCAGATTGTCATATTTGGCATTGAGGGCCGCAAGACGATCTTTCAGCGCGCGTTGCGCCTGCTGATAGTCTTTGGTTTCCCAGAGCTCAACCAGCGACATGGTCTGCTCGACGCGCTTCTGCTCCTGGTTGGCGAGGAACTGGTAGATCGAAAACATCAAGGTGAAGATGATGGCCAGACGCACCAGCAGGCCCGACCAGGCATAGACCAGCATGCGCCAGTCGCGGTCGGTGAACGGGTTCGCTTCCTTCTTGATCTCGTGGCTGCTCGGCCAGGGAAACCCCTCGGTGGTTTCCGGCAAAGCCGGCTTCGTGGCTGGCGCCTTTGCGGTGGCGGCGGCAGCTGCCGTTTGCCTGGTGTTGGCCGCCGGCTTTTTCATTGGCAGCTGTCCAGTTCGATGACGGCGGAGGGATCCAGCACGATGCCGGGCGCCTCCAGCTTCTTTTTCAAACATTCCAGCTGCAGGCGCGAAATCATGAACTGCACATCGGGCTCCGCCGCCCCCTTGTTCGGTGATGGCAGCGCCTCGACCACGCCCCGCGAGGCGCAGTTGCTGAGATCGACGACAACCGCTCCGTTGCCGCTTTTGGCGATCTGGTCATACTGATCGAGAAAACAGGTTGCCAGTTCAGAGTTGGTGACGATCTGATTGACACAAAGGCCGCAGGCCTCGTCCGCCGAAGCATTGGCGATCAGCAACAGGCTGCCGGCAAGGCCGGCCACCGATCCACGCCAGGAAAACATATATTTCTTCACAATCGATCCTATCCGCTTCGTCAGGCCGTCATGCGCCATTGCGCCCGCCGGGAATGTTCTCATATCGCGCCGATCGCGCAAGAGCCGGTCCGGCCCTTGTGCCGGCATTCGGTCAGGCGCGTGGCACCGTTTCCATAGGGAAGATCATCACCGCGCCCTTCGGGCCGCTCTTGTCGGCGAGCCGCATCACCGAGCGGGTTGCCGGCGCCATGCCGATATCGGTCAGCATGTCGGAGAAGCTGGCAGGGCCCAGCCCGCGCGTCATGGACGCAACGCCGTCCTGCGCCAGGAAGCTCAGATCCTCCTTCTCGCTTTCCGGCGGCGCCTCGGTCAAAACCGCGATCATCCTTTCCATGCCGAAGCTGGTGTCGGTGAAGGCCAGCAGCCCCTCTTCGAGCGAGGCTTGCGGCGCCAGGCGCTCGGCGACGATGTGGGTGATCGAATAGTCGCTGCCGACATAGAGCACGTTGATGTCGACCAGCAGATCAGAGCTGTTCTTTGCCAACACATGCACTTCGTCGCCCGGGGAGACGCGAGGCACCACCGAAGCCTGCAACGGTTCGAGACCATCCTTGTCACGGCGTTTGACCTGGAACTGGACGTCGACGTCCTCCGGCTTGTAGTCGGATGCCGCCGCCAGCCGCGACAGCCCGGTGGCACGGAAGATGGTGCGCAGATTTCTGGTCGTGGCCTCGACCAGCTTTTTCCGGTCATCCATGTGAATGATGATCAGCGGCGGCTTGCTGCCGTCCTTCAAGGTCACGTCGCCCGAGGCCGGCAGGAACCACAGCGCCGGCTTGTCGGTCGCGTCCTTGGCAGCGCCGGCAACGGCATTCTCGCGCATCACCGCAAAGCGAAGCTCGGCGCTCTTGCCGGGGTTGACCAGTTCGATGTTGAAGCCAGTCTCCTTGGCCGTAGCCAACTCATCGAGAACCGAATTGACCAGAGCGGTTTCCTTCTCCAGTCCCTTGGTCGCCGCCGGCCGCGCCACGACGAGCTTGTAGTCGACCGCGATTTCGGCCACCCGCGCATAGGCGTTGGCCGGGATGTCGACCAGCTTGAGCGCCGGCTTTTTGTCGAATTCGACCGGCTTGACCCGGCTCTCCAGGTTCCTGGCTGACTGCACCTCGAGATAGCCGACAGCGTCAGAAAGCTGCGACAGCGCCGACGGCAGGATGGCGAGCTTGCTGCCGGGGGTGAGGCGATGCAGCAGACCGGCGCCGATCGTCGCGTCGCCGTCCTTGATGACAACAGGCCATTGCATGACCGCGTCCGTCTTGTCGGTGCCGAACACGCGCGCGTCGAGTTCGCCCTCGAACAGCGGTGTCGGGCGCGTGCGGCTGTCGGCCGAATATTGCTGCAGCACGGCCTGGCCGAGCTGGCGATAGGTGACGTTCGGGTTCTCAGCCAGTTTCGACAGGATGGTGAAGGTGAACAGGCCGAACCGGGGTGCATCCGTCGTGCCCTTGGGCAGCGGCATCTCCGGTGTCGTCTCCACCGTCTGCGCGGCATAGAAGGCGACCAGCTTGCCCTTGGTGATCGGTTCGCCGCCGGTCGGGGTCAGGTTGAAGGCGGGCTTGCGCCTGCCGTTGTCGTCGACGCCGCGCGAGCCGGCGGCGGATGTCACCTCGTCATAGGCCTTGATCGCCGCGGCCCGCTCGGCTTCGCTGCCGCCGACCAGGTCGGCGAACTCGACCTTGCGCTCCATCTCGTCATCGACTTCGACGGCGCGGGTCGCGGTGCCGGAATGGCAGCAGTCGAACACGACCCAGACGAAGGCGCCTTTGTTGCGGATGGCGTCGAGCGCAGCACCGATCTCGTTGTCGACCAGCGCATTCGGCACGCCCGCATCACGGTTGATCCATTTATCGATGTCGACGGGCAGGAAAATCTCGTCGAGCCCGTCGGTCTCGTCGCCCTTGACCCTCTCCGGCTGCTGGGCGCCGTGACCGGACAGGTGCAGATAGACGAAATCGTCGCGCTGCACCTTGGCGGCGAGGTCGGCCAGCGCGGCCTTGATCGCGGCATGGGTCGGCAAGCCATTTGCGCCTGGGACGTCCTTGGCCAGCAGCGTGACATTCTCGGGCGCGAACCGCACCGGGTCGGGCACGTTCTTCAACAGGTATTCGTGGACCAGGCCCGCATCGTTCTTCGGTCCGATCAGCCAGTTCCTCTGCGGCAGGTTCGGATATTCGGTACAGGCGACCAGCAGCGCATGGTAAGTGCGCGATGCTGCAATGGTCCTGAACGACACCATGCCAGCCATCGTCAGCGCGGACGTGCCGACCAGCAGCGTCCGCCGCGTCAATTTGATCATGATTGCTTCCCCAAGCCCGATCGAATTTCCCAAGCGCGGCAATCCTTGCCGAAGATTTTGTCAGTATTTTGAATGTTGCATCGCAGAGCAACCCGCCTGTTACCCCGCTCCGGTCGACGATAGGCTTTCTCGACAGCCTTCCGGCGCAGAGATGTTGTAAACAGTAGCAAAAATGGCTGTTCGTCGCTATCTGGATGGGTAGGGATCGTTTGCGCGCGGAAATGATGCGCGAGCGACGCAAGACAGGTTGGAAACAGGATCATGGCGGCGAGGGATGTACTGACGAAGAACCAGCTGTGCGTGCTCGAGAAACTCGAGGCCGCCAGCGGGCCGCTCAGCGCCTACACGTTGCTCGACCAGCTGCGTGAGCGCGGCTTTCGCGCGCCGCTGCAGGTCTACCGGGCGCTCGACACGCTGGTGAAGTCCGGCTTCGTGCATCGGCTCGAAAGCATCAACTCCTTCGTCGCTTGCGCCGAGCCGCATGACCACAGCCATTCAATGACCGCCTTCGCCATCTGCGACACATGCGGGCAGGTCACCGAAATGTCCGATCACGATGTCGACCACCGGCTGGACGAATGGGTGCGCTCGACAGGCTTCGCCGCCAAGAAGGCGGTGATCGAATTTCGCGGGATATGTGCGAAGTGTTTGGCTGAAGCGGCCTAACGCGCGGTCGACCAGGCGAACCAGAACGCAACGAGCGCCAGCAAGGCCGAAAGCAGCCGTCGGCTGGTTCGTTTCAGCCGTGGATCGTTGAGGAATGGCTGCAGCGCTCCCGCCAACACGACGATCAGTCCATGGATGGCTGTCGCGATGGCCACATAGGTCAGGATAAGCAGGACAGTCTGCGCAAGTATCGGTCGTCCGGCCTCGACGAAGGTCGGCAGCACGGCGACATAGAAGATCGCCGCCTTCGGATTGAGGAGATTGGTGACAAATCCGCGCCAGAAATACTTCCCACCCGGATTGCCCTTGTTCGAAACCACATCGGTTCCAGCGGTCCAACCCTCCCAAGCGAGATAAAGCAGGAACAGAATGCCTGCCCAGCGGAGACCCTCGTAGAGCAAGGGCGACGCCTGAATCACTTCGGCGACGCCCAGGGCGGCGATGCCGCCAATGGCCGCCAGACCCGATGCGATGCCCGCCACGGTGGCGAAGCCCGCCCTGCGGCCGTGGCTCGCCGAAACCAGTGCCAGGTAAGTCATGTTGGGGCCTGGCGTCAGTTCGATCAACAGCGACGCCAGCGCGAATGAGAGGAATGTGGCCGTTGAAAACGGCAGCATTTCACTCACTTCAATGTGCCTCGTCCCAGTTGTTGGCGGCGCGGGCGTCGACATGCAGCGGCACCGACATCGACACCGCCGGCATCGCCGCGTTTTCCATGATGTGACGCACGACGGGGATCGTCGCCTCGACTTCCGCCTCGACCGTCTCGAAGATCAGCTCGTCATGCACCTGCAGCAGCATGCGGGCCGACAGCTTCGCCTTCTCCAGCGCCTCGTCCATGCGCACCATGGCGCGGCGGATGATGTCGGCGGCGGTGCCTTGCAGGCGGGCGTTGATCGATGCGCGCTCGTTGAACGCGCGGACCGAGGGATTGGAGGATCGGATATCAGGATAATGGATGCGGCGGCCGAAGATCGTTTCGACGAAGCCGTGCTCGCGAGCATAGGCCTTGGTCTCCTCGATGTAGTCACGGATGCCGGGGAAGCGCTCGAAATACTTCTTGATGTAGTTGCTTGCTTCCTCGCGCGGGATCGACAGCTGGTTGGCGAGGCCGAAGGCGGAAATGCCATAGATGATGCCGAAATTGATCGCCTTGGCGCGACGGCGGACTTCCGAAGGCATGCCCTCCACGGGCACGTTGAACATTTCCGATGCGGTGATGGCATGAATGTCGGCGCCATCGGCGAAGGCCTGTCGCAATTGCGGGATTTCGGCGACATGGGCGAGCACCCGCAGCTCGATCTGGCTGTAGTCGGCAGAGACCAGCCGGTTGCCCCTGTCGGCGATGAAAGCGGTCCTGATCTTGCGGCCTTCGGCGGTGCGCACCGGAATGTTCTGCAGGTTCGGATCGGATGACGACAGCCGGCCCGTGGTCGTCGCTGCCAGCGCGTAGGAGGTGTGGACGCGCTTGGTGTCCGGATGGATGAAGCCCGGCAGCGCATCGGTGTAGGTCGATTTCAGCTTGGTCAGCTGGCGCCAGTCGACGATCTTGCGCGGCAGTTCATGGCCTTCGGCGGCGAGGTCCTCGAGAAGCTGCGCCGAGGTCGACCATTGCCCGGTCTTGGTTTTCGAACCTCCGGGCAGACCCATGCGGCCGAACAGGATGTCGCCCAGCTGTTTTGGCGAGCCGATGTTGATGCGCTCGCCGATGAGCTGATAGATTTCCTCTTCGAGGCGAGCGGCGCCCTGCGCCAGTTCGCCCGAGAGCCGCGACAGGATCTGCCGGTCGACGGAGATGCCGCGCTGTTCCATGCGCGCCAGAACCGGCACCAGCGGCCGCTCCAGCCGTTCATAGACCGACACCAGGCCCTTGGCGGCAAGCCGCGGCTTCAGCACCAGCCAGAGCCGCATCGTCATATCGGCGTCTTCGGCGGCATGAGCGGTCGCCCTGTCGATGTCGACCTGCTCGAAACCGACGGAGCTTTTGCCGGAACCGGTAACGTCCTTGAGCTGGAGAGGGGTGTGGCCAAGCCATTTCTCGGCAAGCGAGTCCATGCCGTGACCATGAGGGGTGCCGGCATCGAGCACATAGGAGATCAGCATGGTGTCGTCAAAAGGCGCGACATCGATGCCGTAGCGGCTCATGATGACCAGATCGTATTTCAGGTTCTGGGCGATCTTGAGAACCGACTTGTCCTCCAGCAGCGGTTTCAGCACAGCCAGCGCCTCGCGAAGCTGGATCTGGTTTTCGACCGCGCCGCCCCCGAGCAGATCACCGTTGCCGCTCTTGTGGGCAAAAGGAATGTAGGCGGCGCGGCCGGGCGCCGTGGCAATGGACATGCCGATCAACTCGGCCTGCATCGGATCGGCCGACGTCGCCCTCACGTCGAAAGCGGCAAGCCCGGTCTCGGTTGCCTCGGCGACCCAGGCTTTCAAGGTCGCGACATCGCGGATGCAATGATAGGCCGACGTATCGATCTTGCGGGTGGCGGCGCTCTCCAAACGCAGTGCGGCGAGCAGGGAAGGGGTGTCGCCGCTGATGGGTTTGTCGGCGCCCGGGGCCTGGTTTGCCGCGCCGTCTCCGCCGGTCTTGGCAGGTCGGACGTTGGAAGTTCCCGCGCCGACATCGGGGCCATGCGCGGCGTCGGCACGCTCGACGGTCACCGCGACGGCCTGGACGTCGCCGGCCTCGGTGCCGGTTGCTTCCGCCACGCGGCGGGTCAGCGAGGTGAATTCCATGGTCTTGAGGAAGCCGATGAGCTTCGGTCCGTCCGGGGCGTGCAGGATGAAGTCGTCCAGACCCTCTGCCACCGGAACGTCGGCCTTCAGCGTCACCAACTGGCGTGAAATGCGCGCTTTGTCTGCATTGGCGATAATCGATTCGCGCCTTTTGTCCTGCTTGATCTCGCCGGCGCGGGCCAGCAGCCCGTCGAGGTCGCCAAACTGCTCCAGCAGTTGCGCCGCCGTCTTCGGCCCGATGCCGGGCACGCCGGGCACATTGTCGACGGAATCACCGGTCAGCGCCTGCAGGTCGACCATCTTTTCCGGCGGCACACCCCATTTCTCGATGACTTCCGGAATGCCAATCTGGCGGTCCTTCATCGGGTCGTACATGCCGACCGTGTCGCCGACCAACTGCATCAGGTCCTTGTCGGAGGAGATAATGGTGGTGTCGCCGCCCGCTTCGCGGGCCAGCCTGGCATAAGTGGCGATCAGGTCGTCGGCCTCGTAGCCTTCGATCTCGATGCAAGGCAGGTTGAACGCCCTGGTCGCCTGGCGGATCAGGCCGAATTGCGGGATCAAGTCTTCCGGCGGCGCCGAGCGGTTAGCCTTGTATTCGGGGTAGAGATCGTTGCGGAAGGTTTTCGAGGAATAATCGAAAATAACGGCGAAATGCGTCGGCACAATGCCTACATCGGTGTTGCGGGCATCCAGCATCAGCTTCCACAGCATGTTGCAGAAGCCGGAAACGGCGCCGACCGGCAGGCCGTCGGATTTGCGGGTCAGCGGTGGCAGTGCATGATAGGCACGGAAGATGTAACCGGAGCCGTCGATAAGGAAGAGATGATCGCCTTTTTTCATGTCGGCAGGGATAGCGCGGCTCGATGCTGCGGTCCATGCCAAAGGCGCCGGCACCCACCGGTTCCGGCAACACCCTGACAGAATGGCAGCGGCCGGACTGCTCACGTCCATGTTACAAAAGTGTAATTTTCATGCCCTTGAATCGCCACGTTCAAAGACCCAAATAAACGTCATCGGCAGTTTTCGCCGAAGTCCGGAGCAAGGCCCGTCCCCCGCCTATCCCGGACACCTGCGGCAGCCTATCCCCCCTCTCCGGGCTGCCGCATCGTTTCGAGTAGAAGGCCGCCGTGGTTCCCCCTCCACCACGGCGGTCTTTTTTTGTCGTTCGAGGGGCATTGCGCGCCTTGGTCCAATCGTCCCGGGCTTTTCGTTCGCCCAGTCTGCCTTTACGGTCCCGGCACTGAATCGAAAGGCTTCACAAATGTCCGCAGTTTCCTCCGTTCTCGATCGCCTCGACAAGAATCTCGACCAGAGCCTTGAGCGCCTGTTCGGCCTGCTCAGGATCAAGTCGATCTCCACCGATCCGGCCTATGGCGCCGACTGCCGCAAGGCGGCGGAATGGCTGGTGGCAGAGCTCAAGCTGATCGGTTTCGAGGCCAGCGTGCGCGACACGCCCGGATACCCGATGGTCGTTGCGCATCATGATGGACCAGCCGGCTCCCCGCATGTGCTGTTCTACGGCCACTACGACGTGCAGCCGGTCGATCCGATCGAATTGTGGGAAAGCGATCCGTTTTCGCCCGCGGTCAAGGAAATCGAGCCCGGCCGCAAGGTGATCACCGGGCGTGGTTCGGCCGACGACAAGGGCCAGTTGATGACCTTCGTCGAGGCTTGCCGGGCCTGGAAGCAGGTGCATGGCAATTTGCCGTGCCGCATCACCATCCTGTTCGAGGGCGAGGAGGAATCCGGCTCACCGTCGCTGAAACCGTTCCTCGAAGCCAATGCGGACGAGCTGAAGGCCGATTTCGCGCTGGTCTGCGATACCAGCATGTGGGACCGCGACACGCCGTCGATCTGCGTCGGGCTGCGCGGAATGGTCGGTGAGGAGATCACGGTGAAGGCCGCCGATCGCGACCTGCATTCGGGCCTCTATGGCGGTGCCGCCGCCAACCCGATCCGCATCCTGGCCAAGGTTTTGGCTGATATCCACGACAAGGACGGCCACATCACCATTCCAGGCTTCTATGACGGCGTCGAGGAAACGCCGTCGCAGATCCTGAAATCATGGGAGACGCTTGGCGAGACGGCCGAGATGTTCCTCGGACCCGTCGGCCTGTCGATCCCGTCGGGTGAGAAGGGCCGCTCGGTGCTGGAACTGACGTGGGCGCGGCCGACGGCCGAGTTCAACGGCATCATCGGCGGCTACACCGGCAAGGGCTTCAAGACGGTGATCGCGGCGGAAGCCTCGGCAAAGGTCTCGTTCCGCCTCGTCCACAAGCAGGACCCGGCGAAGACCCGCGCTGCGTTCCAGAAGTTCGTCAGGGAGCGCATTCCGGCCGACTGTTCGGTCGAATTCCACCCGCATGGCGGCTCGCCGGCAATCCAGCTTTCCTATGACTCGCCGTTCCTGGCCAAGGCCAAGAACGCGCTGTCCGACGAATGGCCGAAGCCGGCGGTGACGACGGGCGGCGGCGGCTCGATTCCCGTCGTTGGCGACTTCCAGACTTATCTCGGCATGGAATCGCTGCTGGTCGGCTTCGGCCTCGACGATGACCGCATCCACTCGCCCAACGAGAAATACGAGCTGAGCTCCTTCCACAAGGGCCAGCGTTCGTGGGCGCGGATTCTGGAGGCGTTGACGCGCTGAGGCGGCGGGACCCCAGTTTTCCTGTTGATTTTTCAGCGGATCGCGGCGAGGACGGGCCACGAGATAAAAGCGCTGCGGCGTCCCTTGCGCTTCAAGGCACGCCGCAGGCTCGACCGGAGAAGACAATGGCCGACATCCGTTTCCACAAAAATGACCTGCCCGACCTGTCGCACTACAATGTCGGGGCGGTGGCCATCGACACCGAGACGCTGGGGCTCAACCCGCATCGCGACCGGCTGTGCGTGGTGCAGATTTCGCCGGGCGACGGCACAGCCGACGTGATCCAGATCGCGCCGGGCCAGAAGAAGGCGCCTAATCTCGTCAGCCTGCTGAGAAATCGCGGCGTGACCAAGTTGTTCCACTACGGCCGCTTCGACCTTGCCGTGCTTTACAATGCGTTCGGGGTGATGCCCGAGCCGGTGTTCTGCACCAAGATCGCCTCGCGGCTGACCCGCACCTACACCGACCGGCACGGGTTGAAGGACATCTGCTTCGAGCTTCTCGGCGTCGGCCTGTCGAAGGCGCAGCAATCGTCGGACTGGGCGGCCGAGACGCTGTCGCCCGAACAGCTCGAATACGCTGCTTCCGATGTGCTCTATTTGCACCGTTTGCGCGATGTGCTGGCCGGGCGCCTGGCGCGAGACGGGCGCACCAAGGAGGCCGATGCCTGCTTCCGCTTCCTGCCGACGCGTGCCAAACTCGACCTCATGGGCTGGGACGAAGAGGATATCTTCGCCCACAGCTGATGACCTTGGTTAGGCCCTGCTGCCGGTGACCCGTTTGGAACCAGATGCAGGGCGCCGCGTTGTGTCGGCTGAGTCTGGTCTGTTCAAAGGGGGGACGACATGGCGGACAGAAAGCCGATAGCGACCGCGCCGACCGACGGTTCAAAGGTCTCCGTCACCTGGAAGGACGGCGACGGCGTCATCAACGAATCCATCGCGCAATATCGCGACGACGGCTGGTGGGTCTACACCGACAGTCATACGCAAAAGAAGGTCGAGCCGACCAGTTGGCGGCCTGCCGCAAGCGACGATGACGACCAATGAGCGCGCCGCTGGCGGGGCTGGCTGCTTTCGAATAGCCTGAAACCGTTGATATCGAGGCCGATTCGGAGCTTTCCGCTCCGCGCTCGCCTCTTGCTCGGAGGAAATCGTCATGGGTGTCGAAAGCCTGCTCGTCTTCATCATCATTGGTGCCATCGCCGGTTGGCTCGCCGGTCTCATCGTGTCCGGCTTCGGCTTCGGCCTGATCGGCAACATCATCGTCGGCATTGTCGGCGCGTTCATCGCCGGCTGGCTGTTCCCGCGGATCGGCTTCTCCATCGGCGGCGGCGTTCTCGCGGCAATCATCCACGCCACGATCGGCGCCATCATCCTTTTGGTGCTGGTCAAGGTCCTGAAACGAGCTTGACGCTCGACAACCGAAAGAGCGCGCCATGAAACAGAATACGCTCTATCTCGTCATTGGCGCGCTCGTCGTCGTGGTCATCGCGCTCGGCATCTATGTCTATCGCGAGCAGACCAAACCGAAGGGCGTCGAGCTCAAGATCGACGACAAGGGCATCTCGATCCAGCAGAATTGATGGCATCGGACCGACGCCGACCGCCGTCGCCTTGTTGCGTAAACGGGCCGCGCTGATATGCCGTTCCGGCCGATCCGCAAGCAATTGAATCCATATTGCTTCGATTTTTCCCGACTTAACCCGCCTTTAAACCGCCGCATCTACTCTTCAACCCGAACGCCATAGGCATCGGGGATATCAAGCACAGCGCATGGCGAACCGCAGAGACAGTCGCATCGAACCCAGTTTCGAGGGACCGCCGCAGGCGAAATCCTCGGCGGGTCTTTCGGTGAACGAGGAGGATCGCGTCGTGCCGAGCAACCGCAAAGCCTCCGCAAAACGCAAGCCGGCCAAGGGAAAATCGTCGCGCGGCGGGCGCGGCAGAAGCCGGCGCGGCCTGTTCGGCGTGCTCGGCCGGCTGTTCTACTGGTGCTTCGTGCTCGCCATCTGGGGCGGCATCGCGGCGGCCGGTATCGTCATCTACTACGGCGCCAAAATGCCGGCGGCGACAACCTGGTCGATCCCCGACCGCGCCCCCAACATCAAGATCGTCTCAGTCGACAACCAACTGCTCGCCAATCGCGGCATGAGCGGGGGCGAGGCCGTCGGCCTGCACGAAATGTCGCCCTATATCCCCGAGGCCGTCATCGCCATCGAGGACCGCCGCTTCTACTCGCATTTCGGCATCGACCCGATCGGCCTGTCGCGCGCGATGGTGACCAATCTGCTTGGTGGGCATTTCTCGCAGGGCGGTTCGACGCTGACCCAGCAATTGGCCAAGAACCTGTTCCTGACGCCAGACCGCACGCTGGAGCGCAAGGTGCAGGAAGTGCTGCTGGCGCTGTGGCTCGAGCACAAGCACACCAAGGACCAGATCCTGGAAATGTACCTCAACCGGGTCTATTTCGGTTCCGGCGCCTACGGCGTCGAGGCGGCCTCGCGCCGCTATTTCGGCAAGAGCGCGCGCGACGTCACCCTGTCGGAAGCCGCATTGCTTGCCGGCCTGTTGAAGGCGCCGTCGCGGCTGTCGCCGGCGCGCGATCCGAAGGCCGCCGAGGAGCGCTCGCAGCTCGTGCTTGCCGCCATGCGCGACGAGGGCAAGATCAGCGCCAAGGAGCTGACTTCCGCGATGAGTGCGCCGGCGACGCGCGCGCCGTCGTACTGGACCGGCTCGGAAAATTACGTGGCCGACACCATCATGGAAGAATTGCCTGACCTGATCGGCGACGTGCGCGGTGACATCATCGTCGACAGCACAGTCGACCTGACGCTGCAGAAACTCGCCGAACAGTCGATCCGCAAGTTGATCGACGACAGCGGCAAGAAGCTCAACGTCACGCAGGGCGCCCTGGTGTCGATCGACGATTCCGGCGCCGTGCGCGCCATGGTCGGTGGCTACGACTATTCGACCAGCCAGTTCGATCGCGCCTCGGAAGCACGCCGCCAGCCGGGCTCGGCGTTCAAGCCATTCGTCTACATGGCCGCCCTTGAGGCCGGGCGCACGCCCGACAGCGTGCGCAACGATGCGCCGATCAAGATCGGTAATTGGACGCCCGACAATTACGGCGGCAAGTATTTCGGCAAGGTGACGCTGGCCACCGCGCTGGCGAAATCGCTGAATTCGGTCGCCGCCCAGCTGACCATGGAGGTCGGGCCGAACGCCGTCGTCGAGGCGGCGCACCGCATGGGCATCCAGTCCGAGCTGCAGTCCAACACCTCGATCGCGCTCGGCACCTCGGAGGTGACGCCGTTGGAACTGACATCGGCCTACGTGCCCTTCGCCAATGGCGGCTACAAGCCCGACATTCATTTCATCCGCCGCGTCACGACCACAGACGGCAAGGTGCTTTACGACAGCGGCGGCGGCAGCGCGCCGCGCGTCGTCAAAACCGAGATCGTCGGCATGATGAACTCGATGATGACCGGCACAGTCGAGACTGGCACCGCCAGGAAGGCGGCTTTTGCTTGGCCGTCGGCCGGCAAGACCGGCACCAGCCAGAATTCGCGTGACGCGTGGTTCGTCGGCTACACCGCCAATCTCACCACCGGCGTCTGGTTCGGCAATGACGACGGCAGCCCGATGAAGAAGGTCACCGGCGGCGCGCTGCCGGCGCAGGCCTGGCACGAATTCATGGTCGCCGCGCATGAGGGCGTGCCGGTGCGGCCGCTGCCCGGCACCTGGAAGTCGACCCCCGCCGACACGATCGTGCCCGACGAGATACCTTCGGCAAACAACAGCCAGCCGGCGCCGGTTCCGCCCGCGTCCGTTGGCCAGCAGGCGCCGGCCGCGCAGGCTGCTGCGCCGGTCGCGCCGCCGCCAACCCCGGTCCGCGCCGTGCGTCCCGCCCAGACCGTCGATGCCGATGGCCTTGCCATGCCGGAGGACGAGGGCGCCACCGCATCGATCAAGCATCCGGTGCCCCCCGGCAATGTCGGCGGTCCGCTGAAGAAGAAGCAGACCTCGATCCTAGACATTCTCGGCGGCGGCTAAGCGGCAACTCGCCTCTCGCCTCCGCGACAGGGTTCGGCTACATCTCCGGTCCGGAGACCGTGACATGGCTGAACTCGACACCAGAAAAACCATCGTGCTGACCGGCGCCAGCCGCGGCATCGGCCACGCCACGGTCAAGCGCTTTTCGCGCGAGGGCTGGCGCGTCATCACCTGTTCGAGGCAGGCTTTTGCCGAGGATTGCCCGTGGCCGGCCGGGCCGGAAGACCACATCAAGGTCGATCTCGCCGACCAGGAAGATGTCGGCATCGCGGTGTCGGAAATCCGCCACCGGCTGGAGTCGCATGGCGGCCAGCTGCATGCGTTGGTCAACAATGCCGGCATTTCGCCGAAGCTCAAGGACGGCAACAGCCGGATGGACTCGATCGACACGCCAATGCATGTCTGGCGCGACGTGTTCCAGGTCAATTTCTTCGCGCCGATCATGCTGGCGCGCGGGCTGTTCAAGGAATTGGCGGCGGCCAAGGGCTCGATCGTCAACGTCACCTCGATCGCCGGCACGCGCGTGCATCCCTTCGCCGGCACCGCCTATGCGACCTCGAAGGCGGCTCTCGGCTCACTGACGCGCGAGATGGCGCATGATTTCGGCCCGCACGGCATTCGCGTCAACGCCATTGCGCCGGGCGAGATCGACACCGCGATCCTGTCGCCGGGCACGGACAAGATCGTCGAGACGATCCCGCTCAGGCGCCTTGGCACCACGGCTGAGGTCGCCGACATCATCTTCTTCCTGTGCTCGCAGCAGGCGTCCTACGTGACCGGCTCGGAAATCCACATCAATGGCGGTCAGCACGTGTGAGCGGGTCGATTTCTTTGTTTTGATGCCATTTCGGACGGAAAACCGCTTCACACTTTTCCTGGAATTGCTCCAACTCATCCGGTTATGGTGAGAACAGCCTTGCCGCTGATGCTGCGCTGTCGCAGTGCGTCGAGGGCTTGGGCGACGTCTGTCCACGGGACGGTCAAGACCACGCGCGTTTCGAGCCGACCCGCCGCGACCATGGCGAGCAGCGAGGCGATATCCGCGCCAATGCCTGAGCCGGAAGTGTAGTAGGCGAAAGTCTGAAGCCTCGCCCCCTCGTGACCCGGAACGAACTGGCGAAATCCAATGGGCGTGAGTTCGCCGCTGCTGGAGCCGAACATGACGATGGTCCCGCCGGATGCGAGGCGTTCGATCGCGTGTGCGAGGCTCTCGCCGCCGACTGATTCGGTGATCAGCGAAAACAGCCCTTCAGCCCGCTCGATCGACTCGACCACCTGCCCGGCTCCAAGGTTGCGGAGATCCTCGTCGTGCCGGGAGGCTGCGACCGCGGTCACGAACGCGCCCTGTTCGCGGGCGATCTGGACCTGGAAACGACCGACCGCACCGCTTGCGCCGGTGATCAGGACCTGCTGGCCGGCCAGGTCACCCCCATGGCGCAGGGTCCTGAGCGCCGTTGTGCCCGCCACCGGAAGCGTGGCGGCGGAGACGAAGCTGACGTCATCCGGCAGGACGGCGAGACGGTCGGTTGAAACGGCGACGCGTTCGGCCCAGCCGGCCTGGTCGACCAAAGCCGCAACCCGGGCGCCCGCGGCTGGCCCGGAGCCATCGGCTGCCGAGCGTTCGACAACCCCGGCGATGTCCTGGCCGGGTATCCAGCCGGCTGGACGTATGGCGAGCAGGCGCAGTTCACCCCGGTTCAACGAAGTTGCGTGGACCGAGACAAGCGCCTCGTTCGAGGCCGGTTGAGGCTCGTCGAGCTCAGAGAGTTTCAGCCGGGAGGCGCTATCTGGAGAGATGACCAGGGCGAGCATAGTTCATACCTCATTGCTGCGTGGTGGACGCATAGCCTTTCGGGGGCGGCTGCCTATGCCTTGGTCTTGCCGGTTGGCAGACGCGGCCGATCGAAGAACCCCGCAGCGCGCCTCAGACGTGCTCATTCACAAGCCGGAACCTATCGACTTTCCCACTTGAATAATTTAGATATCAGCGCAATCAATCGCTAAAAACAGTCAATCATGAGACAGCCTCTCCGCTACCCCTGGCTCGATTTCGATGTGGATGCGCTTTCCGAGCCGGCGATTGCCGTGCGCGTTGATGTCACCGAGACCAGAGCCGAGGTCCCTTCCCATTGGCACCGCAAAGGCCAACTTGTCTTCGCGCTCGGTGGTGGTGTCACCTGCCGTGTCCCCAGCGGCCTGTGGATGGTGCCGCCGCATTGCGGCGTGTGGATCCCCGGCGATATGGAGCACAGCAACATCGCCACCGCCAACGCCCGGATTTTCTTCGTGTACATCGAGCCGGGAGCCGCCGATCTGCCAGACCGGTGCTGCACGCTGTCGATCTCGCCGCTGCTGCGCGAACTGATCGTCGAGCTGGCCGATCACGGGCAGGACGACGATTCACGGAAGGCCGTGCTGACGACGGTTCTGCTCAGCGAGCTGCCGCGCATGTCTGTCCAGCAGCTGCATATGCCGATATCGTCAGAGCCGCGCTTGAGGCGGATCGTCGATGCCTTGGCCGAGAATCCTGCCGACCGCAGCAATCTGGCCGAATGGGCCAGGCGTGTCGCTCTCAGCGAGAGCAGCCTGGCTCGCCTGGTGGTGAGAGAGACGGGCCTGAGCTTCGGACGCTGGCGGCAGCAACTGCATCTGATCGTCGCGATACGGGAACTGGCCTCTGGCGCGAGCGTGCAGCAGGTCTCGGCAGATCTCGGCTACGAGTCCGTGACGGCCTTCATCACCATGTTCAAGAAGGCGCTAGGCAAGCCGCCTGCACAGTATCTCAGCAGCGTTGCGCAGAATGGCGGCTCAGCATTCGTTGCGTGATCAATTCGATTGAGGGCGGACGGTTGAGATCGACGATGCAATCTGTCGCCGGCCATCGGCCAGTGGCGACCCGTGATCGTTCTGGATCGGCTCAGGCAGCGGACGGTTCAGAGGCCTCGGGTGGCTTGTGCCCAAGCACCTCTTCGACGATGCCGCGGGCGATCTCGCGCTCGCCCATGATGACCGTGTCGGCGCCGAGCCCCTTGAGATGCTCGACCTCGGCGTCGGAATGGGCGCGGGCGATGACGTTGATGCCGGGGTTGGCGGCCCGCGCCCGCAGCACGATCTGGCCGGCCTCGAAGGCATTGGGGATGGCCAGGATCAGCCGCCTAGCGCCTTCAGGATTGGCGGCGGCGAACACTTCGGCATTCGCCGCATTGCCGGATACGGTCTCGATGCCGTCGGCCTTCAGCCTGGCCAGCGTCTTGTCGGCATCTTCGATGACGAGGAAGGGCAGGGCGGCCTCTTTCAGCGCCGCGCCGACGAGGCTGCCGACACGGCCATAGCCGATCAGGATGGCGTGGTTGGTGAGAATTGTCCTGGGCGGCGGCCCGTCTTCCCTGTTGGTCGTCGCCGCGACCGAGGCCACCTGGCCGGGTTCCGTCGCCGGACCGAGCGGCTTTGCCTCGACTGGTGGCGCCGTCTTGGCGGCGCGGGCTTCAAGCCACGGTTTCATCCAGTCGATGGCCAGGAACATCAGCGGGTTAAGGACGATCGACAGGATGGCGCCTGCCAGGATCAGGTCGCGGCCTTGTTCGGGCAATAGTTTCAGCCCGACACCGAGTTCGGCCAGGATGAAGGAAAATTCGCCGATCTGGGCCAGGCTTGCCGAAATCATCAGCGCCGTGGCCAGCGGATAGCCGAAGGCAATGACGATGACGAATGCCGCCAGCGATTTGCCGATGACGATGATGGCGAGCGTCGCCAGGATCGGCCAGCCATTGCTGATCAGGCTGAACGGATCGAACAGCATGCCAACCGAAACGAAGAACAGCACGGAAAAGGCATCGCGCAGCGGCAGCGATTCCTCGGCGGCGCGATGGCTGAGCTCCGACTCGCTCATGATCATGCCGGCAAAGAAGGCGCCCAGCGCCAGCGAAACCCCGAACAGCTTGGCCGCGCCAAAGGCGACGCCAAGCGCAATGGCCAGCACGGCGAGCCGGAACAGTTCGCGCGAGCCGGTGTGGGCGACATAGTGGAGGATCCAGGGGATGACCCGGCGGCCGACGACAAGCATGACGACGACGAAGGCGGCGACCTTGGCCAGCGTGATGCCAACGACGCCCCAGATGCCGTAGCTGGCCGGCAGCGACAGCACGCCGCTCACATGGGTGTCCGCCTGCTCCTGGCCGCCGAGCACGCCGGCAAGGGCCGGCAGCAGCACCAGCGCCAGCACCATGGCCAGATCCTCGACGATCAGCCAGCCGACGGCGATGCGGCCGCGCTCGGTCTCGATCATCCGCCGCTCCTGCAAGGCGCGCAGCAGAACAACGGTCGAGGCGACCGAAAGCGCCAGGCCGAAAACCAGGCCCGCGCCCATCGACCAGCCGAGCATCCAGGACAGCCCGGCGCCGAGCGCGGTGGCAAAGCCGATCTGGACGATGGCGCCGGGCACGGCGATGGCGCGCACCGACAGCAAATCCTTCAGCGAGAAGTGCAGGCCGACGCCGAACATCAGCAGGATGACGCCGATTTCGGCGAGTTCATTGGCAAGGCCGGCATCGGCGACGAAGCCGGGCGTGTTCGGCCCGACCAGCACGCCGGCTACGAGATAGCCGACCAGTGGCGGAATGCGGAAGCGGTTGGCGAGAGCCCCGAAGACGAAAGCCAGCCCCAGACCGGCGACGATGGTGGCGATAAGGGGCGTGTCATGCGGCATTGTCTATGGAGCGCCTTTCAAACCAGAAATGTAGGATGTGCGCCGCCCGAAGCCGCCGCCTGTTTGCAATATGGTGGAAGGGGTGTCGACGATGCAACCCGCAAGCGCGCGAAATCGACGGCGAGAGGCGCAGAAAACAAATAGCCGTCAGAATTCACGCAGATCAAGTCACCACCTGATCGAAAAGGGCAGCGATTTTGCTGCCCTACATGGGTTTTGGTAAGGGTGGCTTTAATCTACCAAATTGGTAGAATTTAGAAAAAACTGTTTTGCGATATTTTCCGTCGGGCGCTAAAAGAGGCGCAAATGAAGGCCTGCGGCAGCAGCTTGAATCCGCCCCATGTGCCAACGAGGAATATTATTCTCTTGGCCGACAGGCTTTCAGAAAAGCGATTGCATCCCGCCAAGCGATGCGCGAGTGCGTTCCTTCTGGTTTTTCGCGCCCGCGCGTAGAACTGCAGGCCCGTTCAGGATTACGCTCGCGTCCATGCCGCACACTGTTCCCAAGCTCAATGCCTTCCCCGTCTTCCTGCGGGTCGAGGGGCAAACCGTGGCCATCGTCGGCGGCGGCGACGAGGCGCTGGCCAAGGCGCGGCTGATCGGGCAGTCGAGCGCGGCCCTGCGCATCATTGCGGAACACGTCGAGCCCGACCTGTTGGCCTTCATCGCTCAGGCTGGCGCGAACCATGTGGCCGCCACGTACGACGTGTCGCAGCTCGAAGGCGCGGTCATGGTGTTTGCGGCCAGCGGCGACGACGAACTCGACCGCCGCGTGGCCGCGGACGCGCGCCGTCTGGGGATCCCGGTCAATGCCGTCGACCGGCCGGAGCTCTGCGATTTCTTCACCCCGGCGCTGGTCAACCGCGCGCCGGTTGCCATCGCCATCGGCACGGAAGGGGCAGGCCCGGTGCTTGCCCAGATGCTGCGCAGCCGCATCGACCAGCTGCTGTCGCCGTCGCTTGGGCCGCTGGCAACGCTTGCCGCGTCGTTTCGCGGTGCTGCCGAGAAACTGCTGCCGAAAGGCAACGCCCGTCGCCGCTTCTGGAGCGACTTTTTCGGCGGCGCGCCTGCCCATGCCGTGGACGCAGGCCAGCTGTCGCAGGCGCATGACGCCGCCGTCGATCTTCTGCTTTCAAACACGCCACCTTCGGGCCATATCGCGCTCGTCGGTGCCGGTCCGGGAGCCGAGGATCTTTTGACCTTGCGCGCCCACCGCCTGCTGATGGAAGCCGATGTCATTGTCCATGACGCGCTGGTACCGGAAGCAGTCGTTGCCATGGGACGTCGCGATGCCGAGCGCCTGCCGGTCGGCAAACGCAAGGGCTGCCACACCAAGAGCCAGGCCGAGATCAATGCGCTGCTGGTCGAGCTTGGGCGCCAAGGCAAGCGTGTCGTGCGGCTGAAGTCGGGCGATCCACTGGTGTTCGGTCGGGCCGGCGAGGAGATGGCGGCACTGCGTGATGCCGGCATCGCCTATGAGGTGGTTCCGGGTGTTACCGCAGCCTTCGCCGCCGCCGCCGATTTCGAATTGCCGCTGACCTTGCGCGGCGTTTCCTCGTCGATGGTGTTCACGACCGGCCATGACCTCAAGGGCAATTCGCTGCCCGACTGGGCCAAGCTTGCCATTTCGGGCGCGACCGTCGCCGTCTATATGGGCCGCTCGGTGGCGGCCGAGGTTGCCGGCCGGCTGATCGAGGCCGGTCTGTCGCCCGACACGGCGGTGGCCGTGGTCGAAAATGCCAGCCTCGCCAATCGCCGCCGCTTCCACGGCACGCTTGCCGACCTGCCGTCGCTGGAAGCGCGTGCCGATCTTTCCGGCCCGGTCATGACCATCATCGGCGATGCGGTTGCCGGCGCCAACTTTGAACGGTCCGAGCCGCTTGCGGCTCACAGGCATGCAGGCGTGTCCGCAGCTGCCACTGAGGGAGTTCAGCAATGAAGATACTGACCGCCAACCGCCTTAGTGATGGCATTGCCGTCTGGTATGCCGATGGCGGCTGGGCCGAGACGGTAGACCATGCCGACCTCGCGCACGACAAGGCGGCCGAGGATCGGCTGGAGGCGATCGGCGCCAAGGCCTATGCAGACAACGAAGTGGTCGACGTCAATTTGATCGACGCCGATGTCGTTAACGGCATCGTCGAGCCGGTGCGGTTGCGCGAGAAGATTCGCGCCGCCGGCCCGACCATCCGCAACGATCTCGGCAAGCAGGCTGCCAAGCAGGCGACTCGGGCAGCTTAACAAGACACCAGGCATGGGCGGACGCGCCCTGAAAGACGAAGCATGTACCGTTACGATGAGTTCGACCACGATTTTGTCCAGGCCCGCGTCGCCGAGTTCAGCGACCAGGTCCAGCGCCGCCTTGCCGGCGAGATCACCGAGGACCAGTTCCGGCCGCTGAGGCTGATGAACGGCGTCTATCTTCAGCTGCACGCCTACATGCTGCGCATCGCGGTGCCCTATGGCACGCTGAACGGCAAGCAGTTGCGCATGCTCGGCCACATCGCCCGCAAATACGACAAGGGCTACGGCCATTTCACCACGCGCCAGAACATCCAGTTCAACTGGCCAGCGCTGTCTGACATCCCGGCGATCCTGGCGGATCTGGCAAGCGTCGAGATGCATGCCATCCAGACCAGCGGCAACTGCATCCGCAATGTCACCGCCGACCATTTCGCCGGTGCCGCCGCTGACGAGGTCGCCGATCCGCGCCCCTATGCGGAAATCCTGCGCCAGTGGTCGTCGGTGCATCCGGAATTCTCGTTCCTGCCGCGCAAGTTCAAGATCGCGGTGACAGGTGCCGAACGTGACCGCGCCGCCATCCAGACCCACGACATCGGCCTGCACCTGAAGAAGAACGCCGCCGGCGAACTCGGCTTCGCCGTGTATATCGGCGGCGGCCAGGGCCGCACGCCGATGGTGGCCAGGAAGATCCGGGACTTCCTGCCGGAAGCCGACCTTCTGTCCTACTGCACGGCGATCCTGCGCGTTTACAACCTCTATGGCCGCCGTGACAACAAGTACAAGGCGCGCATCAAGATCCTTGTCCACGAGACCGGCGTCGAGGAAATCACCCGCCAGGTCGAGGCCGAGTGGCAGGAACTGAAGGACGCCGAGCTGAAATTGCCGGATGCCGATATCCGCGCCATCCAGGCCTATTTCGCGCCTCCGGCGCTCAATGACCGGCCGGACGGCGACGCAGCGGTTAAGCTGGCGCGCCTCGATTCGAAGAGCTTTTCCGATTGGCTCGACCAGAACGTGGTGACGCACCGCCATCCCGACTATGCGGCGGTGACCATTTCGCTGAAGGGCATCGGCGAGGTGCCGGGCGATGCCTCCGACAGCCAGATGGAAGCAGTCGCCGACATCGCCGAGAAATACGCCTTCGACGAGCTTCGTGTCAGCCATGAGCAGAACCTGATCCTGCCGCATGTGGCGCGCGCCGATCTCAAGGCGGTCCATGACGCACTGGTCGACATCGGGCTGGCGACGGCCAATTCCAACCTGATATCGGACATCATCGCTTGCCCGGGCCTCGACTATTGCGCGCTGGCGACGGCGCGCTCGATCCCGATCGCGCAGGAAATCTCGCGCCGCTTCGCCTCGCTGGAGCGGCAGCGCGAGATCGGCGAACTGAAGCTGAAGATCTCCGGCTGCATCAATGCCTGCGGCCATCACCATGTCGGCCATATCGGCATCCTCGGCGTCGAGAAGAAGGGCTCCGAGCTCTATCAGGTGACGCTGGGCGGCTCGGCCGACGAGAATACTTCGGTCGGCGAGATCATCGGTCGCGGCTTCAGCTCGGAAGAGATCACCGACGCCATCGAGCAGATCGTCGAGACCTATCTCGGCCTTCGGCTCAACCCACAAGAAAAATTCATCGACGCCTACCGCCGAGTCGGTCCCGCGCCGTTCAAGGAGGCGCTCTATGCTGGCGAAGCCAAGGCCGCTTGACCAGATCGTCGACGTCGTCGATGACGGCATAGCTGCGAAAGCGGCGGGGCTCGATGCGCTTTATGGCCATCTGACCCCGCTAGAGATCATCGAACGCTCGGCCCGCGAACTGTTCCACGACGAGATCGCCGCGGTGTCGTCATTCGGCGCGGATTCGGCCGTGCTGCTGCACATGATCTCCAAGATCGACCGGACGCTGCCGGTCATCTTCCTCGACACCGGCAAGCATTTCGAGGAGACGCTCAGCTATCGCGACGCGCTTGCCGCCGATTTCGGGCTGCCCAACATCCGGGTGATCAAGCCCGAAGAAGCAGCGCTCGAACGGATCGACCCGACGGGCAATCTGCACCAGAGCAATACCGACGCCTGCTGCGACGTGCGCAAGGTCGAGCCGCTGGCGCGTGGCGTTGCACCTTTCCGCGCCTGGTTCACTGGCCGCAAGCGCTTCCAGGCCTCGACCCGGGCAAGGCTTCCTGTGTTCGAGGCGGTCGGCCCGCGCATCCGGATCAATCCGCTGGCGCACTGGACGACATCGGACCAGGCGGACTACATGCGCGCGCATGCGCTGCGCGAAAATCCGCTGGTCGCCTATGGCTATCTGTCGATCGGCTGCTTCCCGTGCACGCAGCCGGTGCAGCCCGGCGAGGACGCGCGCAGCGGCCGCTGGGCCGGTCATGCCAAGACCGAGTGCGGCATTCACCTGTCGGGACTGGAAAAGTCGCTGACCGACGCATCGCTCTAGGGTATGTGATATTCAGGTGATGCCGGCCTGCAAATGGCGGCTTCCTGCGCTTCCGGTGCTCACGTACTTTGGTACGCTCCGCTCCGGTTCTCGGAAGCCACCATTTTCGTCTCGGCCTGACCTGAATTTCAACATCCTGGGATTCTTTGGGCTTTAGGAATTTTTGATGACCGAACCGACCACACCGGAGACCCGCCTCTGGACCCCGACGGGTTTTCGCGAGGACGAGTGGGCTCATGCCGAAGGCGCGGACGCGCTGTCCGGCAATGGCCGCTTCATCCTGCCGCTGCAGGCGTTCCTCGCTCTCGACCCGGAGGTGCGCCGGTCCGCCAGGGAGCGGCTCGGTGTCGCGCTGCAGCCCGGCGACCAGCTCGAGAAGATCGCTGATCTGCTAGACCAATTGTCGCTGGTGGCGCTGGCCTTCCCGGCCTTCAGCGATGGCCGTTCCTTCTCCAAGGGCGAATTGCTGCGCAGCCGCTATCATTTCGAGGGTGCGGTGCGCGCCACCGGCCAGGTGCTGGTCGACCAGTTGCCGCATATGCTGCGGCTCGGCTTCGACGAATTCGAGATATCTAACCCGGTGCTGTTGAAACGGCTGGAAGAGGGCCGCACCGGCGGGTTGGGGCTCTACTACCAGCCAACTGCCATGCCGGAGCCCAGGGGACCAAAGTATTCCTGGCGGCGCGTTCGCGTCAGCTGACGCAGCGGTAATTCCGCGTGCCTTTACAACGCCTCTGATAGGGCCTTCTCTTGGCCATCCGGACGGAAACATCCGCCGGGTGTCCGGGAGGAGATCATGGATTTCGACTATGTCATTGCCGGTGGCGGGTCCGCCGGCTGCACGCTTGCCGCGCGGCTCTCCGAAGATCCATCGAAAAAGGTATGCCTGATCGAAGCCGGCGGCGAGGGTACAAACCTGCTCATCCGCGCGCCGGCAGGCGTCATAGCGTTGTTGCCGGGCCGGCCGAAGATCAACAACTGGGCCTTCGAGACGGTGCCGCAGCCAGAGCTTGGCGGCCGCAAGGGGTACCAGCCGCGCGGCAAGGCGCTGGGTGGCTCGAGCGCCATCAATGCCATGCTCTACACACGCGGGCACCGCAGCGACTATGACGAATGGGCCAATCTCGGCTGTGACGGCTGGTCATGGGGCGAGGTGCTGCCTTATTTCCGGCGTGCGGAAGGCAATCAGCGTGGTGCGGATGCCTTGCACGGTGGCGAGGGACCATTGCGGGTCGCCGAGCAGCAGGAGCCGCGTGCGCTCTCCAAGGCCTTTGTCGAGGCCTGTGGCGAAAACCAGGTCCGGCGCAACGATGATTTCAACGGCGTCGAACAGGAAGGGGCCGGACTTTATCAGGTCACGCAATTCTGGGGCGAACGCCGCAATGGCGAGCGCTGTTCGGCTGCCGCCGCCTATCTACACCCGGCCATGAGCCGGCCAAACCTCACCGTTGTCACCGGAGCGCACGCCACGGGTATCGTCCTTGAAGGCAAGCGGGCTGCCGGCGTGCGTTATCGCGCTGGCAAGAATGAAGCCGTTGCGAAAGCCAGGCGCGAGGTCATCGTCTGCGCCGGTGCCTTCGGCTCGCCGCAGCTCTTGATGCTGTCCGGGATCGGCCCGGCTGTCGAGCTTGCAGCCCACGGAATTCCGATCGTCCATGAACTGCCCGGCGTCGGCAAGAACCTGCAGGACCATCTTGATTTCATCATGGGCTGGAAATCGAAGTATACCGACATGATGGGCATTGGCCTGCGCGGTCTGCCTGGACTGCTGCGGCATCTGCGGCGCTGGCGCAGGGATGGCGGCGGCATGATCGCCACGCCCTACGCGGAGGGCGGCGCCTTCCTCAAATCCGACCCGGCGATCCACCGTCCCGATCTGCAACTGCATTTCTGCATCGCCATCGTCGATGATCATGGCCGCAAACTGCATATGGGTTATGGTTTTTCCTGCCACGTCTGCGTGCTGCGGCCGCATTCGCGCGGCGAGGTCGGGCTGTCGGCGCGCGACCCGCTGGCGCCACCGCGAATCGATCCGCGTTTTCTGTCCGACAAACGCGACGCCGAACTGTTGCTCAGGGGTGTCAGAATGATGCGCGGCATATTGGAGGCGCCGGCGCTGGCCAAATACCGCGCCAAGGAAATCTACACCGCCGGCGTATCGAGTGATGCCGAGCTGATGACCCATATCCGAGCCCGCGCCGATACGATCTATCACCCGGCGGGCACCTGCAAGATGGGCATCGACGACATGGCGGTGGTCGATCCGCAGCTCCGCGTGCGCGGCATACGGGCCTTGCGGGTGGTCGACGCCTCGGTGATGCCGACGCTGATCGGCGGCAACACCAATGCACCGACCATCATGATCGCCGAAAAGGCGGCGGACATGATCAAGGCGGTGGCCTGAAGGAGTTCTGGTCGAACCAGTGTTGCTAATTTCGCCTGTTTTGAAGCGATCTATGGCGATGCCATCCCCGGCCGACGGGAACTGGTCTTACCAACGGGGGATTTGTGCTTTCCCTTTCGCCTTCCTGCCCTTAGGATAGGTCCATTATTTCATCATCCGAAATAAATGTGGCCACAAGGGAGGAACCGGGAATGGCTGGCAAGAAGATATTGATGCTCGTTGGCGAGTTCAGCGAGGAGTACGAGATTTTCGTCTTTGAACAGGCCATGCATGCCGTTGGCCATACGGTGCATGTCGTGTGCCCCGACAAGAAGGCCGGCGACATCCTGAAGACGTCGCTGCACGACTTCGAAGGCCACCAGACCTATACGGAAAAGCTCGGCCACGACTACATCCTCAACAAGACCTTCGCCGAGGTGAAGCCGGACGACTATGATGCCGTGTATGCGGCGGGCGGGCGCGGGCCGGAATACATCCGCATCGACAAGCGGGTGCAGGGGCTGGTGCGGCATTTCCATGAGGCCGGCAAGCCGATCTTCACCATCTGCCACGGCGTGCAGATCCTGATCGCCGTCGACGGCGTGGTGCGGGGCCGGGAAGTCGCAGCGCTTCACTATTGCGAGCCGGAGGTGACGCTGGCCGGCGGCATCTACATCGACGTCGCGCCGACCGGCGCCCATGTCGACGGCAATCTTGTTTCAGCCAAGGGCTGGCCGGGCCTGTCCAATTTCATCCGCGAATGCCTGAAGGTGCTGGGCACCGAGATCCGCCATGGCGAGATCCTGATGCGCGAAGAGCGTCAGGCGGCCTGACCCGCCGGGCAATTCCAGGAAAAGGGTGAAAGGTTTTCCGTCCGGAATTGCGTCAAGACAAATCCAGGATTTGCCAAATGCCGCCGCGCCGTATGGTGCGGCGGTCTCTTTATGCCGCCAGCGCCTCGCGGAACGACACCAGCTTGCGGCGGTTCTCGTCCCACAACGCCAGTTTGACGCAGCGCAGGCTGTCGAGCAGCGTGACGCGACCGATGCCGCGCAGTTCCGGATAATCCCGCAGCACTTCCTGCAACCGGTAGCCCGGCACCTTGGCGGAGAGGTGGTGGACGTGGTGGACGCCGATATTTCCGGTGAACCAGTTCAGCACCGGCGGCAGGTCGTAGTAGGACGATCCGTGCAAGGCGGCGTGTTGGAATTCCCAGTCCGCATCCTTTGCCCATTCCGTCTCCTCGAACTGGTGCTGGACGTAGAACAGCCAGATGCCCGCCGAACCGGCAAGGATGACGATCGGGAGATGGACAACCAGGAACGCGCCGGGGCCGACGAACCAGATGAGGATAGCCGCCGCAACCGCGATGCCAAGATTGGTGGTCATTGACGACACCCAAGGCGTCAGGCCGCCACGCATCATGCCGACAGGCAGCCTTTGCTCGAAGATGAACAGCCAGATCGGTCCCAGCCCGAACATCACCAGCGGGTGACGATAGAGACGGTAGGCGAGACGGCCCCGCCATGACAATTGCCGGTATTCGGCAACGGTCAACGTCCTGATGTCGCCCATGCCGCGCTCGTCAAGATTGCCAGCGCTGGCATGATGGGTCGCGTGGGCGCGCCGCCAGCAGTCGTAGGGCGTCAGCGTCAGGATGCCGAGCGCGCGGCCGATCCAGTCGTCGGCATAACGATTGGCGAAGAAGGAACCATGGCCGCAGTCGTGCTGGATCATGAAGATGCGCACCAGAAACCCGGCCGCCGGAAGAATGAGGACCAGACCCCACCAATGACCGTAGGAGTAGGCGGCCGAAGAGAGCGCCCAGAGCGTGACGAAGGGAATAAGGGTGATGGCGAGTTCGAGCGCGCTGCGGCGCCTATCCGGCTTCTTGTAGCGTGCCAGAATCTTCAGCCAGGCGCGCTTGCTGTTGGCAGCCGCCTCAGGGGAAATCATGTTCATCAGGAATCATAGGCGGGGTGTCCCGCCACCGCAAGACAGGGATCACGCAAAATTACTGTGCGTAATTGTCGCGTGGCACGGCGGTCGACCCGGTCAGTCCCAACTTGACCCAGTCGACGATTCACCCTGGAGCGCCGGGTTTTTCTGCTTTGGGGCGATCACTACTCCCGATCGAGGATGGGGCAGCCGCGCTCGGTTCCAAAAGTCACGCGCACGCGGTCGCCATACTGTCTGCCCCGGACGGTGATCTCGCGGCGGCCGATGGACTCTATCCTTGCCCGGCGAATGCCCATCCGTTCCGCCTTGTCGAGAGCCCGGTCTTCCGTGCAGCCTCGTGAGTGGCGACGGTCGCGCCAGTCGTCGCTGCGGACATCGCAATCGTCGTAGTTGGGATCGCAATCTGGCAGGAGCTTCAGCCGCGGGCCATGTTTGCCCAATTCCAGCTGCAGGCTCTCTGCCTGTGACGGAAAGGCCACCAATGCAACGGCGCCAAGGCCGACAAGCGCCGACAGCAATGAGGTGGTCGAAACCTTGCGCACTACGTCCTCCATGTGAATCATAACGCATCCATCACTAGATGGTTCGGCTCTCTCAGGCTATTGCCGATGGAGGGTTGTTGCCAGATCGATCGTTGCGCTTACTGCCGGCGCCAGCCGGCGTCGCTGTCCTCCACCCCGTCGAGGCGATCGAGCAGCTCCCTGAGGCGGTCGGGAATGTCGGTCTCGGTGCGGAAGGCCGGCAAGGTACGCAGAAAGCGCGTCACCGCCTCGGCACCGAACTGGCGCCTGACCTCGGTGGCCAACCGTTCTCCCTTTTCGCCTTTGTTGCGGGTCATAATCTCAAAATCCTGTGTCAGCTTCGAAACTCCTCCAGCAGGGGAATGGTTCCCGCACCACGCCTTTGTGGCAAGCAAAGCCGTCATTTAAGGTAAAGCTTGAATTAAGATCGAAAGACCGTGCCGTTCGTTGCCCCGCCCTGGTCAAGGGCCTCTACCATCGCTTACCCCTTGATTTTTGGCCGCCAAACCTCGATATCGGGCTCAAAATCCATATCATTCGAGATTGACGGGAAACGGCGATGAGCGACCAGGCAAAAGACGAACGCGCGCCCGATGAAGTCGAGGCGACCGAGGCCAATGCCGAGCGCACGGAAGGCAGCATCGATGGCGACTATGAAGCCCTTGTGCGGCTGCTGAAGGAAAATGAGGATCTGAAGGACCGCGCGCTGCGCGTCGCGGCCGAGATGGAAAACCTGCGCCGCCGCACCGCGCGCGACGTGCACGACGCGCGCACTTACGCGGTGGCGAATTTCGCGCGCGACATGCTGTCGGTGTCGGACAATCTGCGCCGTGCGCTCGACGCCATCCCGGCTGAAGCCAAGGCATCCGGGGACGCCGGCTTCAAGGCGCTGATCGAAGGCGTCGACCTCACCGAGCGCGCCATGCTGTCGGCGCTGGAACGGCACGGGGTCAAGAAACTCACGCCTGAAGGCGAGAAGTTCGATCCCAATTTCCACCAGGCGATGTTTGAAGTGCCCAATCCGGATGTCCCTGCCAACACCGTGGTCCAGGTCGTCCAGCCGGGCTATTCGATCGGCGAGCGGGTGCTGCGCCCGGCCATGGTCGGCGTCGCCAAGGGCGGCCCGAAGTTTGCCGCGGAAGCCCCAGTCGAGCCTGGGCCTGTCAATGAGCAGGCCGAGAAGGATGCCTGACGAGAGCGAGTAGCGAATAGGGGGTAGCGAGTAGGAAATAGTTGATAGCGGCCAAGTGGCTTCGTGCTATTCCCTATTCGCTACTCCCTTCTTGCTATTCGCTCACTCATGAACCCCATCGCTCTTCTCGACTATGCCGGCGTCGCCGTCTTTGCCGCGACCGGGGCGCTTGCTGCTTCACGCAAGCAGCTCGACATTATCGGTTTCCTGTTCCTGGCCAGCGTCACCGGCATCGGCGGCGGCACGTTTCGCGACCTGATCCTCAACGTGCCGGTGTTCTGGGTGGGAAACCGGGACTACCTGCTGATCTGCGCGGTGGTGGCGGTGGTGGTGTTCTTCACCGCACACCGTGTCGAATCCCGTTACAAGCTGCTGCTCTGGCTCGACGCAATCGGCCTTGCCGCGTTTTCCGTGATGGGCGCGGCCAAGGGGCTCGCCATCACCGGCTCGCCGGCGGTGTCGGTGATCACCGGCATGCTTACCGCTACATTCGGCGGTATCCTGCGTGATCTTCTGGCCGGGGAGCCTTCGGTGCTGCTGAAGCCCGAAATCTATGTCACGGCCGCGCTCGTCGGCGCTGCCATCTTTACAGCAGGCGATGTGGCTGGCTTACCGCAGATTGTCTCAGGATGGGCCGGCTTCGCCGCGGCGTTCGCCGTGCGCGGCGGCGCGCTTCGCTTCGGCTGGGCGTTTCCGCCCTACAAGAGCCGGCCCGGCCGGCGACCGGAAGATATTCCGTGAAAAGAGGGAATAGCGAATAGGGAGTAGCGAATAGCGGTTGTTGCCGCGCAACTCCGGCCACGACGTCCTATTCGCTATTCGGCTGTTCACGCAGCGAAGCGCTGGGCTTCCCCGCCATAGTAGTTGACGTAGCGGGCGCCGATTTCCTTGACCGGCATCACGACGAACACGTCGACCGTTGAGAATTCGCGGTCGATGACGCAGCCATCGCCGATGCGGGCGCCGACGCGCAGATAGCCCTTGACCAGCGGCGGCATCGCCGCGATCGCCGCCTTGGCATTGACCGCCTCGATCGGCATCAGATCCATCGAACAGTAGCGCCCGGACACCGCGCGCACGTCCCAGGCCGAATTCGTCCGGCAGTGGTGGGCGAGATAGGTAAGCGCCTCGGCATGCGCCGCCGGCACAGTGCCGTGGAAGGACGCGCAACCGGTCATCACACCGATTTCGTAGTGGTTGATATAGGCCCAGATACCTTGCCACAGCGCCTCGATGGTGCGCTTCGAACGATATTCAGGCAAAACGCAGGAGCGGCCGAGCTCGAGAAAACGCTGACCGGGGTGACGGGCGATAAGCTTGGTCAGCTCGAATTCACCTTCGGAATAGAAGCCTCCAGCGGCGGCCGCGATTTCTTGCCGCAGCAGGCGATAGGTGCCGACGATACGTCGATGTTCGGGGCCGGAAAGCGAAGTATCGAATACGAGCAGATGGTCGCAGAGCGGATCGAACCGGTCGGCGTCACGGCGATCCGGCGCCTGGAACAAATCCTTCCTGGCGCCGAGTTCATCGTAGAACACCCGGTAGCGGACTTCCTGCGCGGCCGCGATCTCGGCCTCGTTGCGGGCGAGCCGCACTTCGAGATTACCGATACGGCCGAGTGCTGCGCCCTTTATGACGGAATCGACGTTACGTCCGGCAAGCAAGGCGCTGCTGGCGTTCGGCCGAGTGTCACATTCCGGCATAACTGTATGCACGAGGATTCTCCTTCGAGCCATCCCTCTTGGCACGGGGATACGGTGTAGGTGCAACAGGATTGTGACAGTACCGTGATACGACGTCGTGGGCAATACTTCGTCGGCTGGCGAATACGGTCAACCGGCTACGTTACGCCAGCGGGCGGGGTGGATGGGCTGTCGAAGTTCCTGACCTTCGGCTCGGGATCATGCCCTAGGCCGCGACCTGTCCCTCGACGGCATTGACCAGCGCGTCAGGGTCGAGTGGCTTGGTAACGAAGCCGCTGGCGCCATGGGCAAGCACCGCATGGCGGGTCTTTTCCTGGCTATCAGCCGACAGCACCATGATCGGCACCGGCGGCACGGCGGTCTCCTCCTCGTAGCGGCGGATGGCGGCAATCGCGTCCAGCCCGTCCATGACCGGCATGTGAAGGTCCATCAGAACCACGTCGAAGCGATGGTTGTGCCCGGCGCCGGTGACAGCCTCGACGGCGGCCTTGCCGTTGCCGACCACCTTGACGCGATGCCCGGCCTTCAGCAGCGTGGCGCGGGCAAGCATGGCGTTGATGTCATTGTCCTCGGCGATCAGCACCGACAGGCCGCGCTGGCGGTTGCCGACGGCACGAAACGCGGGCGCGTGGCGGTTTTCCGGCTGCGGCGGGGCGAGGGCGGGAGCATTGCTGCTCAACAGCACACGCAGAAGCGTTCCGCCACGCACCGGCCTGGCAAGGAAGGTCGCGTAGCCGCTGGCGCGGAACTCGCCAAGCATGCCGCGGTCGGTCGGCGCGATCAGCGTGATGGCCTCGCAGTCGGCGAAACCGCTCTGGCGAAGGCGCTTGAGCAGCCTTCCATCGCTCGCTTCCATCGCCGCGTCGACCAGGAGCACATCGCAGCCGTCGGCGAAGGGCGCGGCCTGCGCGACGGTGATGGCGACATCGACCGCGCCGCCATTGGCGCGGATGGTGCGGGCGATGGCATCGGCCTCGACGGCATTTTTCGACAGGATCACCGCGCGCTTGCCCGAGAGCGCGTTCTGCCTGCCCTGCGGCGCTTCGGTGGCCGATATTACCGGGATTTCAAAGACGAACTCGGATCCCTGACCGAGCCGGCTCGATACTGAAATCGTGCCGCCCATGGCGGCCACCAGGCGTTTGGAGATGGCGAGGCCGAGGCCGGCCCCGCCATGCGTGCGCGTTGAGGTGCCGTCGGCCTGCTCGAACTCCTCGAAAATGCGCTCCAGGTCGTCTTCGTGCAGACCTGGGCCGGTGTCGGCGATAGTGAAGCAGATGCGGTCGGTCGTTTCGGTGCGCGCGCGTGCGATGCTCACCAATACACCGCCGCTGTCGGTGAACTTGATGGCATTGCCGATGAGGTTGAGCAGCACCTGCCTGACCTTGCCCGGATCGGCGGTGATCAATTGCGGCACGTCGGGTTCGACATGGCAGCCCAGCCCGATATCCTTGGTGAAGGCGCGGGCAGCCAGCAATTCGACGATGTTGTCGGCGATCTCGCGCACCGACATCGGCTGCGGCTCCGGGTCGAAGCGCCCCGCCTCGATCTTGGAGTAATCGAGTAGATCCTCGATCAGGGCGAGCAATGCGCTGGCCGAGGTCGAGACGGCGCCGACATAGGTCTGCTGTTCCGGCGACAGCCTGGTGTCGGCCAGCAACCTGGCCATGCCCATGATGCCGTTCATCGGCGTGCGAATTTCATGGCTGACCGTGGCGAGGAAGCGCGATTTGGCCTGGCTGGCGTATTCAGCCCGCTCGCGAGCGGTGATAAGCGAGGATTCGGCGCGTTTGCGGGCAGTGATGTCGCGCGCGATGGCGCGATGCGAAACGGCGCCGCTGTCCTTGTCGCGCACCGACAGTTCGATCCACGAAAACCAGCGCGGACCGCTCGGCGTGCGGATGGAGACATCGGTGGAACTCAGGCATTCATGATCGGAAAAGGCGGCATCGGGAACGATGCCGACATCGATGCCGAGTTCCGCCAGGGTCTTGCCGGCGAGGTCGCGTTGATCGCTTTGGACGAGGTCGGCGAAGATCTTGTTGGCATAGACGATGTAGCCATCGCGGTCGCGATGAATGACGAGGTCGCCAAGTGCGTCGATCAGGCCGCGAAAGCGCTCCTCGCTCTCCTGCATTTCCCACATGCGGTCGGCCAGCGTCTCGATCTCGGCGCGGCTGCGGGCGGTGGTCTCGTCGAGCAGGACCGCCGTGCGCTGTTCGCTCCGCCTGACGCGCAGATGCAGGGCAACGCCGGCTAGGCCGACTGCCAGCAATGCGACGCTGATAAAGATCGGTGCTCCGGTCAGATGCGCAAGGCCTGCCAGCACGACGATGGCGGCGAAGGCCAGCAACGGAAGGCCTTCGCGCCCGGCGGGTTCGGGCTCTGGCACCAGCGGCGGCGCGGCGACAAAGCGCCGCGTTGGCGTCGGCGCCGCATCGACGTCTTCGCCCGTGTCCACCTGTTGGCTGCCGGATTCCGCGATCATGCGAAACCCTTGCCAGATAGAGATTATGGAAAATTGCGGCGGATCGTTCGAATTTTAGCGGATGAGTGCTTTTCGCCCCGGCGGTGGTGGATTTGCCGGCACACGTGGCAATTCCGTCCGCCCTCTCAGGGCAGTCGAGCGGCTCACATATCCACGACGACGCGCCCGCGGATCTTGCCGTCGACGATGTCATGGGCGGCATCGATGATGCCGTCGAAACCGATGGTCGTCGCCAGGCTGGCAAGCTTCTGCAGATCGAGGTCGGTGCCGATGCGCCGCCATGCTTCGAGGCGGACTGCCTTCGGCGCCATCACCGAATCGATGCCCAGCAGCGAGACGCCGCGCAGGATGAAGGGGGCGACGCTCGCTGGCAGGTCCATGCCTCCGGCCAGGCCGCAGGCGGCGACCGCGCCGCCATAGGAGGTCATCGACAGGACGTTGGCCAGCGTGTGGCTGCCGACCGCGTCGACGCCGCCGGCCCAACGCTCCTTGGCCAGCGGCTTGGCCGGCTGGGCAAGCTCGTCACGCGATGTCACTTCGGCGGCGCCAAGGTTGATCAAATAGGGACTTTCGGCGTTGCGGCCGGTGGAAGCAACGACATGGTAGCCGAGGCTGGACAGGATCGAGACCGCGACCGAGCCGACGCCGCCTGCCGCCCCTGTCACCACCACCGGGCCGCGATCGGGCAGGATGCCGTGCCGTTCCAGCGCCATGACGCAGAGCATGGCGGTATAGCCGGCGGTGCCGACCGCCATCGCGTCATGCGGGCTCATCCCTTGCGGCAGCGGCACCAGCCAGTCGCCCTTGACGCGGGCGCGGCCGGCGTAGGCGCCGAAGTGGGTTTCGCCGACGCCCCAGCCGTTCAGGATGACCTTGTCGCCGGTGCGCCAGTCAGGATGGGAAGACGAGATGACGGTGCCGGCGAAATCGATGCCCGGCACCAGCGGCCAGCGGCGGATCACCGGCGCCTTGCCCGTGATTGCAAGGCCGTCCTTGTAGTTCACCGTCGTCGCCTCGACCGCGATGGTGACATCGCCTTCCATCAGGTCGGCCTCGGTGAGATCGGTCACGGCTACCGACTGCTTTTTCTCGGCGTCACGCGAAACGAGGATGGCTTTGAAGGTTTCGGGCATCTCTTTCTCCGCGATCTTGTTTGGCGACATGGACTGTGCGGCGATGGCCGCACGGGGTCAATCTTTGGAAGACTTGGCATTCGAAGGTCTGGGCTCGCGCCGCCAGCCGAACAGTTCGTCGAAGACGACCAGGGCCGCGCCCACCGAGATGAAGGCATCGGCCAGGTTGAAGACGGCGAAGGACCAGACCGGCGTATGGAACAGGATATAATCGATGACATGGCCGTATATGGCGCGGTCGATCAGATTGCCGAGGGCGCCGCCGACGATCAGAGCAAAGCCGGTGCGGGCAAGGATCTGGGACGGCGCGATCCGCGTCGCCAGGAACAGCACGAAGGCAACGACCGCCAGCGAGATGACAATCAGCCCGGTGTCGCCGAAGGTCGAGAACATCGAGAAGGCGATGCCGGTGTTGTAGGTGCGAAACAGCGCCAGGAACGGCACGAGATCGAGCTTTTCCTGAAAGGGCAGGCCGGTCTCGACCAGGTGTTTTATCCACTGATCGAGCGCTATGGCCGCGACGACGAGCAGCGCGTAGGGGGACCATGATCTCACGGGCGGGCAACCTTCATTGCTGGTCCACGATTGGTTCGAGCTTCAGCGCGCCGCGCCGGATCTCGAACAGCATTATGCCGGTGGCAACGGCAAGATTGAGCGAATCGGCGCGGCCAGCCTGCGGAATTCTAAACAGCCTGTCGCAACTCGCCGCCAGGCTTTCGGGCAGCCCCTGCTGCTCGTTGCCCATCATCAGCAATACCGGGCCGCGGGAAAAGTCGACCGAGCGGTAATCGACCGCGCCTTTCAGGTGGGTGCCGGCGACAAGGCCTGAAAATCCGCCTCGCCAGGCAAGGAAGGCCTCGGTCGTCGCCTTGGCCACCGGCACGGCAAAGATCGAACCCATGGTGGCGCGCACCGTTTCCACCGAAAAGGGATCGGTGGTGTCGCCGACCAGGATGACACCCTTGGCGCCGACAGCATCGACGGTGCGGATGACGGTGCCGAGATTGCCGGGATCGCGCACCCGGTCGAGCGCCACCCAGACATCGCCATTGTCGGCGCGGATATCCTTCAAGGCCAGGAATTTTTGCGAGAAGACCCCGACCACCATTTGCGGATTGTCGCGGCGGGTGATGGCGACGAGAACCTTTTCCGACACTTCGAGCACCGTGCCACCGGCGGCAACGGTGCGTGCAGCGACCTTCTCCACCGCGGCGTTGCCGCGCCCGGCCTTGGCGAAAACCAGTGTCCTGATCTGCCAGCCGAGATCGAGCGCATCGATGACCAGCTTCAGCCCCTCGGCCATGAAGGCATTCTGCTGGTCGCGGAATTTCTTCTGGGCGAGCGCCTTGATGTCCTTGACCAGCGGATTGGCGAGGCTGGTGACTTCCTTCACCAGCCCGGGTGCGCCTGCATGCCGCTCGTTCATTTCAGGCCACCCAACGCGAAAACAATGAGGTCGAAAGCGCCCGGCCGGCGGACTTTTCACGGATGATGAGCTCTCCCGATTCGACCGTGCCGCCCATGCCGGCAAAGGTGTCGCGCATCAAGGCATGGATGGCGAAGAAGGAGGCGCGGATCGAATAGGCGGTGAGCACCATGGCGAGTGGTTTCGGTGTCAGGATCGCGCGGCAAAGGTCGGTCAAGTCAGGCAGGTCCTCGAACAACTGCCAGACCTCGCCCTTCGGGCCGCGGCCATAGGCCGGCGGGTCGAACAGGATGATGTCATAGCGGCTGCCGCGGCGCTCCTCGCGCTCGGCGAATTTCACCGCATCGTCGACGATCCAGCGGATCGGCTTGCTGCCGAGCCCGGCCATTTCCTGGTTTTCGCGGGCCCAGCCGATCGCCTTCTTCGAGGCATCGACATGGGTGACCTCGGCGCCGGCGCGGGCCGCCACCAGCGAGGCAAGACCGGTATAACCGAACAGGTTCAGCACCTTGACCGGCCGCTTGGCCGCAGTGATCAGCCCGGCCATATGGTCCCAGTGCGAGGCCTGCTCCGGAAAGACGCCGACATGGCGAAACGAGGTGAAACGGCCGAGATAGTCGATGCCGTCATGCTTCATCGGCCAGGTTTCGCCGAGCGGCGTCTTCGGGAACCGCCAGCGGCCGATGCCTTCCTCGTCGGTATCGCCGGTAAAAATGGCGTCGGCTCGCTCCCAGTCCTTTGCCGGCAAGGCCTTTTGCCAGATTGCCTGGCCCTCGGGCCGCACGATGCGGTAGGGGCCGTATTGTTCGAGCTTCTGCCCGGCGCCGCTGTCGAGCAGCGCATAATCGGCATTCGGCGCCACTTCGAGGATCACGGGGAGGTGCTCGGTGGGCAGGGCGCCATCGCGCCGGGCAAGGATGCGCGGCGCCGATTTCGGCTCGGAGCGGTCGTCGGCTTTCGCCTCAAGCCGCTCGCGCGGCTGCGGTTCCGGTCTGGCGGGAGCGCGGCCGGCCTGCGGACGTGGCTGGTCCCCCGCACCCTTCGCGGATTGATGCGGACGGTTGTCGCGGCGTTTGTCGCGAAAAGACTTCAAGCGTGAGCAACTCCGAGCGGCGTGGCCGCTTTTGGCATGCGGACAGCGGCGGTGCAATAAGCGATGGCCGCAGGTCGATTGGCGCAGGCCTGAAGCCTTCGCGTTCGAAACAGTGCGGCGGGTGTTGCAGCATTGCGCTTGTTTTTCCACGCGCTTCGTTTATGAGGCCCGGATTGTTTTCTGGAATGGGAGCGAAAGATGACGAACATCTTCACCGCACACCCCTCGAGGGTTCCGGCGTAAGCCAGCATCTTGCTGACTGCCGCCGGTCGAACGGACGCCTGACGGCGTCCGATTTCTGACCTGTATCCAGAAGTGTTCCATCATGGGCAATTTGATTGGGGGCTCAGGCTCCTCTTCGCCGCGCGTTGTCGCGACGGCGCATATCCAGCATTGTTTTTCACCGCGTACCTGGATCGAAGGAGCAGCACTTCAGCAGCTGAAAACCGTTGCGGCTCTGCCCGGCGTTACCTCGGTTGCGGCGTTCCCCGACCTGCATCCCGGCAAATATGGGCCGACCGGGATTGCGGTGTTGTCGGAACGGCTGCATCCGCAGCTGATCGGCAATGACATTGGCTGCGGCATGTCGCTGTTCGAGCTCGATCTGCCGCTGCGCAAACTCAGGATCGACAAGGCCGTCGAATGCCTGCGCCAGATCGAAGCGGAGGATATCGACCCGCATGCGGCGCTCGCTGGCGCGGACCTGCCGCTGGATCTCTACCCCGATGCCTTGGGCACGATCGGCGGCGGCAATCATTTCTGCGAGCTGCAGGCGGTCGACCAGGCGATCGATGCGGCTGGTGAAAACCTGTTCGACCGCCAGAAGCTTTATCTACTGGTGCATTCCGGCTCGCGTGGGCTTGGTGCCTTTGTGTTCGGGCAGATGCTCGACCTTCAATCCGCGTTCATCGCCGGGCTTGATCCGCAGTCCGCCGAGGGAAGGAACTGGCGCCGCCAGCATGATCTCTGCGTCACCTGGGCATCGCTCAACCGCAGGCTGATCGCCGAGCGTGCGGCAAGCGCCTTGCGCAGCGAAGTTCGGGTGGTGGCTGATGTACCGCACAATCTAGTCCGCGACCGGGCCGATGGTTTCGTCCATCACAAGGGGTCGGCCGCGGTGCGGATGGGAGATATCGCGCCGATCGCGGGTTCGCGTGCCAACCTGAGCTATGTCGTGCGGGCGCTCGACGGAACGGGTCCATCGCTGGGCGGCATTTCGCATGGCGCCGGGCGCAAATACGACCGCGCCACCATGCATGGCCGCACGAGGCGCAACAGGTCGGAGCGCGACGCCTTGCTGAGGAACGTGTGGGGAGGGCAGCTGATCTGCGATGACCGTAACCTGGTCATCGAGGAAGCGGCTTCGGCCTACAAGGACGCTGGGCAAGTGGTGCAAGATCTCGCCGATGCCGGCTTGGTCGTGACGCTGGCGGCGATGAAACCGCTGGTGACTTACAAGAAGGCGATAGACGGCCCGCTCGACCGGACGCGCAAGAAGCCATCGCGTGAACGCGCATCGAGGAGGGCGGATCATGGCCGCGATTGACATGCTTCTCACATCGGGCAGCGGGCCGGTGGAATGCCGCATCGCCCTGATGGCTCTGGTCGACATAATCAAGAGCGAAGCCGGCAGGCTTGGCTATGCGATCGAAGTTACGCTTGGTCACGAACCGGACCGGCATGGCGCCAAATCCGCCATACTCAGCCTTGAGGGGCGCAACGCCGAGGCACTTGCCGAGGAATATTGCGGCACCGTCAAGTTCGTCTTCAAGAGCCCGGTGCGGCGGGGCCACAAACGGCAGAACTGGTTCGTCGGCGTGCAGACCGTGGATTTGGCGGTGGCCGCCGCCGTGTCGGTCGCACTGTCCGATGTCCGGTTCGAAACCTTGCGGGCTGGTGGTCCTGGCGGACAGCATCAGAACACCACCGACAGTGCGGTGCGTGCCGTTCACCTGCCGACAGGCATTGTCGTCACGGCACGCAACGAGCGATCGCAACACCGCAACAAGGCGATCGCACTGAGGCGGCTGGAGGCGATGTTGCGCGTCCTTGCCGACCGTGAAGTCGACATGTCGAAGACGCAGATGTTCGTCGCCAACAAGGCCTTGGAACGCGGCAACGAAGTCAAGGTATTCCATCTCTGATGTCGCGGCTTGGACCACTGCACACGTCCGAACGAGATGCATTATCGTGGAGACAACAAAGGCCGGAGAATCATGTCCCGCTCTGAACGCTTGCTCGACCTGATCCAGACGTTGCGCCGGCACCGCCGGCCGGTGAGCGGGCAGGCGTTGGCCGATGAACTCGGGATTTCGATCCGCACGCTCTACCGCGACATCGCCACGCTGCAGGGCCAGGGCGCACCGATCGAGGGTGAGGCGGGACTGGGCTATGTGCTCAAGCCCGGCTTCATGCTGCCGCCGCTGATGTTCAGCGACGAGGAGATCGAAGCCATCGTGCTCGGCTCGCGCTGGGTCGCCAAGCAGCCGGACCAGCGTCTGTCGGCGGCCGCCGCCAACGCGCTGGCCAAAATCGCCGCCGTGCTGCCGGATGATTTGCGCGAGGATCTCGATGCGAGCACGCTGCTGGTCGGGCCTCCCGCAGCAGTCATCGAGGGCATCGACCTCGGCCTGGTGCGGCAGGCGATCCGCAACGAGCGCAAGCTCGGCTTTTTGTACCGCGACGCAGGCGGCGCGGCCTCCGAACGGGTGGTCTGGCCGTTTGCGCTGGGGTTCTTCGACAAGGTGCGGGTCGTGGTGGCGTGGTGCGAGATGCGCCAGGATTTCCGGCATTTTCGCACCGATCGGATATCCGGCCTCAACGCCACCGACACGCGCTATCCGCGCCGTCGCCAGGCACTGCTCAAGGCATGGCGGGCAACGCTCGACAAGCCGCGCAGTTCGTGACCGCGTGGCTCGTGACGACTGCTGCCAGAATCTGACAGTAGCTCATTCTATGGTCGCCAAGTTGAAACACTGAACCTTGGAGAGCAGACATGATCGCCCCGAATTTCGTCATCCTCTATGTCGATCAGCCGCAGCGGAGCGGCACCTTCTATAGCGCGCTGCTCGGTCGCGAGCCCGTCGAAAGTTCGCCGACCTTCGTGCTGTTCGTGCTCGACGCGGGCTTCAAGCTCGGCCTCTGGTCGCGTCATACGGTGGAGCCGGCCGCAGCCGCGGCAGGCGGCGGCGCCGAAATCGTCTTTGCGCTGGATACGCCGGACGCAGTAGATGCCGCCCATGCCGACTGGGCCGGACGAGGGCTGAAGATCCTGCAGACGCCGACCGACATGGATTTCGGCCGCACCTTCGTCGCGCTCGATCCCGACAATCATCGCCTGCGCGTTTACTGGCCCTCCGATGGGGAACAAGCCAATGGGGGACAGAAATGAGTGCGCATTGGATTGCGGTGGCGTCGGCCGAACATGTCCGGCACGGGCGCCAGGGCGGCTTCATGCAGGTCAATCACGGCAAGGCAGCACCCCTGCGCCGCGTCAAGCCTGGTGACGGCATCGCCTATTATTCGCCAACCACCATTCTCGGCGAAAAAGACGGCCTGCAAGCGTTCACGGCAATCGGCACGGTGCGGGAAGGCGAGCCCTATCAGGGCGATATGGGCGCCGGCTTCACGCCGTTCCGCCGCGATGTCGCCTGGGCAGAGGCAGAGGAAACATCGATCAAGCCGTTGCTCGACAGACTGGACTTCAGCGCCGGCAAGTCCAACTGGGGTTATCAACTGCGCTTCGGCCTTTTCGAAATCAGCGCGCATGATTTTTCGCTGATCGCAGAGGCGATGGGCGCCAAACGGCTGCGGCGGTGAACTAAGCCACGAGCGCCTTGTAGACGGCAATGCCGGCGGCAAGGTCCTCGAGGGCTGCGCCAACCGACTTGAACAGCGTGATCTCACTGGCGCTCTCGCGACCCTTCTTCTGACCGCGCGTCAATTCGTGCAGGTCGGCGACAATGGCGTCCGGCTTCAGCACGCCGGAGGCCAGAGGCTGGACGATGTCGCCAGCCTCCTTGGTGGCGCCGGCGCGGGTGTCGACATAGACGCGGGCAAGCGCGATCGCGTCATCATCGCTTTCGCGCATCGTCGGGGTAAAGCCGCCGACCAGGTCGACATGGCTTCCCGGCTGCAACAATGCGCCCTTGATCAGCGGTGTCGTGGTGATCGTCGCCGAGGAGACGATGTCGGCCTGCCCAAGTTCGGCATCGAGATCGCTTGCCGCGCTGGCCGTGAAGCCTTCGGCGCGCAGGTCGGCTGCGACCTTCTCGGCATTGGCAGGGGTGCGGTTCCAGATGCGGATGGTCTTGATCGGCCGCACGGCGCAATGCGCCTTGGCGAGGAAGGGCGACAGCGCGCCGGCGCCGACCACGAGCAGCCGCGAGGCGTCCTCGCGGGCGAGATAGGAAGCGGCCAGCGCCGAGGCGCAGGCGGTGCGCCACTGCGTCAACCGTTGGCCGTCGATCAAGGCTTCGGGTTCGCCGGTGGCGCCATTGAGCAGCAGATAGAGCCCCATCACCGCAGGCTTGCCGATGGTGTTGTTGTCAGGCGAGACGGTGACGATCTTGACGCCGATGTGACCACTGGCCGATGTGCCGGCAGCGTTGAAGTCGGTCCATGCCGGCATCAAAAGCAGTGTCGAGGCGGCGCCGTCGGGCCGTTCGACCGAGTGATGATGTCTGACCGGCTGCACCGCACCGTCACGAAACGCGGCGCGCAGCGTGTCCACCAGTCCGGAAAAGGTCAGTGCATGATCGACCTCGGCGGCCGAAATGGTCAGCATGGAAAACTCCGCGGAAAGAAAGCTGCCGACCGGCGGTTCAAGTGGTCGGCTTTGGCAATGCCGATCCTTGGGCCGATCCTTGGGCAGATCCCTGTGGTGCCGCCGGCGCGCGGCTGACCGCCTGGCGCAGGTTCTCGGCTTCGACGCCACGCTGGCGCGCCAGCTTGCGGTAGCGGCCCTGCTTGACCCAGGTTGCCAGGCTGCCAACGACCATGCCGATGGCGAGCGCCAAAAACAGGAAGATGAACAGCGGCAAGGTCAGCGTCAGCTTTGGATTGCCGGGGTTGAACGGGTCCAGCGTGAAGGCGACCAGTTCGCGATTGGCGACGGCGAGCGCGATCAGGATGATCGCCAGGGGCACGAAGACCACGATGAGCATGAAGCGATTGAACATGATGTTTTCCGTCGGAAAGGCTGTCTGGCGCTGACGCGGCGCCTACTTGCCGCCGTTCAGCCTTTCGCGCAGCTCCTTGCCGGTCTTGAAGAACGGCACCCATTTCTCCTCGACCTCGACGGACTCGCCGGTGCGTGGATTGCGGCCGGTGCGGGCGGGACGGTTTTTCACCGAAAATGCACCGAAGCCGCGCAGCTCGACGCGATTGCCTTCGGCAAGAGCGTCGGTGATCTCATCGAAGATCGCGCCGACGATGTTTTCGACGTCGCGCAGGAAAAGATGCGGATTGCGCGTGGCAATAATCTGCACAAGTTCGGACTTGATCATCAGACGGGTCCCCGTGAAAGCAGTACGGTCAAAATTATGAGGATGATTTTATTTGCTTTTTCACTTGCCCCAAACGGCATCTCAAGGGTGCCAGACGGAAACGAGACCGTCAAGAAACAAGCGGTCGGCGCCGAGTTCATGAATGACATCGCCGCTGTAGGCGGGCAGGCCGAGCGCGCTGCCGATGGTTTGCGCCATCGCTTTCGAGAACAAAAAGCCGCCGCGCCGTTGCGTATCCTTCCACTCGACGACCTTCAGTTTGGCATCGACGCCCTTGGTCGCCAGCCAGCCGACCGCCTCGGTCTCGCCGCCGACAGCATCGATCAGCCCGTTGGCGACGCCCTGGCGGCCGGTGAAGATCGAGCCATCGGCGAGCGCCAGCGCTTGCTCGCGGGTCATCTTGCGGCGCTCGGCGACGATGCCGACGAACCAGTCGTAGCTGTCGAGGATGAGCTTGCGGACCATGGCGCGCTCGTCGTCATTGGTCGGCTTGAAGGGAGATGGCGAGGCTTTCAGCGGCGAGGATTTCACTTCCTCAAGCTTGACGCCGAGCTTGTCCATCAGGCCGCTGACATCAGGATACTGGATCAGCACGCCGATCGAGCCGACGATCGAGGTCTTGCGGGCAACGATGTGATCGGCGGCGCTGGCGATCATGTAGCCCGCCGATGCGGCAAGCGTGCCGACTTCCGCGACCACCGGCTTGTCGGCGGCCAGCTTGCGCACCTCCTCATAGACCGATTCACCGCCGACCGTGGTGCCGCCAGGCGAATCGATCGACAAGATCACGCCTTTCACCTTCGACGACTGGCGGATGGTTTCCAGCCGCTTGATGAGTTCCTCGTCCTCGGTGATGGTGCCTTCGATCTTGACCTTGGCGATATGGTCGACGGCCGAGCCGGTGAAATCGTCGCCATAGAACCAGGTTGAAAGTGCAATCACCCCAAGTGCCACGATGCCGATGGCGGCAATCCGCCAGAATGTCAGCTTGCGCCGCAAGCGGCGGCGGTCGATCAGGTCGTCGGCTCTCAGTGCCATGGTCAGCCTTTCAGTCGGCGGGAGGAGACGCTTTTAGACCATCATCTTCCCATCTGGAAGCAATTCTCTTTTCCGGCTCAACAAGACAATCCGCGCGGACAGTCGAGTTGGCCATGCCGGATGCGCCATCGGGCAGGTCAGGGCGGGCTCCGCCCCTCTCCAGGCACAGGTCTCTTCACGTATTTGTGCAATCGCCGCGAGGTCCGGCGGCGAAGATCGGCATCTGATAAATTTTACGCCGCGTGTCTGTTTCTGCTATGAAGAACGGGCAGTTGTGCGGATCTCATTTTCATCTGTACAAACGCGGCTGTCACATTTTTGCAGTTTTCATGGGCTTGTGCTTGCTTGCAGGCGGCGGCGTCCCACCTATAGGCGGTGCTCGCGGGTGGGCAAGGGGTTAGAAGAAAGCGTTGAATGTTAGCGCGACCGATTGAATCGACCAACGCCGAGACGGAGTTGGCTCCCCCGGCGGACGTCCGGATGCGTGGCGATGCTTTCGACCGCGCCCAGCGTCATTCGCGCCGCGTGCGCGTTCTCAAGTTTGCCGTGCCGCTGGCCGCGGTTCTGATCGCTGTCGCCTTCCCGGTCTATTCCTATCTGGCCGCGCCGGTCTCCGTCGCGGTCCAGGCGGAAGGCACCGCTTTTTCCAACGGCAAGCTGGTGATGGCCAATCCCAAGCTCAACGGTTTCACGAAGCAGAAGCAGCCCTATTCGATGACGGCACTGCGCGCCATCCAGGACGTCAGCACGCAAGGCATCATCGAACTGGAAGGCATCGACGCCAAGATCCCGGTCGGACCTGACAATATCGCGGCGATCAAGGCCTCGCACGGCACCTACGATCGCAACGGCAATACGATGAACCTGACCAGCGACGTTGACATCACCACAACTGACGGCATGCAGGCCAAGTTCAAATCGGTCTTCCTCGACATGGGCAAAGGCACTATGAAGACGGGAGATCCCGTCGATGTCAGCCGTGAGGGGTCACGGATCACGGCGGATTCGATGTCGGTCCAGGACAATGGCAAGGTTCTGGTTTTCGAGAACAAAGTGCGCGTCAACATCGATTCCGCCGCCTTGAAGACGGCAGAGGGAAACAGCGGAGAAATCAATGCGGCTCAGTAGTTCGACGCGGCTCGCGGCTGCAACTTCGGCGTTGCTGCTGCTCGGGCTGGTGCCGTCATTGGCGCAGTCCACCAGCCAATCAGGTCTGAAACTGTCCGGCGACAAGCCGATCCAGATCGAAAGCGACAAGCTGGAAGTCCGCCAAGCAGAAAATGTCGCCATCTTCACGGGCAATGTCAGCGTCGTCCAGGGGCCGACGCTGATGAAGGCCGGCAAGATGACGGTGTACTACGTCAAGGACCCCAATGCCGCGGCCAAGGGCACGGAAGCCGCGGGCGCGGCGATGACCGGCTCGGCCAACATCGACCACCTGGAGATCTCCGACAAGGTTTACATCAAGTCGGACGCGCAGATCGCCACCGGTGACCAGGGCAGCTTCGACATGAAGAGCCAGGTTCTGGTGCTTTCGGGCAAAAAGGTCGTCCTGTCGCAAAACGACAATGTGCTGGTCGGCTGCAAGCTCGTCGTGCAGATGAAAACCGGCCTGGCCCAGGTTGATCCATGCGCTGGGCAACGTGTCCAGATGTCGATCACACCGCCGCCGAAATCGGGAGCGGCGAACCCCTGATGGCCAGCCTGTCGTCGCTGACGGCGCGTCTTCCGGGGCGGGCCGCCGGCAAGCTTTCGGCACCGGCCACGGTGACCGTCGATACGGGAAAGTTCAAGGGGACCCTGATCGCAAAGGGTCTGACCAAGAGCTACAAGGGCCGCAAGGTCGTCAGCGGCGTCACCATCGGTGTGCGCGCGGGCGAGGCGGTTGGACTGCTCGGCCCCAACGGCGCCGGCAAGACGACCTGCTTCTACATGGTCACCGGCCTGGTGCCGGTGGACGAGGGCACGATCGAGATCGACGGCTTCGACGTCACCTCGATGCCGATGTATCGTCGTGCGCGCCTCGGCATCGGCTATCTGCCGCAGGAGGCATCGATCTTTCGCGGCCTGAGTGTCGAGCAGAACATCCGCGCCGTGCTCGAAGTGGTCGAAAAAAGCCGCAAGGAGCGCGAACGCAATCTCGACGAACTGCTCGAGGAATTCCACATCAGCCATCTGCGCAAGGCGCCATCCATGTCGCTTTCCGGCGGCGAGCGGCGGCGCCTGGAAATCGCGCGTGCGCTGGCAACGCGGCCGGCCTACATGCTGCTCGACGAGCCTTTTGCCGGCATCGATCCGATCGCCGTCGCCGATATCCAGCAACTGGTGCGTCACCTGACGGCGCGCGGCATCGGCGTCCTCATCACCGATCACAATGTGCGCGAAACGCTCGGCCTGATCGACCGCGCCTACATCATCCACGCCGGTCAGGTGCTGACCCATGGCCGGGCCGACGAAGTCGTGGCAAACCCGGATGTCCGCCGGCTCTATCTCGGCGAGGGCTTTACGCTCTGAGCGTGAAATTTGTTTCCTGACACGATTTTTGGTGCCTTCACCGCGCTATTTCTCCGATTTTGCCGCCAGATAACGCTCCGGTAAGTGAGTTTTGCTAGCTATTGCCTTGACAAGCAAAAGCTGGGCCAGTTTCTATGGCCCGCTGCAAAAATTCCTGTCCGGAAGCCCGGATGCGTAGACGAGGCGTTTGAAACCAGACAATGGCGTTGGCGGCGAAACTACAGCTACGACAATCACAGTCGCTGGTGATGACGCCGCAGCTGATGCAGTCGATTCGGCTGCTGCAATTTACCCATACCGAGCTTGAGCATTTCATCGATGACGAAATCGAGCGCAATCCGCTGCTGGAGCGTGCGGAGCCGCAGGACGATGCCGCCAGCGACCAGTCGCAAAAAATCGAGGCGGAACCACAAGCCGCCGCCGACGACGGCGACTGGTTCGAAAACGAGACGCAGTGGAGCGCCGAGGCGATCTCCGACAAGCTCGACACGTCGCTGGAAAACCTGTTTCCCGACGATCCGGGGACGAGCGAGCGGCTCGGTCCCGACCTGACGGCGCAATGGAAATCAGCTTCCGGCAATGGTGCGAGTTCCTCATCCGAGGGCATTGATGCCGGCGACATGGCGGCCGCGGCGATCACGCTGCGCGATCATGTCGGCGAACAGGTGGCGCTCGCCTTCGCCGATCCGGCGGCACGGCTGATCGCCGCCGACCTGGCCGACGGCCTCGACGAGACCGGCTATCTGCGCGGCGACCTGGCCGAGATCGCCGCCCGCCTCGGCACGGACGCCGCGGCGGTGAGAAAGGTGCTGGCGGTGTGCCAGACTTTCGAGCCGGCCGGCCTGTTTGCCCGCGACCTTGCCGAATGCCTGTCGCTGCAGCTTGCCGTGCGGGACCGGCTCGATCCGGCGATGAAGGCGCTGGTCGCCAATCTCGAACTGCTGGCACGGCGTGATTTCCATGCGCTGAAGCGGATCTGCGGCGTCGACGAGGAGGATCTGCTCGACATGCTGGCCGAGATCCGTGCGCTCGATCCCCGACCGGGCATGGCGTTCTCGGGCGGCGCTAGTGACGCCATCGTCGCCGATGTCGAGGTGCGTGCCGCCAATGACGGCAGCTGGACGGTCGAGCTCAATGCCGAAACGCTGCCGCGCGTGCTGGTCGACCATATCTATTTCGCCCAGGTTTCGCCGCAGGCGAAGAACCAGGCTGAAAAGGACTTCCTCGCCGAATGCCTGCAAAACGCCAACTGGCTGACGCGCAGCCTCGACCAGCGGGCAAAGACCATCCTCAAGGTCGCCTCAGAGATCGTTCGCCAGCAGGATGCCTTCCTCGTCCATGGCGTGCGCCAGCTGAAGCCACTCAACCTGCGCACGGTGGCCGATGCCATCGGCATGCACGAATCGACGGTTAGCCGGGTCACCGCGAACAAATACATGCTGACGCCGCGCGGCGTGTTCGAGCTGCGGTACTTCTTCACCGCTTCGATCGCTGCGTCGGGTGGCGGCGATGCGCATTCCTCGGAATCGGTGCGTGACCGCATCAAGCAGCTGATCGATGAGGAAAAACCCGTCGACGTGCTTTCCGACGATGCGATCGTCGACATGTTGCGCGAGAGTGGCGTCGATATCGCCAGGCGCACGGTCGCCAAGTACCGGGAAGGCATGAATATTCCCTCCTCGGTGCAGCGCCGGCGCGAGAAACGGGCGCTGGCCAGCGCCGGGCGCTGACACGGTTCAATTTTCCTCAGGCCAGCACTTCATTGACAAGCCGCGGCGAAGTGGCTAGAAGCCCGCCCGCATGAGTGGGGCTAGATGCCCGCGTGTGGATGGTCCGTCACGACGTTGGCCTCGGGACGGTCAAAAGGGCGGCTTGTGATCAACCGGAAAGTTCGGATTTAAAATCGGCGCGAGTGACGCCGCAAAGCTTGTGCGCACGGACCACGAGTATAAACTCGGGCGAGTTTGAAGCCTGAGCAAGGAAGGTCAGTTTTCAGATGAATCTGCGCATATCGGGAAAACACATGGATATCGGCGATGCGTTTCGTACACGCATCAACGATCGTGTCGGCGAAGCGATCGGCAAATATTTCGATCGCGGCTTTGCCGGACACGTCACAGTCATCAAATCAGGTTCGCGCTATTCGGCGGATTGCATGATCCGGCTGGATTCAGGTGCTTCGCTGCAGGCCACCGGCGATGCCCAGGATCCGACGGTTGCCTTCGAGGCCGCCGCCGATCGCCTGGAAACGCGCCTGAGGCGCTACAAGCGCCGGCTGAAATCGCACAATTCAGGCGCCGCCAATGGTGATCCGACCGACATTGCCTACACGGTGATGGCGCCGCTGGCCGATGACGACGAGGATATTCCGGATAATTTCGCGCCGGCCATCGTCGCCGAATCAACCATGACGCTGAAGACCATGTCGGTGGCTTCGGCCGTCATCGAGCTCGACACCAAGGACAGCCCGGTCTTCGTCTTCCGCAACGCCGGAAACGACCATCTCAACATCGTCTATCGCCGGCCCGATGGAAACATCGGCTGGATCGACCCGTCCACGACCAAGGTCGCACAAGGATAAGAGCCGGCCGCACGAGGGGTGAGGACTGGTGACGGCAGGCGAACAAGGGATTTTCAAGCATGGATCTGAGCGATCTTATCAACGTTCCGGCGATACTGCCGGCGTTGAAGGCGAACTCCAAAAAGCAGCTGTTGCAATTGCTTTCCGAACGGGCAGCCGCGATTTCGGGCATCCCGGAGCGGGAAGTGTTCGACACCATCCTGCAGCGTGAACGACTGGGCTCGACGGGCGTCGGCAACGGCATCGCCATTCCGCATGGCAAGCTGGCCGGCGTGAAGCGCATCGCCGGGGTTTTCGCCCGGCTGGAGACGCCGGTCGATTTCGAATCGCTGGACGATCAGCCGGTCGATCTGGTGTTTCTGCTGCTGGCGCCGGAAGGGGCAGGCGCCGACCATCTCAAGGCCTTGTCGCGCATCGCGCGGGTGCTGCGCGACGCCGACACGGTGGCCAAGATCAGGGGGACGCGTGACGCCGCGGCAATCCACGCGCTTTTGTCGGATACCCAGGCCTCGCACGCGGCCTGACATTTTCTGATTGGAACATCCAGCCAAGGGCCGCCACGGGCGGCCCTGTCCATTTTAAGCCCCGCGCGCCTGACTTAGTGAATGGCGACCGTGGTGAGGTCGTTTTCCATGGCGCCGGCCAGCGCGCGGTCACGCGCATCCGAAAGCAGGATCGGCTGGCCATTGGCGGCAAACAGCGCCCACAGTTCCATGCCGGGCGCGATTTCACCGAGGTTCGGGAAACGGCCGAGCAATTCGTCGCTCGAGACCTTGCGCAGATAGGCGACCGAGCCCTCGCCGAGATGGGCGAATTCGCCGCTGGTCATGGTGAGATTTTCATCAGTTCTGGTCATTTCAAAGCCTCCTTGGCGCGAGGACGCCGCTCAAGGCCATCCCGCATGAGAGCCATCGGTAAAGATCAGTCTTTCACCGATATGTTTATTTTCCGTACCAGCCGTTCGGACTCCGGCCGATCAAGATCGATCGACAAAAGACCGTTCTTCAGTTCCGCCGCGATCACCCGCATGCCGTCGGCCAGCACGAAACAGCGCTGGAACTGGCGCGCGGCGATGCCGCGATGAAGAAACTCGCGCTCGGTATCGTCGGTTTGACGGCCGCGCACGACCAGCTGGTTTTCCTCCGTGGTGACATCGAGATCGCTTTCGGCGAAACCGGCGACCGCCAATGTGATGCGCAACCTTTCGGTCTTGCCGTCGGCGCCGCTGAGGCGTTCGATGTTGTAGGGAGGGTAGCTGTCGCCGGACTTCGCCAGGCGTTCCAGAGTCTTTTCCATGGCGTCGAAACCAAGGAGAAGCGGGCTGGAAAAGGGCGTCATTCGGCTCATGTTACACTGTCCTCTGTAGAGCGACATAAAGTGGAAAAACCCAGATGGCATTTTTCCCGGTGGTCTTGATATGGTCCGCCCCGCGACCAAGTTCAAGCCATCAAAAGACCCGCCCAAAAAGACCAGGTCGTGGACTCACAGGAATGATCGACATGGCGCTTGAAACGGCCAGCAGATGCAAGGAGAAGCGCGCAGGTCGGGATTGTCTTCCCCGGTCGAGCGGTTCGACTTGGCAGCCCGCAGCCGCTTCGGCGTCATCCCGGATTCATCCCAAGTCCATGGCTTCGCCAAACAAGGAATTGAAATGCCTCAATTACGCAAGATCATCATCGACACGGATCCCGGCCAGGATGACGCCGTCGCCATATTGCTGGCGCTCGGCAGCTCCGAGCTGGAGATCGTCGGCATATCAGTCGTTGCCGGCAACGTGCCGCTGAAGCTTACCGAAAAGAATGCCCGCAAGGTCTGCGAGCTGGCCGGCCGGCCGGACATCAAGGTCTATGCCGGCGCCATCCGGCCGTTGATGCGCGAACTGGTCACCGCCGAGGAAGTGCATGGCAAGACCGGTCTCAACGGGCCGCAATTGCCCGAACCGACGATGAAGCTGCAGGACCAGTATGCCGTCGATTTCATCGTCGAGACGCTGATGAAGGAAGAGAGCGGCACCATCACGCTTTGCGCGCTCGGCCCGCTCACCAACATTGCGCTGGCGCTGATCCGCGAACCGCGGATCGCACCGCGCATCAAGGAAATCGTGCTGATGGGCGGTGGCTTCTTCGAAGGCGGCAATGTCACGCCGTCCGCCGAGTTCAACATCTATGTCGATCCGCAAGCCGCCGACGTCGTGCTCAAATCCGGCATTCCGATCGTGATGATGCCGCTCGACGTCACCCACAAGGCGCTGACCACCGCCAAGCGCACGCAGGCCTTCCGCGAACTCGGCACCAAGGTCGGCACGGCGACCGCCGACATGCTGGAATTCTTCGAGCGCTTCGACGAGGAGAAATACGGCACCGACGGCGGGCCGCTGCACGACCCCTGCGTCATCGCCTATCTATTGAAGCCGGAGCTGTTCAAAGGCCGCACCTGCAATGTCAGCGTTGAAACCACCTCGGAACTGACCATGGGTATGACCGTCATCGACTGGTGGGGCGTCACCAAGCGGCCGAAGAACGCCATGGTGATGCGCGACATCGACCATGATCGCTTCTTTGCGCTGCTGGTCGAGAGGCTGGGGCGGCTTTAGTTCCCTGTTCCAGATGCATATCATCCGCCCAAAAGCACTTGCGTTTTTGGGCGGCGTGCATCAGGCGATTACTCGCGAAGCAGGCGATATGTTTCGGTGTCATTCCGGCGATGCTGCCGTTCGACCGAAACCTCCGAACCGATGGCTCGCGGTGATGTTGCGTCGCCGTACGCGAACACCAGCAGATTATTTTCGTAAAGGCGGATTCCGTAGAGATAGCTGGGTCTGCCACCGACATAACCCTCTGGGTTCGGAGGCGCATTGAGGACGTTGACCACCGTGCCTGTTACGCGCTCCACATTGACGATCGGGCTGCTTTGCCTTGCAATCAAGGTGCCGATTGCCACAGCGCATGCGCCCACAACTAGGCTGGTGATGACTATGCCCCGAAGATTTTCGCGAAGGGTCATGAAGGCAAGGCCATACCGCGCTTTGGCCATGGTTCAATCCGCAAACCGGTAGAAAACGAAGCCACTGTCGCGTGTCACGCGCTCGATGCCAACGCGTGAGCCGATCAGGGGCGGGCGATCGTCGTCGACGAGAACTAACGAACCGCTCTCAAGGGATAGCACGTAGACGCTGCGACCCTTGCCCCACTGAGCACTTTTGATCGTTGCCTCGACTGCCTCAACCGAATGGATCGGGCTTGCGTCATTGGTCCATTTGTTCAGAGCCGAGGGAACCATCACCGCGAACAGAGAGCCAACCAGGATCACGCCAGGCGCGTTCCTTTTCAAATCAGCATAAGTCCAAGACATAGATATGAATCCCCGGCGCGGATTCATGTGGTGGCGAGAAGGCTGATTTTCAATCAGCCCTCATCAGCCGTAGGTCTGCGACTACTTCGACCGTGAAAACGCCAGCCACAGGCCGCCGCCGACCAGGAAGCTGCCGCTGATCCTGGACATGAGCTTGATGCGGCTGGCCGACAGCAGGCGCCCGGCGCGGCCGGCGGCCAGTGCATAGGTCGAATCCGAGATGGCCGCGAAGATCATGGCAGTGAGGCCCATGACCACGATCTGCAACGAGTAATTGCCCTGAGGCGCGATGAACTGCGGAAAGAAGGCGCCGAAGAACACCAGCGTCTTGGGGTTGCTGAGCGCTACCAGCAGGCCCTGCAGGAAGAAGCCGCCGCGCGGTTTCCTTGCCGTTCCGTCGGCGTTCAGCGTGCCCTTGGAACGGAACATCTGCACGCCCATCCAGATCAGATAGGCGGCGCCGATCAGCCGTACCCATTCGAACCAATGACCCATGCCCGAGATCAGCGTGTTGAGGCCGATGCCGACGATGGCGATCATCACGGCAAGCCCGGCCTGCGTGCCGGCGACATTGGCGAGCCCGGCGCGGGAGCCATGGCGGATGCTGTTGGCGATGATCAGCGTAACCGTTGGGCCGGGCACCAGGATGATGACGATGCAAGCGAGGACATAGGCGGCGTAGAGTTCCAGCGACATGATTTTTCCTCAAGGATGCCGCCAGAGCGGCGCGGGCTGACGGCAATCAATGCATGGCAGCGCAGCCGGCGCAAGCCGGCACGCCAAGCTCTGCGATACGCCAATGCACCGGTTCAGGCGCCGGTCTGCCACGGCAGCGTTGCCTCATAGGCGGCTGCCGCCTTGAGCACTGCAAGATCGCCGCGTGGCCGGCCGATCAACTGCATGCCCATTGGCCGGCCCTTGTCGTCGAAGCCGACCGGCACGTTGACCGCCGGGCAGCCGCCCAGGGTGGCGAATGCGGAAACCTGCATCCAGCGGTGGTAGCTGTCCATCGCCCGTCCGGCGACCTCGCGCGGCCAGGGCGTGCCGACATCGAAGGGGAAGACCTGCGCGGTCGGTAGCGCGATCAGATCATAGCGGTCGAAGATCGACAGCAGCGTGCGATGCCAGGACGTGCGGATGACCGAGGCCGCGCGGATCTGCGGCGCCGTCTGCCGCATAGCGTTCTCTACCTCCCAGACGGCTTCCGGCTTCAGCAGGCCGCGCTTCGAGGGATCGTCGTAGTGGGTTTTGAGCGCACAGCCGCTGCTGGCCTGGCGCAGTGTGACGAAAGCCTGCCACAGCGCTTCGAAATCGAAATTCGGCTGCAGAGGCTGCCAGGGGAAGGAGGATGCATCCGCCAACCGGCCGAGCGCTGTCTCGCAGAGATCGAGAATCCCGGCTTCGACAGGCAGATGACCGCCGAGGTCGCTGAACCAGGCGATGCGGCCGCCAGTAGTCCCTGTCGCAAGCCCGTCGAGGAACGAGCCAGGTTTCTCATAGGACAATGGCGCTTGCGGATGATAACCCGCCTGCACGTCGAGCAGCAGGGCCATGTCGCAGACGTTGCGGCCCATCGGCCCATCGACACCCATCTGCGCATGAAAGACCTCGACGTCGGGTCCGCCGGGAACTAGCCCTTGCGACGGGCGGAAGCCAAAAACATTGTTCCAGGCGGCCGGGTTGCGCAGCGAGCCGCCAAAGTCGCTGCCATCGGCGACAGGCAGCATATCCAGCGCCAGCGCCACCGCCGCGCCACCACTCGAGCCGCCGGCGGTCAGCGCCGGATCGAAGGCGTTCAGCGTGGGCCCGAACACATTGTTGTAGGTGTTGGAGCCAAGCCCGAATTCCGGAACGTTGGTCTTGCCGATGATGATGGCGCCGGCGTTGCGGATACGCTCGACGAAGAAATCGTCTTCCTGCGGCACGAAGTCGGCGAAGATCGGCGAGCCGAGCGAGGTCCTGAGGCCAGTGGTCGAGGCGAGGTCCTTGATGGCGATCGGCAGGCCGAACAACGAGCCGGTTTCGGCATCTGCCCGTCTGGCATCGGCAGCGTCGGCCTCGCGCAGGATGTCGCCACGGTCGCGCAAGGAGACAATGGCGTTGACCAGCGGGTTGACCGCCTCGATCCGGTCGAGGAATGCCGTCACCACCTCGCGGACGGAAAGTTTCCTTTGGCGGATCGCGTCGGCAAGTGCGACCGCGGACAGGCGACAGATGTCGCTGGCCGGCGCCACGGCATGTTTCGTCTGAGGGCGCAGCATTTCAACGCGTTTCCTGCAATGCCTGGTCGACATCCTTGGCCAGCGGAATTGCCGGCTGGGCGCCTGGCTTCAGGCAGGCCAGCGAGCCCGCCGCGCCGGCGCGCGCCAGCGCCTGTTCGAGCGCCAGGCCGGACGACAGGCCGGCGGCGAAGTAACCGCAGAACGTGTCGCCGGCGCCGACCGTGTCGACAGGCGTGATCTTCATTGCCGGAACGGTCAGGAAATCGCTTGGCGTCGCCGCCATCACGCCGTCGCCGCCGAGCGTCACGACGATGGTGCGGCCGGTCTTCCCGGCATAGTCTCGCATGCGCGCCGCCCGGTCGCGACCATTGAGCGACAGCGCCTCGCCATAGAGGTCGAATTCGGTTTCGTTGGCGACTGCATAATCGGCCTTGGCAAGAAAGGCCGCCGCTTCGCCCTGGAAGGGTGCGGTGTTGAGCACGGTGATGGCGCCAGCCGCCCTTGCCTGGTCGAGCGCGGCACCGACGGTCGCCAGCGGGACCTCATGTTGCAGGAGTACGATATCGCCCTTTTTGAAGAAGGCTTTTGAGAGGTCGCCAGGCAATACGGACGCGTTGGCGCCCGGCACCACGGCGATGATGTTCTCGCCGTCGTCGCCGACCATGATCAGGGCTGTGCCTGTCGACGCAAAAGTCTCGGCGACGCCAGACAGATCGACCTTGCCGTCGCGCAGCAATGCCAACGCCTCGGCGGCGAAGCTGTCCTTGCCGACGGCGCCGACCATGCGCACCGGAGCGCCGGCGCGTGCCGCCGCCAGCGCCTGGTTGGCGCCTTTGCCGCCGGGCGCGGTGGCAAAGGTCGAGCCGGCTACTGTTTCGCCAGGGCTCGGCAAGCGGTCGACATTGGCGATCAGGTCGAGGTTGATCGAGCCGATAACGATAATCAAGCAAGGCCTCCTGCCAGCACGAATTCAAAAACTGGAGTGTCTTTTGAGCGTCCGGGCGAACGCAGGTCGTTCCTATTGCGCGGGAAGCTAGCCTGTAAGGCCGCGGCTTGCCAGACCACGCGAATGGTCCAGCTCGATTTGTGCCTATTCACAGCGCACGGTGACCGTGCCCTGGTAGTTGCCGGCGGGAAAGATACCGCTCGACTTGGTGGCGGTGAGGTCGACCTGCATGGGGTGGGTGCCGTTGACGACACGCTGCGGCACGCTTCCGGAGGTGTCGACGCCGGTGCCGTCGAGGCGGTAGACGGTGCTGAAGTTGACGTTGGTACCGCCGCCGCTTGGCGCTGACGAGAACGAGGCGGGCGCCGGCGCGGAAACGGAATAACAGTCGAGCAGGTTGAGCAAGGTGCAAAGCAGCGAACTGGCGGTGATGGTGGCGGTCGCACTCGACCCGCCTGCCTGTTTGGAGCCCAGGATGCTGATGGCAGGATTTGCGGTCATCGTTCCCGACGCCCCGACCATGATGGTGCAGGTGCCGATGATCGCCGCTCGCGCCGGAAGGCAGAGGCCGGCAAGTGCCGCGGTCGCAAGCAGCGCGCGGCTATTTCTTCTTCTTTTTCTTGCCATCGCCATTTCCGGTCCTGATGCTCCAGCCCTCGTTGGCCCATCCGGGTGATGCGACCGCGGGAGCGGGAGCGCTGGTGGCCACGCTCGCCGTCGGGCCGTCGGCGCCGAGGCCCATTTTGAGGAGTTTCAGCTCCAGTTGCAGGCGCTCGACCTCAAGCTCGTAAAGACGGCTGCAATCGACGCGCTTGGGCGAGCGCCCGATCGGGATCACCACGCGGCCGTAGGTGGCGAGGTCATTGTTCGACCGGTTGTTGCCTCTGATGACGCCGAGGTCGACATAGGCGCCGGTACCCGATACCGCCGAACGGCAGGTGGTGCCGTCGGAAGCGTGGACCTCGTCCTGCCCCTGAGGCAAGGTTACGCCGGGCAGGTTGAAGCCGCTCTCATTCTGGTTGAGATTGTAGACATCCTCGGCCAGAACCGGCGAAATCCCCGCAGACATCGCTGCAAGTGCGACTGTCAGGATTTGCGGTGCCCAAAAAACTTGCCGCATATCTGTGCCTTTATCTGCGTCTGTTGATTGGGAAAGGGGATGCTTTCGGTACAGATACGCACTTTGCGCTCGGCAGCGCCGCCGAAGGGCACGACCACAAGGACAGGACGGGAAGCCTGGGAAGCCAATTGGAAGGAACTCGGAGAGATCCTGGCGGCCACCGGCTGAAAATCCTGATCGTAGACGTGGATTTCGACCCTGATCTTCTGGTCGTAGGGATTGGCCGGGAATACGCGGACCGCGAAGACGTCAGTGAAGCTGTTGACCTCGCCTCGCATCGGCGACATCGACTGGGCAGCGGCGGCAATGGGCATCAGGCCGACGGCCAGCGCCGTCGCCAAGGTTCGAGCATGTGTCAAAGGCCCCTCCTTCCGAGAGCTTATTCGCAGCGCACAGTCACCGTTGCCTGATAGTTTCCGGAGGCGAAGCGGTTGCTGCCGCCCTTGGTGCCGGCGAGGTTGACCGAGACGAGGTCAGCGCCGGGTGTGCCGAGGCTGGTGGCCGAGCCGGTCTCGGCGATGGAGTGCGTACCGGCGGCGGAGTAGGTCGGTGTCCAGGTGGTCGACGTCGTGTCGGCAGCCGGCACAGTGGTGATGGTGACCGGGTCTACGCTGAGCGATACGCCTCCAGTGGTGGTCAGCGTGACCGTTCCGGCCAAGCCGCCGCTGTTGTGCGAGCTTAGCGACTGAAGATCGGGGCTCACCGTCATCGTGCCGTTGGTGGCGACCACAAGCGTGCAGGTTGCGGTGATCGTGCCATTGAAAATGACATTTTGCGTTGTGGCCAATGCGGACTGTTCAATACAGGCGACCAGCAGGGCTGCGCCGAAGACGGCGCGAAACGATGTCATCGAGACCTCCCATTAAGCCGGATAGTCCGAATTAATATGGGTCATCATCACTTTATCGTAGTTAATTTAGAGTTAACTTGAACAATTGCTTAAAATAACAATCGCTAAACCAGAGGTTGCTTTTGGTTGCAATCAAGAAAATCCGATGCAATAATCGCACTTATACTTGATAAGTCCGGCATTTATAGATTCTGCGGGGGGGTTCTTGGAAAATCGACATTCACGACGACACTTGCCCTGCTTCCCAACCCAGAATGGCTCGCTTGCGGGTCAGACCCCAGTGATAGCCGGTGAGGTCGCCGGACTTGCCGATGGCGCGGTGGCAGGGAACCACGAAAGAGAGCGGGTTGGCGCCGTTGGCGGCACCGACGGCACGGCTGGCGCTCGGCGCGCCGATGCTGGCGGCGATCGAGGAATAGGTGCGGGCCTTGCCCATCGGTATGTTGAGCAGCGCCTCCCAGACGCGAACCTGGAAGTCGGTGCCGATCATGACGACATGCAGCGGCTGGTCGGGGCGCCACAGCGTCGGGTCGAAGATGCGCGCCGCATAGGGCCCCGTCGCGGCCATGTCCTCGACATAGATGGCGTTCGGCCAGCGGCTGGACATGTCGGCGAAGGCGGCGCGTTCCTCGCCCGGATCGCTGAAGGCGAGGCCGGCAAGCCCGCGGTCGGTAGCCATGATCAGGGCAGTGCCGAACGGCGAGGGGTGGTAGCCGTAGCGGATGGTGAGGCCTGCGCCGCGCGTCTTGTAGTCGCCCGGCGACATCGCTTCATGGGTAACGAAGAGGTCGTGCAGCCGGCCGGGGCCGGACATGCCCAGCTCGAATGACGTTTCGAGCAACGGCATGCCTGAATCCAGCAGCTTGCGGGCATGGTCCAGTGTCACCGCCTGCAGGAAGGCTTTTGGCGACAGGCCGGCCCAGCGGGTGAAGAGTTTCTGCAGGCCGGTCGGAGTCTCGCCGACCTCTTCGGCCAGTTCTTCCAGCGATGGCTGGTCGCGATAGTCGAGGCTGATCTTCTCGATGGCGCGGCGCACGATTTCGTAGTCGCTGCCTTCGGGCGTGATGTCCTTCTTGAGAACGGCCGTCTGTGTGCTCATGGAACTGTCTCCTTGGGCAGGAATATCGCCCCTTGGGGCGTCGATCGCCACCCGAAACTTGCCTTCTTGCGGCGCGTACCCAGATAGACTCGGGTTTTCGAGAGCCTGTTCCATCCCGATGAGGTCGGGATGGGGCTCTGTCTGTTTGTATAAGCATGATCTTTCCCGAAAACCGGATTCCACTTTTCGGGATCATGCTCTGACTAGGAATCGCACATGGCTGGCGAGAAGATACATCTGACCGGGGAAAAGGGGACGTTGCTGTTGACGCTCTACGGCAAGGCTCTGGAGAGCAGGTTGCCGGATACGCTGCTCGGGGATCATTTCGCCGACGAGGCGGTGCGCAAGATCGACTACGATTTCTCCAGGCTCAAGGTCGACACCAATCTCGGCGTCGGCCTGGCGATCAGGGCAAAGACGCTGGATGTCCATGTTCAGGACTTTCTCGCGAGAAATCCCGACTCCATCGTGTTGCATCTGGGATGCGGGCTCGATACGCGCATATTTCGTGTCGATCCGCCACAGGGCGTGGACTGGTTTGATGTCGACTACCCTGAAGTCATCGAGCTCAGACGCAAGCTGTACCCGTCCCGGGCCCATTGCCATCTGATCGCCTCGTCGGTGACCGAACCGGATTGGCTGGCCTCGGTGCCGCGCAATCGCCCGGCCATCGTGGTGGCGGAAGGCCTGACGCCCTATCTAGCTGCCAACGAGGGACCACGCCTGTTTGCGCGGCTGGTCTCGCATCTTGCCAGTGGCGAACTGATGTTCGACGCCTACAGCCGTTTTGGCCTGAAGCTGCTTCGCCTCAATCCGGCCATCAAGGCGACGGGTGCCCAAGTGTATTGGGCGATCGACGATCCGCACGACCTGGAACTGGCCATCCCAAAGCTACGGTTCGTCGATGACATCTCGGCCTACAAGCCTGAACACGCCGCCCGCATGGGCTGGGTCGCGAAGCTGTTCGTCCGCCTTTGGAGACACATTCCAGCCCTGCGCAAGGTCGGCAGGCTGTTGCGCTACCGGTTCTAGATCAGCGTGCCTTGGCGGTCGCCAGCGCCCGCGAAAAGGCGGTGGCGAAGGTCTCGCGATCGTCGGGATTGAGGAACCCGCCGATCGGCACGTTCTGTCCCTGTGCTTCCACTGTCATCCTGGTGATGCCGATCTCGGCGTGACGGGCGACCGAAAACCGCGCCCAGAACGGGTTGAAGCGATGCGCTTCCGATTTTCCGGATGGCGCGGTCTTGCGGATGTCGAGGCTGGTGCGCGAGACCGACACCTCCTCGCGGGCACGCGCGGCACGATAGTTGGCGCGGAAAGCGATGTAGACGGCGACCACGTCGAGGCCGAGGAAGCCGAACACCGGCCAGGCGCCACGCGACAGGAAAAAGGCGCCTGTCACCAGCCAGCCGAACAGCAGCGCGCCCATCAGCAAGGCAAAACCGGTTTTGCCCAGGGACCGGTGCGGGGTCAGCAGCGCCTGAAAGAATGGCTCGTCGGCCTGAAATGAGGCGTTTGTGTCGCTCATGGCGGGATATTATAGGAAGGAAATGGCGAGCCCCAAGTCCAAAGAATCATCCATGCCCAAAAATGAGCTGTTGCCCGGCCGGCGCGACGGGACGAACGCCAAGCCGCGTCCGCGGCCGGTGCGGCGTTCGTCGCGCTACAGCGCGGCCGAAGTGCACGAGATCTTCCGGCGTTTTGCCGCCCAGCGGCCTGAGCCGAAGGGCGAGCTCGAACATGTCAACGCCTTCACATTGCTGGTGGCGGTGGTGCTGTCGGCGCAGGCGACCGATGCCGGCGTCAACAAAGCGACGCGGGCGCTGTTCAAGGCAGCCGATACACCGCAAAAGATGCTGGCGCTGGGTGAAGCCAAGGTTGGCGACTATATCAGAACCATCGGGCTGTGGCGCAACAAGGCCAAGAACGTGATGGCGCTGTCGCAAGCGCTGATCCGCGACCATGGCGGCGATGTGCCTGACGACCGGGATCAACTGGTCAAGCTGCCGGGGGTCGGGCGCAAGACCGCCAATGTCGTGCTCAACATGGCCTTCGGCCAGCACACGATGGCGGTCGACACCCACATCTTCCGCATCGGCAACCGGCTCGGGCTGGCGCCCGGCAAGACGCCGGAACAGGTCGAGCAGGGACTGTTGAAGATCATCCCGGACGAATACATGCGCCACGCGCATCACTGGCTGATCCTGCATGGCCGCTATGTCTGCAAGGCGCGCAAGCCGGATTGTCCGGCCTGCGTCATCGCCGACATCTGCAAGGCGCAGGAGAAGACGACCGATGTGCCGGCACCGCTGGTGCCGATAGCTCCGCTAGAAACGGTTGCCTCCGGCGATTAGTAGCCGTAGCCGCGTGCCATCGCCGCGGCGAAGACCGGGATCAACAGGAAGATGAATGCCTCGGCGCGGACAAAGGTCTTGACGGATGCAAGCTCGGCTGCCGGCACCAGGAACGAGGGATTGGCGCCTGCCTGCCTGTTCCAGGAGATGAAGCGGACGGTCGGGATGATCGACAGCAGGCCGACGATGCCAAACGCCGCCATCTTGGCCCAGAACATCCAGTTGTAGACGTAGAATTCCCAACCCTTGAGGCCATAGAAGACGCGGCCGATCCCGACGATGATGATCAGCGCGGCGATGATCCCATAATGACGGTCGATGCCGGCGAGCCGCTTGAGCGTGGCGGCGGCCAGGTCGCCGCGGATCAGCACGAATTCGGCGCCGATGATCCCTGCCAGGGAAAAAACCAGCAGATGGTGGACGATGGCAAGCACGAGATCGGTGGTGTCCATGCTTTTTCCCTGGGTTTGACGGCACAAGCCCGTGCCTGAAAGGATTGCGCTTGCAGATGCTGAATCAGCCTGTCGCGAAAATAGCATCGTCGCGCCGAATTCCCATAGCCGAGCTTGAGACCAGGTTGCCCGCATGGGTGTCCGTCGTATTTGTGGCGCGGCTTAGCGCGATTTTCTCGCCTGGAAGATGACATGCCCTGCCTTGGCCCTTGTCTGGCCCGGGCAATTTGCTACGCGCCGGGTGGATAAGCGAGGCAATCCCATGAACAATCCGCGAGCGACCATCGCCCCTGTGATCGAGACGCAGCGAACCATCCTGCGGGCACACCGGCTGGGAGATTTCGACGCCTATGCCGTGATGTGGACCGATCCCGTGGTCACCCGTTTCATCGGCGGCAAGCCGCGCACGCGCGAAGAAAGCTGGATGCGCTTCCTGCGTCATGCCGGCCTGTGGTCGCTGCTCGGCTACGGCTTCTGGGCGATCGAGGAAAAGGCGACGGGCCGTTTCATCGGCGAGGCCGGGTTTCACGACCTGAAGCGCGATATGCAGCCGTCGATCGAAGGCATTCCCGAGGCCGGCTGGGCGCTCGCTCCTGCCATTCATGGCGCAGGCTTCGCCACCGAGGTGGTTGGCCGCGTCCTGGCATGGGGCGAAGAGACTTTCGGGTCCGCGAGGACCGTTTGCATCATCGATCCGGAAAACGCCGCGTCGCTGAACGTTGCGACGAAGTGCGGCTACCGGGAAGTGGTGCGGACCACCTACCATGACGCCCCGACCATTCTGCTGGAGCGGCTGCCCTGAGCGGCGTCATCGACTGGAGATCCCCGCGCTACCAAGCATAGATCGCAGTGCGCCTGTCGCCAGCAATGGCGACGAGGCGGGCCGTGCCAAGAACCGCCGTGTGGTTCTGGTCAAATTTGAACTGAGGCAGCTCCGGCTGCGGCGCCTTCGACCCCACTACGACACGGCGTCTGCGGCGAGGCTCGCCTGCTCGAGCATGGAGGCGTCCTCGCCGAAGGCGCGGGTGGCGCGCGCCGCCGCCTCGAGCAGCGGGCGTTTCATGCGCTGAAGGAACGCGGCGTCGACGCGCGAGCTGGGGCCGGCCAGCGTCAAGGCGCCGAGCAGGGCCCGGCCCGGACCGAACACCGGCGCCGACACGCCCGCCGTCTCTGGGTCGCGGTCGCCGACGGCGAGACAGTTGCAGGTCTTGCGGATGGTCTCGTAGGGTTCGCCCTGCTGGCCGGAAAACGCCGCAAGCACGCGGCCGCCCGACCCAACCAGCAGAGGCAGCACGTCGCCTTCCCGTATCGTGTAGCGGATCGGGTGCTTGGATTCGACGCGGTAGAGACACGTGCGGACGTCGCCCGAGCGAACATAGAAAGCAACGCTTTCCCAGCTTTGCTCGGATAGGTCGCGCATGATCGGCAGCAGGATGTCGACTGCCACCACCGAACGCTGATAGAGCGCGCCGAGCCGGAAGGCGGCGGGTCCAACGCGGTAGCGGCCATCGTCCAGGCGCTCGAGCAACTGCCCGCGCAACAGGGAGTGCGCAAGCCGCAGGATGGTGCTCTTGTAGAGGCCGGTACGGGCCGCGATTTCGGCCAGGCTGAGCGACCGGTCGGCGGTGGTGAAGGCGTCGAGGATGGCGATCGCCCGATCAAGCGCGGCAACCCCTTCGGTAGCCGCGTGCCGGATGTCTGGATCAGCCGATCTGCTTGATGAGTCCATTGCGGTTCCCAATTCGGAAGGTCCTAAGCAGACACCGCTGGCTTCGCCAACGCGTCGTCTGCTTAGGTTTCTTTGTTTGCCGCAGGTTCTTGTCGCAAAACCGCGGGACACTTTTGCGGAACCTGCTTAGCGGAGCCACTGTGTCGCGCTGCCGATGAGTTCTGTCTAGTAGAATATCGTTCCCGTTGACAGAACTCGGTAACATCTGCTTGAACTCGATTACGGGTCTGGATTCAGGCGCGTTTTGGCAGGCACCAGAGGAGGTGTCGTGATCTGGAGGAATCCCATGCTGAACAGACGCAGATTTTTGATGAGCACGGCCGCGGCAGGCGCTGCCGGCTTTGCAGGACTACATCTCTCTCCCGCTTTCGCCGAAGGCGCGCCGCAGATCCAGATTTTCGTGCCGGCGGCACCTGGCGGCGGCTGGGACCAGACAGGGCGCACGATGGATCAGGTGCTGCGCAGCGAAAAGCTGATCTCCGGTTCGCAGATCACCAATGTCGGCGGCGCCGGCGGCACGGTCGGGCTGCCGCAGTTCATCAACCAATGGAACGGCAAAGGCAATTCGCTGATGGTTGCCGGCATGGTCATGGTCGGCGCGATCATCGCCAACAAGGCTGCCAACAATCTGACGCAAGTCACGCCGATCGCGCGCCTTACCGGCGAGTTCGAGGCCTTGGTGGTGCCGGCGGAGTCGCCGTTCAAGACGGCAGCTGATTTCGTCGCCGCACTCAAGGCCGATCCGACAAAGGTTCCTGTCGCTGGCGGCTCGGCCGGCGGTTCGGATCACATCCTGTTTGGGCTGATTGCCAAGACCGTCGGCGTGCCGGCGACAAACCTGTCCTACGTGCCGTTCGCCGGCGGCGGCGAGGCACTGTCGGCGCTGCTCGGCAATCAGGTGGCGGCCGGCATCTCCGGCTTCGGCGAGTTCTCCGAGCAGGTCAAGGCGGGCGCACTGCGGCTGCTTGCCATCTCGGCCGACAAGCGCCAGGACGGCATCGACGCGCCGACGCTGAAGGAAGCCGGCATCGATGTCGAGCTGTTCAACTGGCGCGGGGTCTTCGCACCTCCCGGCGTTTCCGATGCCGACAAGGCGGCGATGATCACGCTGGTCGAGAGCATGGCCAAGAGCGACGCCTGGGCGACCGAGTGCAAGAACCGCAACTGGACGCAGATCCTGCTCACGGGCGACGATTATGCGAAATTCGTTGCCGAGGATACGGCCCGCATCGAGGCCATCCTGAAAGACCTCGGGCTCGCCTGATCTTCCCAAAAGGGGGCGGCGCTCGCCGCCCCTTCTCGCATGGAATGCAAAGCCGGCACTGCGGTGAGGACCGGCCGTGCGGTGCCGGGCATCTTGGCCAGCTATCCTGGCCAGTATTCTTGGGGAGGACAATCATGAGCAGCAGTGACCAGCAGGCGGCGTCGTCGCGCCTTGCCGTGCCGGAATTGTTGATCGGCGTCGGGCTTCTGGCCTGCGCCGGCGCTGTAGCCTGGCAGACGCTGGCGATCCCGGTGTCGCCGCTCTACTCCAAAGTCGGCCCGACCGTCTTTCCCTACCTCACCATGGTCGGTCTTGTGGTGCTTTCCCTGTTGCTCATCCTCGCGGCGCTTCGCGGCGGCTGGCAACCGGAGGAGGAAAAGGAAACGCCGACCGACTGGAAGGCGATGGGTTTCGTCGTCATCGGCCTCGTCGCCAACCTGCTGCTGATCCAGCCGCTGGGCTTCACGGCGGCATCCGTCATCATGTTCGTTCTCGTCTGCTACGGCTTCGGCAGCAAGCGCACGCTGCGCGACGTAGGGCTCGGCCTGATCCTGGCGCTGGCCGCCTATTTCGGCTTCGCCAGGGCGCTCGGCGTCAACATCGGCGCCGGCTTCATCGAGAACCAGCTGAACACGGTGATCGATGCGATCATCGGCACGTTTGGAGCCTGACGCCATGGAAACGCTCGGCCATCTCGCACACGGCTTCTCGGTAGCCTTCACCCCAGTCAATCTTCTGTGGTGCCTGCTCGGCACCACGCTTGGCACCGCCATCGGCGTGCTGCCCGGTCTCGGGCCGGCGCTGACCATCGCCCTGCTTTTGCCGATCACCTACCAGGTGGCGCCGGAGGCCTCTTTCATCCTGTTCGCCGGCATCTATTACGGCGCCATGTATGGCGGCTCGACAACGTCGATCCTGCTCAACACGCCTGGCGAAAGCGCCACCATCGTCACCGCGCTGGAAGGCAACAAGATGGCGCGGTCCGGCCGCGGCGGGGCCGCACTTGCCACCTCGGCGATCGGTTCCTTCGTCGCGGGCACCATCGGCACCTTGGGCGTCGCCTTCCTGGCGCCCGTGGTGGTCAAATTCGCGCTCGCCTTCGGCCCGGCCGAATATTTCTCGCTGATGGTGTTGGCCTTCATCACGGTTTCGGCGGTGCTGGGCTCCTCGTCGGTGCGCGGCCTCACCAGCCTGTTCGCCGGCTTCGTCATCGGCATGATCGGCGTCGACCTGCAGACCGGCCAGCCGCGCTTTACCTTCGGCATGACCGAACTGCTTGACGGCGTCGACGTCATCATCTGCGCCGTCGGCCTGTTCGCCGTCGGCGAGACACTCTACATGGCTTCGCGCCGCTATGCCGGCAAGGACGAGATCGTGCCGCTGAGGGGCTCGCTCTACATGACAACAGCCGAATGGGCGCGTTCGTGGAAACCCTGGCTGCGCGGTGCGGCGATCGGCTTTCCGATCGGCGCCATGCCGGCAGGCGGCGCAGAAATCCCGACCTTCCTGTCCTACGCAATCGAAAAGAAGCTGTCGAACCACAAGGAGGAATTCGGCACGGTCGGCGCCATCGAAGGCGTTGCCGGTCCCGAGGCCGCCAACAATGCGTCCGCGGCCGGCGTGCTGGTGCCGATGCTGACGCTCGGCCTGCCGACCTCGGCGACGGCGGCGATCATGCTGTCGGCGTTCCAGAGCTATGGCATCAATCCGGGGCCGCTGCTTTTGACGACGCAGGGCGACCTCGTCTGGGGACTGATCGCCAGCCTGTTCATCGCCAACGTCATCCTCGTCATCCTCAACCTGCCGCTGATCGGGCTGTGGGTGCGGCTGTTGAAGATCCCGGCGCCGCAGCTCTATGCCGGCATCCTGGTGTTCGCCACGGTCGGCACCTATGGCATCTCGCAATCGCCTATCGACCTCGTCATCCTCTATCTCCTGGGGGCGGCCGGGTTCCTGATGCGGCGCTTCGATTTCCCGACCGCGCCGGTCATCATCGGCATGATCCTGGGGCCACTCGCCGAAACCCAGTTCCGCCGGGCGATGACCATCTCGAATGGCGACTGGTCGGTGTTCTACAAGCATCCGCTGTCGCTGACGCTGCTGACGCTCGCCTTCATCGGCCTGGTCGGGCCGCATATCTGGGCCTATGTCGAGCACCGCCGGCGGCGTGGACCGGAGCATGTGCCGGGCGATGCCTGATCGATTTGAGCTGTCATGACCGAATTGCTTTCCGGTATCCGCGTCCTCGACCTGACCAACGTCCTGGCCGGGCCCTATTGTGCCTATCAGCTGGCGCTGCTCGGGGCCGACGTGATCAAGGTCGAGGTCCCGCAAGGCGGCGACCTGGCACGCCAGCTCGGCGGATCGCCAACGCTCAACAGCGCCGGCATGGGCGCCTCGTTCCTGGCGCAGAACGCCGGCAAACGATCGGTGGTGCTCGACCTCAAGAAGCCGGCCGATCGCGAACGCTTCCTCGATCTGGTCGCGAGCGCCGATGCGTTGGTGGAGAACTTCCGCCCCGGCGTGATGGATCGGCTCGGCCTTGGCTACGAGGCGCTCAAGGCGGTCCGCCCCGGCCTTGTCTATTGCGCGATATCCGGTTTTGGCCAGACCGGGCCGATGCGTGACAATCCCGCCTATGACCAGATCATCCAGGGCCTGTCGGGGATCATGAGCATCACCGGCACGCCGGAGACGGCGCCGCTGCGGGTCGGCTATCCCGTCGCCGACACGCTTGGGGGGCTGGTCGGGGCGTTCGCAATCGCCTCGGCGCTGGTGCGACAGAAGACGAACGGCGAGGGCGCCTTTCTCGACGTCTCGATGCTCGAATGCACGCTCTCGGCGCTCGGCTGGCCGGTCTCCAACTACCTGACGGCAGCGGTCGATCCGCAGCCGATGGGCAATGAGAACATGACAGCGGCGCCGTCCGGCGCCTTTCGCACCGGCGACGGACTGCTCAACATCGCCGCCAACAAGCAGGAGCAGTTCGTGGCGCTGTGCCGGCTGATCGGGCGGCCGGAGCTGGCGGTGGATCCGCGCTTTGCCGAGCGCGAGACGCGCAAGCGCAACCGTGCGGCGCTCAAGGTCGAGATCGAGGACGCCTTGGCGGGCGCCGCGGCGGCAGTCTGGGAAGAGACGCTCAATCGCGCCGGCGTGCCCGCGGGCAGGGTGCTGACGATCCCGCAAGTGCTGGCCGAGCCGCAAGTGCTAGAACGCCAGGTGACCGCGAATTTCGAGGGCGTGCCGGGCATGGACAGGCCGCTGACGGTTCTGCGCGGCGGCTTCATGGTCGATGGCGCGGCACCCCTGCCGACGAAGCCGCCACCGGCGCTGGGCGAGCATATGGACGAGGTTTTCGCCGATCTGCCGCCGCGCGCCAAGGCAAAGGCACGGGCATGAGCACCGAGAAGAAGACCGGCCGTGAGCGCGGCGAGGAATGGTGGCAGACCGATATCATCGAGATGCGGCCCGGTGTCATCCGGCTTCGCGGCTATGAGATCCAGGATCTGATCGGCCGCGTCAGCTTCCCGGCGATGATCTGGCTGATGTTGCGTGGCGAGTTGCCCAGCGAGGACCAGGCGGCGCTGCTCGGCATTGCGCTGGGCGCCGCCGTCGACCATGGGCCGCAAGCGCCGTCGATCGCGATTGCGCGCATGGCTGCAACCTGCGGCGTCGGCATCAACAGCGCCATGGCCTCGGCCATCAACGTGCTCGGCGACGTGCATGGCGGTGCCGGCGAACAGGCGTTGACCTTCTACGGTGACATCGCTGTCGCGCTCGACGGTGGCATGACGCTGAATCAAGCCGTCTCGACGCGTCTCGACCGGTTCTTCGCCGAGGAGAAGGGTTATGTGCCAGGGCTCGGCCACCGTTTCCATCCGGTCGACCCGCGCGCGCCGCGCCTGCTGGAACTGACCCGCGCGTTTGCCGCGCGTGGTGTCGTCAATGGACGCTTCGCCGACATCGCCGAGGCGATCGAGGCGGACGTCGCCCGGCGCAAAGGGAAAAAGATACCGCTCAACATCGATGGCGCCACCGCCGTCATCTATGGCGAACTCGGCTTTCCGCCGCCGCTGACGCGCGGGCTTTTCGTGCTGTCGCGCTCGGTCGGCATCCTGGCGCATGCCTGGGAACAGTCGCAGCAAGTCGAGCGAAACAAAGGGCCGCTGCCGCGCGAATGGTTGTGGGCCTATACCGGCGCGCCGGTGCGTCCCTTTCCCGAAGCGGGCGACACGAGCGAGTGAAGTCCAGCCTCAGGCGAGGTCGAGTGGCTCGGGCTTGGCAATCATCAAGTTCGCCACCAGGGTCGAAAGGTCCGGCTCATCGATGAGCGTGGCCGCATCTGCGGCCGGCAGCCAGGCCCGCTGCCGCCGTTTGGCTTCCTGCCAGTCGGCCAGTTCCTCGGTGACCTCCAGCAGATAGACGATGACGTCGACCCGGACGAAGCGGTTGGCCAGCCGTTTCCAGTAGGAGTAGGTGCCCGCCGGCTCCTTCAGCGTCTTGCCGAGCACGCCGGCTTCCTCTCGCGCTTCGATGGTGGCCGCCTTGCGTCCGCTCTTGCCCTTCATCGGCCAGCCCTTGGGGACGATGAAGCGTCTTGTGGTTCGCGATGTGACCAGCATCACCTCGACATCGCCACGCGCGTTCAGCCGAAACGGAATCGCCGCCACCTGACGGATGCTCTCGCCCTTCTTTGCCTTGCGTACGGCCTTCTTCTTGGTGGCTATCATTCGTGAATCCAGTCGATGCAATGCCGCATAGCGCGACAAGGCATCGTTGCAAAACCAAAACTTTCGCGTGTGCCGAGAGACACTCCGAATACATAAGTCGGCTAATAAATGAAAAACGCCGGCTTGTCAGCGGCAATTGCTCAAGGCGGTGACGCCGATTATCTGCGTCGTGCAGCTTGGCGTGTATTGTGGCACCACCGGCTGCGGTTGCTGGACGATCTGGCGGTCCTGGGCACGATACTGCTGCTGTTGCTGCTGGTAGAGCTGCCGCTGCACCCGGTTCTGCAGGATTTGCAGGTCGTTCTGCCGGATCAGCGCGTTGTTGCCGTTGAGGGAATTGACGGCTTGCGCGGAAGCCGGCAGGCAAGCGCCGGCCAGCACTGCCGTCGCCAGCATTGCCGATGTGAAAACCATCGATGGTCGAAACGCCGACATCCGCTCTTTCCCGCGTGAAGAACTCATGGCCTTAATATAGGGCGTCTGTGCGGCTGTGCCATATCTTGGGGCTGATCGAAAACAATATCGGGTTGTCGACCGGCGAGGGCCACCTCACGGCGGCAGAGAATCTGCCTGACAACCTCGCATTGCACTTGACGGAGGTCGTCGATTCGCCGCTCTATCGGTCGGCGCCCGTCGTGAACTGAGTGGCGTCAATGGGCGCCGGCCGTCAGCTATGACGGCGCCTCCGGCGAAACGGTTTAAACAGAACGCGATCGGCGCGTCTCTCAAGGTCAGCATCCAGCTGGCCCCAGGCGGAGCCGGGCGGGAGGAGTCTTGATGAGGAAGTACGCGTATTTCGTGGCAATGCTGGGTGTAGCCTGCGTCGTCGGTGTGCCGGCCGTGGCGGCGCAAACCAAGACCGCGGCGGCGCCGGCCGCCGATGCGCCGCAACTGCCCGGTGGCGCGTCGGCGCTGTCCGAGACTCATGGCGACTGGACGGTCAATTGCCAGATTTCCGGCGCGACCAAGACCTGCAGCCTGTCGCATCAGCAATTCAACAAGCAAAACAACCAGCGCCTGCTGGCGATCGAACTGTCGAGCAAGACCGGCGAGGATGCCGCCGGTACGCTCGCCCTGCCGTTCGGCCTGGCGCTGGCCAAGGGCGTCAGCCTGAGCATCGACGACCAGAAACTGGATGGCAGCCTGCCATTCAACACCTGCCAGGTCGTCGGCTGCCTGGTGCCGGTGGCGTTCGATGCGACCCTCACGCCGCTGTTGAAGTCGGGCACCACCCTCAAGATCGATGCCTTCGCGGCAGACACCGGACAAGCGGTGACCTTTTCCATTCCGCTCAACGGTTTTGCCGGCGCCCTTGCCCGAACCGCCGAACTTTTGTCCAATTGATCGCAGGGTCATGCAGAGCCAAATGACCTGAAGTACACCGTCGTTCCAGCGCCGCTGGTCAAACGACGGTCGTCTTCAGCCGTTCGGCGATCAGGGCCGCGAGCCGTGCCGCCACCTCGTCCTTACTCATCTCTGGCCAATCCTCGACGCCGGCCCTGGACACGATCCGCACCCGATTGCGATCACCGCCCATCACGCCCGAAGGACCGATGCCGCTTTCGTGCGACACGTCGTTGGCCACGATGAAATCGGCGCCCTTCTTGCGAAGCTTGGCTTCCGCGTTGCGCAAGAGATCCTGTGTCTCGGCGGCGAAGCCGACCACAAGGCCGGGTCGCTGGCTGTGATGGCCAACCCCGGCGAGAATGTCGGGATTCTCGACCATGCGCAGCACCGGCGGTCCTTCGCCGGGGACCTTCTTGATCTTCTCACCGGCCGAGTTCTCGCTGCGCCAGTCGGCAACGGCGGCGACGAACACCGCGGCGTCCGCTGGCAGAAGCTGCTCCACCGCATCGCGCATCTCTTGCGCCCGTTCGACATGGATGGTCTTAACCCCGGCGGGATCGGCGATGTTGACCGGACCGGAGACGAGGCGGACATCGGCGCCGAGCCTGGCCAGTGCCGCCGCAATGGCGTGGCCCTGCTTGCCGGACGAACGGTTGGCGATATAGCGCACCGGGTCGATCGGCTCATGCGTCGGGCCGGAGGTGACGATGATCCTGCGTCCCGACAGCGGCTTGGGACTGACATCAAGCAGCGCCTCGATGGCGGCCACAATCTCCAGCGGCTCGGCCATGCGGCCTTCGCCCGCCTCATTGCTTTCGGCCATCTCGCCCCTGGCCGGACCGACAAAAGCGACGCCATCCTTCTGCAACGTCGCGCGGTTGCGGCGTGTCGCCGGATGCGCCCACATTCTTGGGTTCATGGCTGGCGCCATCAACACGGGCTTGTCGGTGGCGATCAGCACCGTCGAGGCAAGATCGTTGGCATGGCCGTTGGCAAGCTTGGCCATTAGGTCGGCGGTGGCGGGCGCCACCACCAGAAGGTCAGCCTCGCGTGACAGCCTGATATGGCCGACATCGTGCTCGTCATTGCGGTCGAACAGTTCGGTGAAGACATGATCGGCGGAGAGCGCGCCCACCGATAGCGTGGTGACGAATTCCTGAGCGGCTGATGTCATGACCACCCGCACCGCGGCACCTCGCTCGCGCAACCGGCGAATGAGATCGAGCGCCTTGTAGGCGGCGATGCCGCCGCCGATGATGAGCAGGACGCGCTTGCCGGAGAGGCCGCGCGGCAAGACCTTGCCTGCCGGTGCGGCAGCGGGAGTCGCTACGCCCTGCGAACTGGTCAGCTGGCGGAGGGTTTTCTCGATTTGGTCGATGCGGCCCGCAGAACCGATCTGCCCGTCAACGGCGGCCCGGATCATCACCCGCGCTTGCTCCTCCATGGAGCGGTCGTTCTCCGCCGCCAATCGGCGCAGCAGTTCCTTGACCTCATCGTCCAGGTTGCGGATCGTAATGCTGGCCATATGATTGCACTCTGCCGCAGTTTCTGAATGCAATGATAGCAATGCAATCAGATCGCTGCAAGTTGCGGCGCTAAACCCTGATGTTGCTGGGCGCTATATGATCTTCCAGGCGATATAGACCAGCGTCAGCGCGATCACCCATAGCGCCAGGCGGCCGGAGCGGCTGTAGCGCGCCTCGGCCTTGCCGATGGCGCGGGCGGTGGTCTCGTCGAAGCGCAGGCCGTGCTCGGCCATCAGGTCGATCTCACGCGACAGGCGATCTGTGCGCGCTGCAAGCTCGGGCGCCTGGCGGGCCAGCGTCAGCAGCGCCTTGGCGCCATCGCGCGCATCGACCATCATGCCACGCGGGCCAAGATTGCCGGCGATCCAGCCACTGACCACCGGCTCGGCCGTCTTCCACATGTTGAAGGCCGGGTCGAGCGTGCGCGCCACGCCCTCGACCACCACCATGGTCTTCTGCAGCAGGATCAGTTCCGGCCGCGTCGCCATGTCGAAGAGTTCGGTCACTTCGAACAGCAGGGTCAAAAGCTTGGCCATCGAAATGGTCTCTGCCGGCTGGCCGTGGATCGGTTCGCCGATCGCCCGGATCGCTTGCGCAAAGGCGGCGACATTATGCTGGCGCGGCACGTAGCCGGCTTCGAAATGCACTTCGGCGACACGCAGGTAGTCGCGGGTGATGAAGCCGTAGAGGATTTCGGCGAGGAAGCGGCGCTCCTTCTTGCCGAGCCTGCCGGCAATGCCGAGATCGACGGCGACGATGGTGCCGTTTGCTTCGACAAACAGATTGCCCGGATGCATGTCGGCGTGGAAGAAGCCATCGCGCAGCGTGTGGCGCAGGAACGACTGGATGAGGTTGGCGGCGATTGTCTTCAGGTCATGGCCGGCAGCGGCAAGACCGGCAATGTCGTTCATCTTGACGCCGTCGACCCACTCCATGGTCAGCACGTCGCGACCGGTGCGCTCCCAGTCGACGGATGGCACGCGAAAGCCCGGATCATCCTTGGTGTTTTCGCCGAGTTCCGAAAGGGCTGCCGCCTCGAGCCGGAGGTCCATCTCGATCCTGGTGGTCTGCGCCAACGTCTCGGTGACCTCGACCGGCCGTAGCCGGCGCGACGACGGGATGTACTTCTCCTGCAGGTGGGCGGCGAGGAAATAACTTTCGAGATCCTGGAAGAAGTGGCGGCGCACGCCCGGCCGGATGACCTTTACAGCGACCTTGGTTGCAGAGCCGTCATGGACGGTTTCGGCAGCGTGGACCTGGGCGATGGAAGCGGCTGCGACCGGGTCGCCGAATTGCGCGTAGAGATCGGCGACCTTGCGCCCGAGCGAAGCCTCGATAGCCGCGATCGCCTCGGCTCTCGGGAAGGTGTGCATCTTGTCCTGCAACATGGCGAGATCGAGCGCCATGTCGTTGCCGACGACGTCGGGCCGTGTCGCCAGGAACTGGCCTAGCTTGACATAGGACGGTCCGAGCCGGACGACCGCCTTGGCCAGCCGGTCGCTGCGCTCGTAGGCCAGTGCGCGGCGGCGCGTGAACAGCCGCGCCAGCCGCCAGCCGAACTTCGGCAGGCCGGACAACTCCTCGCCCGGCAAGGCGGCGACGACGCCTTCGCGCACCAGCACCCAGCCCGCCCGTACGAGCCGAAACCCAGCGCTGACGGTGCTCATGGCCGTGCCCGTCCTACCGGTTCTTCGAACCGGCATGGCGCACGTCGACTGTGAGAAATGCGGTCCAGCCTCAAAGCTTCCAGCCCGAATGAAGTGCCGCGATGCCACCGGAATAGTTGCGGAAGGAGACGCGATCGAAGCCGGCGCGGGAGATCATCGTCGCGAAATTCTGCTGGTTGGGAAACCTGGCGATCGATTCGACCAGATAGGAATAGGGCTCGCCGTCGCCGGTGACCATCTTGCCGATCTTCGGAATAGCGTTGAACGACCAGGCTTCATAGGCCTTGTCGAGCAACGGCATCTCGACTTCGGAAAATTCGAGGCAGAGGAACCGACCGCCCGGCTTCAGCACGCGGAACGCTTCACTGAGCGCGACATCGATGCGCGGCACGTTGCGAATGCCGAAAGCGATGGTGTAGGCATCGAATGTGGCGTCGGGGAAGGGCAGTTCCTCGGCATTGGCCTCGACGAAGTCGGTGTTGCCGGACAGGCCTTTCTTCTCGGCTCGATCGCGGCCGACGTCGAGCATCGAGCCATTGATGTCGAGCACGGTGGCATGGGCATTGCCGTGGCTCGCATCGACGATCCGGAAGGCGATGTCACCGGTGCCACCGGCAACGTCGAGCACGCGCCAGCCCATTCTTTTGGGAGGATGGAGCCAGGTGACCATGGCATCCTTCCACAGCCGGTGCAGGCCGACCGACATCAGATCGTTCATCAGGTCGTATCGGTTGGCAACCTTGTGGAAAACATCGTTGACCAGGGACTGCTTGTCGCCAGCCCCTACACGCTTGAAACCATAGGAGGTTTCCATGCCGCCCGCGGCCGTGGTTCTCTCAACTGACATTTTTTTGATCCGTCATAAAACCGGCGGGACCATAGCCGATCGATGGTGCGGGCGCTATTGTTTAAGGCGCGGTGTTCAGCCGCGCTTCCAGGTGTTGGATTTTCAAGACTTGGACTGACCGACGGGATGATTGAATGCCTTTGAAAGCGGAATTGCACTGCCACATTGAAGGGGCAGCGGCGCCTGAACTCGTCATCCGCCAGGCGCAGAAATACGGCAAGGATACCTCGCCCTATATCCAGAACGGTTCATTCGTCTGGCATGATTTCACATCCTTCCTCGCGGCCTACGATTTTTCCGCCGATCTGTTCCGGACGGAGGAGGATTATGCGCGGCTGGCCGACCATTATCTGACCAGCCTCGCCCGCGACGGCGCTATCTATTCCGAGGTGTTCACTTCGCCCGACCACGCCACGAAGGCCGGGCTGTCGCCCAAGGCCTACACCGACGCGCTTGGCGAAGGCATGGCCCGCGCCAAGGCCAAGACCGGCATCGAGGGCCGCATGATCGTCACCGGCGTACGCCATGTCGGCGTCGAGTCGATCGAGCAGGCGGCACGCTTCGCGGCGCGCTGCGGGCACCCGCTGGTCACCGGCTTCGGCGTCGCCGGCGACGAGCGCATCGGCGACATGGAGGACTATGTCAGGGCCTTCGAGATCGCACGCGAGGCCGGGCTCGGCATTACCATCCATGCCGGCGAACTGACAGGCTGGGAGACCGTCAAGGCGGCGCTCGATCACATCCGTCCCTCCCGCATCGGCCATGGCGTGCGCGCCATCGAAAACCCGGACCTTGTCCGGCGCATTGCCGATGAGGGCATCGTGCTGGAGTGCTGCCCCGGCTCCAACATCGCGCTCAAGGTGTTCGACAGTTTTGCCGACCATCCCTTTCCGGCCCTGCAGGCGGCCGGCTGCAAGGTGACGCTCAATTCCGACGATCCACCCTATTTCTGGACCTCGCTGAAGCGCGAATACGATACCGCCGCCGAGCATTTCTCGATGACCGAAAAAGCGCTGACCGCCGTCACCAGAACGGCCATCGAGGCCGCTTTCGTCGACCGAAAGACCAAGACCGCGCTTCTTGCCCGCCTCAACGGCGCCTCTCGCTGATTTCTTCCGACAAAGCTGTGGTCGGTGCTGGCCAAACGGTTCCTTGGCCGGCGTATTGCCGCTAGGGTTCACTCAAGCAGCTTGAAGCGCGGCGCGTCCGAAAGGGACCATGCGCGCACATTCGGGCGCAGGCATCAGGAGAACACCATGCAGGGCGTCACCGTCGTCGACCATCCGCTTGTCCAGCACAAGCTGACCATCATGCGCAAGAAGGAGACCTCGACGGCCGGCTTCCGGCGGCTGCTGCGCGAGATTTCGCTGTTGCTCGGCTATGAGGTCACCCGCAACCTCGAACTGACGACGACGACGATCGAAACGCCGATCGAGACGATGGAGGCGCCGACGCTGGAGGGCAAGAAGCTGGTTTTTGCCTCGGTGCTGCGCGCCGGCAACGGCTTGCTCGAAGGCCTGCTAGACCTGGTGCCGGCGGCCCGCGTCGCCCATATCGGCCTCTACCGCGACCATGAGACGCTGGAAGCGGTGGAATACTTCTTCAAGGCGCCGAGCGACCTCGCCGACCGGCTGGTGATCGTCGTCGATCCGATGCTGGCCACCGCCAATTCGGCGATCGCGGCGATCGACAAGCTGAAAGGGCGCGGCGCCACCAACATCCGCTTCCTTTGCCTGCTGGCGGCGCCCGAAGGCATCGAGCGCTTCACCAAGGCGCATCCGGATGTTCCCGTCTTCACCGCTTCGATCGACCGCCAGCTGAACGAAAAGGGCTACATCATGCCTGGGCTCGGTGATGCCGGCGACCGCATGTACGGGACCAAGTAGTACCAGGCAAAGTTGCCTGGTACGATTTACCAAATGTTTACGCAAAGGCGTGGTTTTGGCGTGCGTTAAAGCGGCAATCACCATCCGGGCTTATGGATCGGCCGTCACGAAGGCCGATCCATGCTGCGCAAACTTCTCATCCTTGGCGTTTTCGCCGGCACATCGGCATCGATACCGATCGTGTATCAGTCGAATCCGCAAATCATCGAGAACCTGCTGAGATCGCCGATGACGGGCAAGGCCGCGGTCGAAGCCCAGCCGGACGTCAATCTGGCAGCGGTGCCCGACAAGCCGGTCACACCGCTGCTGCTTGGCCGAAAGGTCATCGTTACGGCTGACGAGCGCGGACATTTCTCGTCGGCCTTCAAGCTCAACGGACGTCAGGTCGACGGCATGATCGACACCGGCGCCACGCTGGTTGCCATCAACACCTCGACGGCACGCAGGATTGGCCTGTCGCTGAACCCTTCCGACTTCAGCCACGAGGTCAGCACCGCCAACGGCTCGATCAAGGCTGCGGTGGCAATGATCGACCGCCTGCAGATCGGCAGCATCACGGTCAATGACGTCCAGACCATCGTGCTCGACGACAAGGCACTGCAGACCAATCTGATCGGCATGAGCTTCCTCAATCGGCTTGGCAAATTCCAGGCCGAGAATGGGACGCTGCTGCTCGTTCAATAATCTGCCGCGCGGAAGAATTCGCAATCAGCCGCGTGGAAGAATCCGCCGGATGACCGACTTGTCGGCGGCCGGCTTCGAAGCACCAATCGCATAGGCCGAAATCACGGCGGCGGCGGCCGCCTCGGCATCGGCCAACGAGCGGGCATGGATCAGCGCCAGCGGCTCGCCAGCCCGAACCTCCGCGCCGACCGGCAGCAGCCTGGTGATGCCGACCGCGTGATCGACCTTGTCGTCCGGCCGCGTGCGTCCGCCTCCCAGGCCAACCACGGCGAGCCCGATGTCGCGGGTCGTTATGCCGGTGACGAAGCCGTCTTCGGTCGCCTTGACGGCAAACTCGGTCGCCGCCACAGCCAAGTATTTTTCCGGTTTCTCGATGAAATCGGCGGGACCGCCGAGCGCGGCGACCATGCGCGCAAAAGTGGCGGCAGCGCGGCCGCTGGCAAGCGTCTCAGTGGCGCGCCGCATGCCATCCTGGTTCGACGACACCAGTCCCGCCGATTGCAGCATCTCGGCGGCGAGCGCCAGCGTCACGTCCTCCAGCCGACGATCACGAAGACGGCCTGTCAGGAAGTCGACGGCGTTGCGCACCTCGACCGCGTTGCCGGCGGCCGAGGCCAGCGGCTCGTTCATGCCGGTGATCAACGCCGAGGCCTTCAGGCCGGCGCCATTGGCGATCTCGACAAGGCTGTTGGCAAGCGCGGTCGCGTCCCGCGACTTTTCCATGAAGGCACCGTTGCCGACCTTGACGTCGAGCACCAGCGACTGCAGCCCGGCCGCCAGCTTCTTCGACAGGATCGAAGCGGTGATCAGCGGCACCGATTCGACCGTGCCGGTGACATCCCGGATCGCGTAGAGCCGTCGATCTGCCGGCGCGAGGTCCGCGGTCTGGCCGATGATGGCGCAGCCGGTTTCAAGCACGGCCTTGCGAAACAGCGCGATATCGGGCTCGCTGGTATAGCCAGGGATCGCATCCATCTTGTCCAGCGTGCCGCCGGTATGGCCAAGGCCACGGCCGGAGATCATCGGCACATAAGCGCCGCAGGCGGCGACGATTGGCGCCAGCATCAGCGAGACATTGTCGCCGACGCCGCCTGTCGAATGTTTGTCGGTCACCGGGCCGGGCAGGTCCGACCAGTCGAGCACGTCACCGGATTCGCGCATCGCCAGCGTCAGCGCCACCGCCTCGTCGCGGCTCATGCCGTTGAAGAACACCGCCATGGCGAAGGCGCCGACCTGGCCGTCCGAAACGGCCCCTTCGGTGATGCCCCCGACGAAGCCGGCGATCTCCTGCGCCGACAGCTTCAGGCCATCGCGCTTGCGTCGGATGATTTCCTGGGGAAGCATCAGCTCTCCAGCAGTCCGTCGCGGAACACGCGCTGCAGGATCGTTGCCAGCCGCGCGCCGCCGACCGGCGCCATGTCCTTGGTCTCCTGGTGCGAAAGCTCGGCCCCGGTCATGCCGGCCGCCAAATTGGTGATGACCGAGCAGGCGGCGACCCGAAGTCCGAGGAAGCGGGCAAGAATGACCTCCGGCACGGTCGACATGCCGACCGCATTGGCGCCCATGATGCGCGCCATGCGGATTTCGGCGGGCGTTTCGAAGCATGGGCCCGAGAACCACATGTAGACGCCCTTGTGAAGTGCTGTGCCGGTCGCCTTCGCCGCCCGTTCGATCGCCTTGCGGATGCCGGCGTCATAGGCCTCGGTCAGGCCGACGAAGCGGCTGTCGCTGGGCTCGCCGATCAGCGGATTGGTGCCCGAGAAATTGATGTGGTCCGATATGAGCATGACCGAGCCCGGCGGCATGTCGGGATCGACCGAACCGGCGGCATTGGTGAGGATCAGCTTGGTGATGCCGATACCGGCAAGCACTTCCAGCGCCGGCCGCATCGCGGCCGCGTTGCCGTGCTCGTAGTAATGGGCGCGGCCGGACAGCATCAGCACCGGCACGCCGGCGAACAGGCCCGCCACCACTTGGCCAGCATGGCCGGTGACGCCACTTCTGGGAAAGCCCGGCAGGTCGGCGTAGGAAATGCGGATCGGATCCTCGATCTGGTCGACCAGCCCGCCCAGGCCTGAACCCAGCACCAGTGCGGTCGACGGCGCCAGGCCGTCGAGCCTTTCGACGAGATGGTCGAGCGCCTTTTCCTTCATCGCAGCCAACTCTTCATTGCAGCCAGTTCTTCGTTCAACCAGGTCTTCATTTCAAAATGTCGCCGCGGAAACCGTAGGGCAGCATGTCGCCCATGGTCACGGTCTCGGCCACGCCGGCATTGTCGCAGAGATAGAGTTTTGTTTCCGGCCGGCAAAATTCGGCCAGCCGCTGCCGGCAGCCGCCGCAAGGCGAGCATTTCGCCATGCGTTCGGCAAGGACGGCGATTTCCACGATCTTGCCGCCGCCACCCATGATGTAGTGGCCGAGCGCGGTGGTCTCGGCGCACCAGCCTTCCGGATAGGAGGCAATTTCGATGTTGGCGCCGGCAAAGACGCGCCCGTCCTCGGTGCGCAAGGCGGCGCCGACCGGGAACTTCGAATAGGGCGCATAGGCCTTGGCCATGGCAGCTTTGGCCGCTTCGAACAGATCATGCGACATTGGTTCGTTCTCTCCGACGATCGTGTCCAAAACCCGGCGCCTACGCCGGTCAGCGCTTCGACCTCAGCGTTCCTTGACGTAAGGCACGCCGCCGGCGCGCGGCGGGATCGCCTTGCCGATGAAGCCGGCGAGCAGGATGACGGTGAGGATATAGGGCAGCGCCTGCATGAACTGCACCGGCACCTTGCCGATGATGGGCAGCGGCGAGCCTTGCAGGCGGATCGCCGCCGCATCGAGGAAGCCGAACAAGAGGCAGGCGAACATGGCGTTGACCGGCTTCCACTTGGCGAAGATGAGCGCGGCCAGCGCGATGTAGCCCTTGCCGGCGGTCATGTCCTTCACGAAGCCGCCATTCTGCACCATCGACAGATAGGCACCGGCGATGCCGGTCAGCACGCCGGTGCAGATCAGCGCCCGGTAGCGCAGCCAGGCGACCGAGATACCGGCGGTGTCGACGGCGGCCGGGTTCTCGCCGACGGCGCGCAGCCTGAGGCCGAAGCGGGTGCGAAACAGCACCCACCAGGTGAACGGCACCATCAGGAAAGCGAGATAGACCAGGATCGAGTGGCCCGACAGAAGCTCGGCATAGATCGGTCCGATGATCGGCACGTCGTGGATGGCGTCGGCACCCGGCCAGGTGATGGCCTCGAAGCGCTCGCCCGGTTGCAACGCCGGCGTGCGCCCGCCTTGCTGGAACCACGCCTGGCCGAGGATGATGGTCGATCCGGCGGCGATGAAATTGATCGCCACGCCAGAGACGATCTGGTTGCCGCGGTGGGTGATCGAGGCAAAGCCGTGGACCATGGCAAAGGCGACGGAGATCAGGATGGCCATGCCGAGGCCGAGAAAGGCCGAATGGAACACGGAAGCGGCCGCGGCACCGGCGAAGGCCCCGACCAGCATCTTGCCTTCGAGGCCGATGTCGAAGATGCCGGCGCGCTCCGAATAGAGGCCGGCAAGGCAAGCGAGCAGCAGCGGGACCGAGAGGCGGATGGTCGAGTCCAATGTCTGGACGATTGCGTTGAACACATCCATCTCAGGCACCCTTCCCCTTGACCGCTTCCATGCCGACCGATCGCGGACTGAACGAAGCGAACAGCGCCTGGATGTACGGCCTGAACATGTGCTCGAGCGCACCGGCGAACAGGATGACCAGACCCTGGATGATGACGATCATGTCGCGGCTGATCGCCGGCATTTCGAAGGCAAGCTCGGCGCCGCCCTGGTAGAGCATGCCGAACAGGATCGCCGCCAGCACGATGCCGACCGGGTGCAGGCGGCCCATCAGCGCCACGGCGATGCCGACGAAACCGGCGCCACTGACAAAGTCGATCGCGACATTGTGCTGGTCGCCCATCACGGGGTTAAGCGCCATCATGCCGGCCAGCGCGCCGGAGATCATCATGGCGGTGATGATGATGCGGGTTTCCGAAATACCGGCATAGCGTGCCGCCTTCGGGCTGTGGCCGTAGGTGCGCATCTCGTAGCCAAGCTTGGTGCGCCAGATCAGCAGCCAGACCAGGAAGGCCATGACCAGCGCCAGCAGGAAGCAAACATTGAGCGGTGCCGAGCGGATCTTGGCGCCGAACAGTTCGATGATCCAGTTGAGCTTCGGCAGTTCCGCGCCGGCAAGGAAGTTGCGCGTCTGCGGCGCTTGCGACCCTGCCGGCTTCAAGGGGCCGACCAGCAGGTAAACCATGATCGAAGCGGCGATGAAGTTGAACATGATGGTGGTGATGACGATGTGCGAGCCGCGCTTAGCCTGCAGATAAGCGGGGATAAGCGCCCACAACGCGCCCACGACCGACGAAGCGACGATGGCCAGCGGAAATGTCAGCCACCATGGCAGCACGCTGTCGAAGGAAAGACAGACGACGGCGATACCGAGGCCGGCGATGTAGGCCTGTCCCTCGGTGCCGATGTTGAACAGGCCGCAATGCGCTGCCACCGCCACCGAAAGCCCGGTGAATATGAAGGTCGTGGCATAGAAGAGGGTGAAGGCAATGCCTGTGCCCTTGCCGAAGGCGCCTTCGACCAGGATGACCGCGGCGCGCAACGGGTTCTCGCCGACCAGAAGCACGACGAAACCGGCGACGACGAAGGCAACGAACAGGTTGATCAGCGGGATCAGGCCGTAGTCGGCCCAGGCCGGCAGTTTGGCGTAAGGCGTGCTCATTGGGCGGCCTCCTGGTGCTCGACACCGGCCATCAGCAGGCCAAGTTCGCCTTCGGTCGCTTCCGGGCCGCGCTCGCCAACGATGCGGCCGGCAAACATCACCAGGATGCGGTCGGAGAGCGAGCGGATCTCGTCCAGCTCGACCGAGACCACCAGCACCGCCTTGCCCTGGTCGCGCATGGCGATCAGGCGCTTGTGGATGAATTCGATGGCGCCGACATCGACGCCGCGTGTCGGCTGGCCGACGATGAGAACACCCGGGTCCTGTTCCATTTCCCGCGCCAGCACGATCTTCTGCTGGTTGCCGCCGGAAAAGTTCGCGGTCTTCAGCCGGCAGTCGGCCGGACGGATGTCGTATTTGGCGATCTTGTCCTTGGCATCGTTGCGGATGGCATCGATGTTGAGGAACGGCCCTTTCAAATAGCGAGGGTCGTCGTGATAGCCGAGGATGGAATTCTCGTTCTCCTCGAAGGCCAGCACCAGCCCGACGTGATGGCGGTCCTCCGGCACATGGGCGAGGCCGCGGTCGCGCAATTCGCCCGGATCGGCGGCACCCGTCAGGTCGATCGGCTTGCCGTCGAGCATGACCGAGCCGGAAACGGCGTGCCGGATGCCGGAAATCGCCTCAAGCAGCTCGGATTGCCCGTTGCCGGCGACGCCGGCGATGCCGACGATCTCGCCGGCGCGAATGTCGAAGGAGATGTCGTCGACCATGGTGACGCCGCGCGTATCCTTCACCGTCAGGTTCTTGACCGCGAGCTTGACGGCGCCAGCATCCGCCTCGCCCTTCTCGACCCTGAGCAGCACGCGCCGCCCGACCATCAGCTCGGCCAGTTCCTCGACGGTGGTCTTCCTGGTCTCGCGCGTCGCCACCATCGTGCCCTGGCGCATCACCGACACGGTGTCGGTGATGGCCATGATCTCGCGCAATTTGTGGGTGATCAGCACCACCGTCTTGCCCTGTTCCTTCAGCTGCCCGAGGATGCGGAACAGGTGGTCGGCCTCGGCCGGGGTCAGCACGCCCGTTGGCTCGTCGAGGATCAGGATCTCGGCGCCGCGATAGAGCGCCTTCAGGATTTCCACACGCTGCTGCAGGCCGACAGGCAGTTCCTCGATGATCGCATCGGGATCGACCTCCAGCCCATATTCGCGTTCGAGACGGTCGAGTTCAGAGCGCGCCTTGGCGATGCTCCGCTTCAGCAGCGCATCGCTCTCGGCGCCCAGAATGATGTTTTCCAGCACCGAGAAATTGTCGACCAGCATGAAATGCTGATGCACCATGCCGATGCCGAGCGCGATGGCGTCATTGGGTGTCTTGATCGAGGCCGGCTGGCCGCCGACGTGGATCTCGCCGCTGTCGGCCTGGTAGAACCCATAGAGGATCGACATCAGCGTCGACTTGCCGGCGCCGTTCTCGCCGACAATGCCATGGATGGTACCGCGTGCGATCTCCAGATTGATGTCGCGGTTGGCGCGCACGGCGCCAAAACTCTTGTTGATACCAATCAACTCGATTGCGGCTTGCGCCATGCAGCCTGTCCCACTCTTATTTTTTATCGCTTGGTCAAAACGCCTAGCATGACACTCCGCCCGTGCCAATTGGCGGAGCATTGGTCACTCTCGACAAATCCCGGTGTGCTTGTCAATTTCCAACGTGGCCGGGGCCTTCACATTCGCTACTATGGCAAAGGTGAAATTGACATCGCGGCGCAAGGCGTCGCCATGCACTGCGCTGCGAGGCATTATGCTGCCAGACTGGGGACTTTGAATGATCATGCCCGCCGACCGGCTGACGACGCTGGAGATCCGCGCCGCCGAACAGGAGAAGACGATCGAAGAACTATCCGGCCAGATCGCCGAGCAGTGGAAGGTGATCGAGCGCATGCAGCGCAAGCTCGATGCGCTGACGGACCGCTTCCTGGCGCTGGAGGAGCAGGCGGCGCCGGACGTGCCCATAACCAAGCCGCCGCACTGGTGAGGAAGAAGGGGAGGGGGAAGTCATGGCCAGTGAAAGCGATCGCGTCGCGCGGGCCGGCGACTATGTGCTCGGCCTGATGAACGATGCGGAACGCGAACGGGCCGAGCGCGACCTGGAGATCGACGCTGCCTTCCGCGATGCGGTCGTGCAACTTGCTGAACGCATGCACCTCTTCGACCGCGCCAAACCGGCTGATGGCGAAGAGCGTTGGACGGAGATCACGCAGCGCATTGCCGACCTGCCGCAGATGCGCACCTTCGGTCTGGGCGGCAGCGATGCCAAATCACCGACGGTGATCCGAAGCCTGTCGCAGGCGCCGCACGGCTTCGGCCTGCACGCGCTTGGCGGCCGTCGCGGATTTGCCGTTGCCGTCGGGCTGATCGTGGTCTTCGCGCTGGGTTATCTGGCGGGCAAGCTATAGCCAACGCAAAACCGCCGGGCTTGCGCCCGGCGGTTTGCAGATAATGGCTGTACGTCCGTGCCGATCAATACGGGCAGGCGTTGTCGGCGGTGTAGTCGTGCACTTCGAGCTTGCCGGCGATGATGTCGGCTTTGGCCTTTTCGACCGCCGCCTTCATCTCGTCGGTCACCAGCGCCTTGTTGTTGTCGTCCATGGCGTAGTCGACGCCGCCTTCCTTGAGGCCGAGATTCTCGACGCCACCCTTGAAGGTGCCGTTCTTGCCGTCCAGGAAGGCGGTGTAGACGGCAACGTCGACGCGCTTGAGCATCGAGGTCAGCACCTTGCCGGGCTGCAGGCCGTTCTGGTTGGAATCGACGCCGATGCCGAGTTTGCCGGCATCCGCCGCAGCCTGGAGCACGCCGACGCCGGTGCCTCCAGCCGCGGCGTAGACCACATCGGAGCCCTGGTCGATCTGCGTCTTGGCGATCTCGCCGCCCTTGGCCGGGTCGTTCCAGGCAGCCGGCGTGTCGCCGGTCATGTTCTGGATGACGTCCGTCGCGCCTGCCGACTTGGCGCCGCCGACATAGCCGCATTCGAACTTGCGGATCAGCGGAATGTCCATGCCGCCGATGAAGGAGACCTTCTTAGACTTCGAAGCCATCGCCGCCATGATGCCGACGAGGTAAGAGCCCTCATTCTCCTTGAATACCAGCGAGCGGACATTGGGCAGATCGACGGCATCGTCGATGATGGCGAAGTTGAGGTCAGGATATTCGGCCGCGACCTTCTTCAGCGCATCCTCCCAGGCAAAGCCGGCCATGACGATGGGGTTGCGGCCGTCCTCGGCGAAGCGGCGCAGCGCCTGCTCGCGCTGCGAGGCGTTGGACACTTCGAACTCGACATAGGCGACGCCGGTCTCGGTCTTGAATTTCTCGGCGCCATGAAAGGCAGCCTCGTTGAAGGATTTGTCGAACTTGCCGCCGAGATCATAGAGGATGGCCGGCTGGACATCCGCGGCGAAAGCCGGAAGAACCATTGCGGTTGCGGCCAGGAGGCCGAGAACGATACGTTTCATGTGATCCACACCCTGTCGGTTATTTTTTCCGTTACGCGCCGCATGCCGGCCCGGTTCTTCGGCAGGCATACGACATCAGCCAGGAGTGTATTCCCCTCCCGCTCGGCGGCAATCTGGCACGGCCCGAAACAAAATTCACGCGGAATTTTGACCTTTTGGAAAAGCATGGCGCGGGCAAGCCGCACTGCGGCTCGATCCTTGCGCCAAGGGCGTCAGGCGGAGATGGCAGCCGGGATCCAAGAGATGCCGGTGCCCTTGAGGTTGCAAGTGCCGTGGGGGTTCTTCGCGAGATATTGCTGGTGGTCGCCTTCGGCGAAGTAGAATTCAGGCGCCGGCGCGATCTCTGTGGTGATTCTGCTATGGCCGGCCGCGCGCAAAGCAGTTTCGTAGGCATCGCGCGAGGCGCTCGCGGCCCGTAATTGCGCATCCCCGAATGTGTAGATCGCGGAGCGGTAGGTGGTGCCGACATCCTTGCCCTGGCGCATGCCTTGCGTCGGGTCGTGGCTTTCCCAGAACAGCTTCAGAAGCGCGGCATAGGAGACGATTTTGGGGTCGTAGACGACCAGAACCACTTCGGCATGGCCGGTAAGGCCGGTGCAGGTTTCCTGATGGGTCGGATTGGGCGTGATGCCGCCGGCATAGCCGACCGCAGTGACCCAGACGCCTTCGAGCTGCCAGAACAACCGCTCCGCGCCCCAGAAACAGCCGAGCCCGAACAGCGCCCACTCAAAGCCCTCGGGATAGGGACCCTTGAGAGGCTTTTTCAGGACCTGATGCCTGGAAGTCGTCGGGATCGCCCGGGCGCGGCCCGGCAACGCCTCGGACGGCTTCGGCAGATTGAGCTTCTTGTTCAGCATGTCGCTGAGAAAGAACATGCGCGGTCTCCGATGGTGGGACACAAGAAGTGGTCTATCGTTCGAGCATCGGGTTTTCCCAAGAACCGGTGCCCGCTTTTGGGTCCGCCCCTATATCTCTTTGTTTTGACGCAATTCCGGACGGAAAACCGTTTCACACTTTTCCTGGAATTGCTCTAGGTGGCGGCGAACTGTCCAGGGCGTCGCTGCCGCCTGTAGCCGATCGCATAGAGCAGGAGGGCCAGCACCGCGAACACGGCGAAGCCCGGCTGGTTGAGCACCCAGGCGATGGCGACGTCCCACAGCAGCGGACCGGCCTTGGTTCGCACCAAGGTTTCGAAGGCGGCCCGCGTGTCGGGCGAGACCGCCAGCCAACTGGCGTTGAGCGGGGTCAGCACCAGCGCCGAAGCCGCCACGGTGCGCGTCGCGTCGAGCACCGCCATGATGACGGAAATCGACAGCGCGACCATCGAGGCAAGACGAAAGAGCAAGCGAAACATTCAGGAACCTTTTCCTTCCGGCCAGTCCTCAAGCTCCTGCCGAGGGTCGTCCGGTTTCAAACGAGAGATAGAATGCGCGTGCCAGGTTCGCAATCGCCATACGCGAATTTGAAGTCCGGCCTATGCCGCCGGCTTGCGTTTGCGCCGATGGACGCGCCAGACGGCGAAAAGGCCACCAGCGATGGCGCCGACGACCAGCCCGGCCATGCCGATGAACACGGCAAAATAGCCGCAGGCGCCCTCGAAGCAGCTCATGTCGGTGGCATCGGCAATCACCGAGCCGGCGAAGAATCCACCCACGGCGCCGATGACAGCGCCGAGGATGATGCCGAGCAGGGCGGCGACAACCGAGACGAAGACAGGCGGGCTTTCGGTTTCAGGATTGGCGTAGACGGTCCCGGCTTCGGAACCGCGGCGCAGCAGATAAATGCAGAGAACCCCGATGGCGATCTCGGCAGCTGTGACCACAAGCGCCTGGCCTGAGAAGACGAAATCGGAAATCGTCAGCACATAGGCCTGCCTCGCCAGCAGCCAGATGATGGTGGCGATCTGCCAGATGGTGAAATGACGCGGGAAGCGGGCGGAGCGGCCGAAGGCGAGGCCGAGCAGATAAAGCCCCCACAGGATGGTGATGATGTCGACGGCGAGCCCGCTATGGACGAGATAGAAGACCCTGTCCGGCAGGCCGTAGTCGCCGACCAGTCGCCAGCCGGAGATCAGGCCGTAGACCGACCATGCCATGACGAAGACGAGCCATCCCGGCGGCACGAAGGACAGGCCGCTGTCCGGTCGCCTCGCTGGCGTCTGTCCATTGCTCGATGTCATGTCCGGACGATGCCCCCGCAAAGTCTTTCCACCACGAGACAGGCGACCCCGGGCGAAGTCAAGCGCCGCCAGCCTTGCGGCCTTGCCTGTGCACATCATTCGGGTGGCGGCGCCTCAAAACGGGGGCGCCGGCAGGCTCGCGAAACGCTGTGTGGCCGGCAAAGCGAATAGACTGCCGTTATGGCTTGGCATTCGGCGCCGGATCGACTAGATGAGCCCCGCGCCTGTTGCTTCGACGGCTCAGGTGCAGGGGAGAGGCGTTCGCTGGTTGGCGGCGCCGGCGCGGAGTTCCACGCCATAGTCCCAAGGGAGGTGCATCTCCCCAACCCGCGCGGCGAAACCGGCCGGCGCGACATGCATGGACGGAGAGGTGGCCGAGTGGTTGAAGGCGCACGCCTGGAAAGTGTGTTTACGGGAGACCGTAACGCGGGTTCGAATCCCGCTCTCTCCGCCAGATTTCTCGCATAACAGGCTGATTTTGTAGGGTATTTGTCGACGTCCTTTGCCTCCTTCCCAATGCGTTTCCCAAGGAAAATGCAACCGAAGGAGACCGGATTATGCACCGCTTTTCTGACCAGCCTGAAAGCCCAATCCTCGGGAGACTCTCCCGTCGCGCCCTATTTGTTGGAGCAATCGCCTCCGTTCCGGCCATTGCTTCAGCGGCGTCGGCGTCGCCCGTCCTGCCGCGCGAATTGCCGGTCCAGCGGGTCAACCGCCTCGCTCGGGAACTTGCCGAGGCAATGGATGACTGGTTGACCGACATCAGCCACTCTGACCATCCACGTGCCTTGTGGAAGGCACACGTCTGGCCGGCCTCAACTGGCCTCGGCATCTACTATGAAAACCACGATAGGGGCTTGTCATGAACGCGCACAAGCCCATCCTGCAGCCTCTCGGCATGCCGAAGGGTATGGATCCCCGCCAATGGCGCCAGTCGGTCGAGAAGCGCCTCAACGACTTTCGCGCCATGTCGCTGATCACCGCGCTCGATCTCATGGAAGTCGATTGCGACCTGGAGGAGACAGCAGACGACGAGCCGTCGCTCGGCTGCCTCGATGATCTGGAGCTCGACCACTGCGACGACGAGGACGGCGGCGACTTGGAAGGGTACTGCCCGGGAGACTACGGCGAAACCGTCATGTGGCCCGACGATCTGGAATCTCAGGAAGTGCTTGCGAGGAGCGGCATATGACCCTGCTCGATCCAGGCGCCGTACCACGTGCGATCAAGCCGAGCAACGACATGATCGTTCTGCCGTTCCTCCACGCTTACCGCAACAACTTCGGAATGATCCCTGTGCGCACTCAAGACGATTTCATGCTCGTCTCGCCGTCGCACTACGACCCTGAGCGCTACCCGCCGGGCTTGCATTCAATAGGTCCGACGCCCACCATTTTAGCCCGCTGCCTCAACGGTGGCGGGCTTTTCATTTGGCGGTGGGGACTAGCGGGATTAGCGGGCAAAATGCCGTCGCTTTCGAGTGTCAGCAGATATGGTAAGGTTGATTGTCGGCGAGTAGCAGAGGTCCAGCAACAATGACTTTGAGACGAACCAGAGCTTACGGCGCATCCGGCTTGGTTCTAGCGGTTTGCATTGTATTTGCTTGGCAGAACGCCACTGCCGCTCAAAATTGCGACGCAGCCGCGACGCCTGGCGTCAATTGGCAGGACTGTGACAAAAAGCTTCTCATCCTAACAGGAGAGGACCTGAGCGGGGCGAACCTGTTCGGTGTTGATTTCACGTCGACCGACCTCAGGAACAGCAATCTCCTTGCGGCGAATTTTGAGAAGGCAACGCTTGTGCGTGCTTCCCTGGCCGACTCGACCGCCAAAGGCGCCCGGTTCGACAAAATCGAGGCCTACAGGACCGACTTCAGCCGTATGGACGCGCAGGGCGCTGTGTTTACGAGCGCGGAAGTGCAGCGCTCGAATTTCCAGGACGCCAATCTGACCAATGTTGATTTCACAAAGGCGGAATTGGGGCGAGCGCAGTTCCATGACGCCAATATCAGCGGCAGCCGCTTTTCGTTTGCCAATCTCGCGCGGGCGGACTTCCGAGGAGCGACGTTCACCGCGCCGATAGACTTTGACCGCGCTTTTTTCTTTCAGACCCGTATCGAGGGCCTCGATCTTTCCAATTCGGCGGGTCTGTCCCAGTGGCAGCTCAACATGGCTTGCGGAGACGCCCGGACCGAGTTGCCTTCTGGCTTGACGAGGCCTGAAGATTGGCCCTGTAGCGAGCCATAGGCTCGGCGCCGTGTCGCTGCCGGGGCTGAAATCGTCATGCGCGCCCTTGCGGGGGCGAAGCTTGCTAAATCCGTGTCTTGCGGGAGACGCCATATTCAATCAAGCGATCGCGCATTTCATTCAGAGCTCTTGCATATGGCGTCTATCTGCTGTTTCGCTAGGGTTGTCCGGCGGCGGCGCCGGGGTGCGGCCTAAGAAGGCTTAGGCTCAAGTTCAGGAGGCGGCGCGTTCGGGTCGGGGCAATCAGACGATTGCTCACACGGAGAGGGCCTATCGCCAACGCCGCCATAGCGTTCCACAAGTTTTGCGAATCCGTAGGCGAAGGCGGACAGAAGCGCCAGGATAACCACTATTCGGACGGCCATACGGGATTGTAGCAGGTCATCCCGCATCCCTCAGATATTCCTCTCGATATGAGCCTCGATCGGATTTGGGCGCCGTAGTTCAAATCTTTTAGCTGCCATAAATGTCAGCACGATAGCGGCAGCTATCGTTGCAATCACGGTGGCGGTGCTGGCTAGACTTCTCACCATCACTCAAAGCCTACCGCCCGCTTCGGCTTCGGCGTGATTTCCTCGATCCGCGCCTTAACGTCGTCCTGGGCCATCGCCTGTTCTAGCGCCTCTGCTTCGGCCTTGTCCTTGGTGGTCAGCACTGTCCGCCAATGCGGCTTCTCAAACACGCCAACGATGTAAGTGGTCCTTTCGGGCTCAGGTCCGGCTGGCATACTTCACCTTGCCCCACTGGCTGCATTGAGGACACAAAGGACGGAAATAGGCCAGCTTGTCGCCGGGAATATTTCCGCAACTGGTGATCGTCAGGCTGCCGCCATTGAACCCCTCCAGGCTGTAGGATTCCCAGGTCCCGCTGAGGGGCTGATGGTCTTCTCGTAGTTTCAGATAACCGGTGCGACCGCATTCGCACACCAGCTTTTCCCGTAAAACAGTTGAGAGCACTTGGGACTGCCTTCCACGATTCGGCAAACAAGCCCGACCGTCCGTGCGACCCGTTCTTGATACGATGGCCGGTGCGGCCTTGGGGCTATCTTGGGGATGCGAAAGCCGCACCGGTCACTGCGGGAAGGGGTTGCGTTCCCCGCGCTGCCAAAACTATGGGCATATTAGAAACTTCGCAATTAAGCCTATTGGCGGGACTAAGACTGAAGTCCCAGCCCGCGCGCTACTCAGCCGGGGGCATCGCACCGGACCCATCACATTCCATGGGATAAACTCGACTTCCTTCCCGTCACTTCCCGAACGGCCTTCAACAGCCCCTCATGCAAGACACGCGTAGCGCGGTAGTGCTCGCAGTGTGGCGATATGAACGGCTTCACGATGCTCCAATGCAGCGCTTCCGCTGCCACGAGAAAGCGCTCGATTTCAGCCTGCGATAATGCTTGGCCGGTTTCGATCTAGCCATTGGCGAGCTCCGTTTGAAGGGTCGCTGCAACGAAGGGATGGCAAGTGCCGAAATGTGCAACGATGCTCAATCGCGTGCGTCTTCGGGACGGTTGACCCCGGCGCCGATCACGGTCAACCTCTGGCAATTCGGGCATCGTAAAAGGTCGGAAAATGAGGCGCAGACATGAATCGATGCTCGTTATGAGAACCGCGATTGCTCTGCTCTCCTGCCTGGCCATTTCGGCCTGCGGTATGGCCAAAGCCGCGAGGGAAACCGGGCAGACGTTCGACAAGTATGGGTGCCTTGCTCGTGACTTCAAAGGCCAACCGCCTTGCAAACCTGAAACTGCAGCAGCGCCCTGACGAGGCAAGCGCCATGCATTGGTGAGCCATTTTCGGGCACGGACAACCGAGGAAACCTCCGCCTGGCCAAGCTCGGAAGGGCCTATGAACAAGTCGTTGCCGACGTGGCGAAGCAGTTCGATCCTTCCGCCGAGGTGAAGGTCGGCGAGTGGGTAAAAGGGCCGGATGGCCTTAGAGAGGTCGACGTACTGATCACAGGCACCGTGGACGGCGTGACGAGGCAGATCCTGATCGATGCTGCCGATTCAAAGCGTCGCGATCTTGCCGCGGATGTCACCTTGATATGCAGCAACGCGGGCTTTTCGAAGGACGCCATGCGAAAGGCAGGTCGGGTGGGAATCGGCTTGATCGGAGTTATGAGAGAGCCCGACCCTAGGATTCGCTATAAGGTGTTCGACGAGAAACGATTTCCGGTCATTCTAGAGCGCTTTAGCCTAGACATAGTGCCCATTTTCATCGTTCGTGGCCCGCCACCATCATTCGACGACGCGTTGAAATCGCTGGTGATTTCTGACTAGCTTAGGTCTCCCTGCTTCTTTCCCTGCTTGGCTGGCCTGCTCAAGCAGAAAAGTCCACACCGTAAGGGAGTGGGCCAATCTGAACGAAAATCACAAGCCGGAGGAACCAGGAGCGGGGTGGAGCGTTTCCTCGCGTGCTCAAGAAAATCGCCCTAGCTACCGTCCTGATCCAGGTCGCCGCCGTTGCGGCGCTCATAACTCAGACAGTGCTCTTCACCTCAACCACCGCTACCCAAGCCGCGAACGTGCAGCCTGGCGAAACTGTTGCAGTCACAGGGAAAGAATGCGCTGAGGCGACGTGGCCAGATATTCCGGAACATTGCCTGAAACGAACCAAGGCAAGAGTGCGCACGCTCGTCCTGAGCGCAGGGCAATAGAAAAGCCCGCCATCGTGGTCTCACTGTCATGGGGAAGAGATCTCCGTTGCAGGGTTCGTGGTAACCAAGACTCTATTCGTGATCTCGGTGCCAGGCCTCAACGGGGGAACGATCTGCTCCGTCATGAGTTAGCACTTCATGATGTACACCCCGGAGCACAGTGGACGCGGCGCAATGGCCGATCTCATGATCTTGGAACTGGCCAAGGCCAGACAGCGCGTCAAGCGGGCGGAGTCCGCCCTCAGGCGCGCCAAGGAAATGCTGGATGAAGACTGCGGAGTCGGGATCAATCTCGCGCTCTGCGGCAGAATACGGGCCGCTCAGCGGCGTGTGATCGAGGCCCGAGAGCGCCTGACGAAGATCGATCCACCGGCATCGTAGTGCTCCATGATTTTGGGATTGTTGCCATGATGATCGCGACCTTCAACCTTGAAACCGCGAGAAACGGCGACGTATATCGCGCCGCAAGGCTTGCGATGCTGACGCAGCAGGTGATGCGGCACATCGAGCGCACGGACGCCTCGGCGCAGAAAGTCGAGCAAGTGCTGGCCACATTGGCTGAAGCAAACGCGCTCGTGCGGCGATAGGGCCACACGTCAAGCGCAATCGGCCAACGCCTCCAGAATCCCCGATCCCGGTTGTCGTTGCGCTCGATGGCTTCGGTCAGGCAGGTCAGCGATTGTCCGGCTAGCCGCAGCGGGAAGCATCACGCGGATCGTGGCGAACGCTTGTGCCGGCGCTGGGCAAGGTTGCATAGTCCAACAGGGACTCAGCAGGCTGTGCGCATCGGCTCGGAGCAATCGTGATTGGACTTTATGATCTCTGGCCCGCCTTTGTGGTCGTCGCGCTGCTTTGGCCGCTAGCAGGCTTGCCGCTGTTTCAGCGTGTCGGCTTCGAAGCGACCGCGGCCAGGGTCCGGGCGATCGACGGAATGCGTGGCTATCTGGCGCTTGCCGTCGCACTCCACCACGCCGTCATCTACCATGAATTCCTGACGACCGGCACATGGAAGTATCCGCCCTCCGCTTTCTACGGCCTGTTGGGACAAATGGGGGTGTCCTTCTTCTTCATCATCTCCGCCTATCTGTTTTGGGGGAAACTGCTATCGGCAAAGGCCTCCGTGGATTTTCCGACCCTGTTGCTCAAGCGGGCTTTCAGGATCGGGCCGCTCTACATTTTGGCCGTCGGCGTGGCGATGGCCTTGGAGGTCGTTGACGGCCGGATCGATTATTCGACCTTCGCAACCTACGAGCGGGCATTTTTCAATCTGCTGTTTGGTGTCTTTGGCTATATCCCGCTTTCGAGTGCCCGCGTCTGCGTCTTGGCCTGCGTAACCTGGACCTTGCCCTATGAATGGCTGTTCTATTTCAGCCTGCCGATCGCAGCCATATTCAGCCGGCACCCGGTTACCCGCATAGGATTGCCGGCCGTTCTGCTGGCTTTTTCCATTGTCATGTCAATGAGTGGAGGCAGCGGCGCCTACAGCTATCTGGGACTTTTCGCAGGGGGCATGTTGTGCGCGACGCTTGAAGCAAACGCGCTGCTGGTGAAGGTGCACCGGCACGTCCTGTCCGCCATCGCCCTGGCGCTGCTGGTGTATGTTTTTGCCACCTATAGGGTTGCTTACGCGCCGGGACCGATGCTGCTGTGCACCGGTGCCTTCTTCCTGATCGTCTCGGGCGCCGATTTCTTTGGCCTTCTGACTGCCAACCGTTCAGTGCGACTGGGCGAGATCAGCTATGGCATCTTTCTCTTGCAGGGGCTTGCCTTCGTCGCGATATTTTCCATCGCGCCCGTGCGGATCTTCGCCCTGGACAACGCCACCCAGTATTGGCTTGTGATCGTGATGGCGATGGTGCTTCTGCTCCTCATGGCGCTGGTCGCGCACCTTTTTGTTGAAAAGCCCGGCGTCTCGCTGGGAAACAGGCTTGCGGCAGTTCTTCGCCTGTCGAAGCAGCGTGAGACACGCGAGGCTCCAGTCGCGAGTGAAGCAAGGTCCTGGCGGATGCCGACCAGCCTCACACGACAATCCGCCGATCGCTCATAGCGCTTGTGCGGGCATCGCGATCCAAGGATGACCGCCGCCTTCATATAAAAGCGCACGGTCTGGAACCTCCTGCCACGCGGCGCGTTTCACCGCGTCCCGTTCGTGGACCAGCCCGGATATCTCTCCTGGCGCTGCGATAAATCAGGAGCCCGTTTCATGCACGACAAGCTGTTTCATTCACCGGTCGCACTGACCGTCGGCCTTGGCTTCAAGCGCGAGATTGCCTCGCTGGCCGAAATGCACGATTTCCTGACCAATTGGACGACTTCCCGCCGCGGCCCGCTTTATCGCAACGCGATGAAGGCATGTGATCTCGCGGTTCCGGGTTATGTGACCATCGAGCAGGCGCGCCGTGCGCTGGTCGAATTTGCCCAGGCTTCCGGCATCCTGTGGCCGGATCTCGAGCCGACCGCGGGTGTGCACGCAGTTGCCCGTGGTTATGGCGGTTACGCCGCCTGACGCGACCTCCCATCCTGGTGGCTAGTCTACACCAGCCATCGCAGGAAGCCCGGCTCGACCCAGCCGGGCTTTCGCTTTTTTACGAGCTATAGGAAATCACAGATGCGGGCTGTGTATGTTGAGCGACAATTATTACGTCGAACGTGCGCGTCGCCGTGGCGGCTTGGGGCCTGCCGACGCCGGCTCGTCCGCCGACTGCGCGGCAAGGCGCAGAGCTCTCAGCCTGGCCGTCTTTTCCTCTCGCGCCGCTCGCTCGGCGGCGGTCACGATCAGCGACTCATGCTTGGCGCGTTCGTCGCGCTCCGTATCGACTTTCGCGCGATTCATATGTCGGTCCTTCCGCTGCTGGGACGTCGGTTTCGGAACCGTTGTCACCTCAATCAGTCTCCGCATGGTGCAGCGGTGCGGCGGCGGTGACGATTACAAATGATGACCAGTGGAATCTTTCGGTCCGAGCCTTGGGCCGAGGCTCTCAGTCACACCACCCCGACGAGACGACCAGCGATGCTTCGAAGACATGGCGCCCGCTCTCGTCCCGCACTTTCACGGTGATGACCGTGCGATCGTTCTCGATCATCTCGTCGCGGACGATGTCGGGCAGTATGCGAATCGCCTCTCGCCGCAGGCGTTCGCGCGTTTCGAACACCTGCCCGTCATCGTCGACCGTCAGACCATCACCATTGTAGAGGTCGAGGTAGTATCTGGGCATGATGCGCTGGACCTCCTGGTGATGACGTGCGCGAGAGATTCAACCGACAATTCACGGACCGAACTGTTGTTCCACCTGAGGTGGCGTTTGCCGGTGAATAAGTGCACTCTAACAAATGTTAATGCCTGGCCCCGTCCGAAGACCTAGTGCTTCCGCAGCCGCCCCATGCTTGCGCCAAACGAATTGGCGATCGGCTCTGAGCCCCTTCGCTGGAGATAGCGGTGCTTGAATCCCTTTATCTGAACCTTGGCCAACACGACGCGCTCTCCGACGGCGAGAAAGCGTTGCTGGCCGGTGCCATGACCTTCGAAAGGCATTTTGCGACCGGACAGGACATTGTCGCCTCGGGATCGCGGCCGACTTACTCGACTTTGATCCTCGACGGCCTGGCGGCACGCTACAAGGTGCTGGAGAATGGCGGCCGACAGTTCACCTCATTGCAGGTGCCTGGCGACTTCGTCGATCTCCACGCTTTCCTGCTGAAGACTATGGATCACGGCATCGTTGCCCTGTCGCCTTGTCATGTCATGTTCGCCGATCACAGCCGGCTGCGTGCCATCACCGAGGAGGCACCGCATCTGACCCGGCTGTTGTGGCTGGACACGCTGGTTGATGGCGCCATTCACCGCGAGTGGATCGTGGCGATGGGACGCCGCTCCAAGACCTCGCATCTGGCCCATCTCGTCTGTGAACTTTTCGTGCGCTTGCAGGTGGTGCAACGCACCAACGGCATGAGCTTTCATCTGCCGCTTTCACAGGCCGAACTGGCCGACGTGCTTGGCCTCTCGGTTGTGCATATGAACCGCGTTATCGGCGCCTTGCGCAAGGTCGGCGTCGTCAACTGGGCGAACCACACGGTGACCATTCTCGACTGGCACCGGCTGCAGGAAATAGCCGAGTTCGACCCGACCTATCTCAGCATGATGCGGGAACCGCGCTAGCTCGTTCCTGGCGCGGCTCACCGATCATGAGTTTTGGGTTACGCCGCTTCGGCTGCAACGTTCACAGCCGATACCGCGATCTGCGTCAGGGCTTCGTCGGTGGCCTTCTCCTCCTTCAGCGTGGCTTCGAGAAGCGTCACCGCATCATTCAGGCCGAGTTCGCCGGCCCAGGTCCTAAGCGTGCCATAGCGCGAAATCTCGTAGTGTTCGACCGCTTGCGCTGCCGCGAGAAGGCCGGCGTCGAGCGCCGGAGATTCCTTGTATTCCTCCATGATCTCGGCGCCTTCCTCGGTGATGCCCATGATGGCCGCACACGTCTTGCCGACCGCCTTCTTGCCGATGACGCCGAAGACCTTCTCCAGCCTTGCGACATGGCCCTCGGTCTCGGTGCGATGCTTTTCGAAGGCCGCTCTCAGGTCGGCGCTTTGCGCGGCCTTGGCCATTTTCGGCAGCGTCGCCAGGATCTTCTTCTCGGCGAAATAGATGTCCTTCAGGGTGTCGTGAAACAGATCGTCGAGCATTTTCTGCTTTGCCATGGTCGTCTCCTGTGGTGAGCCCTCAGGTCGACAATCTCGCATTGGAAGTTTTGTTCCGCTCGTTCCGGCAATGACGTCCCCAGCGACCCAAATTTGTTGGCCCGGGGCCGGCCATGAGTCGGGCGAAAAACCTTTATAAAATTCCTATTTCTTTCCTTCCCGCCCCGTCTCGAACCTTTATGGCGATCGGGTCCATATTCCGCCTTGAGCAAAAGTTGGCGCCGTCACACCTGAAGTATGGCGGGCCGCTTTTTACGCAATCGCCGACCTGTTTACGCAATCGCCGACCTGCCTGTGGCAGGCGCTACGGTCGAAAGTAGAAGATCGGAAGCAAGGAACAAGCACAATGGACATCGTCGTTCTCGGGATCGGGATTTTGTTTTTTGCCCTGTCCTTCGCCTACATCAAAGCCTGTGACATTCTCTAACGCGAGGATCGCGAAATGCTCGTCGACTATATTCTCGGTGGCAGCGTGACGCTGTTCCTGCTCGTCTACCTGACATACGCCCTCGTTCGTCCAGAACGCTTCTGACGGCAATAGACGCAAGGTCCGGAAAGCTACAATCATGACACTCAACGGATGGCTACAGATCCTCGTCTACTGCGGGATCGTCGTTTTGCTGGTGAAGCCGCTCGGCGGCTACATGTACCGCGTCTTCAACGGCGACCGGACATTTCTTTCGCCGGTTCTAGGCCCGATTGAACGCGGGCTCTATCGCATCGCCGGCACCAGTGAACGCGAGGAGCAACACTGGACCGCCTATGCGGCAGGCATCATGCTCTTCAGCGTTGCCAGCTTCCTGGTGCTTTACGTTCTGCAGCGGCTGCAAGGCGTCCTGCCTTACAATCCCGCGGGCATGACCGCTGTCGAACCCAACCTTGCCTTCAACACCGCCGTCAGCTTCGTGAGCAACACCAACTGGCAGAACTATGGTGGCGAGAGCACGATGTCCTACCTCGTGCAGATGGCTGGCCTCACCGTGCAGAACTTCCTGTCGGCGGCGGTCGGCATCGCCATCGCGGTCGCGCTGATCCGTGGTTTCGCCCGTGCCTCGGCCAAGTCCATCGGCAATTTCTGGGTCGATATGACCCGCTGCACCCTCTATGTGCTGTTGCCGCTCTGCATCGTCCTGACCCTTGTCTACGTCTATCTCGGCATGCCGCAGACGCTCGGCCCGTACGTCAACGCCACCACGCTTGAAGGCGCGCAGCAGACGATCGCGGTCGGTCCGGTCGCCTCGCAGGTGGCCATCAAGATGCTCGGCACCAATGGCGGTGGCTTTTTCAACGCCAATGCCGCGCACCCGTTCGAAAATCCCGACGCGATCTCCAATCTGATCCAGATGGTGACGATCTTCGCACTCGGTGCTGCCCTGACCAACGTCTTCGGCCGCATGGTCGGCAACCAGCGCCAGGGCTGGGCGATCCTGGCCACGATGGGCGTCCTGTTCATCGCCGGTGTCGCCGTCTGCTACTGGGCGGAAGCTGGCGGCAATCCGCTGGTGCACGCGCTTGGCATCGACGGCGGCAACATGGAAGGCAAGGAGACGCGCTTCGGCATCGCCATGTCGGCCCTGTTTGCAGTCGTCACCACCGCCGCATCCTGCGGCGCGGTCAATGCCATGCACGACAGCTTCACGGCACTCGGCGGCTTCATCCCGATGATCAACATGCAGCTCGGCGAAGTCATCGTCGGCGGCGTCGGTGCCGGCTTCTACGGCATCCTGATGTTCATCGTCGTCGCCGTCTTCGTTGCCGGACTGATGGTTGGCCGCACGCCCGAATATCTCGGCAAGAAGATCGAAGCCAAGGAAGTCAAGATGGCGATGCTGGCCATCCTCTGCCTGCCGCTGGCGATGCTGGTCTTCACGGCCATCGCCGTGGTCCTGCCGAGCGCTGTGGCATCCATCGCCAATGGCGGGCCGCATGGCTTCTCCGAGATACTCTACGCCTATACCTCGGCGGCAGCGAACAACGGCTCGGCCTTTGGCGGCCTCAGCGGCAACACGCCCTGGTACAACATCACGCTCGGCATCACCATGCTGATGGGACGTTTCCTGGTCATCATTCCGGCGCTGGCCATTGCCGGCTCGCTGGTGGCCAAGAAGACGGTCCCGGCCTCGGCGGGCACGTTCCCGACCGATGGCCCGCTGTTCGTCGGCCTGCTGGTTGGCGTCATCCTGATCGTCGTCGGCCTGACCTTCTTCCCGGCACTGGCGATCGGGCCGATCGTCGAACACCTGGCAATGATCCATGGGCAGACATTCTGATGCCGCCCCGTCTTGGATAGAAGTCATGTCCTGGTTCAACACCACGCGTCGCAAGGCTCGGCCCAAGGCCGATAATGAGGGGGAGGCAACTCCCCCTCCCTTCCCGAGCGTATCCACGTTCCTGGGCATTGCGGCGGTCATGATCGTGATCTGGCTGCTGGTCTATGGGCCGCCCTTTTCGGCATCCGATCGATCGGTGCCATCCAACAACAGCGAAGCCGGAGCTCCAAAATGAGCCACTCAAAATCCGCGAGCATCATGGATGCTAGCATCCTCTTGCCCGCTATCGGCGGGGCCTTCAAGAAATTGAACCCGCGCACCCTCATCAGAAATCCGGTGATGTTCGTCGTCGCCGTCGTTTCGGCGCTTACGACCGTGCTGTTCGTCAGGGATCTGATCACCGGCGGTGGCGATTTCAGCTTCACGCTGCAGATCATCATCTGGCTGTGGTTCACCGTGCTGTTCGCCAATTTCGCCGAAGCTGTCGCCGAAGGCCGCGGCAAGGCCCAGGCGGATTCGCTGCGCAAGGCCCGCACCGAAACCCAGGCCAAGCTTTTGACCGGCGAAGATCGCACGAAATACAAACTCGTGCCCGGCACCAGCCTCAAGGTTGGCGATGCCGTGCTGGTCGAGGCCGGCGACATCATCCCGTCGGACGGCGAAGTGATCGAAGGCGTCGCTTCCGTCAACGAAGCGGCGATAACAGGCGAATCCGCGCCAGTCATCCGCGAATCCGGCGGCGACCGTTCGGCGGTCACCGGCGGCACACAGGTGCTGTCCGACTGGATCCGCGTGCGCATCACCGCGGCATCGGGCCATACCTTCCTCGACCGCATGATCTCGCTGGTCGAAGGCGCGGAACGCCAGAAGACGCCGAACGAGATCGCGCTCAACATCCTGCTCGTCGGCATGACGCTGATCTTCGTGCTGGCGACGGCGACGATCCCGAGCTTCGCTTCCTATTCGGGTGGCTACATCTCGGTAACCGTGCTGGTCGCGCTGTTCGTCACCCTGATCCCGACCACTATCGGCGCATTGCTGTCTGCCATCGGCATCGCTGGTATGGACCGCCTGGTGCGCTTCAACGTGCTGGCGATGTCCGGACGCGCCGTCGAGGCGGCCGGCGACGTCGACACGCTGCTGCTCGACAAGACCGGCACCATCACGCTCGGCAACCGCCAGGCGACCGAGTTTCGCCCGGTCAAGGGCGTCACCGAGCAGGAACTGGCCGACGCCGCCCAGCTCGCTTCGCTTGCCGATGAAACGCCGGAAGGCCGTTCGATCGTCGTGCTGGCCAAGGAGAAATACGCCATCCGCGCCCGCGACATGGCAACGCTGCACGCCACCTTCGTGCCCTTCACCGCGCAGACCCGGATGAGCGGCGTCGATATCGACGGCTCCTCGGTGCGCAAGGGCGCGGTCGATTCCGTGCTCGCCCATGTCAGCCAGTCGACGGTCGCAGCCCACGCCACACGGCCCGGCAGCGATACCGTCAGGGACCTCCAGGCGATCGCCGACGAGATCGCGAAGTCGGGCGGCACGCCGCTGGCGGTCGAGCGTGACGGGCGCTTGCTGGGCGTCGTCCATCTCAAGGACATCGTCAAGGGCGGCATCCGGGAGCGCTTCGCCGAACTGCGCAAGATGGGCATCCGTACGGTGATGATCACCGGCGACAACCCGATGACGGCCGCGGCGATCGCCGCGGAAGCCGGCGTCGACGACTTCCTCGCCCAGGCGACGCCCGAGGACAAGCTGAAGCTGATCCGCGACGAGCAGGCCAAGGGCAAGCTTGTCGCCATGTGCGGCGACGGCACCAACGACGCGCCGGCCCTTGCCCAGGCCGATGTCGGCGTCGCCATGAACACCGGCACGGTCGCCGCGCGCGAGGCCGGCAACATGGTCGACCTCGACAGCGATCCGACCAAGCTGATCGAGATCGTCGAGATCGGCAAGGCGCTGCTGATGACGCGCGGTTCGCTGACCACCTTCTCGATCGCCAACGACGTCGCCAAGTACTTCGCCATCATCCCGGCGATGTTCGCCGTGTTCTACGTCGCGCCGGGGCAAACGACCGGCCCGCTGCAGGCGCTCAACATCATGCATCTGGCGACGCCGCAAAGCGCTATCCTGTCGGCCATCATCTTCAACGCGCTGATCATCATCGCGCTGATCCCGCTGTCGCTGAAAGGTGTCAAATATCGTGCCATCGGCGCCGGCGCGCTGCTCAGCCGCAACCTGCTTGTCTACGGCCTCGGCGGCATCATCGTCCCCTTCGTCGGCATCAAGGCGATCGACATGATCGTCACCGCCCTCGGCCTCGCTTAAGGAATACGTCCATGCTCACCCAGATAAGACCCGCGATCATCATGATCGTCTTCTTCACGGTGCTGACCGGCCTCATCTATCCGATTGGCATGACCGGCATCGCCCAGGCGCTGTTCCCGCGCCAGGCCAATGGCAGCCTGATCGAAAAAGACGGCAAGGTCGTCGGCTCCGAACTGATCGGCCAGGCCTTTGCCAGCGACAAGTACTTCCATGGCCGCCCTTCGGCAGCAGGCGACGGCTACAACGCCGCTGCCTCCAGCGGCAGCAACCTCGGCCCGACCAACCCCAAGCTGATCGACCGCATCAAGGGCGATGCCGAAAAGCTGAAAGCGGAGAATCCGAATCAGCCCGTACCGATGGACCTGGTGACGACGTCCGGCAGCGGCCTCGATCCGCACATCAGCCCGGAAGCGGCCTACTTCCAGGTGGCCCGGGTGGCCAAGGCCAGGGGCGTCGATGAGGCCAAGGTCAAGGCGCTTGTCGACAGCCAGGTCGAGGGCAGGGAACTCGGCTTTATGGGAGAACCGGTGGTCAACGTGCTCGGTCTCAACCTTGCGCTGGACGCCGCGAAATAGTGAATGGTGGGTGCCGGGGATCGACACTACCCCCGGCGCCATCCATGATCGATGCTGATGCCGGACGACAGCCGCAACGAAACCAGACCTTCTCCCGACGCGCTGCTCGATCATGCCGAGCGGGAGGAACGCGGCCGCCTGAGAATATTCCTGGGTGCGGCACCCGGCGTCGGCAAGACCTACGAGATGCTGATGTCGGGCCGCGCCAGGCTGGCCGACGGCGTGGACGTGGTGATCGGCGTCGTCGAGACGCATGGTCGCAAGGAAACACTGGCCCTGGTCGAGGGCTATGAGGTCATTCCCCGCCGCAAGGTCGACTACAAGGGGCGCGTCCTCGACGAGATGGATATCGACGCCATCCTCGCCCGGCGTCCGGCGCTGGTTCTCGTCGACGAACTCGCCCACACCAACGCGCCTGGCAGCCGCCACCCCAAGCGCTACCTCGACGTCCAGGAAATCCTGACGCGAGGCATCGACGTCTACACGACGCTCAATATCCAGCACGTCGAAAGCCTGAACGATGTCGTCGCCCAGATCACCAAGGTCAGGGTCCGCGAGACGGTTCCCGATTCCATCATCGACCAGGCCGACGATGTCGAGATCATCGATCTCACCCCCGACGACCTGATCAAGCGGCTCGAGGAAGGCAAGGTCTATTTCCCCAACACTGCCCAGCGCGCCATCGAGAACTATTTCTCGCCCGGCAACCTGACGGCGCTGAGGGAATTGGCGCTGCGCCGCACCGCCCAGCGCGTCGACGACCAGTTGCTGATCCATATGCAGGCGCATGCCATTCCCGGGCCGTGGGCTGCAGGCGAAAGGGTCCTCGTCTGTCTCGACGCGCGCCAGGGAGGCTCGGCCCGCGTCCGCTATGCACGCAGGCTGGCCGACCGGCTTCGCGCGCCGTGGACGGCGCTGCATGTCGACAGCCCTCGCTCGGCCAGCATGCCGGAGGAGGACAAGGACCGACTCGCCACGAACCTGCGCCTCGCCCAACAGCTTGGTGCCGAGGTGACGACCATTCCGGGTCAGAATTTGGCGCAGGACATCGTGCGTTATGCGACGGCGAACAATTTCACCCATATCGTGGTCGGCAGGCCGACCCGGTCGCGCTGGCGCGAATTGATCGAAGGCTCGCTCACCTACGATCTCATCCGCAATGCCGGTGACATCAGCGTCCATGTCATTTCTGGAAACGAACGCAACACCGAGGCGACGTCGAGGAACGTCAGGGCGGCGGACGAGCAGTGGCAGTTCCAGATATGGCCCTATCTCAAGGCCACGGCCTATGTCATGGGCTCGCTCGCCTTCGCCGTCCTTCTCGACCAGTTCCTGGACGTTCGCAACCTCGCCATCATCTTTCTCGTCGGGGTGCTGGCATCGGCGGTGACCGGCGGATTGTGGCCGGCTCTCTATGCCTGTCTCGCCAGCGCGCTCGCGTTCAACTATTTTTTCCTGGAGCCGCGCTACACACTGACGATCCGGGATCCGGAGAGCATCGTTGCGCTCGGCGTGTTCCTGGTTGTCGCCGTCATTGCTAGCAATCTGACGGTGCGCGTCCAGCGTCAGGCGATCGCCGCCCGCTCGCGGGCGCGGGCCACCGAGGACATCTACCTCTTTTCAAAGAAGCTCGCCGGCGCCGGCACACTCGACGACGTTCTCTGGGCCACCGCCTTCCAGATCGCCTCGATGCTGAAGCTGCGGGTGGTGTTGTTGCTGCCGGAAGACGGAACGATCACCGTCAAGGCCGGCTATCCGCCCGACGACACGCTGGCCGAGGCCGACATCGCAGCCGCCCGCTGGGCCTGGGAGCATGACCGTGCCGCGGGACGCGGCGCCGACACGCTTCCGGGCGCCAAGCGCCTCTATCTTCCCTTGCGCACCGGGCGCACGGCAATCGGCGTCGTCGGCCTCGACAACGACAAGCAGGGTCCGTTGCTGACGCCCGAGCAGCAGCGCCTGCTCGATGCGCTGGCCGACCAGGCGGCGGTCGCCATCGAGCGCATCCAGCTCGTCGCGGACGTCGACCGCGCCAAGCTCGCGGCCGAGGCGGACAGGCTGCGCTCGGCACTTCTCACGTCCATCTCGCATGATTTGAAGACGCCGCTCGCCGCCATCATGGGCGCGGCCGGCACGCTGAGGGAATTCGCACCGGCACTTCCCGAACAGGACCGGGCGGAGCTGCTGACGACCGTGCTAGACGAATCCGAGCGGTTGAACCGCTTTATCGCCAATCTGCTCGACATGACCAAGATCGAGTCCGGCGCGATGGAGCCGAACTATGCTTTCCATTATGTCGGAGACATCGTCGGTTCCGCCCTGCAGAGGGCCAGGAAAATCATCGCTGAGCACAAGACCGAGATCGACATCCCCAGCGATTTGCCGATGTTGAAAGTCGACCCCGTGCTGTTCGAGCAGGCGCTGTTCAATCTCCTCGACAATGCAGCGAAATACGCGCCGCCCGGCTCGACGATCCGGATACAGGGCTGGACCGACAATGGTTCCGTTATCCTGCAGGTCATGGATGAAGGGCCGGGCATCCCTCCCGGCGACCTGGAAAGGATTTTCGATACGTTCTACCGAGTGCGCAAGCGCGACCAGGTCCGCGCCGGCACCGGGCTCGGCCTGTCGATCTGCCGCGGCTTCATCGAGGCGATGGGGGGCACGATCACGGCGGCAAACCGAACCGACCGTTCGGGCGCGGTCTTCACCATCAAGATGCCGAAACCGGCGAACCAGCCCGATCTCGATGCCGCCAATACGGACGACAACGAAATGGGTGACTTGGCATGACAAACTCGAACGTCAGGATATTGGTTGTCGACGACGAGCCGCCGATCCGCAAGCTGCTTCGTGTCGGGCTCGGCAGCCAGGGCTACGCGATCAGCGAGGCGCCGAACGCCAAGGCAGCGATCGAACTGATGGATGCGGAGAAGCCGGATCTCGTCCTGCTCGATCTCGGCCTGCCCGGCATGGGTGGCCACGAGCTGTTGCGCAAATGGCGCGACGACGGCCTCGACATTCCGGTGGTCATCCTGTCCAGCCGCACCGACGAGGCCGGCATCGTCCAGGCTCTGGAACTTGGCGCCGACGACTATGTCACCAAGCCGTTCGGGATGAATGAGCTGGTTGCGCGCATCCGCGTGGCGCTGCGCCACAAGTTCCAGCAGCAAGGTGAAAAGCCGGTGTTCCAGACCGGCGACCTGTCCGTCGATCTGGTCAAACGCATCGTCAAGGTCGAAGGCAAGGACGTCAAGTTGTCGCCGAAGGAATACGAGATCCTGCGTATCCTCGTGCAGCACGCCGGCAAGGTGCTGACCCATCATTTCCTTTTGAAGCAGGTCTGGGGCGATTCGACCGACGTGCAGTATCTCAGGGTCTATGTGCGGCAGCTCAGGCAGAAGATCGAGAAGACCCCCGACCAGCCGCGCTATATCACCACCGAGACCGGTGTCGGCTATCGACTGCGAGAGGTCGAATAGAGGCCGTTCGACGTGACGCTCTATCTCTTTGTTTCAAAGCAATTCCCTTAGGGAAAGCGCCAATCGCTTTTCCCGGGTTTCACACTTTCCTCGAATTGCTTTAACCAACAGCCTCCTGCAGGTGGTTTGCCGTCGACGATGTCCGCAAGGCCGCGAGGCAGCCCACAACGCCGAGCGGCACGAAGGCAAGAAACAGCCAGGACGCGACATTCGCGGCCGCGTCATGATTCAGTCCTTCTGAAAAGCCGCTGGCATTGGCAACGATCCCGGCAAGTGCTGCGCCCACAGCGTAGCCGATGCGCTGCATGGTTGGCACGGCCGCCGAGGCGATGGTCTGCTCGTCCTCCGGGGCGGAGGCAACGATGACGCGCGTCAGGAACGGCCAGGCGATGCCGAAGCCGCCACCCTGCAGCAGGGCGCAAAGCAGGATCAGCGGAATGGAGCCCAGCGGTATCGTATAGGCAAAGCCGGCGATGCCTGCCGCGATCATCAGCGCGCCGCCAACGATGATCAACCGCTCGCGGTGCGGTGGCGCATTGGCGACGAGGATCGACAGGATCGACCAGGCGATCGATTCGGCGGCGATGATGTAGCCGGTGGTGAGCAGCGGGATGTTGTGCAGGCTGGTCAGGATCAGCGGCCCGTAGACGCCGAAGGAACAGGTCGCCACCGAAAAGGCGGCGACCATGGTCATGCCTGCGCCGACCGGTGTACGCCAAGAGAACAGCCGCGCCGGAAAAAGCCGGGAGCGCGGCTTCAGCGCGTCGATGTAGAAGAACAGCACCAGGCCGATGAGGCCGAGGGCCATCAGCACCGACGAGCGCAGCAGGGCGATGTCAACGCCTGCCGAGGCGATCAGCACCACGGCGACGGCAAGGCAGCCAAGCGCGGCGAATGGGAAGGGCGGCGCCTTGCCCGCGGTCGCCTGCGGCCTGGTGGCCTCGGGCGTGTTGAGGACAATCAGGCTCGCCAGCGCCATCGCAGTGCCGCCGAAGGTGAAGATACCAAAGGCCCAGCGCCATGACAAAAGCTCGGTCATGATCGCGCCGAGAAGCGGGCCGCTGAAGGCGGCGACGCCCCAGATCGCCGACATGATGCCGAAAAGCTGCGGCCAGATGGCGCGCGAGAACAGCCGTTCGACCGAGACGAAGGCCAACGACACCAACGCGCCGCCGCCAAGCCCCTCGATCAGGCGGCCGGCAAGGAACAATTGCATGGAAGGCGAGATGGCGCAGATCAGCGCCCCGGTGGCATAGAGGAGGGCGGCAACCACCATGTTGGTGCGCAGCGCCACATAGCTCACCAGCCGTCCCGCCGCGGCGCCGGCGACGATGGCGCCGAGTTCATAGATGGCCAAAGACCAGCCGACGAGCTGGACGCCGGCCAGTTCGCCGACCATGGCCGGCATCACCGTCGCCACCATCGTCTCGTTGGTGGCGTGCAGCAGGATGCCGAGGCTGATGAAGCAGAAACGCGCCAGGTCGCCGCTTGCCCACAAAGCGCGCCAGTCGACCCTGTTTGTGCTGATTCCGGTCATTTCCACCCCTGCCTTCCATATCTCGATGCCAGCGCATGGCGCCAGAAGCCAGTATGGGTTTCCGGCAGGACCATGCGCAGGCGGGAGCGTGCATCGCGCGCCGCGTCGAGGGCGCCGCTCCAGTCGGGGCAGGCTTGTAAAACCTCAACCGGGGTTGAGCTCAAGCGAAATTTTCGAGATTTTTTCGGGAGGCGACCGGGCGATCAATTCTCGGTGCTGCGCAACTGGAACTGACTGACGCCGATAGCGAGGTTGATGCCGGTCTGCGTCTGCAGGCTGAGTGGCTGCAGGGTGAAGGCCTGCGAGGAGCCGCCGACCAGCAGATTGGCGCCGGCGCCGACGGCGGCCGTTACCTCGGCGCTGGCGCCGATATAGTCGCCGGCCAGCGCGCCCGGCGCGTAGATGTTCTTCAGCGGTGTCAGCACGATCCACTGCATCACCGTCTGCTTCGTGGTGCCGATGTCGAGGCCGTATTTGTTGACGGCGCCGAAATAGGCTTCCGGTGCAAAGGTCTTGTCGGCGGGGTTGAAGGTGCAGCTCAAATCCTTGCTCGAGCCGAAGATGAAGCCGGTGCCGCCGCCGATGGCGCAATCCAGGACGCCGAGTTCGATGCCCTTGTCCTGTGCATGCGCCGCTCCGGCAAGCGTGGTGGCGAATATGGCAGCAGCGATGGCTGTCTTTGGCATGCAGTCCCCCCAGCGGTTCGGAACCGCTCTATCTCTTTGTTTTGACGCAATTCCCTAGGGAAAGCGCCACGCGCTTTTCCTGGCAAAACCGTTTCACCTTTTTCCCGGTATTGCCTAAGAATCAAACGGCGCGGAACCATCCTATCTGGTTCCGCGCCGTAAATAGAGGGTCGTGGGAGCGCATGGCTCCATGCAATTACTTGAGCGAGTGGATCAGCTCCAGCGAGGTCACGGCCACGGCGAGGTTGACGCCGGTCTGTGCTTGCACGCTGAGCGGCTCCAGCATGAAGGCGCTGTTGAAGCCACCGACCAGCAGGTTGGCGCCACCGCCTGTCACCACGCTGGCCTCGGCATTGACACCATAATAGCTGCCGGCGAGATCGCCCGCATCACGTTCGCGCGTTGCCGCCAGCACGGCCCAGACGAGCTGGCCCTGATGCGTCTGGCCGACATCGACGCCGATCTTGGAGATGACGCCGGTGTAAATCTCCGACGGTCCGTGGTGGTAGGGGCGGAAGACACAGGACACGCCCTTGTTGGAAGCGACGATGTAAGAGGTGCCGCCATCAATGGTGCAGTCGAGCGTTCCGAGCTGCAGCTTGCCGGCGCTGGCAGGGGCGGCGGCGAACACCGTCGTGGCGAGGGCCGCGGCGCAGGCGAGTTTCTTGATCATGGGAGGGTCCTTTCGCAAATTGCTTGGAATAACGGCTTGGGTGGCCAGACCGTTCCCCTGAAAACTTGGCGCGAACAAGGCACGCGCCAACACCTTGCCGCCGGGGTTAATGCGCGGTTGCCGGATTGATGGGTTTTCAAGAGCCGCGCGCTAGTTCGGGCGCACAACGGGCAGCGCTTTGATTGGCGCCTAAGTCGCACCGCTGACGCGGGCGAGGCCATCCTTGGCCGGCTGGTAGGTCGGATCAAGATGCACGGCTTCGCGGTAGGATTTCCCCGCCTTGACCTTGTCGCCGCGCCGCTCGTAGATCAGCGCCTGATTGGCCCAGGCCTCGGCGTTCTTGCCGTCGAGCTTGATCGCCATGTTGAAGTCGGCAAAGGCGTTGTCTTCGTCGTTGGTGGCCAGATAGGAAAGGCCGCGGCCGTTGTAGGGTTCGGCGGCGTCCGGCGCTAGCGAGATGGCGGTCGAGAAATCCTCGATGGCGAATTTGTGCTGGCCCTGGCTCTGATAGATCAGGCCGCGATTGTGATAAGCGCGCGCATCGGTGGTGTCGAGCTGGATTGCCTTCTGGAAGTCGTTGAAGGCATCCTGGGTGCGACCCGCCTTGCGGTAGAGATTGCCGCGGCCGATATAGGCGGCGTCATAATTGCTATTGATCTGGATCGAACGGTTGTAGTCGTCGAGCGCGGCCTTCTGATTGCCGAGGAAGCGCTGAATGAGCGCACGGTTCGAGTAGGCCTGGTAGAAATTCGGGTTGAGCTGGATGGCGGTGTTGAAATCCTGGAGCGCCGCCTGGTACTGGCCGCCACGGCCATAAGCGGAGCCGCGCACATTGTAGCCTTCGGGATCCTTGGGATTGCGCTGAATCACCGCCGACAGCGAGGAGATGTTCTCGCTCGAGCCTTGCGCCTTGTCGATGTTGTTGAATTCGCCTGTAGGGCCCGCCGTCTGGCAGCCGGCCAGCGCCAGCCCGGAAAGCAGGGCTGCCGTCAGGGCAAAGCCGCGCAATTGGGTTCTGCGCTCCACGCTGATTGCGTTCATGTCTGCCCTGTCCTCACTTCAGTCGCGTCACTCGGGTCCGGGTCCCCCCTCCGGGCCGGGTCAAAATTGTCGTAAAGCGTTAGAGCGTCTTTTGAGCGTTCAAGTGGACGCATGTCGCCCTAAACAAAAAGGTGGCGGCGATTCCGCATCGCGCCACCTCTGGTATCCTTCGAAAAGGACGAAAAATTGGCGTTAGAACCGCGGCGGGCGCGGAGCACCACCTGCACCGCCGGCGGCGCCAGCAGCAACCGGACGCGGCGTCATCGGCAGCAGGCCTTCGCGCTGTGCGCGCTTGCGGGCCAGCTTGCGGGCGCGGCGCACGGCTTCGGCCTTTTCACGGGCGCGCTTCTCGGAAGGCTTCTCGTAATGGCCGCGCATCTTCATTTCGCGGAAAATGCCTTCGCGCTGCATCTTCTTCTTGAGCGCGCGAAGCGCCTGATCAACGTTATTGTCGCGGACGAGTACCTGCACGGGCAATCCTGTCTTTCGGGTTTGATATCAACAGGCAAGCGGCCATAGCCACAAGCCTCCGCGGCGATCTACACCACGAATTGTGGCGGCTGATAGCAGAATCAGGCCGCGCTGTCCACAGCCGAAATGAACATCAGCGGCAAACCGCAGCCGGTTTGCCGCTGGATCGGGAGCCGACTACGCCGTAGCGAGGTGAAGCCGCTCGAAATCCTCGAAGAACTCACCATAGTCGCACGTGATCTCCTCCCCGGCCGCGATGTCGCGGGTAGCGATGGCGCCGCCATACTGCGAAAAATCCGTATTCGGCCGTTCGGCGTGATTCATGAAACGCCCATTGTCGACCTCATAGACCATGAAACCGGGACGGTCCGGGCTTGGATAGGCATAGCGGTCGAGCAATTCCCTCAGATGCGAGGGGGCTGCCTCGTATTTTTCCATCGGAATCAATCGGTCGAAATCCGGATCGAGCCGCCAGATCGAGGCGCCTTTCCTGATCGGTTCGGCGGCGAACACGCCGACGCCTTCGATTGCACTCGCAGCCACGTAGGTTCTGATCAGCATCATGGTTCCAGGACCTGTATTGGCAAAAGACCCGTTTCGACAGGAAACGGCATCGCCAAATCGCACGGAAAAAGCAAGACCGGCCGTCCACCTTGCGACAATCAACATGCATCCTGGCGGGGAAAAGCCTTCACGTCCGGTTGATCGACACGCCGCCATCGGCAAACAGCGCGGCTCCCGTGGTGAAGCTCGATGCGTCGGAGGCAAGGTAGAGGGCCGAACGGGCGATCTCTTCCGGTGTCGCGATACGCTTCAACGCATGCAGGTTTTCGACGAAAGCTCGCGACTCAGGGGTCTTGAAGGTCGCTGCCGGCGTGTCGGTGCCGCCGGGCAGCAGCGCGTTGACCCGCACGCCCTTTGGGCCATATTCAGCGGCCAGCACCTGAGTCAGCCCGATCAGCCCGGCCTTGCTCGCGGCATAGCTGGTCATGCCGGGCATGCCAACGGTGTTACCGACGAAGGTGGAAGTGAAGATCAGCGAACCACCGCCGCGCTCGATCATCGCCGGCACCTGATACTTCGCGCCGAGAAACGCGCTGGTGAGGTTGGTGTCGAGCGTCTCGCGCCATCCATCCAGCGACAGTTCCGAAATCGGACCCATCAGGCCGACGGCGCCGGCGTTGTTGAAGGCGATGTCGAGCCCACCGAATTTTTCGACAGCCAGATCGACAAGGGCTTTCGCATAGGTTTCGTCGCGGACATTGCCGGCAAGGGCGACGGCCGTGCCGTCGGCGTCGGCTATCTCGGCCACCAGCGCATCGAGCTCGGCCTGACGGCGGGCAGCGACGATGACCTTGGCGCCTTCCTCGGCGAACAGTTTCGCGGTGGCGCGGCCGATGCCGGAACTGGCGCCGGTGACGATGGCGATCTTGTTGGCGAGTGCAAGCATCTTCTGCATCCTTTTCTTCGCCAGCGGCGCCGGCAATCGGGATGTTGATCGCAAGTTGGGCGCGCGCGAGCCACCCGATACGTGCGAAGGCATCTGCTAAGATTTCTTGACGCCGGGCGGACGCCAAGCTACCAAGCCGTCATTCAACATTGCGGGTGGACGCGCCACCCATTCCAATGACCCCCCAAGACATCATGAGCAAGTTGCTGGAGCCCGGCTTCGAAGGCGACAGTGCGTTGACGTTCGCTCTTCAATCGGAATTTCATAGAGGCTTTCCGTTCGAAAATCTTCGGCCGCTGCTGACGTCCGACAATCTTCATACCCAGGCCGCCGCCGCTTTCTTGGTGGCCGAGATCAGTTCCAAAATAAGCTACAAAATGAATTGCGTCGTCGCGGAGATAGCCGATCTGCTCGACAGTGAAGTTTCGGGCATCCGGTTCGACGCAATCGAGGCGCTTCTGGGATGCACGACGCCTGCGGATGGCGCCATTCTCGGTCGCGTCATGCTGCGGCTGGATGACGAGCATGCCGGCGTTCGATGGAGAGCAACCGAGTTCATCCGGTTCGCGGGCCGGTGGCAGTTACGGCTCGCGGTGGAAAATGCTGCCACGCTGCGTCCGGACTCGGCCTTCCCGATCCTGGCAAAGGCTCATGGTCAGCACTTCAGGGCAACGACCAAGGGGATACGGTGGCTGCTCGATCATCCGGACGCGCTTGTGCGGCGCTTCGGTGCAGCCGTCGCAGTCAGGCCACGCTATGTGGTCGACGAGCAGCTCCTGGCAATGGCCGAAGGGTCGGATGATGCCGAAGTCAGAGAGATCGCGGCCAGTTGTTATCATAGCCATCTGACACCGATCTACGCCGTCTGGTCGTCTGCACTGTTCAGGCAAGGCATGTCATCCGCGTGACTTGCTGAGTCGCATCGAGAGTCTGGCGATATAGGCCCCTGTATCGGCCCGAACTATTGCTTCAGCAGCCATCCTAGGCGATCGAGCGAGAACGCGTAGCTGATGACGATGAGCAGGGCGAGGATGATGCCCGTGGTCGTGTAGCCGGCCACGTAGAATCCGACGGCACCACCGAACAGGATCGTCAGTTCAAGCACCAGACGCACCGCACCCGGTACCGGCACAGGGGCGCGGCCCGACCGGCTGGGATCGTCGAGCACGGCGAAGGTCCCCCACAAGGCAGCGGCAATGAGGGGCAAGGCCAGGGCCAGGAGCCAGCGCCACAATCCATCGGAGAGACCCCAGCCCGACAAGCCGAAGCCGAGCAAGGCGGCAAGCTCCAGCAGGAAGCGCAACGTCAAATTCCACCAGGCGTTGCCCATGATCGTCCTCCAGAGTGTCGCGACGGCAATGTGACTGAAGGCAACCATGGCCACCAGATCGCGTGCGTCATTTTCGGCGCGGCGCAAAACGGCAAGCGCCGTCGCAAACAGCGCAAGGGTGGAAGCTGCGTTTCGCTAGTGATACACCTCGCGCGCCGGGGTCGATAGAATGCCCTGCCGCCATTTGCGAGGCTGGAACGTTGAAGAAATATTCGGTATTCGCCATCGCCCGGGAGGCCATGCGCGGCCACAAGGGCTGGGAGGAACAGTGGTCCTCGCCTGAGCCGAAGAAGGAATACGACGTCATCATCGTCGGCGCCGGCGGTCATGGCCTGGCCACCGCCTATTACCTCGCCACGGTGCACGGCATCACCAATGTCGCGGTGCTGGAAAAGGGCTGGCTCGGCGGCGGCAACACCGGCCGCAACACCACCATCATCCGCTCGAACTATCTCTATGACGAGAGCGCCGGCATCTACGACCATGCGCTGAAGCTGTGGGACGGGCTCAGCCAGGAGCTCAACTACAACGTCATGTATTCGGCGCGCGGCGTCATGATGCTCGCCCACAACGTGCACGACATCCAGGTGCTGAAGCGTCATGTCCACGCCAACCGGCTGAACGGCATCGACAATGAATGGCTGACGCCGGAGCAGGCGAAGGAATTCTGCCCGCCGCTAAACACCTCCAAGGATGCGCGCTATCCCGTCGTCGGTGCGGCCTTGCAGCGCCGCGGCGGCACGGCGCGCCACGATGCCGTGGCCTGGGGCTATGCCCGCGGCGCCTCGGCGCGCGGCGTCCACATCATCCAGAATTGCGAGGTCACCGGCGTCAAGCGGGCGGCCAATGGCGCAGTCATGGGCGTCGACACGACGCGCGGCTTCATCGGCGCCAAGAAGGTCGGCGTCGTTGCCGCCGGCCACTCGTCCGTCATCATGAACATGGCCGGCGTGCGCATGCCGCTGGAAAGCTATCCGCTGCAGGCGCTGGTGTCGGAGCCGGTCAAGCCGGTGGTGCCTTGCGTGGTGATGTCGAACACGGTGCATGCCTATATCTCGCAGTCCGACAAGGGCGAGCTGGTCATCGGCGCCGGCACCGACCAGTACGTCTCCTATTCGCAGACCGGCGGCCTGCACATATTGCAGCACACGCTCGACGCCATCTGCGAGATGTTCCCGATCTTCACGCGCATGAAGATGCTGCGCTCATGGGGCGGCATCGTCGACGTCACACCCGACCGCTCGCCGATCCTGGCCAAGACGCCGGTGCCCGGCCTCTATGTCAATTGCGGCTGGGGCACGGGCGGCTTCAAGGCGACGCCGGGCTCCGGCCATGTCTTTGCCCACACCATCGCCAAGGATGATCCGCATCCGATCAACGCGCCCTTCACCATCGAGCGCTTCCGCACCGGCCGACTCATCGACGAGGCGGCGGCGGCGGCGGTGGCGCACTGATGATGGCGCAGATGGCTGTCGCCATGCCGCTGATGCTGGCGGGGGAACAGGGCATGTTCCATTTTCCCTCGGCGGACGAAGTGCGCACGCAGCCGATCAGCCGCGCCGGGAACGAGGCCAACTGGCCGTTTTCCGTCGATGACGGCATCCTGGCCTGCGTGTGGAGCGGCGGCCAGAAGGTGGTCATGTTCCTGGAGAACATGCCTTCCGACCAGGATGAGGACGACACATTCGAGCCGCGCCGCGTCATCGTCACGACCGATCCGATGCAACTCACCATCGGCAACATGGCGTACCGCGACCTGTTTCGTCCGGCCGCAAGCGTGGAGGAGCGCATCCGGCTCGTCGCGCCTTTTGCCGCCATGGGCCAGAGGCTTTGCGACCAACCCGCCGGCGCTCATGTCGGCAACGGCGAATTGTAGGAACGAACCAAATGCTTCTCATCCGCTGCCCCTATTGCGAGGAAGAGCGCCCGGAACTCGAGTTCCGCAACGCCGGCGAGGCGCATATCGCGCGCTCGGCCAACATGGCTGGCGAGAGCGACGACGATTTCGAAAAGTTCTTCTTCATCCGCTCGAATCCCAAGGGCATCATCTATGAGCGCTGGCGGCACATGCATGGCTGCGCGCGCTTCTTCAATGCGGTGCGCGACACCGTCACCGACAAGTTCATCATGACCTACAAGGCCGGCGAACCGAAGCCGTCGAAGCTGCCCATAATCTCTAACGAAGTGGTTGCCAAATGAGCGGCGCGTTCCGCATTCCCGGTGCCGGTCGCCTCAAGCAGGCGAAGACCGCGCGGTTCAACTTCGATGGCCAGTCCTACACCGGTATCGAGGGCGATACGCTGGCCTCGGCGCTGCTTGCCAATGGCGTCCATCTCGTCGGCCGCTCGTTCAAATATCACCGCCCGCGCGGCATCCTGTCGGCGGGCGCGGAAGAGCCCAACGCGCTGGTCGAGATCAAGCGTGACGCGGCGCGCAAGACGCCGAACGTGCGGGCCACCGTGCAGGAGCTCTATGACGGGCTTGAAGCACAGTCGCAGAACCGCTGGCCGTCGCTGTCCTTCGACGTCGGCGCGGTCAACGACATCGCGTCGCCGCTGTTTTCTGCCGGTTTCTACTACAAGACCTTCATGTGGCCGAAAGCGGCCTGGAAGAGCCTTTACGAGCCGAAGATCCGCGCCGCGGCCGGCCTTGGCATTTCCCCGGATAAACCTGATCCCGACCATTATTCGTCGCGCTATGCGCATTGCGACGTGCTGGTGCTGGGCGGCGGTGCCGCCGGCATCGCGGCAGCACTCGCCGCGGCCGAGACCGGCGTGCGCGTCATCCTCGCCGACGAGCAGGCAGAGTTCGGCGGCAGCCTGCGTTTCGAGACCGGCGCCGGGATCGATGGCCAGGACGGTTTTGCCTGGGCGCAGGCGGCGATTGCTAGGCTTCAAGGCATGGGCAATGTCCGCGTGCTTCCGCGCACCACGGCCTTCGGCTACTACGCGCAGAATTTCGTCGGCTTGGTCGAGCGCGTCAGCGATCATCTCTCCGCCCCCGGCCACGACCTGCCGCGCGAGCGGCTGTGGCAGGTGCGGGCCAAGCGCGTGGTGCTGGCCTCCGGCGCTATCGAACGGCACATGGTCTTCGCCCACAACGACCGGCCGGGCATCATGCTGGCCGGTGCGGCGCGCACCTATCTCAACCATTATGGCGTCGCTGTCGGCAAGAATGTCGGCGTCTACACCGCCAATGATTCCGCCTATGCGGCGGCGATCGACCTTAAGAAGGCCGGCGTCAACGTGGCGGCGATCGTCGACCTGCGCGACCATCCGACCGGACCGGTGATCGACGAGGCGAGGGCGCTCGGCATCGAGGTCAATTTCGGCCGCGCGGTGATCCGCGCCGGTGGCAAATTGCGGGTGTCGTCGATGACCGTGCAGCCGAAGAATGGCGGTGGCGAACGCACCATCCCGGTCGATGCGATCCTGATGTCGGCCGGCTGGACGCCGTCGGTGCATCTGTTCTCGCAGTCGCGCGGCAAGGTCGCTTTCAACGACGAGACCAAGCGCTTCGTGCCGGGCACCTATGCGCAGGATTGCGTCTCGGTCGGCGCCTGCAACGGCACCGACGGGCTGTCGGCGACGATCGACGAGGCTTATGCGGCCGGCGAGAAGGCAGCGAAAGATGCCGCTGCTAAAACCGCCAAGAGCAACAAGCCGAAGGTCGACGCCTCAGAGAGCTGGTCGCGCGGCATGCTGGGGGCTGCCCCCGGCGCCGGGCCGGACACCACGGTCAAGGCCTTTGTCGATTTCCAGAACGACGTCACCGCCAAGGATATCCGCCAGGCGGTGCATGAAGGCATGCGCTCGATCGAGCACGTCAAGCGCTTCACCACCAACGGCATGGCGACCGACCAGGGCAAGACCTCCAACATGCACGGCCTAGCGATTGCTGCCGAAGTACTTGGCAAGCCAATCCCGGAAGTCGGCCTGACCACGTTCCGGGCGCCCTATACGCCTGTCACCTTCGGCGCGATCGTCAGCCACTCGCGCGGGCCGCTGTTCGACCCGACGCGCAAGACGGCGATCCATCCGTGGGCCGAGGCGCAAGGCGCCGTGTTCGAGGATGTCGGACAGTGGAAGCGCGCCTGGTATTTCCCCAAGGGGGGTGAAGACATGCACGCCGCGGTCGACCGCGAATGCGTCGCGGTGCGAAAGACGGCCGGCCTGTTCGATGCCTCGACGCTCGGCAAGATCGAAGTGGTCGGGCCGGATGCGGCCAAGTTCATGGAACTGCTGTACACCAATCCGTGGGAGAAGCTGGAGCCAGGCCGCTGCCGCTATGGCATCATGCTGCGCGAGGACGGCTTCATCTATGATGACGGCGTCGTCGGCAGGCTGGCGCCAGACCGCTTCCATGTGACGACGACGACCGGCGGCGCGCCGCGCGTCATGAACCACATGGAGGATTATCTCCAGACCGAGTTCCCGCAACTCAATGTCTGGCTGACCTCGATCACCGAGCAATGGGCAGTCATCGCCGTACAGGGACCGAAGTCGCGTGACATCATCGCGCCGCTGGTCGAAGGCATCGACATGTCCGACGAGGCGCTGCCGCACATGTCGGTGCGCGAAGGCAAGATCTGCGGCGTGCCGACCCGGCTGTTCCGCATGTCGTTCACCGGCGAGCGTGGCTTCGAGGTCAACGTGCCGGCCGACTACGGCCAGGCAGTCTGGGAAGCGCTGTGGGCCGAGGGCCAGAAGCATGGTGCGGCCGCCTACGGCACCGAGGCGATGCACGTGCTGCGCGCCGAAAAAGGCTACATCATCGTCGGCCAGGATACCGACGGCACGGTGACGCCGAACGATGCCGCTCTCGACTGGGCGGTCGGCAAGAAAAAGGCCGATTTCGTCGGCATCCGCGGCATGGCGCGGCCGGATCTGGTCGCCAAGGGCCGCAAGCAACTGGTCGGCCTCAAGACCAAGGACCCCAAGGTGGTGCTGGAAGAGGGCGCTCAGATCGTCGAGGATCCAAAGCAGGCGATCCCGATGAAGATGATCGGCCACGTCACCTCGAGCTATTGGTCGGAAAATTGCGGCCGCTCGATTGCCCTTGCGCTGGTCGCCGGCGGCCGCGACCGCATGGGTGACACTCTCTACGTGCCGATGCCGAACGGGGTGATCGAAGTGGAGGTTTCCGGCATGGTGTTCTTCGACGAGACGGGAGGGCGCCTCAATGGCTAAAGCCGCTGCAAAGAAGACGACTTCGGTTGCATCGCCTTCGGTCGAGCGCCGTCCGGCGCTAGCTGGACGCAGCACCGCCGCGACTGGCGCCAAGGTCGAGGTGCTGCCGCCGGCCGAGCGCATCTCGCTGCGCGCGCCGGAGGCTTCGACTGCCGCCCTTTCCAAGGCGCTTGGCGTGACCTTGCCGAAAAAACCGAAGACCTCGGCCACGAAGGCCGGCCGCACCGCTCTGTGGCTTGGTCCCGACGAATGGCTGGTTATCGATGAGGCCAGCAACGATCCGCTCGCCGACTGCGCGGCGGTTTCCGCCCTCCATTCGGCCGTCGGTATCTCGCATCGCAACATCGCGATCGGAGTGACGGGCGCCGGCGCGGCCGCGGCGATCAATTCTGGCTGCCCGCAGGATCTGTCGCTCGATGCCTTCCCGGTCGGAGCGGCTTCGCGCACGATCCTGGGCAAGGCCGAGATCGTGCTGTTGCGCACGGCGGCCGATGGCTTCAGGGTCGAGTGCTGGCGTTCCTTCTCGGACTATGTCTTTACTTTCCTGTCCGAGGGATCGCGAGACGCAGCGGTCTGAACTCGGAACGTTTTGCAGGGCACGCTCGTTCTGCATCCGCACGCCGAGGGAGAATGCCGATGCCGTCGAATTCCGCGCCGAAGTCGCCGGTCAAGAAGAGCCCTGCCGTTCGTTCGCTCGAACATGAGAAGCACGAGGGCTCGAGCGCCGAAGAAGAACTTGAGGAAGGCCTCGAGGACACCTTTCCGGCCAGCGATCCGGTGTCGATAACCGGGACGGCCATCCCCGGCGGTCCCGCGAAGCCGGGCAAGGCCAAGACCGTGGCCGGCCGCAAGAAGCGGACGAGGTAGTTTCCATCGGACCAGGCCGGATCGGGCCTTCTCAATCCCATCGGGCATGCTATTTAAAGCGCTTTGGGAGAGAAAAATGCCGACAAAAGCCATCGTTTGGGGCGAGAACGTCCACGAGCAGACCAATGCCGCCGTGCGCGACCTTTATCCCTTGGGCATGCATGGCACAATCGCCGCGGCGCTCAACCAGGACAAGGGTATCGAGGCGACCACCGCCACCTTGCAGGAACCCGAGCACGGCTTGAGCGAACAGCGCCTGGCCACCACCGATGTCCTACTGTGGTGGGGCCACAGGTCGCATGGCGAGGTCAAGGACGAGATCGTCGAGCGCGTGCAGAAGCGGGTGTGGGAAGGCATGGGGCTGATCGTGCTCCATTCCGGCCACTACTCGAAGATATTCAAGCGGTTGATGGGCACGCCCTGTTCGCTGAAATGGCGCGAGGCGGGCGAGCGCGAGCGCGTCTGGGCGATCAACCGCAGCCATCCGATCGCGCAGGGCATCGGCGAGTGCCTGGAGATTGGCGAGACGGAGATGTATGGCGAGCCGTTCGCGGTGCCGGAGCCGCTCGAGACGGTGTTCGTGTCCTGGTACGAGGGCGGCGAGGTGTTCCGGTCCGGGCTGACCTACCAGCGCGGCGCCGGCAGGATATTCTACTTTTCGCCCGGCCACGAAACCTACCCGATCTACCACAATGAGGGCGTGCAGCAGGTGCTGCGCAACGCCGTGCATTGGGCGCACAACCCGGCGCCGGCCTGGTCCGGCATCACCAATGCGCCGAACGTGCCGACGGACGCCGCCAAGGAGAAGATCGTCCAGAAAGGGCTGCGCCTGCATGCCGACGGTGACAAGGGCCTGAGTTGATGGGCCAGGCCGGGCTACGCGTCAGCGTTCGACTGGGCCAGTCCGGTGCCGCCAACCGAGGTGGCGTCGCTTAGACCAAACTGCTCGCCAGGCCGGCTTTCAATTTGCGCCGGCCTCGGCGTTTGATTTTGTCTCAAAATGTGCTGGGCACGATCCACGGATTGATGCTGATGCCGAGCCGCGGGCCCTTGCCGTCAGCGGTGTTTTCCGTGGAACCCTGCTTCTCGACCGAGCCGGTCGGAGCGCAATCGAGCTTCACATGGGTCCTAGTGTCGACGCAGGTCGCAGCCGGTGCCTGCTTGACCGGATGGGTGGCGCCGGCGGCGAAGGCCGAGCCCGAAAGTGCCAGCACGGCGGCGAGGGTGAGGAGTGTCGTTTTCATCGTCAGTCTCCGTTTTCGACCGTTGAATTTTTTCCGTACGTGTACGATACGGCGTACATATACGTCTGGCGATGCCGTCGTTCAAGTCAGAAACGTACATGTACGAATGAATTTTATTGAACTTTTATTGAACGCCAAAAATCGCGGCGTTCTGGCGCAGCCGAGCACTCCAACCGGACGTTGGTCGTGTTGTCAGAGCCTGTGAAGGATGCCGCTCAGCACTTGACCGGCGTTTCGGTCAGCGGCGGCACGGTCTGCGTGCTCAGCGTGGCAAGCGTGAAATCGCACATCCGCTTCACGAAAGCCTGCGGGTCGCCGAACGGATAGAACGGAAAGGTGATCAGCAGCGAGATCGTGCCGTGGCCGACCGCCCACAGCATGGTGGCGATGGCGCGCGGGTCGCCCTGCAGCTTGCCGGCGGCGACACAGGCCTCGACCCTGCTGATCAGCGCGTTCATCGCAGGGTTGCTCTCTTCCATGTCCTCGTAGCTCCTGCCTTCCGGCAGCTTGGTCTTTTCGGTCATGAATACGGTGCGGTATTCGTTGGGATTGCCGAGCCCGAAAGCCGCATACTCGGTCATGACCGCCTGCAATGCCTCGATCGGATCGTCGGACGAATGCTCCTCGATGCGGCGGGCAAGCGTCTCGAATGCATCCTCGGCCAGGGCGAACAGGATGTCCTGCTTGTCGGCGAAATAGGAATAGACCGACATCGGCGCGTAGCCGACCCGCTTGGCCAGTTTGCGGATGGTCAGGCCTTCATAGCCTTCTTCCTGGACGAGCTTGTGCGCGGCTTCGACCAGCTCGGAGCGCAGTTCGGCCCTTTGTTTCTCGCGGCGTGTCTGGACGCTCGGCGGCAAGATCTCGTGCCTTTGGTTGGTTGGTACCTGGCTAAATTATATACGCTGTACGAAAACGGACAAGGGCGCGACAGGTTCCCAAACGGCATGCTTCAGATCGCACCGATGCCGCCGTCGACGGCCAGCGCATGGCCGGTCATGAAGGAGTTTGCCGGATCGGCGGCAAACAGGATGGCGGTGGTGATTTCGTCGACTTCCGCCACCCGCTTCATCGGCACGCCACGCGTCAGCTCCGCCAACGCCTCCGCTTCCGGCGCGCCGGAGACGCGCACGAAGCTGTCGACCATCGCCGTCCTCGTGTGGGCGGGGCAGATGGCGTTGATGCGCAGGCCCTTGGTGGCGTATTCGACCGCCGCCGAGCGGGTCAAACCGATGACGCCGTGCTTGGCGGCGGAATAGACCGAGAGTTTCGGCGCGCCGGACAGGCCGGCGGCCGAAGCGATGTTGACGATGGCGCCGCCCTTGCCGGTCGCCTTGAACTGCCGCTCCATCTGCGGGATCTGATGCTTCATGGCATAGAAGACGCCGAGCAAATCGACCTCCAGCACGCGGCGGGCCTCGTCCGAGGGGACCTGCGGCAAGCGCACGAAGCTCTGGACGATGCCGGCATTGTTGATGGCGACATCCAGCCGTCCGAATTTCTCGACCGCCAGCCTGACCAGATCCTCGGATAGTTTTTCGTCGGCGATGTTGCCGGCAAGGGTCGCCGTTTCGGCCTGCAGCGTGGCTGCAAGTTCGGCCAGCGCCCTTTCGTCGATGTCCGACAGCACCAGCCGCGCACCTTCAGCGGCAAAGCCCTTCGCCGCACCCCGGCCAAGCCCGCCGGTCGCACCGGTGATCAGCACGGTTGCTCCCGCAAAACGGCCCATCACGCCTCCTTGCCGATCAATTTCGCGGCGAGATGCGAAAGCAGTTTTACCGCCTCGCCATAGGTTCTGGCCTTTTCGGGATTGGAGGCGTTGCCGTCCAATGCCCGCTTGAAAACGCCCTGGCATATCGCCGCCAGCCGGAAGAAGGAGAAGGCCAGGAAGAAGGTCCAGTCGCCGATGCCGTCCAGCCCGCGTCGCCGGCAGTAGGCGACGACATAGTCCTCTTCGGAGGGCAGGCCGAGCGCGCGACGGTCGATGCCGCCCAGGCCACGAAAGCCCGAGGCGTGGGGCAGGCGCCATTGCATGCATTGATAGGCGATGTCGGCAAAGGGGTGACCGAGCGTCGACAATTCCCAGTCGAGCACCGCCAGAACCGTCGGCTGGTCGGCGGCAAAAATCAGATTGTCCAGCCGGTAGTCGCCATGCACCAGAGAGACGCGGCCGTCGTCGGCGGGCCTATGCGTCTCAAGCCAGGCAATCAGCCGGTCCATATCGGCGATGGTACCGGTTTCCGAGGCGCGATACTGGGCGGTCCAGCGGGCCAGCTGGCGCTCGAAATAATTGCCCGGCCGACCGAAATCGACGAGACCCGCAGCCCCGACATCGACATCGTGCAGCGCCGCAAGCGTAGCGTTCATGGCATCGTAGATGGCGGCGCGTTCGTCGTTGTCGCGGGCCTCCGGCAGCGCCGGATCCCAGAGGATGCGGCCGTCGACGAAATCCATGACGTAGAACATACGACTGATCGGCGAGTCCTCCGCCGACAGATGCAGCATCCTGGGCACCGGCACGGCGGTGCCGGCAAGGGCGCTCATCACGGTGAATTCGCGGTCGACCTGATGGGCCGATTTCAGCAGTTGCCCGGGCGGCTTGGCGCGCAACACGTAGCGGCCGCTTTGCGCAGTCAAAAGGTAAGTCGGGTTCGATTGGCCGGATTTGAATTTTTCGATGGAAAGGAGCCCGGTGAAGCCGGGGATGCTGGCCTCGAGATAAGGCGCCAGTGCTGCCTGGTCGAGAACGTTCGGATCGTTCATGCCGTCTCGGGCTGGCGTTCGATCAGGGTCAGCGTGAGCCAGCGAGCGGTCAGTGCCGGTTTCTTGGAGCCTTCGATCTCGATCGTCACGTCATGCGCGGTCTGTACCCAGCCCGACGGCCTGACCTTGACGTCGGCCAGCACGAAACGGGTGCGGATGCGCGCGCCGGTCTTCACCGGCGCCAGGAAGCGCAGCGAGTCGAAGCCGTGGTTGACGCCCATCTTGCCGTTTTCCAACGGCGGCATGGTCTCGAAGGTCATCGCCGACAACAGCGACAGCGACAGGAAGCCATGCGCGATTGTGCCGCCGAACGGCGTCTCGCGCATGGCGCGCTCCGGATCGCAGTGGATGAACTGGTGGTCGTCGGTGGCGTCGGCGAACTGGTCGATCATGCGTTGCGTGACTACCCGCCACGGCGACACGCCAACTTCCTTGCCGACACTGGCCAGAAGTACATCGAGACTGATCGGTTCCACGCGGATGTCCTCCAGTTCACCCCCGGCTCCGGCCGGAAAATGTTATTCCTTGAACAAGGTCAGCCCATGCTGCACCGACTGTCCGCCGTCGATCGGCAGGATGGCGCCGGTAACATAGCTGCCTGCACGGCTGCACAAATAGAGTGTTGCGCCGGCAATGTCATCCGGTGCGCCGATACGGCCGATCGGAACGTGGTTGCCGACATGTGCGGCCTGTTCCTGCGTGCCGGTGGCAAAAGCCGTCATGCGGCTCTGGAAGGGGCCGGGGGCGAAGGCGTTGACAGTGATGCGGCGGGCGGCGAATTCGAGCGCCAGGGTACGCGTCAGATGATGAACCGCGGCCTTCGACGCCGTATAGGAATAGGCGTCGTCGGCCAGCGGCTGCGTGCCCATCACCGAACCAAGATTGATCACCCGGGCCGGATCGGCATCGCTGGCGGCGGCATCGAGCAGCGGCAGCAATTCGCGCGTCAGATGGAAGACCGCGGTAACATTGACACCGAGCACCTTCGCCCATGCGGAATAGGGAAAGCTCTCCAGCGGCGCGCCCCAGGATACACCGGCATTGTTGACCAGGATGTTCAGGTGGTCGGTCCGCGCCTTGACCTCGGCGACGAGTGCGGCAATGCCGGCTTCGCTGGAGACATCGCCGGCGAAGCCTTCGGCCCGGCCCGGTGCGCCAAGCCCGTTCAGTTCACCGGCGACCTTGATGCAATCCTCGCCCTTGCGCGAGGCGATCATGACGCTCGCTCCGGCCCTCACCAGCGCGGTTGCCGCCATGCGGCCGATGCCGGTCGCCGCTCCCGTCACCAGCGCGGTCTTGCCGGCCACCGAAAACAGCTCGTCCAGATAGCTCATCACAATCCTCCGCGCCCTACCTTGGTATGCGGGCCTCGGTGTGCAGGCAAAACAGTTCGCGTTGACAAGGCTATCCGAAGTACGGTCATCCTTGCCACGTGTAAAATGCCTGGCCTGCATGAAGGTTTAGCGATGACGGAGATGAATCTCGGCATGACCGAGCGGTTGAAGCCGATCCACGCGCGCGTCGCGGCCATGGTGCGCGACGAGATCATGCCGCTCGACAAGGAATTCCTCGGCGAAGTGGGCAAGCAAGGCGACCGCTGGGTCCATAGCGCGCGCCAGAGTGAAATCCTCGAAGGGCTGAAGAAGACCGCACGGGAGCGCGGCCTGTGGAACTTCTGGCTGACCGGCTCGGAGCGCGGCTACGGCCTGTCCACCGTCGAATACGCCTATCTTGCCGAGGAGATGGGCAAGGCGCATCTCGGCGCCGAGACCTTCAACTGCTCGGCGCCCGACACCGGCAACATGGAGGTGCTGGAACGGTATGGATCGGCCGACCACAAGAAGGCGTGGCTCGAGCCGCTGCTAGACGGCAAGATCCGCTCGGCCTACCTGATGACCGAGCCGGATGTCGCCTCGTCCGACGCCACCAACATTGCGATGCGCTGTGAGCGCCAGGGCGGCGACTATGTGCTCAACGGCGAGAAATGGTGGGCTTCCGGCGCCGGCGATCCGCGCTGCGCCATCTACATCGTCATGGTTAGGACCGGTGCCGACGAAGAGCCGAAACACAGGCGGCATTCCATGATCCTGGTGCCTTCCGACGCAAAGGGCGTGACCAAGGTCCGGGCCATGCAGGTCTATGGCGACGATGATGCGCCGCACGGCCACATGCATCTTCGCTTCGACAATGTGCGTGTGCCCGCATCGAACCTGATCCTCGGCGAGGGCAGGGGTTTCGAGATCGCGCAGGGCCGGCTCGGCCCCGGCCGCATCCATCACTGCATGCGCGCCATCGGCCAGGCCGAGATGGCGCTGGAGCTGCTGTGCCAGCGTTCCGTGCGCCGCGAGGCCTTCGGCCAGCCCTTGGCAAAACTCGGCGCCAATTTCGACATCATCGCCGAATGCCGCATGGAGATCGAGATGGCGCGGCTGCTCTGCCTGAAGGCGGCATGGATGATCGACCAGGGCGATGCGCGCGCCGCAGCACCCTGGATCAGCCAGATCAAGGTGATTGCGCCGCGCGTCGCGCTCAAGGTCACCGACGAGGCGGTGCAGATGTTCGGCGCGCAAGGCATCAGCCAGGACACGCCGCTGGCGCGCTCATGGACGCATCTGCGGACATTGCGCCTTGCCGATGGGCCTGACGCCGTGCATCGCCGCCAGGTGGCGCGGACGGAACTGAAGAAATACACGCAAGAAAAGGTTTGAGCGCCGGCATTCGTCACCCGGCGACGCCGGCAGGTCCGAGCAAGGAGTGTTCCGATGACCGTCCCCTCCGAAATGAAGGCGCTGCTGCTTGTCGGCGACGGCTACACCAGGACGCCTTCCGGCAGTGCGCTGGAAGCGATGGAGCCCTATCTCGAGCCGGGCAGCATCGCGGTGCCGATGCCGGGGCCAACGCAGGTGCTGATCAAGGTCAGCCTCGCCTCGATCAATCCGTCCGATGTCATGTTCATCAAGGGCCAGTACGGCCAGCCGCGCGCCAAGGGCCAGCCGGCCGGCTTCGAGGGTGTCGGCACCGTCGTCGCCGGTGGCGATGAGCCCTATCCCAAGAGCCTCGTCGGCAAGCGCGTCGCTTTCGCCACAGGCGTCAGCAACTGGGGCTCATGGGCCGAATATGCCGTTGCGGAAGCGGTGGTCTGCATCCCCCTGCTCGACACCGTTCGCGACGAGGATGGAGCGGCGATGATTGTCAACCCGCTCACCGCGCTCGCCATGTACGACATCGTCACAGAAGAGGGCGAAAAGGCCTTCGTCATGACCGCCGGCGCCAGCCAACTCTGCAAGCTGATCATCGGCCTGGCCAGGGAAGCGGGTTTTCGACCCATCGTCACGGTGCGCCGCGACGATCAGATCGCGGCTCTGAAGGAGCGTGGCGCGGCGTACGTCCTCAACGAAAAGGCGCCGGATTTCAAGACGGCGCTACGCGAGGTGATGAAGGCCGAACAGCCGCGCATCTTCCTCGACGCGGTCACCGGGCCGCTTGCCTCTGCCATTTTCGACGTCATGCCGAAGCGCTCGCGTTGGATCATCTATGGGCGGCTCGATCCCGAAGCCACGATCATCCGTGAACCCGGCCAACTGATCTTCCAGCACAAGCACATAGAGGGTTTCTGGCTGAGCGAGTGGATGCGCCAGTTTCGCGACCGCCGCGGCCCGGCGATCCTGGAAGCGCAGAAACGGTTCTCCGATGGGCGCTGGTCGACCGATGTGACGGCGGTGGTGCCGCTCGCCGAGGCAATGGCGCGGGTGCCGGCGGAACTGGCCAAGCCCAACGGCAAGGTGTTCATCCGGCCTTAGCATGAAGGTGCCCGAAGCTCGAACACGAAGCCTCCAGACGCTCTCGACGCCAAAAAAGGCGATGTCCGGCTGCCGCCGGTGCCGTCGGGGCACCATCCACTCTTTCAGCCCTCTATGCCGCGCCGCTTTGTCCGTGATATGCCGCCGCCATCGAATGCCTGACGGCGCGGGCAAGGGCCTGTTTCGGGGTGGTGTGGAGTGACTTGATGACGATTGCCAACCCGGTTTTCGACCGTTTGGGACTTAGCATGTGGATCGGAGCGTTCCTGATCGTTCTTGTCATGGTCCTGTGGTCGCCGGACACGCATTCGGTGCTGGGGGCCTACAGATTTGGCAGCGAGGAATTTCTGGCCGGCCGGCCGCTCTACAATCTTGGCTCCCAGATGGGGTATCTCTACGCGCCGGCTTTTGCCGCGCTCTATGTTCCGCTGCTGAAGCTGGGCCCCCATCTGGGCGGCCTGGTGTGGCATGCCCTCGGCTTCGCGGTGCTGACCTTTGCCGCAATGCGGCAGGTTCGCAAGCTCGGCGGTCAGCAACTGACCTGGCTGCTTTCATTCGGTCTCTTCCTCGCTCTGCCGTTGGCGCTCGGCGCGATCCGCAACGGACAATCGACAATACTGCTGACCGGCGCCTGCTGGCTCCTTACGCTTTCGGCGCTTGAAGGTCGGCGCGCCGAGACCTTCTTCTGGGCTTCGCTGGCCGTCATCGCCAAGCCGACCGCTATCATCATGCTGCTGTTGGCAGGAGGGCTGCGCCCCCGGCTGATCCCGGTGCTGGTGCTGGCGGTGCTGGTCGTGCTCGCCATACCTTATGCTTTCGCGCCAGCCAGTTATCTGAACGGCCAGTATCTTGATTTCGCCCGCATGCTGACCTCGATGGCGGTCGACAAGACCAGCCGCTTTGTTGCCTCCGATTTCACCGCGCCTTTTGCGGCGGCGGGGATGCCCATCGCGGAATCCGGCGCCACGGCGGTGCGCTTCGTGGCCGGCCTGTTGACGCTCTCGACCGTGCTCTGGTTCGATCGCAAGCTCGAACGGGGGACGGCCGGGCTGGCGATCTTCCTGACAGCCACTTTCTACATGTGCGTCTTCAATCCGCGCGTCGAGCCCAACACCTATGCGATGATCGCCGTGCCTGCCGGGCTCGCCATCGCCCTTTTGTGGCGCGAGGAACGAGGCGGAGTCCTCGCCTCGGTGCTGTCGACGGCGCTGTTCGCGACCGGGCTGACCGGCGTCGAGCAACATGTGCATGCTTTCCTCTACCCCTGGTTCAGGCCGATCGCGATTGCTTTCATCGCCTGTTCCCTGATCTGGTGGTTCTGGGCCAAGGCGGGAGAAAAGGTGGTGAATGCGGGGGTCGCAAATGGCTGAGTCGCGGCCGGTACTCGATATCGTCGCGCCGTTCCTCAACGAGGCGCCGTCGGCATTGGCCTTCGCCGAGTTGCTTGCCGCGCTGGAGGCAGCGGTGGCAGAGCGCTTCGGCATGGACGTGCACAAGATCCTGGTCGACGACGGCAGCCGCGACGATGGCGCCAAACGGTTTTCGCAGGTGCTGACGGGGTCATGGGAGATCGTCCGCCTCAGCCGCAATTTCGGCAAGGAAGTGGCCGTGCTCGCCGGCCTCGACCAGTCGCGCGGGGACATGGTGCTGATCATGGACGCCGACCTCCAGCATTCGATGGACATCAGCCTGAAGATGATCGCCGAGTTGGTGGAGCATCCCGACATCGATGTCGTCTACGCGCAGAACGACAGGCGTGAGGCCAGTTGGCGACGCAGTCAGCTGGCGCGGCTTTTCTACAGCCTGATCAACAGCAGCCAGCGTTTCGACATTCCCGAAAATGCCGGCGACTTTCGCGTCATGCGCGGTGCCGTGGCGCGTGCGCTGACCAGCCTGCGTGACAAACGACGCTTCAACAAGGGCCTGTTTGCCTGGGCCGGCTTCCGCCAGAAGGCGTTGCCCTATTCGCCGGAGAACCGCGCCAGCGGCACGTCGAAATGGAGCCGGCTCAACCTGATCGCCTTCTCGTTGGAAGGTTTCACCTCCTTTTCCGTCATTCCGCTACGCTTGATCAGCCTCAGCGGGCTGCTTGCCGCATTTGCCGGCGCGGTCTACGGCGCCAAGGTGTTCTTCGAGGTGATCTTCTACGGCATTGCCGTTCCCGGCTATCCCAGCCTGCTGGTCGCCGTCGTCCTGCTCGGCGGCCTCAACCTGACCCTTCTCGGGCTGATTGGCGAATATGTCTGGGTCACGCTCAGCGAAAGCAAGGATCGGCCGGTCTATATCGTGCGCGATGTCGTACGCAGCGACGTCGCTCCCGACAGGTTGGCACCGGGCGCTCGCGAGGCATGACGCGGCGCATCCGCCTGATCGCCGACGATTACGGCCTGGCGCCAGGCGTTTCCGCCGCGATCCTTGACCTGCTCGATCGTGGGCGCCTGACCGGTACCAGCTGCATGACCGGCTTTGCGCAATGGGCGCAGGAGGCTGAGCGCATAAAGCCCCTGTGTGGCCGTGTCGCGGTCGGGCTGCATCTTACCTTGACCGACCAGCCAGCCGTCACCGGCCGGTCGAGCCTGGCGCCGGAAGGCCGGCTGCCACCACTCCGCTCGCTGGCATTGCCTGTTCTGCGCGGCCGCATCGACGACCGCGATGTGCATGCCGAACTCGACGCCCAGTACAGCCGCTTCGTCGAAGCACTCGGGCGCCGCCCCGATTTCGTCGACGGGCATCAGCATGTGCATTTTCTTCCCGTCGTGCGCACATGGCTGCGCGCGCGTCTGCACGACGAAGCCGACAGGCCGGCGCTGCGCGGCGCGCCGGCACTGGCCGGCACGGCGCCGAAAGTCGCCGCGATCGCAGCGCTCGCCGTCGGGTTCAACCGGTCCATGCAGCATGCCGGCTTCACCGTCTTCGAACCGCTCGCCGGCATCTATGACTGGCGGCGGCCCGAAAAGTTCGCATCCGTGCTGCAGGCCGCCGTCGAGGCATTGCCGGAACGGGGGCTGTTCATGTGCCACCCCGGCCATGTCGACGAGACGTTGCGCGCGCGTGACCCGATGCAAAGCGTGCGCGAGGTCGAATTCGCGGTCCTGGCATCGGACGATTTCGGCGCCAGCCTGGCCCGCGCCGGTGTCGCAATCATGGATGGCAAGGGATGAGCGGCGCCGACCAGCCCCGGCGTTCGACCGGCAACAAGATCGTCCGCTTTGCCATCGTCGGACTTGCCAACACGGCCATCGACCTTGCCAGCTTCTACCTGCTGCTCAAGCTGCAGATGCCGCCGGTGCCCGCCAACATCGTTGCCTGGTTCATCGCCGTCAGCTTTTCGTTCGTGGCGAACGGCTTCTGGGCGTTCGAGCGCAATCAAGCCATTCGGCTGCGTGACGCCTTCCTTCGTTTCGCCTCGCTAGGGGCGCTGATTTCGCTCGGTGTCTCCAGCCTTTCGATCGCGCTGTTTGCCGCTACCGTCGGAGTTTGGCCGGCAAAGATCGGCGGCGTCGTGGTGGCGGCGGTGCTGAATTTCCTCGCCGCGCGCTGGTCGATCGAAGGCCGGTTCTTGAGATAGGCACTGCGTATTCACGGGCGGAAAACCGCGACACACTTTCTTGGGATTTCTCTATTCGGCCGGTTCAACATTGGCATAGGCGGCTTCCTCGAGCTCGCGCTTCAGCCGCGCTTCCTCATGGGTCTTCGGCGTGACGAAGCGGCCCAGCAAGAGATAGGCGACCGGCGTCAGGAACAGCGTCGAGACGGTGGCAAGGCCCAGTCCGCCGACGATGACCCAGCCGAGCGCCACGCGCGCCTCGGCACCGGCGCCGCTCGCCAGCACCAGCGGCAAGCCGCCGAGCACGGTGCAGATCATCGTCATCATCACCGGCCGCACGCGGATGACCGAGGCCTGCTCGATCGCTTCGCGCACGCCAAGCCCGCGATCGCGCAGCTGGTTGGCGAATTCGACGATCAGGATGCCGTTCTTGGCCATGACGCCGACCAGCAGCACCAGGCCGATCTGGCTGTAGGCGTTGAGGCTGGTGCCCGAGAGCAGCAGCGCGAAGATGGCGCAAGCAAGACCCAGCGGCACCGTGGCCATGATGATGACGGCGCTGACGAAGCTTTCGAACTGGGCGGCCAGCACCAGCAGGATGATGACGAGCGCGAAGCCGAAGATGGTCACCATGCCGCTGTTGGTCTCGCCCAGCGTTGCCGCCTCGGCCAGCGGCAGGATGCGGCTGCCCGCCGGTAGCAGCGGCGTGGCGATTTCCTCGGCGCGGGTCAGCGCATCGCCGAGCGCGAAATCGCCGTTGAGGTTGGAGGTGATCGCCACCGACGGCTGCTGCTGCTCGCGCGATAGTGACGGCGGCACCGCACGCTCGGTCAGCGTGGCAATGGTCGACATCGGTACGAAGCGGCCGTCTGATGTCTTCAGGAAGATGTTCTCCAGGTCGGTCGGGTCGTTGATCGGGTTGGTGGTCGAGACCAGCTTCACGCCGTAGCTACGGTCGGCGATATAGACGTCGACGACGTCGTTGCCGTCGAGCATGGCCTGCAAGGTGTTGGCCATCCCGGTGATGTCGATGCCGAGGTCGGAGGCGCGCTCGCGGTCGATGGCCACGGCCAGTTGCGGCTGCGTCGGATCGATCGACAGGCGCGGTGTCTGGAAACGCGGGTCCTTCTGCATCCCGGCGATGATCTTGACCGCCGCGTCGCCGAGCGCCTTGCGGTTATTACCGACCAGGGCGAACTGCAGCCCGTTGCCGGCACCGCGAATGCCGAGGCTGTTGGGCTGCACCGGGAAGATGCGCACGCTCGGCACTTGTTTGGTAAGCTGGCTGATCTCGGCCATGATCTCTTGCTGGCTGCGGCTGCGCTCGTTCCACGGCGCCAGCGTCATCACCATGAAGCCTGAGTTGTAGGAGCCGTTCTGGCCGGCGTTCTCGAACGTGCTGCGGATCTCGCCAGACTCGCGCATCGGCTGGATCAGCTTCTCGATCTTCTGCATCTGCTGCGTCGTGTAGTCGAGGCTGACACCTTGCGGGGCGCTGATGCGCAACAGCACGGCGGCGCGGTCCTCGGTCGGCGTCAGTTCCTGGCGGATGGTGCCGAACAGCGCGAAGGCGGTGCCGGCAAACAGCACCGCGACCAGAAGCACGATCCATGGCGCGTCGAGGCAAGCGTGCAGGGCGCGCTTGTAGGCTGAATTCAGCGCGCCGCCGATGCGAGCGCCGATGCCGTGGCCACTGTCATGGTGGAGCGAGGCGCTCGACAGCATGCGCGAGGCGAGCATCGGGCACAGCGTCAGCGCCACCACGCAGGACAAAAGCACCGACATGGCGAGCACGAAGCCGAATTCGCGGAAAAGGCCACCGGTCTGGCCGGGCAAGAACGAGATCGGCACGAAGACGGCGACCAGCGTCAGAGTCGTGGCAATGACGGCGAAGAACACTTCCTGAGCGCCGAGCACGGCGGCGGCGCGCGGGCCCATGCCTTCATTGCGTCGTCGCACGATGTTTTCGAGCACGACGATGGCGTCGTCGACGACCAGTCCCGTCGCAAGCACCAAAGCGAGCAGGGTCAGGATGTTGACCGAGAAGCCGGCCAGATAGATGGCGGCGATGGTGCCGATCATGGCAACAGGCATCGACAGTCCCGGGATCAGCGTTGCGCGCCAGTCAAGCAGAAACACATAGATGACGATCAGCACCATGGTCACGGACAGGCCGAGTGCGATCTCGACCTCGTGCACCGCGCCGTTGACGAAAACCGCGTCGTCGCTGGTGATCTTGATCGACATGCCCTTGGGCAGGTTCTCCTGCAACTTGGCGACGGCGGCCTGAACGCCGGTCGAGATGTCCAGCGTGTTCGATTCCGCTTGGCGGATGATGCCGATGCCGATGCCGGTCTTGCCGTCCGAACGCAGCGTGGTCTGGCCGACATCGGGGCCCAGCGTGACGGTGGCGACGTCGCGGATGCGCGTCGTGCCGCCGATGATGATGTTTTCGAATTCCTCGGGCGTGGTCACGTCCGCTGTCGTGCGGACGATCAGGTCCTGGTCTGTCGTGGTGATCGAACCGGCCGGGGAATCGAAAGCGACTGAGGCAAGCGCCGTCCTGAGGTCGGCGACGGTGAAGCCGAGGCTGGCGAGCTTGTTCTGGTCGACGTCGATCCGGAAAATCTTGTCGCGATAGCCATAGATCTGGACGTCGGCAACGCCGGGCACGGCGGCCAGTTCGTCCTCGATCTGGTCCTGGACCACCACCGTCATGTCCTGGATCGACATGTTGTCCGAAGTTACCGCCAGTCGCATCACCGGGTCGGAATTGGCGTCGGCCTTGACGATGCGCGGTGGATCGGCCGTGTCCGGCATCAGGTTGGCGACACGGCCGACCGCATCGCGCACGTCCGAGGCGGCGACGTTGAGGTCGACGCCGTCGTTGAACTCGATTGTGACGCGGCTCGAACCGAAGGAGGAAGACGACGAGATCGACTTGACGCCGGAGACGCGGGCGACAGCGCCTTCGATGGTGTCGGTCAGTTCACGGTCGACGGTTTCGGCCGCCGCGCCTGCGAAGGCGGTCGAGACCGTGACGACCGCGCGGTCGACGTCAGGCAGTTCGCGGATCTCGACGCCATAGAAGGCAGCCAGGCCGGCGACTGCGATCAGTGTGTTCAGCACGAAGGCCATCACCGGCCTGCGGATGAACAGGGCGGTAAAGCCGGTGTCGCTGGCGGCGTTGACAGGGCTGGTCATGAGCCTTGAGCGGCGTCCTCGGCGCGCTGCTCTTCGCCGGCGATGTGCACAGCACCGCCCTCACTGACGCTCTGGGTGCCTTCGGTCACCACCATGTCGCCGCTGTCGATCTCCGCGTCGATCAGCACGGTTTCGGTGTTGCGCTGGATGATGCGCACCGGGACCCGCCTGGCCTTGCCGTCCTCGATCTGCCAGACATAGGCGCCGTCCGAGCCCCAGAGGATCGCCAGCGGGCTGACGGCCGGATAGGTCTCGCCGGCGAACTTCATGGTGATGCCGAACGACATGCCGGCACGCAGCGAATCGGCCGGGTTGGCGATCTTGGCCTTGACCAGAAGGGTGCGGCTCTTTTCATCGATGTGGTTGTCGATGGCCGAAACGGTGCCGGTGTAGGCTTTGCTGGGATTGGCAATCGGCGTCGCCGTCAATTGCGCGCCGACCTTGACGGCGGCGGCGAAGCGTTCGGGCACGAGGAAATCGACAAGGATACTGGAGCGGTCGTCGAGCGTGGCGATCGCCGACTGGTTGGTCACATAATTGCCGGCGGCGATTGGAAGGATGCCGACGGTTCCGGCGATCGGTGCGATGATGGAGCGGCGCTGCAGGGCAAGTTCGGCATCGCGAAGTACCAGTTTGGCGACCGCCAGCACCACTTCGGCATCGGCGACGGCGACCGGTGTCGCTGCGTTGGAAGCCCGCAGCGATTTCACCCGGTCGAGCTTGTTCTGCGAGTCCTGTAAGACGAGCTTGGCACGATCCTGCGCGATCACCTCGGTCTCGGAATCGAGGGTGGCAATGATCTGTCCCTTGTCGACATGGCTGCCGGATTCGACCAGCAGTTCGGCAAGGCGGCCGGAACTGTATGGATTGACGGTCACCGAGGCATTGGCACGGCCGGTGCCGATCGCCTGAAGGCGGTCGTTGATGGTCGCCGTAGTGGCGGCCAGGGCGACCACGTTCACCCGCCGGTTGCCGCCATTGCCGCCGTTCGCCTGCTTCGTGCTGGCGGCACCGGTTTCAGCTGGGGGCGTTGCCGCATATACCCAGTCTATCCCCCAGCGTGCCAGCACCTCGGGTGCGCCCGGAAAAAAGCGCAGCCAGGCGGCTGAAGCCACGACCAGCACCACAAGCGCGAAAAGTATCTGTTTCCAGGCGGCCATCGGCACTCCGGTAGGCAAAACAATCCTTCCGTCTAAAGCGCGTCGCGTCGAAACGGATTCATGTGACGCGCTTTAGGTCTTTTGTTTATGCATGTCGCTATCTCAAAACCGGGGCCACTTTTGAGCGACATGCATTGCCGGTTTCCCGAAAGGAAGCAGACGCAGCGAGGCTATTCTAAGGCAAGAAGACGCCCCGATATCGCGCCTTTATGACAACTCGCCAGTGTCAGCGCACATTAAATCTGTGTAACGTTGACGGTCTAACGCAGACCTTCCATCTCGCGGATGCGCTTGGCGCCTTCTGCTTCCAGTTGCCTTGTGACGGCTCCGATCAGTGTTTCGGCGACGACGAAGAGGGCTGCCGAAGAGTCCCATGCCGACGGCACCGCGGTTCGTCCGGCAATGACGTGGCGGGCAAAGCGGGCGATCGGCGACAGCCACTGGTCGGTGAACAGCACGATCTGAACGCCGCGCTGGTGTGCCTTTTCGGCGAAGCGGAGGAGGCTGTCCTGGTAGCGCCTGATGTCGAAGATCACCAGCACGTCGCGCTTGCCCATGTCGATCAGCCGGTCGCGCCACATGCTTTCCTGGCCGGCGAGGTGAAAGACCTCGGGCTGGATGATGGCGAGGTGGGCGGCCATGTAACGCGCCAGCGGATCGGTGAAGCGACCGCCGATCAGGAAGGTCTTGCCGCGTCGGTCGGCAAGGCGGGCGGCGATGTCGGCAAGCTGCTTGTCGGACAGGTGCCTGAACGTCTCGCGCATATTGTCGAGCGTCGCTTCCAGCATCGGTGACGCGGTGCCGCCGCCGGGCGAGGGCGGGTTGAGCGTCCTTATGGCCGGCGATTGCAGCTGCGCCGCCAGTTCGTCCTGCAGGCTCGACTGGAATTCGGGGTAATTCTGGAAGCCGAGCCGGGCAACGAAGCGCAGGATCGTCGGCGACGAGACGCCAGCCGCGGCCGAGAATTCGGCAACCGTCTTGAGGCCGATCATCGGATAGCTGGCGATCAGGGTCTGGGCCGCGCGCCTTTCACTGGCCGGCATCGTGCCAACGCGGTCGGCGATCAGTTCGGCAATGCTGGAAATCATCTTTCCCCCGCCCCCGGACCGGAATGGCTAAACCCATCCGGCTCCGTCTGTTTGTCTTGGCCGCATTTTTGCGACGTCAGGTGATTCCACCTGGCTGCAAAATGCTTCGGCCCTGTCCACTGTCTTTTCCGAAATCGCATTTGACAAAACCGGGTAAACTGTATGAAATCATCCATAGGGACGCAATGAGACAAAATACGTAACATACGATACAGCGCTCCCCGGGGACGGCAGACTATGGAGCAAGCACGGCCCGCCAGCCTTGCATCGTCTGATACCGTGAGGGTGACCAACCCCGGCGGATCAAGCCCTTTCGTGCTGACCTGCGATCATGCCTCGAATTTCCTGCCGGCCGAATTCGGCACGCTCGGCCTTGCCGCCGAGGACCTGTCCCGTCACATCGCCTGGGATCCCGGCGCGTTGCCTGTTGCCCGCCGCATGGCCGAGGCGCTCGACGCGACGCTGGTCGAAACCCGCATTTCGCGGCTCGTCATCGACTGCAACCGTCCGCTGGATGCGCCCGATCTGGTGCCGCCGGTCAGCGAGACCACGACGATACCCGGCAATGCCGGCCTGTCGGACAAGCAGCGCGCGGCCCGCGTCGCGCTGTCGTGGCAACCGTTTCATGCCGCCATCGAGGAGATTGTCGACGGCAGGCTGGCGCGCGGGCAGGAAACCCGCCTGGTGTCCGTGCATTCCTTCACGCCGATCTACAAGGGCCGCAACCGGCCCTGGCATATCGGCATCATTCACGACGAGGACCGCCGGCTGGCGTCGCCTTTGATTGGGGCGCTGAAGCGGCTTGCCGGCGTCACCGTCGGCGTCAATGAGCCCTATTCGCCGGCCGACCGCGTCTATTTCACGCTGGAGCGCCACGCACGTTCGCGCGGCCTGCCGTGCGCGATGATCGAGATCCGCAACGACGAAATCGCCGGCGAGACCGGGCAGCGGAAATGGGCGGATCTGCTCACGGGCATTTTTTCGGATCTGGAGCCACAGGAGGCCGGATACACCAGATCGCATTCAGTCGGAAAGTCAGTTCAATCGGCCAGCTAAGAACCAACAGGGGACTTCCAATGGCAGCACCGGGTTACACTGAAGTTGACAAGGCGGAGGACGTAAAGGCCCTCCACAGCATGGGTTACGCCCAGGAACTGGAGCGGCGCCTCAGCCGCTTTTCGAATTTCGCCGTTTCCTTCTCGATCATCTGCATCCTTTCGGGCGGCATCAATTCGCTGGCCCAGGCAACGTCCGGCGCCGGCGGCATCGGCATCGGCATCGGCTGGCTGGTCGGCTGCTTCGTTTCACTGACCTTCGCGGTCGCCATGTCGCAGATCAGCTCAGCCTATCCGACTGCCGGCGGCCTCTATCACTGGGGTTCGATCCTTGGCAACCGCGGCACCGGCTGGGTCACGGCCTGGCTCAACCTGCTCGGCCTGATCACCGTGCTCGGCGCCATCAATGTCGGCACCTGGACGTTCTTCGTCGGTGCCTTCGGACCGGCGCTCGGCATCGAGGGCACGCTGACCAACCAGATGATCTTCCTGGTCATCATCACCGGCGCCCAGGCACTGATCAATCATCTCGGCATCAAGCTGACGGCGAAGCTGACCGACTTCTCGGGTTATTTGATCTTCTTCGGTTCGATCCTGATCGCGGTCGTTTGCCTTCTCTCCGCCGAGACCTGGGATTTCAGCCGGCTGTTCACCTTCCACAACTACTCCGGCGATGCCGGCGCCAGCGTCTGGCCGTCGGTTTCGAATGCCTGGGTGTTCGCACTTGGCCTCTTGCTGCCGATCTATACGATCACCGGCTACGATGCTTCCGCGCACACCTCCGAGGAAACCATCAAGGCAGCCTCCTCGGTGCCGCGCGCCATGGTCATGTCGGTGATCTGGTCGGCCGTCTTCGGCTACTTGTTCCTGGCCGCCTTCGTGCTGATGATCCCGAACATGGATGACGCCGCCAAGCAGGGCTGGAACGTGTTCTTCTGGGCCTTCGACCAGCGCGTCAGCCCCGGCATCAAGGAGTTCGTGTACCTCGTCGTGTTCGTCGCGCAGCTTCTGTGCGGCCTCGCAACCGTGACCTCTGCCTCGCGTATGATCTTCGCCTTCTCGCGTGACGGCGGCCTGCCGGGCTCATCGGCACTCGCCAAGGTCAGCCCGACCTATCGCACGCCGGTGGCGGCGATCTGGACGGCGTCGATCCTGTCGGTGCTGTTCGTCTGGGGTTCGACGCTGGTCTCGGTCGCCGGCACCTCGGCCTACACCATCGTCGTGTCCTGCACCGTCATCTTCCTGTTCCTGTCCTTCACAGTGCCGATCGTGCTCGGCATGCTGGCCTGGGGCACGCCGAAGTGGGACAAGATGGGTCCGTGGAACATGGGGCGCGGCGTGTTCATGCTGTTCGCGTTCCTGTCGATCGTGTCGATGATCCTGATCTTCGTCATCGGCATCCAGCCGCCAAACGATTGGGCGCTCTACATCACCGTCGGCTTCTTCATCTTGACGGCGATCGTCTGGTTCGCCTTCGAACGGAACCGCTTCCAGGGTCCGCCGCTCGGCGACATCATCGCGGCGCGTCAGGCAGCCATCAAGGCGGCGGAACAGGCCGTCGGCGAAACTGGTCACTGACATCAACCATCCTGGCCATGGCCGGCATCGCGCCGGCCATGGTTTTGTTTAACCCGTTCAAAAGCTCAAGCGCTGGAGTGCCAAAGGAATGGCCGGAAATTTCTCGTTCGATCAGTTGAAGAAAGCGGTCTCCAGCGGCGAGATCGACACGGTGCTCGCCTGCATCGTCGACATGCAGGGGCGGCTGGCGGGAAAGCGGTTCCTGGCACAGTATTTCGTCGATTCCGCGCATGACGAGACGCACGGCTGCAACTATCTCCTGGCCGCCGACATCGATATGGAGCCGGTGCCCGGCTACAAGGCGGCGAGCTGGTCGAAGGGCTATGGCGATTTCGTCATGAAGCCGGATCTGGCGACGCTGCGGCGCATTCCGTGGCTGGAGAAGACGGCGCTGGTGATCTGCGACGTGCTCGACCACCACACGCATGACGATCTGCCGCATTCGCCACGCGCCATCCTGAAGAAACAGGTCAATCGGCTGACGGAGCGCGGCTATATCGGCTATTTCGCTTCCGAGCTCGAATTCTATCTGTTCAACGAGACCTACGATTCCGCCCGCAAGAAACACTGGCAGGGTCTCGATACCGCCTCGCCTTACATCGGAGACTACCAGATCGGCATCACCACCAAGGAAGAAGGCGTCATGCGCCGGCTTCGCAACGAGATGGAAGCGGCCGGCATCCCGATCGAGAATTCCAAGGGCGAGTGGGGCCCAGGCCAGGAAGAGATCAATGTGCGCTATGCCGAAGCGCTCGACATGGCGGACCGCCACGTCATCCTGAAGAACGGTGCCAAGGAGATTGCCGAGTCCGAAGGCAAGGCGATTTCCTTCATGTCCAAGTACAATTACGGGCTGGCCGGCAATTCCAGCCATATCCACAATTCGCTGTGGAGCACCGACGGCAAGACGCCGCTGTTCTTCGACAAGAAGGCCGACTGGACGCTGTCGACGCTTGGCCAACAATGGGCGGCGGGACAGCTGAAATACGCCAAGGAATTCACCTGGTTCCTGGCGCCCTACATCAACTCCTACAAGCGCTTCCAGGCCGGCACCTTCGCGCCGACCAAGATCATGTGGAGCGAGGACAACCGCACCGCAGGCTTCCGGCTGTGCGGCGAGGGCACCAAGGGCATCCGCATGGAATGCCGCATCGGCGGCGCCGACCTCAACCCCTATCTCGCCTTTGCGGCGCTGATCGCCGCCGGCCTTGCCGGCATCGATGAGAAGCTGGAACTGCAGAAGCCGTTCGTCGGCGATGCCTACCAGGCGTCGCGTTTGCCGGAGATCCCGAAGACGCTGCGCGACGCCACCGAGACGCTGGCGAAGTCGAAGATGCTCAAGCAGGCGCTCGGCGAGGATGTGCTCGAACACTATGTCCACACCGCAAAGTGGGAGCAGTTCGAATACGACCGCCGCATAACTGATTGGGAACTGCACAGAGGGTTCGAGCGGTATTAAACTAGTTCGCGAACGTCGGCGCCGCCTCTCTCCGTACCCCTCCCGTGAAACACGGGCAGGGGATGCCCGCGCCGGAGCACTTCCCTTCTCCCCTTGACCATACGAGGCGAAGGTGCAGGGCGGGCAGATGAGGGGCGGCGCCAAGCCATAAGATTTTGTTGTAGAATGCGAGGACTTACAAAATGACCGAGACGGTCAAACTCAAATCCCCCATTGATGGCTCGATCTATGCCGAGCGGCCCGTGGCAACGGACCAGGCGATCAATGCCGCGGTCGAGCGCGCCAAGGCGGCGCAAGAGAAATGGGCCGAGACGCCGATCGTCGAGCGCGGCAAGTACATGCTGGCGATGCTGGAAGCGCTGGTCGCGATGACCGACGAGATCGTGCCGGAGATCGCCTGGCAGATGGGGCGCCCGGTGCGCTATGGCGGCGAGTTCGGTGGCGTCAAGGAACGCACCAACTACATGGTTGAGATCGCCGAGGCGGCGCTCAAGGCCGTGCCGGCTTCCAACCTGAAGGACGGCTTCAGGCGCTATGTGAAGAAGGACCCGCTCGGCGTGGTCATGGTGATCGCGCCGTGGAACTATCCCTATCTCACCGCCGTCAACACCATCGTGCCGGCGCTGATGGCCGGCAACGCCGTCATCCTCAAGCATGCGGCGCAGACGCTGCTGGTTGGCGAGCGCTTTCAACAGGCTTTCGACAAGGTTGGCCTGCCCAAGGGCGTGTTCCAGAATGTCGTGCTCAACCACGCGCAGACCGAGAAGCTGCTCGGTTCGGGCAAGATCGACCACGTCAACTTCACCGGTTCGGTCGGCGGTGGCCGCGCCATCGAAAAGGCGACGGCAGGTACCTTCATGACACTCGGCCTCGAGCTTGGCGGCAAGGATCCGGCCTATGTGTTGCCTGATGCCAAGATGGATCATGCGGTCGCCAATCTGGTCGACGGCGCCTTCTACAATTCCGGCCAGTGCTGCTGCGGCATCGAGCGCGTCTATGTGCACGAAAAGGTCTATGACGAGTTCGTCGAGGGTTTCATCGCCGAGACCAAGAACTATGTCGTCGGCAATCCGCTCGACCAGGCAACGACGATGGGGCCGATGGCGCAGGCGCGTTTCGCCGACTTGATCCGCGAGCAGAAGGCCGAGGCTCTGCGCAAGGGCGCGGTGGCGCACATCAACATGAAGGTGGCCAACGACAAGGCCGGCTCGCCCTATCTGGCGCCGGAAGTGCTGACGCAAGTCGACCATCAGATGAGCGTTATGCGCGAGGAGAGTTTTGGGCCGATCGTCGGCATCATGAAGGTGCGCAACGATGAAGAGGCGATCGCGCTGATGAACGACAGCCCCTATGGGCTGACCGCTTCGATCTGGACCCGCGATACAGAGCATGCCGTGGCGATCGGCAACCGCGTCGAGACCGGCACGGTGTTCATGAACCGCTGCGACTACCTCGATCCGGCCCTGGTCTGGACCGGCGTCAAGGACACCGGCAAGGGTGCTGCCTTGTCGGCCATCGGCTACGACAACCTGACCAGGCCGAAATCGTTCCACCTGCGCGAAGCCATCTGATTTTCGAAAGACAAAAAATGTCCAAGCTCATCTCCAAATGGAACTACCCCACCACCGTTCGCTTCGGCGCTGGGCGCATCAAGGAACTGCCTGAGGTGTTGGCGGCTACCGGCATCAAGCGGCCGCTGTTCGTCACTGATCCCGGCCTGGCGAAACTGCCGGTCGTTGCCTCGACCCTGAAGATCCTCGACGATGCCAAGGTCCCCTACGGCGTCTTCTCCGAAGTGAGGCCGAACCCGGTCGAGTCCAATCTGACCGCCGGCATCGCGGTGTTCAAGAAAGGCAAGCATGACGGCGTCATCGCCTTCGGCGGCGGCTCGGCGCTCGATCTCGGCAAGCTGATCGCCTTCCAGGCTGGCCAGACGCGGCCGGTTTGGGACTTCGAGGATGTCGACGACTGGTGGACGCGCGCCAATTCCGACGCGATCGCGCCGATCATCGCGGTGCCGACCACGGCCGGCACCGGATCGGAAGTCGGCCGCGCCGGCGTCATCACCAATGAAGCGACGCACACCAAGAAGGTCATCTTCCATCCTAAATTGCTGCCGGCCATCGTCATCGCCGATCCGGAACTGTCGGTCGGGATGCCCGGCTTCATCACCGTCGGCACCGGCATGGATGCACTTGCCCACTGCCTCGAGGCCTATTGCGCGCCGGGTTACCATCCGATGGCCGACGGCATCGCCGTCGAAGGTGTCCGGCTGGTCTTCGAGAACCTGCCGAAGGCCTATGCCAACGGCAAGGATCTCGTCGCGCGTGCCCATATGATGAGCGCCGCCGCGATGGGCGCCACCGCCTTCCAGAAGGGGCTGGGCGCCATCCACTCGCTGTCGCATCCGGTCGGCGCGCTGTACGACACCCATCACGGCATGACCAATGCGGTGTTCATGCCCTATGTGCTGGCCTTCAACCGGGACTCCATCGAGGAGCGCATCGGCCGGCTTGCCGCCTATTGCGGCATCAAGGGCGGCTTCGACGGCTTCGCCAAGGCGATCATCAAATTGCGCAAGGAACTCAAGGTGCCGCATGCGCTTCCGGGCCTGATCAAGGGGCTCGACATGGACAAGAAGCGCAAGGGGCTGATCGCCGATATGGCGGTGGTCGATCCGACCGCTGGCGGCAACCCGGTCAAGCTGACCAAGAAGGCGGCCCTGACCTTGCTTGAAAACGCTATCGGCGGCACGGTGTAAGACGGCTTTCTTGTTGAAAATTGATCTGGAAAATCAGGGCAAACCAAGGGGGAAAGGATGAAACACATGGCGGAAAGTAATTAGCCGGAAAAATAAGTGATGGCTAATTGCTACAGCCGGTTAAAAAGAGTTAAATTTTCGCGCTGCGAGCAGCCGGTTTCACAAAGCTTTCATCTGGCTGTCACATGAAAACGATACCGGATCGCAGGCGTCCAACGGCGTCAGTTCAACGGAGAGAACACATGTTCAAATTCACGGGGAAAGTGCTTTCCCTTACGGCCGCGACCCTTATGGCGTCGTCGGTGATTTCGTCCGCGGCTTCGCTGGACGATCTCGTCAAGGCCGCTAAGGCTGAAGGCCAGCTCACCACCATCGCCTTGCCACATGACTGGTGCGGCTACGGTGACGTCATCGCCGGCTTCAAGGCGAAGTATCCCGAAATCACTGTCAACGAGCTCAACCCCGATGCCGGCTCCGGCGACGAGGTCGAGGCAATCAAGGCGAACAAGGACAACAAGGGTCCGCAGGCGCCTGACGTCATCGACGTCGGCCTGTCCTTCGGCCCGTCCGCCAAGAAGGATGGTCTGATCCAGCCTTACAAGGTGTCGACGTGGGACTCGATCCCCGATAGCGCCAAGGATGCTGAAGGCTACTGGACCGGCGACTATTACGGCGTGCTGTCCTTCCAGGTGAACAAGGACATCGTCAAGGAAGCTCCGGCTGACTGGGCCGATCTGCTGAAGCCGGAATTCGCCAACACGGTCGCACTCGCCGGCGATCCGCGCGCGTCGAACCAGGCCATCCAGGGCGTCTATGCTGCTGGCCTGTCGTCGGGCGCCGCTGCTGGTGAAGCCGCCGGCACCGCTGGCCTCGACTTCTTCAAGAAGCTCAACGCCGCCGGCAATTTCGTCCCGGTCATCGGGAAGGCCGCGACGCTGGCCCAAGGCCAGACTCCGATCCTGATCACCTGGGACTACAACGCGCTCGCCGGCCGTGACACGCTGAAGGGCAACCCGCCCGTCGACGTCGTCGTGCCGAAGACCGGTGTCGTTGCCGGTGTCTACGTGCAGGCGATCAGCGCTTACGCGCCGCATCCGAACGCTGCCAAGCTGTGGCTGGAATACCTCTACTCCGACGAAGGCCAGATCGGCTGGCTGAAGGGCTATTGCCACCCGATCCGCTTCAACGATCTCGCCAAGAATGGCAAGATCCCCGCGGACGTGCTGGCCAAGCTGCCGCCGGCCGAATCCTATGCCGCGGCGGTGTTCCCGACGCTGGACGAGCAGGCCAAGTCCAAGGAAGCCATCACCAAGAACTGGGATGCCGTCGTCGGCGCCAACGTCAAGTAACTCAGACCATGCCGGGCGGCCTCGAGGCCGCCCGGCCCTTTTCTCAAAGACGGTAGCCGGCGCATGACCGATATCCCAATGTCAGACCACGCTGTTGCCGGGAAGACCGCGCCTCCCGCCGAGGCACGCAGCATGAGGCTGCCGACGCAATGGCTCGGCGTTGCTCCCTTCTTCATCTTCGCCATCATGTTCCTGATCCTGCCCACGCTCTATCTGATGCTGGGCGCTTTCCAGAACGATGCGGGTGAGTTCACCTTCGAAAATATCGCAGCACTGGCGCAGCCGTCGATCGTTGCCGCCTACTGGATCTCGATCAAGGTCAGCCTTGCCTCATCGTTGATTGGTGCCTTCGCCGGTCTCGCCATCGCCATCGCCATCGTGCGAGGCGGTCTGCCGGAATGGATACGCTCCGCGACGCTGACCTTCTCCGGGGTCGCTTCCAATTTCGCCGGTGTGCCGCTGGCCTTTGCCTTTATCGCCACACTCGGCCGGCTGGGGCTTGCCACGGTGATCCTGAACACCTTGTTTGGCCTCAATATTTACGCTCACGGCTTCAACATCCTGTCGTTCTGGGGGCTGACGCTGACCTATGTCTACTTCCAGATCCCGCTGATGGTGGTGATCATCGTGCCGGCCATCGACGGCTTGAAGAAGGAATGGGGCGAGGCCGCCGCGACCCTCGGTGCAACCATGGCGCAGTACTGGCGCATGGTGGTCATTCCGGTGATCTGGCCAAGTTTCCTTGGCACCGTCATCCTGCTGTTCGCCAACGCCTTCGGCGCTATCGCCACCGCCTATGCGCTGACAGGCTCGTCGCTCAACATCGTGCCGATCCTGCTCTATGCGCAGATTCGCGGCGACGTGCTGCATAATGCCCATCTTGGCTACGCGATCGCCTTCGGCATGATCTTCATCACCGGCCTAGCCAATGTCTTCTATATCTGGTTCCGGACCCGTTCCGAGAGGTGGCTCAAATGAAGTCGGGAAAGTTCTGGGCCTGGGTCGTCTTCGCGCTGGGCGCGGCCTATTTCTTCATCCCGCTGATCGCGACGGTGGAGTTTTCCATGCGCATGCGGCGTGGCGCGTACTCCTTTGACGCCTACAAGGTGGTGTTGGGCGATCCTCGCTTCCAGGCGACCTTCGGCTATTCAGTGCTTGCCGCCGTCTTCACCATCATCCTCGGCGTGCTGATCGTGGTGCCGGCCGCCTACTGGATCCGGCTGCGCCTGCCGCAGCTGCGGCCGCTCGTCGAGTTCATCACGCTGTTGCCGCTGGTCATTCCGGCCATCGTCATCGTGTTCGGCTATATCAGGATGTACGGATCGAACTCGCCGCTGCCGTTCCTGGCCAGCGATACCGGTACGAACGCCCTGCTGGTTATCGGTTATGCCACGCTGTCGCTGCCCTATATGTACCGTGCGGTCGACACCGGGCTCAGAACCATCGATGTGCGAACGCTGACTGAGGCGGCGCAGATCCTTGGCGCCGGCTGGTCGACGATCATCACGCGCGTTATCCTGCCCAATGTGCTGATCGCGGTGTTGTCGGGTGCGTTCCTGACCTTCGCGATCGTCATTGGCGAGTTCACCATGGCCAGCCTGCTCAACCGGCCCGCTTTCGGTCCGTATCTACAGAACATAGGCGCCAACCGCGCCTATGAGCCGGCGGCCCTTGCCATCATCGCCTTTGCCATCACCTGGGGCTGCATGTCGCTGATCCAGATCCTGTCCCGTTTCGCGCCGAGATCGGCGAACCGCCCCAATTGATCGAAAAGTACTGATCGAAAGAGCAACACCATGGCCGACCCGTTCCTCTCCATCCAGCACGTGCGAAAATCCTTCGGTGCCACCACGGTGGTGGAGGATTTCAATCTCGACGTCGAGCGTGGCGAATTCGTCTCGTTCCTCGGCCCGTCCGGCTGCGGCAAGACCACCGTGCTGCGCATGGTCGCCGGCTTTGAGGAGCCGACTGCCGGCAAGATCGTGGTTGGTGGCAAGGACATCACGAGGCTGAAGCCCAACCAGCGCAATGTCGGCATGGTGTTCCAGGCCTATGCGCTGTTCCCGAACCTGACGGTGGCACAGAACATAGGCTTCGGCCTGAAGGTTGCCGGCATGCCTAGGGCGGACATCGATGCCCGAGTCGCCGAGATGCTCGGCATCATCAAACTGCCGCAGATGGCGGACCGCTATCCCTATCAGCTCTCGGGCGGCCAGCAGCAGCGCATAGCGCTGGCCCGCGCCATCGCACCGAAGCCGAAGCTGCTGCTGCTCGACGAGCCGCTTTCGGCGCTCGACGCCAAGGTGCGCGTGTCGCTGCGCGAGGAAATCCGCTCGATCCAAAAGAAGCTCGGCATCACCACCATTTTCGTCACGCATGATCAGGAAGAGGCGCTGTCGATCTCGGACCGCATTGCTGTCATGTATGGTGGCAAGGCTGAACAGGTCGGCACGCCGTTCGAGATCTACAACCGTCCGGCAACCAAGTTCGTCGCCAATTTCGTCGGTACGCTGAACGTGCTCGAAGGCAAGGTCACCGATGCTGCGTCCGGCAAGGTGCAGGTCGACACGCAGGAAGTCTCGCTCAAGGGCAAGCTCAACGGCTCGAAGTCCGGCGACACCCTGTCGCTTGCCCTGCGTCCGGAAGCCATTTCGCTAGGCCTTCAGCCCGGTCGCGACTCCAGCCTTTCCGGCGAGATCTCCGAAGTGCATTTTCTCGGCTCTGTGATCCGGGTTCGCGTCGGCATTGGCGGCAACACCGTGTCGCTCGATACGTTCAACAGCCCGGCCACACCGCCGCCCGCTGTCGGCGAAAAGGCCGAGATTTCGTTCTCGTCGAGCGATATGCTGGTGCTGCACTAGGCGGTAGAGCGGACGGGGCAGAGGAAGAACCAAGCCCCCTCAGGCCGGCGCTATGAATGGCTGCATGACTGTCTGAAAGACCGGCAGCGCTTCCATTTTTGCGGCATGTGCGTCCAGCGCCGGGAAGTCGGCCAGCGACACAAGCCCGGGATGCGCCTCGCCGATGAAGCGGAGCACGGCGGCAACCGCGATGTCGGCATGGCCAATGCGGTCGCCGAACCAGTAAGGTGTCGACCTTCCCTGACGATCGGTTTCCAGGACTGCAAGGACAGCCTCGATCTGTGTGCGGCAGCGCCCGGCCCAAAGGTCGGATACTTTCTCATGCAGCCGCGTCTCATAGAACAGGCTGACCGCCTTGTCGCCGAGGCCGGTTGCCAGGGCTGATATCCGCAGCGCCTGGTGACGCGCCGGTTCGGCCGTCGGAAACATCCTCCGCTCGGCCGGAACGAGGCTGTCGAGATAGTCGAGCATCAAATGGCTTTCGATCAGCACCTCGCCATTGTCCAGCACCAGGGTCGGCACCCGGGTCAGCGGGTTGTAGGGCCGGATCTTGTCGGCAGCGCCGAAGGCCGACCACGGACGGTGCTCGTAGGCGATGCCGTATAAGGTCATCGCAATGCCGATGCGGCGAACGAAGGGGGAGTCAAATTGGCCAATCAGGATCATGGTCGGTGCCTTACGCTGCAAGTGACCGCTGGACATACTGCCACGGGGCTTGTGCGCAATAGCCAATCAACAGCATCTTGCTGGCTTGCCACTGCCGACAATGCAGCATCACGGGGGTAACAGGCCATGGCTCTTTTCGAACTGACGCTTGTCCTGCTTTTGACTGCCGTTGCGCTGACGGCGCTGTCGCGACGGCTGGAGATTCCCTATCCGTCCCTGCTGGCCTTGGCCGGGGTTGGGATTGCCTTCGTGCCTGGTGCGCCAATGATCGAGATCGATCCGGAACTGGCTCTTGCCCTGTTCATCGCGCCGGTGCTTCTGGATGCCGCCTACGACACATCGTTGCGGGATCTCAACCGCTACCGGCTGCCGCTCGCGCTGCTGGCGCTCGGCGCCGTCGTCTTCACCGCGGCGGTCGTTGCTTTCGTCGGCTGGAAGATGGCCGGGCTGCCGATCGCGGCGGCAATCGCGCTCGGCGCCATCGTCGCGCCGCCCGATGCGGTCGCGGCGAGCGCCGTACTCGGGCAGTTCAAGGTGCCGCACCGCATCACCGCCATCCTGCAAGGCGAGAGCCTGCTCAACGATGCCACGGCACTCCTGATCTACCGCCTGGCGGTTTCGGCAGCGCTCGGCTCGATCATGCTGAGCAACGCCATCCCGACGATTCTGCTGTCGACGATCGGCAGCCTCGTCGCGGGTTATGTGCTTGGCCGCTTTTCGCTGCTGACGCTCAGCCGGATCGAGGATGCGGCAAGCAGCACCGTGGTGCAATTCGCCGGGACATTCGGGGTGTGGATACTGGCCGACAGGCTGGGCCTGTCCGCCATCATCACTATCGTCGTCTACGCCATGACCATAGCGCGGATGGCGCCGCGCCGCATGTCGGCCAGGCGGCGCGTCAGCACCTATTCGGTGTGGGAATCGGCGGTCTTCGTGCTCAACGTGCTGGCCTTCGTGCTGATGGGCCTGCAGGCACGATCGATCGTCGGCCGCCTCTCCGGCGAAGGGCAGGGCGAAGCCTTTCTATTCGCTGCAACGGTGCTGGCCGTCGTCATCGTGGCACGCCTCGTCTGGGTGGGGAGTTACGTTGCGATCATCCGATGGTTGGCCCGCTTCGGAAGCGAAGACCAAAGGCGAGATGTGCCGACGTTTGGCGGCGCGGTGCTCGTCGGTTGGTGTGGCATGCGGGGGCTGGTGACGCTGGTGGTGGCCATTGCTCTGCCGGCGGGTTTTCCCGGCCGCGATCCAATCGTGCTTGCCGCCTTCGCGGTCGTTCTCGGCACGCTGGTGCTGCAAGGCATGACGCTGAAGCCGCTGCTGCGGATACTCAACTTCGACCCGGACAGAACGATCGACAATGAGGTGGCGCAGGCGCGGGTGGCCATCATGCAGGCCGCCCTTGACGTGTTGAGCCGCAAGACATCGGCCGCTGCTGCTGTTGTGCGCGAGCAGTATGAGGCGCAGCGCCTGATCGCTCAAAACCCGGAGGACGCACAGGCGGCCACCGAATATGACCGGCTGCGCCTCTATGCCATCAACCGCCAGCGCGACACGCTCGAGGAACTGCGCCGCAACGGCACAATCGGTGACGAAGCCTATCACCGGCTTGAAGAGGAAATCGACTGGTCGGAACTGGCGGCATCGCCAGCTGGAAGTTTCCAGCCGCTGACGACGTGAGATATCTGGCCCAAGCCGCTGCCATTTCCCTGCACATTGCAACCAATCTGCCGAACCGCTACTGCCATCATCGAAAATGAGCCGGATAAGCAATGAAGCTGGTCAGCTACAACATCCAGTACGGGTTCGGCAGCGACGGCCGCTACGATCTTTCGCGCGCCGCGCGCATCGTCGCCGGCGCCGACATCATCGCGCTGCAGGAAGTCGAACGGCACTGGCAGCGCAGCAACTACGACGACCAGCCGGAGCTTGTTTCCCGCCTGCTGCCGGACTATCACTGGGTCTATGGTCCGGCCTTCGACATGGACGCCAGCGAGCAGCGCGACGGCCGTCTGATCAACCGGCGCCGGCAGTTCGGCACGATGGTGCTGTCGAAGCTGCCGATTGTCTGGTCGCGGCTGCACGCGCTGCCGATGCGCAGCACGCTGCGGCCGCTCAACACGCGCAACGCAGCACTTGAATGCATGATCCGCACGCCGGCCGGCCCGGTTCGGGTGTTTTCGTTGCATCTCGCCCATATCGCGGCGGAGGAGCGGCTGGAACAGATCGATTACCTGTTGGGCGAACATCGCCGTGCGACCCGCGAGGGCGGACCCTGGAGCGGCATCGATGACGAGCCGTCGCGCAACTGGAGCAATGGCGAGCCGGAGCCGGAGAACCCGCTGGAAGCCATCTGGATGGGCGATTTCAACATGGAGCCGGGCAGCGTCGAATATAGCCGCATCGTCGGCAGCACGCCCTATCATCGCGGCGCCGCCTACCTCGATGGCTTCGTCGATGCCGCCGCCGTTGCCAGCCAGCCGACCGCGGATTTCCACACCCATGTGAAGACCATCGACGGCAAACTGGCCAAACGCCGGCTTGACCATTGCTTTGTCGGCGGCATGTTTGCCGGGCGCGTCCGCTCGGTCGGCGCCGATGTCGGCGAGGTCGCATCGGACCATTTCCCCCTACGGCTCGACATCGATCTCGAAACACCGCTCGCCGTGCTGCGCGGCGGATGAGCCGGCAATGACGCCCTTCGTTTTCTTCGCGGTGCTTGCCGCCGCCGCCATGCACGCGATCTGGAATGCGCTGGTCAAGGTGCATCTCGACCGCTTCCTGTCGATCACGCTGATGACGCTGGGAATGGGCGCTGCTGCCCTTGTCGTGTTGCCTTTCGTCGAAGTGCCGAAGGCGCAGGTGTGGCCCTACATCATCGCCTCGGTGATCTTCCACATGGGCTACCGGACCTTCCTGATCGGCGCCTACCAGGCCGGCGATTTCGCCCAGACCTATCCGCTGGCGCGCGGCACAGCACCTTTGCTGGCAGCCCTTGGCGGTATGTTCGTGGTCGCCGAGGTGCCGGCACCGCTTGCCATTCTGGGTATTTTTCTGCTGTCGACCGGCACGCTGGTGATGTCGTTTCGCGGCGGTGCGCATCTGGAAAAGCTGAACCTGCGCGCGGTCGGCTTTGCGCTGGGCACCTCGATCTTCATCGCCAGCTACACGCTGTCCGACGGCAGCGGCGCGCGGCTGGCGGCCACAGCGCAAAGCTATGCAGCCTGGCTGTTCATCTGCGATGCCCTCGGAGCGCTGGTGCTATGCCTTATCTTCCGTGGGCCGAAAGCGCTGCCGGTGCTGGCGCGCGACTGGAAGGTGGGCCTGTTCACCGGCGTACTCAGCGGTGCGGCCTACTGGATCGTGATGTGGGCAATGACCAAGGCGCCGATCGCATCGGTGGCGTCGCTGCGCGAGACCTCGATCTTGTTCGCCATGATGATCTCGGTCTTCGCCCTCGGCGAGAAGATGACGGGCTGGCGCGCGGCCGCCGCGCTCAGCATTGTCGCCGGCGTTGTTGCGCTCCGACTGGGCTAGCTGCCGCCGTTAGCCCAGCACGGTCATCACTTGGCCGCGTCGCTCCGGACTGAAGCGGATGACGACGATGATGCAGACGGCAACCACGCCGGCAAAAAGCGCAAGCGCATATCCGTAGCTGCCTCCAGGGGCTTCCGCGATGCCTGCCTGGTAAGGGCCGCCATAGGACGCCGCGAGATTGCCGGCCTGATAGATGAAGCCGGGCAAGGTCGCACGCACGGACCCCGGCGAAAGCTCGTTGAGATGCACCGGGATGACGCCCCAGGCGCCCTGGACAGCGACCTGCATGACGAAGGCGCCGATGGCGAGCATGAAGGGCGTGGTGCTGTAGGCCCACAGTGGAATCGACGGCAAAGCAATCAGGCACGCCAGGGTGATGGCGTTGACGCGGCCGATCTTCTCGGACAGCGCGCCGAATGCCAGGCCGCCAACGATGGCGCCGATGTTGGCGACGATGGTGATCCAGCTCACCGTATGCGGATCGAAGCCGTGCTGCTTCTTCAGGAAGGTTGGGTAGAGGTCCTGTGTGCCATGGCTGAAGAAGTTGAAGAACATCATCAGCACGACGGCATAGAGGGCGACGCCCCAGTGCTTTTGCAGCGTCTCCAACAGTCCCGGCCTGGCGGTCTTCTGCGCGTCGACGAAGGCCGGCGATTCCGGCACGTGCGAGCGGATGAACAGCACGATCAATGCCGGCACGAAGCTGAGCAGGAACATGGCGCGCCAGCCGATCGTGTAGCCGCCGATCGTCTGCTGATAGAGCAGGCCATAGACCACTGCCGCCAAGAGGTAGCCCGTCGGATAGCCGCATTGCAGGATGCCCGAGACCATGCCGCGCGCGCTGGGCGGGATAGACTCCATGGCGAGCGAACTGCCAAGTCCCCATTCGCCGCCCATGGCAATGCCGAACAGGGCGCGCAGTGCCAGGAAGATGCCGAGATTGGGCGAGAAGGCGGCCAGCGCGCCAATCACCGAATAGCTGACGATGTTGAGCATGAGGATGGGCTTGCGCCCGTATTTGTCGGCAAGCATGCCGAAGAAAAAGGCGCCGATGAAGCGTGTCGCCAAAGTCAGGAACAGCGCCTTCGATACGGCTGGGACATCGGTCTGGAATTCAGTCGCAATATCCGTGAGCAGGAATGTCAGGAGGAAGAAATCGAAAGCGTCGAGCGTCCAGCCCAGAAATGAAGCCAGGACGGTTTTCTTCTGTTGGGAATTGAGGTTCAAGACGTTCCTCCTTTACCGTCCCCGGGCAACGATATGTCGCCCGGTCGGCAAAAGAGAACAGCCGTCAGCCGGCTTTCGAAAAACCGGCGGTCACTTTTTCGTAAGATCGAGATCGAAGACCATCAATCCGTCGGTGCCGCCTTCGAGAGCGGCGACCAGTCGGGCGCCGGCGCGCTGATGCGCCTCATGCACCAGATAGGCGTCGCGGGTGGCGGCATCGCGGAAATCGATGGTGAAGCCATGCGTGAAGCCGCGGCCGAACGGCTCGGGGCTGACATTGGCGCTGAATTGGACCGCTTCCATGCCCTCCACCACCTGTCGCAGCGCTTCGAGATCGGCATGGATTGCCATGCGCTCGGCGGCGGGAACATCGTTGCGAAACCTGGCGAACACACAGTGCCTGATCATTTTTTTGCTCCTAAGCCGCCCGGTTTCCGGAAAACACGGCCGGCGGCAGCGGTTCGCGGTCGAGGATCAGATCGGCACCCTTTTCGCCGACCATGATGGTCGGCGCATTGGTGTTGGAGGAGGGCACGCGCGGCATCACCGAGGCGTCGCAGACCCGCAGGCCGTCGATGCCGCGCAGCCGAAGATCGGGTGTCACCACGGCCATGTCATCATGGCCCATGCGGCAGGTGCCGACCGGATGATGGTCGGTCTTGGAACTGCGGCAGGCATAGTCGAATAACTCGTCGTCGCTAGCGAGCGACGGGCCGGGCAGCACCTCGCGCAACACGTAGGGCGCAAGCGCCCTCTGCCGCATGATCTCGCGCGCCAGCCGCAGTCCCTTGATCGACATGGCGCGATCATAGGGATCGGACCAGTAGTTCGGATCGATCAGCGGATGCTCGGCGGGGTCGGCGCTCTTCAGCCGCACCGTGCCGCGCGAGCGCGGCCGCAGGAAGGCGGAATTCAAGGTGACGCCCGGGTTGTTCAGCTTCTCGACACCGGCCTCGATGCCGGAGCCCAAGCCGAGATGGAACTGGATGTCGGGCGAGGCTGCAGTCGGGTCGGCGTACCAGAAGCCGCCGGTCTCGAACAGGCTGGAGGCCACCGGTCCCTTCTTCAGCAGCAGGTATTGCAGGCCGGCCCAGGCTGTGCGGTGCAGCTTGGCGTAATTGTCATAGGTGTGGTCGCCGGTGCATTCGGCGATGACGAACAGGTCGAGATGGTCCTGCATGTTGGAGCCGACGCCGGGCAGGTCATGCACCGGCGTGACGCCGACCGATTTCAGATGGTCGGCCGGGCCGATGCCCGACTGCATCAACAGCTTCGGCGAGCCGATGGCGCCGGACGAGACGATCACCTCTCGGTCGGCGCGCAGGATTTTCTTCTCGCCGCCCGGCCTGTCGACGATCTCGACGCCGATGGCGCGGCCTCTCTCGACGACGATGCGCGTCACCAGCACATCGGTCCTGACAGTAAGGTTCCTGCGAGCGCGGATCGGCTTCAAATAGGCGACCGAAGCGGAGGAACGCCTCGCGTCCTTCTGGGTCAATTGGTAGTAGCCGACGCCCTCCTGGCTGGCGCCGTTGAAATCCGGGTTGAAGGGAATGCCCATCTCCTGGCCGGCGCGGAAATAAGCCTCGCAGATCGGCAGTGGCGAAATCGGGTTCGACACGCCGAGCGGGCCCTGGTCGCCATGAAAGTCGTTGGCGTAGCGCTGGTTGTTTTCGGCGCGCTTGAAATAGGGCAGCACATCGCGATAGCCCCAGCCGGCGAGACCTTCTTCCTTCTCCCAGGCGTCATAGTCGCGGGCATTGCCGCGCGTGTAGATCTGGGCGTTGATGGAAGAACCGCCGCCGACCACCTTGGCCTGCGTGTACCAGAAGACGCGGTCCTTCATGTGCTTCTGCGGAACGGTCGACCAACCCCACGAAGCAATGCCCTTGGTCATCTTGGCGAAGCCCGCCGGCATATGAATGTAGGGATGCCAGTCCTTGCCGCCGGCTTCCAGCAGCAGCACCTGATGCGTCGGATCCTCGCTCAACCGGTTGGCCAGAACGCAGCCGGCCGGGCCGGCGCCCACGATGATGTAGTCGGTCATGACACTATCCACCTTACAGCCGCGGCACGGAGAGCGCGCCGTCGACATTGATGATCGAGCCGGTCGAAAAGCCGAGCTTGCCGCCGGCAAGCGCCGCCACCACGGCGCCGATGTCCGATGCTTCGCCCCAGCGCTTTGCCGGCACCAGCCCGCCGTCGATCAAGGCGTCGTATTTGGCGGTGACGCCCGATGTCATGTCGGTTCGGATGATGCCCGGCCGCACCTCGAACACAGCGATGTCTTCGGCGGCGAGCCTGAGTGCCAGGGTCTTCACCCACATCGACAGGCCGGCTTTCGAGATGCAGTAGTCCGGCCGTTCCGGCGACGCCATTTCGGCGCTGACCGAGGTGATGGTGATGATCGATTTCGGGTGATCTCCGGGTACAGCCAGCATCGCCTTGGCGACGGCCTGGCTGAGGAACACGGTGCCGCGCAGATTGATGTTGAGCGCCTTGTCGAAATTCTCGGGCTTCAACTCCAGGAGGTCGCCGCGCACCACGGCGCCGACACCGGCATTGTTCACCAGGCAGTCGATGCGGCCGAAGGTGCGCATCGTGGCATCGACCAGTGCCGCATGGCCGCCGAGATCGGCGATGTCGCAGCTGACATAGGCGAACTGCGCGCCGTGCGTGGTGATGTCCTCGGCTAACCCGTCAGCGGGTTTTTCGGCAAGGTCGGCGACGAGGATGTCGAAGCCGGCATCGGCAAGCGCCTGGGCGCAGGCAAGGCCGATGCCGCGCGCGCCGCCAGTGACGATGGCCGCCGGGCGGGTCATGCGGAAAGCTCGCTCTTGCGAATATGCGCGGCGACACGCAGCGCTTGCGCGGCGATCGACAGCGCCGGATTGACGGCGGCCGAATTCGGCAGGAAGCCGCCATCGACAACGAACAGATTCCGATGATCGAAGGACCGGCAGAACGGGTCGAGCGGCGCGCTGGCCGGATCGTCGCCCATCTTCACCGTGCCGCACTGGTGCGACGGCGTGCGCTTGTCAAAGGGGCGCGACAGCACGATCGGATAGCCGCAGGCGCGGAAGTTTTCGCGCATCACCTTGGTCAAGCCGTCGAGCGACTGCATGTTGGAGCGCCGCCATTGCATGATGATGTCCTTGCCGTCGACCATGATGCGGCTTTCGGGATCGGGCAGGTCCTCGCACATCAAGTACCAATCGACGGCATGGCCGGCCATGAAATCGAGCGCAAATTTGGGCGCGAATTTCACATTGGCGCTGAGGATGTTGCCGTCGATCTTGCCGAGCAGCTGGACGTTGCCGAGCGGCTTGCCGCCCTTGCCGTCGGAAAGGTAATAATCGTTCAGCATCAGCGTCTTCTGGTAGACGGCATCGTTGCGGCGACGCGGATCGATGGCCAGCATGGCGCTGGAATTATGGTTCATGAAATTGCGGCCGACCTGATCGGAGCGGTTGGCGAGGCCCTTGCCACCGCCCTTGCCGTTGGCGGGTGACGGCGAGCGCAGCAGGATGACGGCGGAATTGACCGCGCCGGCGGAGAGGATGACCAGCTTCGGCGTCAGCTTTTTCAACGCGCCATTCTGGCGATAGTGAACAGCGACGATGGTTTTGCCGTCGGCCGAGGCTTCGAGATACTCGACATAGGCGCCGGTCTCCAACTTTATGTTCGGGTCGGTCAGCGCCGCCGTCAGCGGTCCCGTTTGCGCGTCGACCTTGCCTTGGCCGGTGTTGGGAAACGCGTCCCAGCCGGTCTTGCCCTCCTTCAGCCAGGTGTCGATGTCGACGCCAAGCGGCAGCGAGGCCGGGTGCAGGCCGAGGCCCTTGAGCTCGGCGCGGGCGCGCGCGATCGGCGCCTCGTCGGGCACAGGCTTGAAGGCATAGGGGATCGAATGGAACGGCTCGGTCGGGTCCTCGCCGAGTGAGCCACGCACACGAAACAATTGCTCGGCCTTCGAATACCAGGGCTCGAATTCTTCATAGGAAAACGGCCACGCCGGCGAGACGCCGCCGAAATGCTCCATGGCCGCAAAATCTTCCCTGCGGTAGCGGATCAGCACGGCGCCGTAGAATTTCGAATTGCCGCCGACATAGTAATAGTTGCCGGGGTTGAAGGCCGCACCGCCGGCCTCGCGCCACATCTCCTTCGGCCGATAATGACCGTCGACGAAGATGGAACGCGTGTCGCGCGCATGCGGCGTTGCCGTCAACGGTTCGCCGCGCTCCAGCATCAGGATCGAGGCGCCGCTGCCGGCCAGACCGGAGGCGATCGTGGCGCCGCCGATGCCGGAGCCGATTATGACGATATCGGGATTTGTCATCTCGGTCAGAGAATGCGGTTTTCGGTCGCCGGATCGAAGAACACCGCTTTGGTCAGGTTGAAGGCGAGCGGGGTGTTGGTGCCGGGCTGGATGTTGGCGTCGGCGCGCAGCCTCGCCACCACGCCCTTGCCGCCGAGATTGGTGACGGCGAAGGTGTCGGAGCCTGCCGGTTCAACGACCTCGATAAAGCAGTCGGCAGTGGCGATGTTCGAGGCATTGCGCTCGGCGCCTTCCGGATCGGTCAGGGCTTCGGGGCGGACGCCGAAGATGATCGGCTTGCCCTGGAATGCCGACAGGCCCGCCGGCGCATTGGCCATCGGCAGCGAGATCGGCTCGCGCGCCTCGCGCTGCAGCACGACGGACAGCGCATTGCCGTTGGTGCCGATCGTCGCCGGGATCAGGTTCATCGCCGGCGAGCCCATGAAATCGGCGACAAAGAGATTGGTCGGGTTGTTGTAGATCTCGGCCGGCGTGCCGAACTGCTGCACCTCGCCGTCGCGCATGACGGCGATCTTGGTCGCCAGCGTCATCGCCTCGATCTGATCGTGGGTGACATAGACGATGGTGGTGCCGGTGGTCGCATGCAGGCGCTTGATCTCGATGCGCATGTCGACACGCAGCTTGGCGTCGAGGTTGGACAACGGCTCGTCGAACAGGAACAGTTTTGGGTCGCGCACCAGCGCCCGGCCCATGGCGACGCGCTGGCGCTGGCCGCCAGAAAGCTGGCTCGGCTTGCGCTGCAGCAGGTGGCCGATCTGCAGCACCTTGGCCACCTTGTCGATCGCCTTCTGCCGCTCTGCCGCCGGCACGCCGCGCATCTCCATGCCGAAGGAGATGTTTCCGGCCACTGTCATGTTCGGATAGAGCGCATAGCTCTGGAACACCATGGCGATGTCGCGCTTGGACGGATGCAGATCGTTGATTGCGCGGCCTTCGACGCGGATTTCGCCCGAGGTGATCGTCTCCAGGCCGGCGATGGTGTTGAGCAAGGTGGACTTGCCGCAGCCGGACGGGCCGACCAGCACCAGGAAGCCGCCCTTATCCAGTTCGACATCGATCCCCTTGAGGATCTCGACCTGGCCGAAGCGCTTTCTCAGGCCATCAATTTCCAGAAAAGCCATCAGATTATCCTTTGACGGCGCCCGCCATCAGACCGCGCACGAAATAGCGGCCGGCGAGCACATAGACGAGAAGGGTTGGCAATGCGGCGATCATCGCGGCCGCCATGTTGACGTTGTATTCGACGACGCCGGTCGAGGTGTTGACGACGTTGTTGAGCGCCACCGTCATCGGCATCGCGTCGCCGGTGCCGGCATAGGCAGAGGCGAACAGGAAGTCGTTCCAGATGTTGGTGAACTGGTAGATGACGGTGACGACGAAGATCGGCATCGAGTTCGGCAGCATGATGCGACGGAAGATCTGGAAGAAGGAGGCGCCGTCGACCTGCGCCGCCTTGACGAGTTCGGTCGGGAACGCCTCGTAATAGTTGCGGAAGAACAAAGTGGTGAAACCGATGCCGTAGACGACGTGGACGAAGACGAGATTGACCGTCGCGTTGCCCAGGCCGAAGCTCGTTCCGACCGAGTTCTGCAGCGACACGCCGAAACGGCCAAGGCTGCCGAGGATCGTCGCCATCGGCAACAGCACCGACTGGAACGGGATGAAGCAGGCGAACAGCATCAGCCCGAACACCAGCGTTGCGCCGCGGAAGCGCCATTTGGTCAGCACGTAGCCGTTGAGGGCGCCGAGCATCGTCGAGATCAGCACGGCCGGAACCACCATCTTGATGGAGTTCCAGAAATAGCCCTTGATGCCGGCACAGGTGAGGCCGACGCAGGTCTCGCCCCAGGCCTTCACCCACGGGTCGAAGGTCGGTGCCTGGGGCAGCGCCAGCATATTGCCATTCTGGATCTCATCCATGGTCTTGAACGAGGTGACCAGCATGACGAACAGCGGCATCAGATAGAACAGTGCAAACAGCGCCAGCAGCCCGTAGATGACGATGCGGTTGACGATCCTAGCGTTGACGCCGCCTGAGGCCTGGCGGGCGGGCGTGGTGACGGCGCTCATCGCGGCTTCTCCCGCAGTTCCGAATAGAGATAGGGCACGATGATGGCGATGATGGTCATCAGCATGATCACCGCGCTGGCCGAGCCGACGGCCATTTCGTTGCGCTTGAAGGTGTATTCATACATGAAGTTCGACGGCAGCCAGGCCGAGCCGCCGGGGCCGCCACTGGTCAACGCCACGACAAGGTCATACGACTTGATGGCGAGGTGGGCGAGCACGATGAAGGCCGACAGGAAGATCGGCCGCAGCAGCGGGATGACGATGCGGCGATAGAGCTGGAAGGTGGTGGCGCCATCGATCTGCGCCGCCTTCATGATCTCGCCGTCGATGCCGCGCAGGCCGGCCAGGAACATCGCCATGATGAAGCCGGAGGCCTGCCAGACGCCGGCAATGACCACGGTGTAGATGACGAAGTCCTTGTTCTTGATCCAGTCAAAATGGAAGCTCGTCCAGCCCCATTGATGCAAGGTCTGCTCGAGGCCGAGACCGGGATCGAGGAACCATTTCCAGGCGACACCGGTGACGATGAAGGACAGCGCCATCGGGTAGAGGTAGATCGGCCGCAGCACACCTTCGCCGCGGATCTTCTGGTCGAGCAGGATGGCCAGGAACAGGCCGAGCGCCAGGCAGATGAAGATGTAGAGAAAGCCGAAAATGCCCATGTTGGTGATCGACGTGTACCAGCTCGATGGCGGGTCGGTGTCGAAGGTCCAGCCCCAAAGCCGCTGGTAGGCGCGCGAGCCGGTGATGACATAGGACGGGAAGGTCTTGGAATTGGTGAAGGACAGATAGATCGTCCACAGGATGAAGCCGTAGACGAAGACAATGGTGATGGCGAAGCTCGGCGCCAGCACGATCTTAGGCAGCGCGTCCTGCAGGCGCGAGCGCACCGAGGCGCGCGGTCGGGCCTGCTCCGGCGTCAGCTTGATCTGGCTTGTCGCTACCGTGCTCATAGGGCTCCTCCCGTCGGCGCGAGGCCAACCAGGTTCGCGGATCGGAGCCTTCCCCGCTGGAGCGGGGAAGGCGTTTTTGTGTGTGGCGCTTACTTGGCGTCGTCGATCGCCTTGACCAGTTCGGTCACGGCCTCGTCCGAGGTCTTGATCTGACCATGGACGAACTTGGAGACGACATCCTTGTAGGCATTGGCGACCGCCGGAGGCGCGCCATAACCCTGGGCGAGCGAGCCGAACAGCGTGCCGCCGTCATTGGCTGCCTTCAGGTCGGCGATGCCCTTCTTGCCGCAAGCGTCGAAGTCGGTGTCCGGAACGTCGGTACGGGCCGGAACCGAACCCTTGACGACGTTGAAGGCCGACTGGAAGCTCTTCGACAGGGTGGCGGTGGCCAATGCGACCTGGGCGGCCTTGCGGTCGTCCGGAACATTGAACATGCCGAACATGTCGGAGTTGTAGATCACCGAGCCGTCGGTGCCCGGGAAGCGATAGCACAGGAAGTCCGTGCCCGGGGTCTTCTTGGCGGCGTGGAATTCACCCTTGGCCCAGTCGCCCATGACCTGCACCAGGGCGTCGCCCTTGATGACCATGGCGGTGGCAAGGTTCCAGTCGCGGCCGGAGAAGTTCGGGTCGACATAGGTGACGAGCTTGGCGAGGTTGTCGAACGACTTCTTCATCGTGTCGGACTTGAGCGAAGCGTCGTCGAGGTCGTTGAAGGCCTTCTTGTAGAACTCAGGTCCGCCGGTCGACAGCACGACCGAGTCGAACATGGTGGCTTCCTGCCAGTTCTGGCCGCCGAGAGCGAGCGGGATCACGCCTGCCGCCTTGGCCTTGTCGAGCAGGGCAACGAAGTCGTCGAAGGTCTTCGGCTCGGTGCCGCCGATCTTGTCCATGACGGCCTTGTTGATCCACAGCCAGTTGACCGAGTGGACGTTGACCGGAGCCGCGACCCACTTGCCGTCATAGACCGAGAACTTCTGCAGGGCGGCCGGAACCGACTTGTCCCAGCCTTCCTTCTTCGCCGTCTCGGTCAGGTCGCCCATCACGCCGGCCGCCGCATAGTCGAGCACGGTGTAGCCGAGCATCTGCGAGGCGGTCGGGTAGTTGCCGGCCGCGACCATCGCCTTCAGCGCGGTCATGGCTGCGTCGCCGCCGCCGCCGGCCACCGGCACGTCCTTCCAGGCATAGCCTTCCTTGGCCAGATCGCCCTTGAGGACGTTGAGAGCAGCCGCTTCGCCGCCCGACGTCCACCAATGCAGCATCTGGACTTCCTTGACGTCCTCGGCATGGGCCGCGAAAGCAAGGCCCGATGCGAGAGCCGTTCCGATAAGAAGTTTGCGCAACATGTACTTCCTCCCTTGTTGCATCTACACGACCGGCGAATGTCCGCCGGGTTCTTCTCAACTCAGCCGACCCACCATCCGGTGCGTTGGCCGCGATGAAACTGGATTGTCTTTTCTTCGGTATAGTCCTCTACGGCGCGTTTGCCGAGTTCGCGTCCGAGACCGGACTGCTTGTAGCCTCCGAATGGCAGCTCGGGGTAACCTTCCATGAACGTGTTTACCCAGACGGTTCCCGAACGCACATTCCGCGCCACCGACATGCAGGTGTCGATGCTGGCGCTCCACACGCCCGCAGACAAACCATAAGGCGTGTTGTTGGCGATGTGCAACGCCTTTTCAATCGTTTCAAAAGTCAGCACCGAGAGCACCGGTCCGAACACTTCCTCGCGCGCGATGGCCATGTCCTCGGTGACGCCGCGGATGATGGTGGGATCGAGGTACTGGCCGGCATTCGAGGACAACTGCTTGCCGCCGCTGTAGACACTGCTGCCGTCGCTTGCCGCTGCAGTAACATAGCCGGCTACCTTGGCCAGATGGTCGGCCGAGATCATCGCGCCGACCTTGGTTCGGTCGTCTAGTGGATCGCCGACCGTCACCTTGGCGGTGAGCGCCTTGACCGCGTCGAGAAAATCATCGGCGATCGCTTCGTGCACGATCAGCCGGCTGCCGGCATTGCAGCATTCGCCGGCGTTGAAGAAGCCGCCGAATACGGCCGCGTCGGCCGCCGCTTCGAGGTCCGCGTCCGGAAAGACGATCTGGCCGTTCTTGCCGCCGAGCTCCATCGAGACTTTCTTCAAGGATTGCGCGGCGGAGGCCATCGTCATCTTACCGACGCGGGTGGAGCCGGTGAACGAGACCATTTCGACCAGGGGATGGCTGACCACCGGCGCGCCGACATCGGCGCCAAGACCGGCGAGGATGTTGACGACGCCGGCGGGCAGGCCGGCCTGCATCAGGATATCACCGAGGACGAAGGTCGAGGCCGAAGTCATCTCGCTCGGCTTGACCACCGCCGTGCAGCCGGCGGCGAGCGCGAAGGGCAGTTTCTGGCTGACGATGAGGAAGGGGAAGTTCCATGGCGTGATGATCGAGACGACGCCGATCGGCTCGCGCAGCACCACGCCAAGCATGGCGTCGCCGAGATTGGCGTAGGATTCGCCGTGCAAGGTGCGGGCGAGCGAGGCGGCATAACGCCAGATGTCTACAGCACCACCAATTTCGCCGCGCGCCTGGGCGATCGGCTTGCCGGATTCCAGTGCGTCGAGCCGGGCGATCTCCTCCAGCCGCGTCTCGATCAGGTCGGCCGTCTTGAGCAGAATCGCGGCGCGCTCGGCCGCCTTCATGCGCGGCCACGGGCCGGTCTCGAACGCCTTGTGCGCGGCCTGCACTGCGGCTTCGACTTCGGCTTCGCCGGCCTGTGCATAGTGCGAGACGGTGAAGCCGTGGCCGGGGCTCTTGCGCTCCAGCGTGCGGCCATCGCGGGCATCGACATGCTTGCCGTCGATCAGCAGCCGATAGGTTCTTGGCGCTGCGGATGCCTCGGCGGGCATGATGATGTTGAGAGGGGCGTTCATCTAACTGTGTAATCCTCAGGATCTTGAAAATGCTGGTTTTTGCTTGGTCTTGAAAGAGCCGACACCGGCTATGAGATCGCCGGTCAGGGCGATGAAGCCGCTGGCCAGCGCTTCCGTCGCCGCGGCACTTTCCTCGCCTTCGGCGACCGCGATCATCAGCTTGGCGGCTTCCGTCGCCAGCGGGCCGCGCTCGGCGATCTTTTCAGCCCAGGCCTTGGCTTCGGACAGGCCGCTGCCGGTTTCGACCACCCGGTCGACCACGCCGAGCGCCAGCGCTTCGGGAGCGAGCAGAATCTCGCCGCCCAGCGCCATACGCCGCACTGTCTGCGCGCCGAAGCGGCGCACCGCGCGTTGTGTGCCGGACCAGCCGGGGACAACACCGATCGAGGTTTCGGGGAAGCCTAATTTCACCTGTGTCTCGGCCACGCGGAAGTCGCAGGCGACCGCCAGTTCCAGCCCGCCGCCCAGCGCATGGCCGGACAGCATGGCGATGGTTGGTTGCCGCAACCGCGCCAGCCGGTCGAAGACACGATGGCCGTAGCGGACCCATTGCACCTGGAAGTCGGCGGCACTCATCTGCGCCCACGCCTCGACATCGCCGCCGGCGCAAAAGCCCTTGCCTTCGCCGCGCAGCAGCACGACACGAACGACTTCCGCCATCTCCGCTTCGTCCAGCGCTGCCTCAAGCGCGCGCAGCATCGGAATATCAAGCGCGTTGAATTTCTCCGGCCGGCGCAAGGTGACGATGCCGATCGCGCCGTCCTGCTCGAAGGTGACGAGACGCTCAGCCATGCTCGCCTCCAAGCGAGGCGCCGCCATTCAGCGACAGCCCGATCGGCTGGTCCAGGTAGAGCGCTGCCGGTGTCGTCTTGAGATCTTTGGCGACGCCGAGCGGGATCTCGGCCTGGGCCAGCACGTCGCGCTGCAGGTCGATGCCGGGTGCGAGTTCGGTGACGACCAGGCCCTCCGGCGTCAGCTTCATCACGCAGCGCTCGGTGACATAGGTGATGTCCTGTCCCTGCGCGACGGCTCGCTTGCCCGAGAAGGAGATGTGCTCGACCTCCTTGACCACCTTCTTGACCTTGCCCTCCTGGTCGATGCGGATGCCGCCATCGGCCAGGGAGAGTTTCGCCCCGGCGTTGAAGAAGCCCGAGAAGACGATCTTCCTTGCCCGCGCGGTGATGTCGACAAAGCCGCCGGCACCGGCGGTGACATGCGGCCGTGCGGACAGTTTCGAGACGTTGACCGAACCGTGGCGGTCGATCTGCAGGAAGGACAGCAGCGACGCGTCGAAGCCGCCGGCCTGGAAATAGATGAACTGGTGCGGCGAGGGCATGATCGCCTCGGCGTTCGAAGCGCAGCCGAACTTGAAGTCGAGCAGCGGCACGCCACCGACGGCACCCTGTTCGATCACCCAGGTGACCTTGCCGTGCTGGCCTTCCTCGAGGAGGATACGCGGCACATTGGCCGAGATGCCGAAGCCGATGTTGACGGCCATGCCGTCGCGGAGTTCCAAGGCGACGCGGCGCGCGATCACCTTCTGGACGTTCATTTCGGCATTGCGGAAGCTCGACAGCGGCCGGAAGATCTCGCCCGAGATTGCCGGATCGTAGGGTGTCAGCGTCGTCTGCAACTGGTCGGGCGCGACGACGATGTGGTCAACCAGCACGCCGGGCACGCGCACGTCGTGCGGCTTCAGGGTGCCGTTCTCGACAACGCGCTTGACCTGGGCAATGACGACGCCGCCATTGTTGCGAGCGGCGAGCGCCTGCTCCAGGCCGCCAAGATAGGCGCCCTCATGCTCGTAGGTGAGGTTGCCGCGCTCGTCCGATGTGGTGGCGCGGATGATCGAGACCTGCGGCACGATCGAGCGGAAATAGAGCCATTCCTCGCCGTCGAACTGCTGCACCGAAACGATCGGCTCACTGGCGGCCGCGTTCATGGCGCAGCCCTGGTGGCGGGGGTCGGCGAAAGTGTCGAGGCCGACCTTGGTCAGCACACCCGGACGCTTGGCGGCGGCTTCGCGGTGCATGTCGAACAGGATGCCGGACGGCACATTGTAGGCTGCGACCGAATTGTCGCCGATCATCTTCCAGATCTGCGGCGGCTCGGACGAAGAGGGGCCCGACGGATAGGAGCCACACAATGTGCGCTTCAACAGGCCAGGCTTGGCCAAATGGTCGATGCCCTTGATGCCATACATGTCGCCGGCGGCGATCGGGTGCAGCGTGGTGATGCCTTTCGGATGGCCTTCGCTGTCGAAGCGCTCGCCGATCGCGGCCAGCACCGCGTCCGGGCAGCCGAGACCGCTCGACGACGAGACGGACACGACCATGCCGTCCTTGATCAAGCCTGCGGCTTCAGCGGCGGAAACGACCTTGCTCAATTCTTGCTCCCGAGTTTCGGGTCGATCTTGACGGCCTTGCCGGAGCTGGCCGATTGAAGTGCCGCTTCGGCAGCAGCGAGCGACCAGATGCCGTCCTCGCCGGTGGCGGACGGTTGGCCTTCGCCGCGGATCGCGGCATGGAACTGGCGCAGTGACCGGGAATAGAGGTCCTCGCGGTCGAAGCTAAGGTCCTCTTCGCCTTTTGCCGTGCGCAAGGTCACCGAGCCGACCGGCTTCTGCGTCATCACATTCCTGGCGATCAGCGAGCCCTCGGAGCCATGCACCTCGAAACCGGTGTCGGCGAATTTGAGGGTGAAGCCTTCATGCGACTGGGCGATGACGCCCGACTTGAAGCGCCAGATGCACATGGCGCCGTCCTCCAGCCCACTACCGGCCATGCCGGCCGATTGCGTGAAGGCCGACACTTCGACCGGATCGTCGCCGAGCACGAAGCGCAGCGTGTCGGCATCATGCACGGTGATGTCGAGCACCACGCCGCCGCCTGCCTCAGGCTTCGTGATGCGCCAGCCCTGCAGGTTTTCGGGCAGGTAGACGGCATGGAAGACGCGCGCGGCGATCGGCTTGCCGATACGGCCGGCGGCGATCGAGTCACGCATGGCGCGGTGCGCGCCGGCATTGCGCAGATGGTGGTTGGTGCCGAGCACGATGCCGGAGGCTTTTGCCGTGGCGACCATTGTGCGCGCGTCGTCGCTGGTCAGCGCCAGCGGCTTTTCGCACAGCACATGCTTTCCCGCCTTCGCAGCGGCCAAAGCCTGATCGAGATGCAGTTCGTTGGTGGTCGAGATGTAGACCGCGTCGATGTCGGCGCCGAGCAGAGCATCAAGCGTCGAAACAGCCAGCGGGATGTTGTTTTCCGCGGCATAGGCCGTGGCGCGCTCGGGATTGGAACTCATGACCGCCGCGATCTCGCCATCGCCCTGCGAACGGATGGCGTTGATCATGAACTGTCTGGCGATCGTGCTGGCGCCGATCAAGCCCCATCTGGCGCTCATGCCGCGTCCCCCATTCCTGCGGGCCTGTTTCGGGCGCGGCGATCCGGGCCGCAGCTTTCCCTGACCACCAGATTGACCGCACCGATATGATCTTCGGCCCGCGTCGTGCGCGACTGGATCATCTTAAGCATGACATGGGCGGCGCGTTCGCCGAGGCCGGCCGTGTCCACCGAGACGCTGGTCAAGGCCGGCATGTAGTGCTCGGCCTCGACCACGTCGTCGAAGCCGACGACGGCGAAATCCGGTCCGGGCTCAAGCCCACGCTTGCGCAGCGCCAGCATGACGCCAAAAGCGACCGCATCGTTGAAGCAGAGTGCCGCGGTCGGCGGTTCGGATGTTGCGAGAGCGGTATCCAGACAGGCGATGCCGCCCCTGCGGCTGGTCTCGCCTTCGATCACGGTCATGTCGCGGGCGGCGATGCCAAGCGTCTCACAGGCTTCACGAAAGCCGCCCAGCCGCTCTTGATAGACCACGAGGTCGGCCGAGCCGCCGAAGAAGGCCAGCCGGCGATGCCCTTTGCCGATGAGATGGGCGGCGGCCAGGTAGGCGCCGCGATGATTGTCGGGCGTGATCACCGGAATGCGGCTTTCGGGCAGCCGGCGCATGGCGAAGACGACCGGAACGCCCGCCATCTCCAGGCGGCGGAATGCGCCCGGCGTGGTGCCGCGCGCCGGCGACACGATGAGGCCGGCGACGCCTTGCTCCATCAGCGATTTGAGCACCTCTTCCTGGCGCACCGGATTCTCCGCCGTGTTGGCTATGAAAGGCACGATGCCGGCCGACTGGAAGACGCGCTCCATGCCGACCGCCAGTTCGGCGAAGAAGGGATTGGTGAGATCGTTGATGACCATGCCGATGACGTTGGAGTGAGCCTTGCGTAGATTGGCGGCGCCACGGTTGTAGACGTAACCGACATCCTCGATTGCCTTGCGAACCTTGACCGCGGTCTCAGGCCGGATCAGCCCGCTGCCCTGGAGCACGAGCGACACCGTCGATTTGGACACGCCTGCCTCGCGGGCGATGTCGAATATCGTTGCCTTGGCCCGGCTGGCCATCCAGATGCATCCTCCCTGATTTTCAAGCCGATCTATTGGAACGTTCTAATCACTAACCTCATCTGGAGTCAATCGAGGTTCTTTCCGGATTCGAAAAATTGATCCGGTGAGGCCGGCGAGCCCATTCCATAAGGCTTTCTGTGTTGCGGCGCAGCATTTATCCGCGAATGAGCTCTGAATCGTAAAGGTTCTTGATTTATTGGAACGTTCCATTTATAGGCACGGCGATAGGGAGAGAACGATGGACATTGTCTTGCCTGGTGAGGGTGGCCGCAGCAGCCGCTACGCTCTGGTCGGCCAACCGGTGCAGCCGGTGGTCGGCGCGCGGTTTTCGCGCATCGCCTATGCTGCAGCCCATGTCGTTGCCGATCCGCTGGCGATGACCGATCCGTGGTCGCAGCCGGTGGTCGACTGGGACAGAACGATGGCATTCCGTCACTATCTGTGGCGGCTCGGCTTCCGCATCGCCGAGGCGATGGATACCTCGCAGCGCGGCATGGGTTTCGACTGGACTAATGCGCAGGAGTTGATCCGCCGCTCGATCGCGGAAGCGCGCACCGTCGAAGGCGCCGATCTCGCTTCTGGTGCCGGCACCGACCAACTGGCGCCAAGCGCCGCCCGGACGCTCGACGATGTCATCGCCGCCTATGAAGAGCAGTTCGCTTTTATCGAAGGGCTGGGCGGCAAGGCGATCATGATGGCCAGCCGCGCCCTGGCGGCTGTTGCCAAGGGCCCCGACGACTATGCCCGTGTCTACGACCGCATCCTGTCCCAAGCGTCCGGCAAGGTCATCCTGCACTGGCTGGGCGACATGTTCGATCCGGCGCTGAAAGGTTACTGGGGCAGCGGCGATTTCGAGTCCGCGCTCGACACCGTCGTCGCGATCATCGAACGCCACGCCGGCAAGGTGGAGGGGATAAAAATCTCGCTGCTCGATGCCGGCAAGGAAGTCGCGCTCAGGAATCGGCTGCCGGACGGCGTCGTCATGTTCACCGGCGACGACTTCAACTATCCCGAACTGATCGCCGGCGACAGCCGCAAACACTCGCACGCGCTGCTCGGCATTTTCGATGCGATCGCGCCTGTCGCCAATGCGGCACTGGCGAAACTGGCGGACGGCGACCGCGCCGGCTATGACGCGCTGATGGCGCCGACCGTGCCGCTGTCGCGAAAAATCTTCGAGGCGCCGACCGAATACTATAAGGCCGGCATCGTCTTCATGGCCTGGCTGAACGGCCATCAGGATCATTTCGCGATGGTCGGCGGCATGCAGTCGGCGCGCGGTATCCGCCACTATGCCGATGTCTTCCGCCTTGCCGACCAGGCCGGGTTGCTTGCCGATCCGGAACTGGCGGTGGCCAGGATGAGAAGTTTGTGTGCCGTCGCGGGCATCTCAGGATAAATGTGGGCTCGTGCCCTGATCCACATTCCCTTTTCGTTTATGATCGAAAGGGTAGGCGTGCGATTTCGGGGGGCCGTGCTGGCGATGAAGCCAAGGATTTCCATCGGTTTCGTGGTTTTGCTGGCGGCGATCCCCTTGTCAGCCGCGCAAGGCGGTGATGGCGTCGATCAGGCTGACGCCAAGGCTGCGCTGCTCGAAGCCTACCCCGGCCTTTTTACCATCTCGGGCAATACGGTGACGTGGTCGGATGGTGCCACGATGGTGTGGGATGACGGCAAGGCACGCACAGCCGAGGAGTTGATCAAGTCCCCCGATATCGAGGACATGTTCCACTACATTTATCCGCCAGCCAGTGCCGGAGACCTTATCCCCGACGTGGATTTCGATCCCGGGCGGATTCGCAACGAGGCTTTCTTCAAAAAACTTTATGGAGCCAGTGCCGCGGCGGTCGGCGATCATTTGACGACCGTCAAATGGCTGCCCAAACTGGGCAAGTATCCGGTTCGGATAACCTCGCTCTTCGGTGTCGACGCGCGCCTCTCCAAAATCTCGAATGCCTTGCAGGAGTTGCCCGCCGACATGAGCCGCTACGGCCTCAAGCCAGGCGGCGGTTTCAACTGGCGGGTCATCGCCGGCACGGATCAGCTCAGCGTCCATTCCTTCGGCGCTGCATTCGATATCAATGTCGGTTATTCCGACTATTGGTTCTGGAACAAGCCCGATGACAAGGGCCGTATCCCGTTCAAGAACCGCATTCCCTTATCAATCGTCACGTTGTTTGAAAGGCAGGGTTTTATCTGGGGCGGGCGCTGGTATCACTACGACACCATGCATTTCGAATATCGGCCTGAATTGCTGCTCTACAAGGAAAAGCAGGGCTAGCCGGCCCTTGGATGCCTGGTCAGCGGAAACTCAACGCAACGTATTGATCGTCTGGGATTGGATGGTGGGCGTGACAGGGATTGAACCTGTGACCCCTGCAATGTCAATGCAGTGCTCTCCCGCTGAGCTACACGCCCATCCGAAGCCGCGCATACACCATTTTTGATCCAGCGCGTCAATAGCAGGAAAAAGGAAAGAAGGCGTCGTCTCGCCGCAGTGGCGACAAGGGTGCTTACGCCTAAAGCGCGTCGCGTTTGAACGGAATCAAGCGCCGCGCTTCAGGTCTTTGTTTTCTTGAATGTCGTTCTCCCAAAACCGGGGCCACTTTTGGGCGACATGCATTGGCTCGGAAAGCGGCTCAGGCCGCCTGCAGCATCTTTTCGACCTCGTTGACGAGGTCGCGCAGGTGGAACGGCTTCGACAGCACCTTGGCGTCCTTAGGCGCCTTGGAATCCGGATTCAACGCAACGGCGGCAAAACCGGTGATGAACATGACCTTGAGGTCGGGATCGATCTCAGTGGCGCGGCGCGCCAGTTCGATGCCGTCCATCTCCGGCATGACGATGTCGGTCAAAAGCAGCGAGAACGGTTCCTCGCGCAGCCGCTCATAGGCGCTGGCGCCATTGTCGAAATCGCTGACCTGGTAGCCGGCGCGCTCCAGCGCCTTGACGAGGAACCGACGCATATCGTCGTCGTCTTCCGCCAGTAGAATGCGTGCCATGATATCCCGTCCGAATCACCCGCTCGAGATTGCCGTTGGGCAAGCCCGTTAACCATCCTGTATATGAGGAGGTGAGGGTAAACATCAAGTGAACGAGAACCGGGATGGACCATATTTGCCCGGCCTGTGCTGCCGCTGAAATGCTGGACACGCGGCCAGCAAGGTGGCACCTTCATATCATGATGCACTGGTGTTTGCGGGTTCGCACAAATTGAAGACGGCAGCCGAGGATTTTTCGGTCTTTCCACCCTTCGAAATCCGTTCGGGCGCCGAGCAGCGCGTCCCCTTCCTTTTCAACTCACCGCATAGCGGCCGCTACTATCCGGAGCGCTTCCTTGCCATGGCAAGGCTGGACCGCAACGCCATCCGCCGGTCGGAAGACTGCTATGTCGACGAACTGTTCGGCGGCGCCGTGGCGCTGGGGGCGCCGATGCTGGCGGCGAATTTCCCGCGCGCCTATCTCGACGTCAACCGCGAGCCGTGGGAACTCGATCCGCGCATGTTCGCCGAGCCGGTGCCGTCGTTCTGCAACATCCGCTCGGCGCGGGTGGCCGGCGGGCTTGGCACGGTGCCCAAGCTGGTCGGCGAGGGGCTAGATATTTATTCCGGCCGCCTGCCGCTGTCCGAAGCGGTCGCCCGCATCGAGGCCGTCTACAAGCCCTATCACGAGACGCTGAAACGGCTTTTGACCAGGACCCATGCGCGTTTCGGCTTTGCCGTTCTGATCGACTGTCATTCGATGCCGGCGAGCATCCGCGTCGGCGACAATGGCTTGAGGCCCGACTTCATCATCGGCGACCGTTTCGGCATCTCGGCCACCGCGGCGTTGACCGAGACCGCGATCGGCCTGCTCACCGCAATGGGCTACACCGTCGCCCACAACAAGCCCTATGCCGGCGGCTTCATCACCGAGCACTATGGCCGCCCGGCGCGCCATCTCCACGCCCTCCAGATCGAGGTCAATCGCGGGCTCTACATGAACGAGCGGACATTCGAGAAGGCCGCCGGCTTCGACGCGCTCGCCGACGATCTGTCGCGATTTTCGGCGAATCTGATGGCAATGCCGGACCATCATTTCATCGACCTGCCGCTGGCGGCGGAGTGAAACCTTGGTCCGGGGTGCTCCGGCGTAAAAAAAGACCGCATCGTTTGCACGATACGGTCGAAGTCTAGGGAGGAAACGCCCAAGGAGGGCATGGACAGGAAAACCTGTCCGAGGCTGAGGGTATTGTGCGCTGCACAAATGTCAAGCGACCTTCAGGCTTTTTTAATTCACTCTGAAGTGGAAATTGCTTTTCGGTGACGCTTGTGTGACATCCGGGCAACAGGTGCCGCAGCGGGAAAATCGTCGAACACCCTTGTTTTGGCAGGAAATTGGCGGCAGAGCACGGCTCGGGCATGCTGCAATGCGGGAGAATCAGTTGGATATCAGCATCGATTTCATGCGCCGCATCGCGCGGGCGGCCGCGGCGGAAACCCTGCCGCGCTTCCGCAGCCAGGGCGCCGTCGCCAATAAGGAAAAAGGCAGTTTCGACCCGGTTACCGAAGCCGATCGCGAGGCCGAGCGCGCCATCCGGGCGCTGATATCGGCTGAGTATCCCGACCATGGCATCCTTGGCGAGGAGCACGGCAGCGAAAACATTTCGAGCAAGCATGTCTGGGTGATCGACCCCATCGACGGCACGCGTGCCTTCATCTCCGGCCTGCCGGTGTGGGGGACGCTGGTCGGGCTGACGGTCGACGGCGATGCGGTTGCCGGCATGATGTCGCAACCTTTCACCGGCGAGCTCTACTACGCCAACGCCTCGGGCTCTCACTATGAGGGGCCGGGTGGCCCGCGCAAGCTGACAACCCGCAAGACGACGAAGCTCGCCGACGCGACTCTGTTCACCACCACGCCGGCACTGTTCAAGGGCGAGGCGCGCGAGCGCTACGACCAGTTCGAAAAGCAGGTGCAACTCGCCCGCTACGGCACCGATTGCTATGCCTTCGCCATGATCGCATCGGGAAGCGTCGATATCGTCGCCGATCCCGGATTGAAGCCGTACGACATCGTGGCGCTGATCCCGATCATCGAAAAAGCCGGCGGCGTGGTCACCACATTCGATGGCGGGCCGGCGGAGAAGGGCGGCGATGTCGTGGCAGCGGCGACGCCGGAGCTGCATGCGGCGGCGATGGCTGCGCTCCGAGGCTGACTTTTCCTGAACTGCTTCAGCGCGGCTTGATCGAGCGCTGGAACTCCGCTGGGGTGCGGCCGTAAACCTGCCTGAACGCGGAGCTGAAATGGCTGTGGCTGGAGAAGCCAAGGTCCATGCCCAGCGTCGTCAGATTGTCGTAGCGGCCAAGCAGGTCGAGCGCGCGCGCCAGCCGCAGGCGCAAATGATAACGGTAGAGCGGCATGGCCTCGACCTGCTGGAACATCTGCGTCAGGTAGACCGGCGAGACGCCGACCTCGGCGGCAATTTCGGCCAGAGTCCAGCGTCGCGACAGATCCGAGGACAAAACGAGCTTGGCACGGTCGACCAGTTTCTGTCGGCCCGGGCTGGCGCCGGCGACATGCGAGGTCCGCTCGCCGAGAGAGCGCCGCACCAGCGTCAGCGCCAGGGTTTCGGCCTCGAGCGTTTCGGCTATGTTGCGGCTCAAGCTGTGGCGCAGCAAAGCCACCAAAGCCTGCGCCCGTGGGTCGATGCGCCGGCGTTGGCGACGGAACGCCGGGGTCGCGCCGCTGCGCAATTGCTCCTTCGGCACCAGCTCCAGCAGCTGAGCCTCCTCGACGACGAGATCGAGGCAGGCGTCGCCACCGTCGACGGGGTGGCTGATCCGATAGGCTTCCGCCTCGTTGAAGAACAGCAGCTGATTGGCTTCGGCGACCGCATCATTGCGGCCGACATGGCGCACGAAGACGCCGCGATAGGGAAATACCAGATGCGTCGCCGACGTGCACTCTTCCTCGCTCCTGTGCCGGCACTGCCCGCTGCAGGCGACGTCGCGCACCCTGACAGTGCCGGTGTCGAGAAGCGGCTGGACCGTGAATTGCGATATGGCCATTGCGTTGTTTTCCTGTGCCGGGCCATGGGTCCTGCATCGGCACTCTACGCAATCGGCCCGCCCATTCCTGTCAGGAGACTTCCAGGCAGGCTGCTTCTCAAAGCGCGTCGCATCAAAATGGATTCACGCGCGCTTTGAGTTTTTGTTTCACGCATATCGTCGCCCCAAAACGGGGACCACTTTTCGGCGGTATGCATCAATCCCACAGCCGGCGCGTGAATTCTGAGTAGGCTTCGCCGCGCGACAGACCGATGTCCTTGAGTTGGTCGTCGGTCATCTCGAGCAAAGCGCGGCGGCTTCGGCGCCTCTCCATCTGACTGCTGATCCAGCCAGCCGTCGCAATGAATTGTGCGTACAAAGTCTGGCGAATGGTCATGGTGCGGATTGTCGGCGCCTGCGTCGGCACCGTGCCGGCCAGGCATTGCGTCGCCGTATGATCAGGGCGCATCGCTCAGTCCTCCCTGGTGCCGGCTGCCGAGGCGCCGGCTTCGTTCAGCGCTTGCGCGCATTCCTCGCAGCAGACTTCGACGGTCTTGCCGCCGACCTTGACGCGGATCGGGTTGGCGTCCAGCTGGCAATCGCAGGCGGCGCAGGTTTTCTCGGTCATGATCTCATCTCCATGGCGTTCAGTTCGACACGGACAGATGAGCACTGCGGGACGGCGCGGGCTGTCAGATTCTTTAGCACTTTGTGTGCGCGGGCAGCGCCGGCCCATCCCTACTGACAACAGGGTGTCAGTAGGGACCGACTATGGAAGGGGCCTTTCCAGAGGAGGACGAGACATGCCGACACAATCAACAGCCAGCCACGCCAATGACATTCCGGCGGACGGCCGCAGCGATTTCGACTTCTTCTTCGGCTGCTGGAATGTCAGCCATCGAAGGCTGCAAAAGCGCCTTGCGAGCGATACCAACTGGGACGAATTCGGCGGCACATGCGAGGTGCGTCCGCTGCTCGGCGGTCTTGGCAATGTCGACGACAATGTGATCGAGCTGCCGGACGGCGCCTATCGTGCCGCAACGGTGCGGACCTTCGATCCGGCGACACGGCAATGGTCGATCTGGTGGATCGATGGCCGCAACCCGCTGACCATCGACGTGCCGGTGCGCGGCGCGTTCACCGACGGTGTCGGCACGTTCCTGTGTGACGACGTCTTCGACGGACGGCCGATCCAGGTTCGTTTCCTCTGGTCACGGATGATGGAGAATTCGGCGCGCTGGGAACAGGCCTTTTCGCTCGATGGCGGCACGAGCTGGGAGACCAACTGGGTCATGGAGTTCGCCCGCCAGGCGTGAGCCGGGGATCGGCGTCTGTCAGGCCGTAGGATCGTCGCTGCCGGGAATGAAGGCATCGAAGGCGGCGAGGAGTTGCTCGCGGTACATGTCGGCCTCCTGCAGGATTTCGTGGCGGGAGCCGTCGATCATCAGCAGTGAACCGAGCCGCAGACGCCTGGCATAGGCTTCCACCGCCTTGGTCGAGACGACCTGGTCGGCGCCGGCGGCGATTATCAGCATGGGGACCTGAATGCGAGCCATGAAGTCGGGGTCGCTGACAGCCTCGGATGCTTTGGCGGCGGCCTGCAGCCAGCGGATGGTCGGGCCGCCGAGCGCCAGCTGCGGGTACTCTTGGTAGATCCGCGTGTTGCGCCGGTAGCGCACCGGGTCGGACGTCAGCTTGTTGGTCTCGAAAGGGGCCGGCATCTTCGGCCGTGGACCCCAGGCGGCATAGAGCCTGCCAAGGCCGAGCGCGCAGAAGAACGAACAGACGCGCCGAACCGTCGATATCGAGACCGGCAGGTCGGGCACGGTCAGGAATGGTGCGATCAGCACCATGCGCCGCACGCGGTTCACCATCGACGGCGTGGCAAGCAGCGTGATCACCGCACCGGCTGAATGGGCGAGGATGTAGTAGGGGCCGCGGCAGTCGGGCAGCACGATCTCCTCGAAGAACTGCTCAAGGTCGGCGGTGTAGTCGCGGAAGCTGCGGACATAGCCGCGCTGGCGATCGCGGATCAGACGGGAAGAATCACCCTGGCCGCGCCAGTCGAGGGTGGCGACGCCAAAGCCACGGTCGGCAAGATTGCGGATCGTTTCGAAATATTTCTCGATGCACTCGTTGCGGCCGGTGAGCACGACCACGGTGCCCTTCAACGGGCGAGCGACCGCGCCGAACAGGCCGTATCGGATCTTCTTGCGGTCGCGGGTGGTGAAGAAGCCGCCGCTGGCGTTTTCCGGTCGTGGATTGCCCTCGATTTCGTAAAAAGGGGGGATGTCTTGGACAAGATCCGTCATTCGGCGCTTCGTACTCGTGCCCGCCCGTGCTGGCTGGCTCCGCTAAGGTGATAGACGCCCATGCGCCAAAAGCAAAGGAATTCCCGGTGACGCGAGACCCACAAAGGGGAAGGCCGGAAGCCGCTTGAAAGCGTGCTTCCGGCCTCTGTCGATCCGGGAGGAAGGGACGTTACACCCCGGTCGGCCTCGTTGCGGCGTCTCAAGAACGGTTCATCGTCCGGCGCGCCGCCAATCCTTGATCTTGGGCCTACTCTAGCGCCGGCTGTCTGAACGCGCGCCGAAGCTTTGGTTCATCTGCCGTTCATCAACGAACAGCCGCACGGTTTTTGCCGGCAGGAGAAATCTTGAAATGCCTTCGAGCGCTCCCCAAATGTCGGATGCGGTCGCCAATATCGGGGCCGCTGGTCCAGCCGAAACGCCGCTCAAGGGTTTCGCACCGGCCATACGCAAACCATGTTGCTCAACAGGAGAACACCTCATGCGTCACGTTGACTTTTCCCCGCTTTATCGCTCGACCGTCGGCTTCGACCGCCTCTTCACCATGCTCGATTCGCTTGCGCAGCCCGATGGCGCGCAGACTTATCCGCCCTACAACATCGAGCGCACCGGCGAGGATTCCTACCGGATCTCGATGGCTGTTGCCGGCTTCTCGGACGAGGAGATCTCGATCGAAGCCCATCGCAACGTGCTGACGGTAAAAGGTGAGCGCAAGGACGAGGGCACGGGCGAAGGTTCCGAACTGCTCTATCGCGGCATCGCCTCGAGGGCTTTCGAGCGCCGCTTCCAGCTTGCCGACCATGTTGAAGTCGTCGGCGCCGCGCTGAAGAACGGCCTGCTCTTCGTCGACCTCAAGCGCAACATTCCCGAGGAGTTGAAGCCGCGCAAGATCGCGATCACGTCGGCTCCGGCCAAGGCCAAGCAGATCGAGGCCAAGACCGCCAACTAAAGACCGCCAACTAAACCGATAGCCTCCCAAGGCAAAGGCGGCGCCGAAGGGCGCCGCCTTTTTATGTTTAGCTGGCAGTCCCCGAAGCCACCACGGCCTCAACGTTTTGTAGGTGAACGGCCTCGTATGGCGCGAAATAGCTGACCGCACCGGAGGCGAACACTTCGGCAGCGAAGGCTCTCAAATCTTGCCTCACCAGATCGGGCTCGTGTCGGCAGCGAAGCAGCTTTTCGACATAGGATCGGGTAGCGGCAATGAACTCGCGACCGTACCCACCGGATTGGATCATCTGCAACGAACCGTGATTGGGTAGGATGCGGTCAAAGGTCCAGCCGGCCATGCGTTCGAGATCGTCCAGATGTTTAGTCAGCCGTTCCGGTTCGCCGACATAAGTGATCGGATCTTCAAGTGTATCGCCGGCAAAGAGCAGACCGGCGCTGGGCATGACCAACACGGTACCGTCGTGACTGTGGATTTCGACCTGCCGAAGGTCGACCGCTATCGACCCGACCATGAGGTCGAGATTGCCGTCGAATGTCCGATTCGGAAGGATAAGGGGTCTGATCGGCGGGTTCTCATTTTCCAGTTTGGTCCGGTTCTCTGCGAGAGCAGAGGCTGTGAGGTTGTTGGCAATGATTTCGCAATCCCGGAACACCTCGTTGCCGGCGACATGATCATCATGCCAATGACTGAGGACCACCCGCATCGAGGTGACGCCCATACCCTCTAGCGTTTGCCGGATGATCCGGGCGTGCTGAAGCGAAATATGCGTGTCATAGACAAGCGCTTCCGAGCCATCGACAATTGCATAGGTGCAAATGCCAAGGGCATAGGCGCCGTCATCGAGCCAATTGGGCTGATCTGACCAGCCGCGAACGCCCTCTATCCGGCCGTCATAAAAGCCGAGCACGTTTGGAGCGGGGCGGATCAGCCGCATAGTCGAGCCGAGCGGTGACATGGTCATAGGAAAAGCTCAAGCGATCAGGTGGCCAAGGTGGTCGATCTCTTCGGTCGTGGTCGCGAAGCTGGCGACGAAACGGTAGATCACTTCATTGTCGCCGAGGTGGCTGTCGAAGCCCTGCGGCAAACCCCATTCGTAGAATTTTGCCCCGGCCGCCTGCAGCTTTTCGGCTTTGGCGCGGTCGAGGATCGCGAACACTTCATTGGCCTGCGGCAGCCAGGCCAGCCGGCCTGCCGGTGCATCCTCGATCGTCGCGGCCAGCCGCGCGGCCATGGCATTGGCGTGGTGCGCCATCCTCAGCCAAAGATCGTCGGTGAAATAGGCTTCGAACTGAGCCGAGATGAAGCGCGCCTTGGAAAAGGTCTGCCCGGCGCGCTGGCGAAGCAGGCGCAGGTCGCGTGCCACGTCGGGGTTCAGGACCACCACAGCATCGGCCATCCAGCAGCCGTTCTTGGTGCCTCCGAAGGAGATGATATCGACGCCGCTCTTCCAGGTCATTTCTGCGGGACTGATGTCCGTCGCCGCAATCGCGTTGGCGAACCGCGCTCCGTCCATGTGCAGAGGCAGGCCGTGACGGCGGCTGACTTCGGCGATCGCCTTGACATCGTCGACGGTGTAGACGGTGCCGACCTCGGTCGCCTGGGTGATCGTGACCGCCATCGGCTGGCCGGCGGGGGCGAGGTCTTGCGAGTAGCGCGTGATGGCCCGGTCGAGGGCCTGCGGATTGATGCGCCCCAGTGGCCCCGGAACCGGCGACATGCGCGCTCCACCGGTGTAGAAGCCCGCGGCGCCGAATTCATCGACATTCATGTGCGCTTCGGAATGGCAGAAGGCGACGCCGCCGATGCGATTGCACGCCGCCATGGACAGCGCGTTGGCCGCCGTGCCGGTCGCGACGAAGAACACCGCGACATCCCGTTCGAAAATCTCGCTGAAGCGCCGGTAGACGGCGCGGTCGAGCTCGCCGTCGCCATAAGCCGTGGCGATGCCCGCGGCATGCCGGGATAAATTGGCAGAGATGTCGGGATGGACGCCCGCCCAGTTGTCGGATGCAAAAAACATCAGGAATCCTGCTTCGATTGAAAACGGCGCGACCTTGGCTGCTTTGGGGTTTCACGCGCAAGGGCCACGTGTCGGAAAAGCGGTAAAGCCAGCCGGATCCGAAAAGCGGCTGTGATCGAAGCTTACGTTTTTCCTCAACTTCACGTAATTTTATGTCGCTGGCGGCTCAAGTTTTTTGTGAATCGGTCTTGTGTGCGTCCAGGATTTCTGTCATAAAAATTTAGGACAGTAGTGCTGTCTTATTTTGTCGCACAAAACGAGCTGGATTGGCGTATCATTTGGGCCTCTCCGGCTGTTGCTGCGGGCGACAGGTTGGACAGCCAGACGCTGGCCTGTACGAATACGAACCATGCGGAAAGCCGCCTGGCTCGGCAAGGATTTCGCAAGACGTGCCGCAAGGATCAGGGTGAGCCAGGCGCTTGCCGGGGCAGACCAGCGCCCGAAGGGCTGGGAATGGAGGACCGAGAGATGACGGACATGACGCACTCTGCGACGAACGGCCAGGCCGCGCAGACGAAAGCGGCTACCGTCAAAACCGCGTCCCGAACCAACATAAGCCGAACCGACAACGGCTTTTCCGCCCAGGGCCTATACGATCCGCGCAACGAGCATGATGCCTGCGGCGTCGGCTTCATCGTCAACATGAAGGGCGTGAAGTCGCATCAGATCGTCGAGGACGGCCTTGCCGTGCTAGAAAACCTGACGCATCGCGGCGCTGTCGGCGCCGATCCGTTGGTCGGCGATGGCGCCGGCGTGCTGGTGCAGCTTCCCGACCGTTTCTTCCGCGAGGAGATGGCAGCCCAGGGCATCGAACTGCCGCCGGTAGGTCAGTACGGCGTCGGACACTGGTTCATGCCGCAGGACGCGGCACTTCGCGCCCATATCGAGGACATCATCGCCGAATCGGCGCAGTCCGAGGGGCTTCCGCTCATCGGTTTCCGCGACGTGCCCGTAGACAATTCGTCGCTGTCGAAGGCGCCGGACATCGTCGCGTCTGAGCCGTTCCATCGGCAGGTCTTCATCGGCCGCACATCAGACATCCCCGATGACGAGGAGTACGAGGCCAGACTCTATCTGCTGCGCAAGGTCATATCGGGCCGCATCTACGCCGAGAACGACAACAAGGACATTGGCTCCTACTGTGTGTCGCTGTCGGCGCGCACCATCGTCTACAAGGGCATGTTCCTGGCCTATCAGGTCGGTGCCTATTACAAGGACCTGACCGATCCGCGCTTCGAAACCGCGCTGATTCTTGTCCACCAGCGCTTCTCGACCAACACGTTCCCGTCGTGGAAGCTGGCGCACCCCTACCGCATGGTCGCCCACAATGGCGAGATCAATACGGTACGCGGCAACAACAACTGGATGGCGGCGCGACAGGCGTCGGTCGATTCCGAACTGTTCGGCAACAACATCTCGAAGCTGTGGCCGATTTCCTATGAAGGCCAGTCCGACACCGCCTGTTTCGACAATGCGCTCGAATTCCTGTTCCAGGGCGGGTACAGCCTCAGCCACGCCATGATGATGCTGATCCCGGAAGCCTGGGCCGGCAACAAGCTCATGGATGCCGATCGCAAGGCCTTCTACGAATACCATGCCGCGCTGATGGAGCCGTGGGACGGACCGGCGGCGGTGGTCTTCACCGATGGCCGCCAGATCGGCGCCACGCTCGACCGCAACGGATTGCGCCCGGCGCGTTACATCGTCACTGACGATGACCGCGTCATCATGGCTTCGGAAGCCGGCGTGCTGCCGGTGCCGGAAGAGAAGATCGTCAAGAAGTGGCGGCTGCAGCCCGGCCGCATGCTGCTGATCGACCTGGAGAAGGGGCGCATCGTCTCGGACGAGGAGCTCAAGTCGGAGATCGCGACCAAGCACCCCTACAAGACCTGGCTCGCCAACACGCAGCTGATCCTCGAAGACCTGAAGCCGGTCGAGCCGCGCGCGCTGCGCAAGGATGTCAGCCTGCTCGATCGCCAGCAGGCGTTCGGCTACTCCCAGGAAGACACCAAGCTGTTGATGTCGCCGATGGCGACGACAGGCCAGGAAGCCGTTGGTTCGATGGGCACCGATACGCCGATCTCGGCGATGTCGGACAAGTCGAAGCTGCTCTACACCTATTTCAAGCAGAATTTCGCTCAGGTCACCAACCCGCCGATCGACCCGATCCGCGAGGAACTGGTGATGAGCCTGGTGTCCTTCATCGGGCCGCGGCCGAACATCTTCGACCTGGTCGGCAATTCGCGCCGCAAGCGGCTCGAGGTGCGCCAGCCGATCCTGACCAATGGCGATCTGGAGAAGATCCGTTCCATCGGCCATACAGAGGACCGCTTCGACACCAAGACGATCGACATCACCTATGGCTCGAATGAAGGAGCCGCAGGCATGCAGGGCGCCATCGACCGCTTGTGCGAGAGGGCGGAAGCGGCGGTCGCCGGCGGCTACAACATCATCATCCTGTCCGACCGCCAGGTCGGGCCAGACCGCATCGCCATCCCGGCGCTGCTGGCGACGGCCGCGGTGCATCACCACCTGATCCGCAAGGGGCTGCGCACCTCTGTCGGCCTCGTCGTCGAATCCGGCGAGCCGCGCGAAGTGCATCATTTCTGCTGCCTTGCCGGCTATGGCGCCGAGGCGATCAACCCTTACCTTGCCTTCGACACGCTGCTCGACATGCACAAGCGCGGCGAACTGCCGAAGGAGGTCGACGCCTACGAAGTCGTCACGCGCTACATCAAGTCGATCGGCAAGGGCATCCTCAAGGTGATGTCCAAGATGGGCATCTCGACCTACCAGTCCTATTGCGGCGCGCAGATTTTCGACGCGATCGGGCTGAAGACCGATTTCGTGCAGCAGTATTTCACCGGTACCGCGACGCTGATCGAAGGCGTCGGGCTGGACGAGATCGCGACCGAGACGCTCAGCCGCCACAATGACGGCTTCGGCAACGATCCGGTGCTGCGCAACAGCCTGGAAGTCGGCGGCGAATACATGTTCCGCATGCGCGGCGAGGCGCATATGTGGTCGCCCGACGCGGTCGCTACCCTGCAGCACGCCGTGCGCCAGGGCTCGTGGGAGACGTTTAAGGACTATTCCGCGCAGATCGACAGCGAGACGGCCCGAGCCCAGACCATTCGTGGCCTGTTCAGGATCAAGCTGGCCGAAGAAACCGGCCGCAAGAAGGTCGCGCTCGACGACGTCATGTCGGCGGCCGACATCGTCAAGCGGTTCTCGACCGGGGCGATGTCCTTCGGCTCGATCTCGCGCGAAGCGCACACCACGCTGGCGCGCGCCATGAACGCCATTGGCGGCAAGTCCAACACTGGCGAGGGCGGCGAAGAGGCGGACCGCTATCTGCCGCTGCCCGGCGGCGGCAAGAATCCGGAACGCTCGGCGATCAAGCAGATCGCCTCGGGCCGTTTCGGTGTGACGGCCGAATATCTCGTCAATTCCGACATGATGCAGATCAAGGTGGCGCAAGGTGCCAAGCCGGGCGAGGGCGGCCAGCTGCCCGGCCACAAGGTCGACGCGACCATCGCCAAGGTCCGGCACTCGACGCCGGGCGTCGGCCTGATCTCGCCGCCGCCGCATCACGACATCTATTCGATCGAGGATCTGGCGCAGCTGATTTACGATCTGAAGAACGTCAACCCGGCGGCCGACGTGTCGGTCAAGCTGGTCTCGGAAGTCGGCGTCGGCACGGTTGCAGCAGGCGTTGCCAAGGCGCGGGCCGACCACATCACCATCTCGGGTTATGATGGCGGCACTGGTGCCTCGCCGCTGACGTCGCTGAAGCATGCCGGCAGCCCGTGGGAAATGGGCCTTGCCGAGACGCACCAGACGCTGGTGCTGAACGGCTTGCGTTCGCGCGTGGCGCTGCAGGTCGATGGTGGCTTGCGCACCGGCCGCGACGTCATCGTCGGCGCGCTGCTCGGTGCCGACGAGTTCGGCTTCTCGACCGCGCCGCTGATCGCAGCCGGCTGCATCATGATGCGCAAGTGCCATCTCAACACCTGTCCGGTCGGCGTGGCGACGCAGGACCCGGTGCTGCGCAAGCGCTTCAAGGGCACGCCCGAGCATGTCATCAACTTCTTCTTCTACGTGGCGGAAGAGGTGAGGGCGCTGCTCGCCGAGATGGGTTACACCCATATCGACCAGATTATCGGCGACACCGACCTTTTGGAGAAGCGCGACCTGATCGTGCACTGGAAGGCGCGCGGGCTCGATTTCTCGAAGATGTTTTTCAAGCCGGACGCGCCGCATGAAGCGGTGCACTGGACCGAGCGGCAGAAGCACCCGATCGACGATGTGCTCGATCGCAAGCTGATTGAACTGGCGAAGCCCGCGCTTGAAAGCAAGCAGCCGGTCAAGATCGAGGTCGACATCCGCAATGTCGACCGTTCGACCGGCGCCATGCTGTCGGGCGAAGTGGCCAAGCGCTTCAAGCACAAGGGCCTCCGCGAGGATACGATCTCGGTGAAGCTGACCGGCACTGCCGGACAGTCCTTCGGCGCCTTCCTGGCGCGCGGCATCTCGTTCGATCTCGTCGGCGCCGGCAACGACTATGTCGGCAAGGGCCTGTCGGGCGGCCGTATCGTCATCCGGCCACCGGAAGAGGCCAAGATCGTCGCGGCGGAGTCCATCATCGTCGGCAACACGGTGCTCTATGGCGCGACCGAGGGCGAGGCCTATTTCGCCGGCGTCGCCGGCGAGCGTTTTGCCGTGCGCAATTCGGGCGTGGCCGCCGTCGTCGAAGGCGTTGGCGACCATGGCTGCGAGTACATGACCGGCGGCATAGTCGTCGTCATCGGCAAGACCGGCCGCAACTTCGCCGCCGGCATGTCGGGCGGCGTCGCCTATGTGCTGGACGAGGCAGGCGATTTCGCCGAGCGTTGCAACATGGCGATGGTCGAGCTGGAACCGGTTCCGGAAGAAGACGACCTGATGGAAAGGCTGCTGCACCATGGCGGCGACCTCGACCACAAGGGTCGCGTCGACGTCTCCGGCGACATGACCAGCCATGACGAGGAGCGGCTCTACCAGCTGATCTCGAACCATGTGCACTTCACCGGTTCGGTGCGCGGTCGCGAAATCCTCGACGACTGGACGACCTTCCGGCCGAAATTCCGCAAGATCATGCCGGTCGAATACCGCCGCGCACTGATCGAGATGGAACGCATGCGCATGGGCGTGGCGGCGGAATAGACTTTGCAGTTGCCGGGAGGCCCAGGTTTCCCGGCCCACCTTCATCGAAAGTTTGACCTCGAAGGCAAGGTTGCCATGGCTGCCTCAAGAGGTTAACGGGTGCGGCGAAAACCGCACCATCTGGACAGCAGGAACTGGACTATGGGCAAGGTAACAGGCTTTCTCGAAATCGACCGGCAGGTGCACAAGTACCAGCCGGCCTCCGACCGCATCCGGCATTTCCGCGAATTCACGCTGCCGATGTCGGACAAGGAGGTCGAGAAACAGGCCGCGCGCTGTATGGATTGCGGCATTCCGTTCTGCCACGGACCGACAGGCTGCCCGATCCACAACCAGATCCCGGACTGGAACGACCTCGTCTACAATGGCGATTGGGACAACGCGATCCGCAACCTGCATTCGACCAACAACTTCCCGGAGTTCACCGGTCGCATCTGCCCCGCGCCCTGCGAGGAAGCCTGCACGCTGAACCTCGAGGACATTCCCGTCGCCATCAAGACGGTCGAGCAGGCGATCGCCGACAAGGCCTATGAGACCGGTCATATCAGGCCCTATCCGCCGGAGAAGAAGACGGGAAAGCGCGTCGCCGTCATCGGCTCCGGCCCGGCCGGCATGGCGGCTGCCCAGCAGCTTGGCCGCGCCGGCCACGACGTTCATGTCTATGAGCGCGAAAGCCGGCCGGGCGGGCTGATGCGCTACGGCATTCCCGACTTCAAAATCGAGAAGCACTATATCGACCGGCGCATCGAGCAGATGCAGGGCGAGGGCGTGACCTTCCATTGCGGCGTCAATGTCGGTGTCGACAAGCCGGTTGCCGAGCTGCTCGCCGAACATGACGCCGTGCTCTATTGCGGCGGTTCCGAAACGCCGCGCGCGGCCGGCATCCCGGGAGACGATCTCGGCGGCGTGCATGATGCGATGCCCTATCTGGTGCAGCAGAACAGGCGGGTCGGCGGCGAGCCGATCCAGTCCGTGGCCTGGCCGTCGCATCCGATCATCGCCGGCGGCCAACATGTCGTCGTCGTCGGCGGCGGCGATACCGCGTCCGACTGCGTCGGCACCGCCTTCCGCCAGGGCGCCGTGCGCGTTACCCAGCTCGACATCCGCCCGCAGCCGCCTGAGAAGGAAGACAAGCTGTCGGTATGGCCCTACTGGGCGACCAAGATGCGCACCTCGTCCTCGCAGGCCGAAGGGGCGGAGCGCGAATTCCAGGTGGCGACGCTCGAGTTCATCGGCGAGGAGGGTCAACTGACCGGCGTCAAGTGCTGCGAGGTCGACGAGAAGCGCAAGCCGATCGCCGGCACCGAATTCGTCATCCGAGCAGATCTCGCCTTCATCGCCATTGGCTTTGCCGGCCCGACCATCGCCGGCCTGGTGTCGGAATTGGACGGCCAGATGAAGATCGTCACCGACAGCCGCCGTTCCAGGAACGTCGAAGCCAATGATCGCGACTATAGGACCAGCGTCGACAGGCTCTATGCGGCGGGCGACGTGCGTCGCGGCCAGTCGCTGGTCGTCTGGGCGATCCGCGAGGGTCGCCAGGCGGCGCGCTCGATCGACGAGGCCTTGATGGGGTCCACCGTACTGCCCAGCTGAGCCCGTTGGAAATTCTACTCCCGCAGCCATCTGGAGGCGTTTTCTGCGCTTCCGGTGCTCGCGGGAGCGAATTTCGAAACGGGCTCAGGGAGCTTCTAAGGATTTATCGCCGTCGTCGTGCCGGGTGCGGCCACCGCCGCCGCAGGCTGCGGCCGGGGTGGCCAGGAGAAATCGTCGGCGCGGCCGGGCGAGGCTTCCGGGGCCTTGCCTTCGACCACCAGTTTTTCACCGGGCAGATCCGGATTGGGCGTTGGCTGCGGCGCCGCGCCCAGAAGTTCGGAGCCGCCGTCGAGTGCCGGATCGCTGAGCAGCATCGGCGCGGTGCGGTCGATGACGATGGGCGCGGCGGCCGGCCCAGGCGCCTCGACGGGCGCGCCCGCCGGTGCGGTCGCCGGGGTTACGCTTCCGGGGGCGGCGAGGCCGAGGATCTTCATCAGCGGCTTTTCGGTATAGAAGGCGAGCTTGCGCTTGCCGGCCTTCGAGACGTTGATGCCGTCGTCGGCACGCAGCCGCACGGGCTGGCCGTTCATGTCGGGGCCGCTGGTGACGAAGGTGCCGTTCTCGTCGACAAAGCCGTCCCAGACGTCGACGAATTCGCCGCCATGGCTTTCGGTGGCCTGATGGTAGATGTCGTTGAAGGCCAACATGTCGGAGGTCATCTTCGGCACCCGGAAGGCCGGCATGCCAACCCACAGGAAAGGCACCTTGGCGTCGGCGATGGCCTTGCCGAGCGCATCGGTGCGGCGCTCGTATTCCTTGGTCCAGTTCTCGGACCGGGGCTGCTCTCGCACATCCCCCACCTTCATCTGCTGACGGTCGTTGGAACCCAGCATGACGACGACGGCGGCCGGTTTTTCGGTCTCGATCAGCGCCTTGATCTGTTCGGGCCAGTTGTAGAAATCATCGCGTACGAAGCCGGACGAGCCATTGCTGCGAGCCACGATCCTGATGCCGGTGTTCTCGGCAAAGGCGGTGTCGAGGCCTTCGGCAAGCCCGGACGCCATGAAATCGCCGACCACCAGGACGGTACGGGCATCCGGGACTTTCTCGGCGATCGGCATTTGCGGCTCGGCCGGCGCACGCGGGACGCGGGGTTTGCGCGGCTTTGGCTTCGCCTTCTGGATGTTCAGCGGCGGCTCGATCCGCTCGCTGCGGCGTGGGAACAAAAGGTCGCGCAACGAGTCGCGCAACGACCAGCCGCGGTATTGCTGCTCCTGCGCCATGGCCGGCGCGTGGAAGGCGCCAGCCAAGCCGACGGCGATAACGACGACGGCCAGAATCAGCACCGGCATGCGACGAACAAGCCCTGCGATGCGCGCAGCCGAAGCCAATCGTTTCCTCCATCCCGTGGCGCACTGCCTTGAAAAGTCGCGTCGACTTTCGAAGGTCATGCACCCTACAGATTGCTACAGTGTCCTTTGCGCGTCCGAAAGGCCGCGTGGCACTGCAGGTGGCCCTATTTCTGCCTGAGCCACTTCAGCACTTCCATGCTCGGATAGCCGTCCTGGGCCAATCCGGCCTTGGCCTGGAAGGCCATGATGGCGGTTTTCGAGCCGTCGCCGATCTTGCCATCGAATTTGCCGTCGTAGAGGCCGTGCTGGGAAAGCCGCTTCTGCAGCTCCTGCCTTTCCTCGAAAGTGAGCTTGGTGAAAGGCCGCTTCCAGTCCTGCACGAGACCGCTGGAGCCGGCGATTTCGTCGGCGAGAAGACCGACGGCGAGCGCATATTTGTCGGCATTGTTGTAGGCCTTGATGACCGAGAAATTCTTGACCATCAGGAAGGCTGGCCCGCCGCGGCCGTCCGGCACTTTCAGCGTCGCCTTGTCGGAGCCGTTCTTGAACGGCTTGCCGTTGGCCCTGGCAACGCCGAGAGCCTGCCATTGCGACAGCGTCTTAGAACCGCCAGGAAGCTTGCCGGCCGGCAAGGTGACCTCATAGCCCCAGGTCTTGCCGGCCTGCCAGCCATTCTTCTTCAACAGGTTGGCCGCTGTCGCCAGCGCATCGGGGATCGAATTCCAGATGTCGCGCTTGCCGTTGCCGTCCATGTCGACGGCATAGTGCAGATAGCTGGTCGGGATGAACTGGGTGTGGCCCATGGCGCCGGCCCAGGATCCGCTCAGATGGCTTTCGTCGATATCGCCGGTCTGCAGGATCTTCAGCGCGGCGATCAACTGGGTGCGGGCGAATTTTGCCCGCTTCGGATCGGCATAGGCCAGGGTCGCCAGCGAGCGCACGACGTTGCGCATGATGTCGTCGCGCTTGAGGATTTCGCCATAGTTCGATTCCATCGACCAGATGGCGAGCAGGATGTAGCGGTCGACGCCGAACCTGGCCTCGATCCTGTCCAGCCATGGCTTCCACTTCTTGGCCATTTGCTGGCCGACGGCGACAGACTGGTCATGGACGCGGTTGTCGAAATAGTCCCAGGCAGGTGCGGTGAATTCAGGCTGCGTACGCGCCTTTTCCAGCACTACCGGGTCGATATCCCTGATGTCCCTGAAGGCCTGGTCGTAGAGGGCACCGGAAACGCCGCTCTGCACGGCTGTGGCGCGGAAGCCGGCGACCCACTGCCGGAAACCGGCATCGGCGAAAGCCGGGCCGGGCATCAGCAGGGCGAGCGAGAGGCTGACTGCCGCGATGACGCTGGTAAAACGCTTTGCGGCACTGCGAACGGACATCTTTTCCCCTTTCTCTGTCTCAGGAAAGACCATTCATCGCCGAACCAGGTTAGGAATTAGTTTACCATAGGTGCTGCCGGGAACGAAAAGACGCCTCAAAGCTTTACCGGGGCATGTTCCCCTCAGTTGCTCGGTAGTCCTCAATTCCGGCATGAAAATGTCTTGAAACRGGGATTGCGGAGCAGGCCATCAAATGGATAATTGACAGCATGAAGAGAGTTCGCAAGGCAGTCTTCCCGGTCGCCGGTCTCGGCACACGGTTTCTCCCGGCCACCAAGGCCATCCCCAAGGAAATGCTGACGGTCGTCGACCGGCCAGTGATCCAATATGTGGTGGATGAGGCGCGCGAGGCCGGTATCGAGCATTTCATCTTCGTCACCGGCCGCAACAAGGCCGTCATCGAGGACCATTTCGACGTCCAGTTCGAGCTCTATGACACGCTGGCCCAGCGCGGCAAGGACGACCAGCTCGCCCGCCTGCAGCGCCTGCAGCCTGCGCCAGGGCAGACCAGCTTCACCCGCCAGCAGGTGCCGCTCGGCCTTGGCCATGCCGTCTGGTGCGCGCGCGAGCTGGTCGGCGACGAACCGTTCGCCCTTTTGTTGCCCGACATGATAATGCAGTCGGAACAGAGCTGCATGAAGGACATGGTCGAGCTCTACCAGGAAACCGGCAACAACATCATCGCGGTGCAGGAATGCGACCCGGCCGAAGCCCACAAATACGGCATCGTCGGCCGTGGCGAGGACACGCATCACGGCTTCCGCATCACCGAGATGGTGGAAAAGCCGAAGACCGGCACCGCACCGTCCAATCTCTACATCAACGGCCGCTACATCCTGCAGCCCGAGATATTCAAGATCCTGGAAGGCCAGGAAAAGGGCGCCGGCAACGAGATCCAACTCACCGACGCGATGCTGAAGCTGGAAAAGCAGCAGCCCTTCTATGGCTACCACTATCAGGGCCGTACCTTTGATTGCGGATCGCCGGAAGGCTTCGTCGAGGCCAATGTCGCCTTCGCGCTGTGGCGCAGCGACATGAACGAGAACATGGCCGGCGTCATCCGCACGCTTCTCGACGAGCTGAAACCATCAGAGCGTCGCGGCGCCGCTTTCTAAGGCTATGTCGATATTCAGGTGAGGCCGGCCTGCGAGCGACGGTTTCCTGCGCTTCCGGTGCTGACGTACCCAACGTACGCTCCGCTCCGGTTCTCGGAATCCATCGCTCTCGACTCGGCCTGATCTGAATCTCGACATACGCTTCCTGGCGCAGTGCTCAGCGCTGCACCTTCACGCCGAGGAAGATGCTGTTGGCGGTGTAGTCGCGGCCCGGCAGGTTGCTGGTCAGCTTTTCGGTCCTCACCCGGGTGGTGAGGCCGGCATAGCGGTTCAGCCACCATGTCAGGCCGGCCTCGGCGCTCAGGGTCCTGTCATGGCCGTCGACGCCGACATAATCGCGCCAATCAAGGCCCAGAGCCGCATTTCCGGTGAGGTTGGCGCGGATCTGCCGCTCGCCCGTCAAGCGGCCTGAATAAAGGATATCGCCGCTTTGCCCGGCGATGGTCGTGGGCTCGACGGTGGTCAGGCCGGTCAGGCCGATCGTGGTGCCGCGTTCCGGAGACCATTTGAGGTCGGCGTTGACGGTCGCCCCTGAAATCACTTCGAGCCGATCGTCGTCGATCGCCTCCCGCAGCCAGCCGGCCGAGAATTCGCCCGACAGCTTCTCGCCCATGTCGAGCTCAAGGCCGGCGCGGCCCCCGAGGCGCGTCGAGGAGCGCTCGAAGCCATCGGTGTCGATGCGTTGATCATAGGTCCGGTGACCGGCCTCGATTTCGGTGAAGGGGGTGAGTGCCGGAGAAATCTCGTAGCCGGTGCGCAGGGTTGCCGTATAGAGCGTGGAGTCGCGGTCCTTCTGCGACAACGAGGTGCCGTCCGAAAGCTCGGCGTCGCCATAGAAATCGTGCGTCACCGCGCCGGTCAACGCATAGCGCATCTTGCCAACGTCCTTCTCGATGCCGAGGCTGCCGTCCACGGTCTGCCGCAGCGGCTGCGTGTTGACGCCAGCAATGGCGTCCGGCGAGGAGGCCGATTCCGGCACGGCCTCGTAACCGAGCTTGGCGATGGCGCGCAGCTCATTGTCGAGGTCGACGTTGAGCTGGCCTTCTATGCGGCCCTGCTCATCATGAACCGAATAGCCCGACACGGTCTCGCGGAAAAGGCCGTAGCCGTCGATCGTCGCCGAGTTCTCGCGCCAGTCGGAGGCGGCGGAAAAGCGCAGCGCCGTCTCGGACAGCAGCGCCGACGTGCCGGCACTGCTCGCATCGCCGTTCGAGGTGGCGGTCAGGCCCTGTTCGATCGTCGGCCGAATGACGAAAGAGCCCCATTTGACGCCGGTGGCGGCAAACGGATCGTCCTCGGCCTTCTTGTCCTGGCCTTCGATGGAGGCGGTGCGTTCGGCGCCGCGGTCAAGCTCTTGCCTGTCGACGCTGTCGATGGTGACGGCGCGGCGGTTGGCCGCCTCCTGATCCGTTTCGGTGGTGTCGTCGTCCGTCGTAGAGGTGATGGCGCCCGTGGTCGTGGCGTCCGTGGCCGCGGTCGTCGACTTTTTCTTCCTCGACTTGCCGGTCGCCTTGTCCTTGGCCGGATCCGCCGCACTTTGTCTGGCAGTCGATGGCCGGCGGTGAGGTTTTGGCGGTGCCGCGGCATCGGCGGAGGCATCGTCGGTCGCCGAAGGCGGATCGAACACGCTGCCGGTCGCAGTCGCGGCGCCGGCGTCCGTGTCATCAGGCACCGCGCCGGCGCTGGCCGGCAGGTAGGTTCGTGCCGGCGCATTGTCCTGCGCCGCGTTGACCGGAGCCTGCTGGCCTTGGGCTGCCAGAGCCAGCTGTCTCGCCTTGCGCTGCTGGTCGGACAGGATTGCCGTTTCGGAAACCTCGCCGCGCAGCTCCGTTTCCTGGGCATGGAGCGCCGTCGGGCGCAGCAAGGCAAGCATGCTGGTCGCCAGCAGCAAGGCGCAGGCAGCCTTGCCCTTTCGTCCTCCTGATTTTTCTGGCTGGCCCCCGGACATCGTCACCACTGCTTGCGCGGCGCACGCGCGCCATACTTACCGAACCGTAAATGGGGATGGTTAACGGAGGGTTGAGGCTGGAGGTCGTCAGCGGCCTCAAGTACCGATTTCCAAAGGGTTTCATGCGGCGTGCGTTAGGCCTTTTGATTGCCTGCTTGTCGTTGTCCCTAGCCATCGTGGGGCCATTTCTGTTGGACAGGCGGGCGGCAACGCGCTAATCGCATCAGCCATGCATGCGGGATCCCTGAATAAGAAGCCTTTGGACAGGCAAGCCTCGATCGCTTCGGCACTGAGAACGGTGGCAACGGAGCAGGCTGGTGTCGCGGCCCTTGCCGAGGCACTCGAGAACGGACTGGCTGAGCCTTTCGCCCAGGCCGTCGAGATGATCTCGAAGATCGAGGGTCGGCTGATCGTCACCGGCGTGGGCAAAAGCGGCCATATTGGTTCGAAGATCGCGGCGACGCTGGCCTCGACCGGCACACCGGCCTTTTTCGTCCATCCCGCCGAAGCCAATCACGGCGATCTCGGTATGATTGCCAGGGACGATGCCATCATCGCCATGTCGTGGTCGGGTGAGAGCAGGGAACTGATGGGCATTGTCGCCTATTCCAGACGCTTCTCCATTCCGCTTATCGCCATCACCGCCGGAGAGACATCGGCGCTCGCGCGGGCCGCGGACGTGGTGCTGCTGCTGCCCCGCGCGCCTGAGGCCTGTCCACACGGCCTGGCGCCGACGACGTCGACGCTGCTGCAACTGGTGATGGGCGATGCGCTGGCGATCGCCCTGCTCGAAGCACGCGGCTTCACGCCGGACCATTTCCGTACTTTCCATCCTGGTGGCCAGCTCGGCGCCAACCTGACGCAGATCCGCCAGATCATGCATGTTGGCGACAGGCTGCCGCTGGTGGTCACGGGCACCGGCATGCAGGACGCGATCCTGGAACTGTCGCGCAAGGGATTTGGCTGCGTGGCGATCACCGACTCCGACGGCGCGCTGGCCGGCATCATCACCGACGGTGACATAAGGCGTCACATCGGCAGCAATCTGCTGGCGATGACGGTGGATGAGGTGATGACAAAAGGACCGAAAACGGCGTCGCCGGATACGCTCGTGGCAACGGCGCTGCAGACGATCAACAGTTCAGCCATCACCAGTCTGATGGTGGTGGAAGGCAGACGGCCGGTGGGCCTCATCCACCTGCACGATCTCCTGCGCATCGGCGCAGCCTAGGCGTTCAGACCCGCTCCACGGTCAGTTCCAGATCCGTGTCGGCCGCAGCCGTCACCCGCACCTGCGTGCCTGCCGGCAGGTCCGGGCCGGAGACACGCCACAGCGTATCGCCCAGCTTGATGCGGCCACGCCCGTCCCGGATCGGTTCGGCTAGCGTTGCCATCTTGCCGACCATCTGCGCGCCGCGCCGGTTGAGCAGCGGCTGGTCGGTCGGATCATCGTGACCACCGACCAGCTTCTTGCCGACATAGGCCGAGACCAGCGACAGCGCCAGGAAGGCGAGGACCTGGACTTGCCAGGTCCAGAAACCGGCATCCCAGATCAACAGCGACACCGCGCCGATGATCAGGGCGGCGATGCCGATCCACAGCATGAAGATGCCTGGCGCGATGATTTCCATCACCAGCAGGACGAAGCCCAGAACCATCCAGTTCCACGGGCCGAGTTCGGAAATGATGCGGTCCAACATGGGAGTATGCCCCTCAGTTCTCGCTTGGGCGAACCACCGGCGGGCGTGCGGCCTGCCTTTGCGCGCCGGCCGTGCCATCGCTGCGGAAGACTTCCTTGGCGATCTCGCCGATACCGCCAAGCGTGCCGATCAGCGACGAGGCTTCCATCGGCATCAGCACGATCTTGCTGTTGGTGGCTGTGCCGATCCTGCCAAGTGCTTCGGTGTATTTCAGCGCCACAAAGTAGTTCAGCGCCTGCACATCGCCCTTCGAGATCGCTTCCGACACCACTTGCGTGGCGCGCGCTTCGGCTTCGGCAGAACGCTCGCGCGCCTCGGCGTCGCGGAAGGCGGCTTCCTTGCGGCCCTCGGCCTCGAGGATCTGCGACTGCTTGAGGCCTTCGGCGGCGAGGATCTGCGCGCGCTTGTTGCGCTCGGCCGTCATCTGGCGGCCCATCGATTCGATGAGGTTGGCCGGCGGGTTGATGTCCTTGATCTCGACGCGGGTGATCTTGATGCCCCACGGATGCGCGGCTTCGTCGACGACGCGCAGCAGGCGCTCGTTGATGGCGTCGCGGTTCGACAGCAGCTCGTCGAGGTCCATCGAGCCCATGACGGTACGGATGTTGGTCATTGTCAGGTTGAGGATGGCGTTCTGCAGTCCGGCAACCTGGTAGGCGGCCTGCGCCGCATTGAGGATTTGGTAGAAGGCGATGCCGTCGACCCCGACGATGGCGTTGTCGCGGGTGATGATTTCCTGGCTCGGAACGTCGAGCACCTGCTCCATCATGTTCATCTTGGCGCCGATGCGGTCGACGAAAGGCGTGATGAGATTGAGGCCTGGACTCAGTGTCTTGGTGTAACGGCCAAAACGTTCGACCGTATAGTTATAGCCTTGCGGAATTGTCTTGATGCCTTTGAACAGCACCAGCACGACAAGCGCGACCAGAACAATGACCGCAATATCGAAACCACTGAAATCCATTTGGCTCTCCCTCAGAGGCAGGCCGCGAAAGCCATTCTCGCGCAGCCGGCTTCACCAAAGACTTAAGTGTGTTTCAGGAACGTTACAATCAGGTGATGATGGATTGTTTGTGGGTCTGCTATCGACGGTTGAAGGCAAACAACCCTGCATCCGTGTCGCTCCGCCCGTTGATCGAGGCCGAGACAATCTCGGAAGCGATCTGCGAGAAGGTGATGCCGTTGCCGCCGTAACCCATCACGGCATGGATGCGCGGGTGCCTGGGAATGGCGCCGATATAGGGCAGGCCGGTGGTCGTGGTGCCGAACGAACCGGTCCAGGCGAATTCCGGCCTGACGTCGAGATGCGGGAACAGGCGGCCAAGTTTTTCGGCGATGCTTGCACTCTTGTCGGCGATCAACTCGTCGCGCCGCGTCTCGTCGACAAAGTCCTCGTCCTCGCCGCCGCAGACGACCCTGCCATCTGATGTCGCGCGCATGTAAAGGTACGGGTCCGACGCCTCCCAGATGAACGCTGAGCGCGGCCAGATCTTTCGCGGTTGCGGGCGTGTCGCGATCGCCCATGTCGAGATGATCCGGTGGGCCGCCGCCGGCACGATGTCGACGAGTTCGTAGCCGGTGGCCAGAACAACATGCCGTGCCGTGATGGTGGGCCCATCCCTGGTTGCCACGACCACCTCGTCGGCACTGTCCTCGATCGCCGTCGCTTCGACGGGAGCATAGAAGCGTGCCTTGCGCTGCGAGGCCTTCAGCAGCAGCCCGGCTGTCAGCTTGCGCGGATCAAGCGCGATGTTGCCGTGGCTGAGGATGGCGGCTTCGCGGTCGATGCCGAATTTCTCCGCCAGCGGTGCCGCCGTGAGATAGGTCGCGGCGATGCCTGCCTGTCTTCGAGCGTCGGCTTCGTCACGGAGTTCCGACGGGCCGAGCAGCGTGCCCGCCAGATAGAGCGACGGGTTGCGGCTCGGGCTGCAGTTGATGTCGAGTTCGGCAATGCGGGCAGCGAGGTTGGAAACGGCGAGCCGCGAGCGCCGCCAGGCCTGCTCCGCCGAGGTCTTGCCGATCATCTTCGAGAGTATCGAAAGCGGCTGGTCGATTTCGAACTGCACGAGAGCAGTGGTTGCGGACGTCGAGCCTTTCAGCGGGCCGCGCCGGTCGATGCAGATCACCGCATGGCCGTGCGCCGTCAGCGCCTCGGCCGTCATGGCGCCGCTGATGCCCATGCCGACGATCAGCACGTCAGCCTTGGCGTCACGGGTCAGCGCGGCCGTCGGGACAGCAGGCGCCCGGTAGGCGGACCAGACGGGCCGGCCGCTTCTGAGGTCAAGTTTGCGAGGCATCAAAGTCTCCGGAGGTGCTGCACAACGCCCCGGAGCTTGTGTTGTTCCGGTGTCAGACCCAGCCGGACAGTTCGCGCCGTACCATCGCCTCGATCACCGCCATCCCCTCGGCGCTGTCGTTGAGGCATGGGATGTGGGCGAAGTTCTTGCCGCCCGCGTGATGGAAGGTCTCGGCCGCCTCGCGGCCGATCTCGTCCAGCGTCTCGATGCAGTCGACCGAAAAGCCCGGATTGACGATGGCGATCGACTTCACCCCGTCCCTGGCCAGTTTCTCCACGGTCTTGTCGGTGTAGGGCTGCAGCCATTCCTGCGCGCCGAAGCGCGACTGGAAGGTGATGATCAGTTTGTTGTCATCCCAGCCGAGCCGTTCGCGCAACAGCCGCGTCGTTTTCTGGCAGTGGCAATGATAAGGGTCGCCTTTCTCGAAATAGGGTTTCGGGATGCCGTGAAAGGAGGCAATGACAACCTCCGGTTCGAAATCCAGCGTGGCCAGATGCCGCTCGATCGAACGCGCCAGCGCTTCGATGTAGACCGGTTCATCGTAGTAAGGCGGCACGCTGCGGATGGCCGGTGCGCGGCGCATCTTCATCAGGGCACGAAACAGCTGGTCGTTGGCGGTGGCGGTGGTGGTCGCCGAGTACTGCGGATAGAGCGGGAATGAAAGAATGCGGTCGCAACCCTTTTCGACCAGCCCCTGGGCGATGCTCGCGGTCGAAGGGTTGCCGTAGCGCATCGCCCAGTCGACCACGACCTCGGGCAGGTCGCGCAACGCCTCGGCCAGCTTCTCGCCCTGGGCGCGGGTGTAGGTGCGCAAGGGCGACTCGTTCCTCTCCCGGTTCCAGATCCGGGCGTAGTTGGCGCCCGACGCCTTCGGCCGCCTGGTGAGCACCAGCCCATAGAGGATCGGATACCAGATCGCCTTGTTGAGCTCGATGACGCGTGGATCGGACAGGAATTCACGCAGATAGCGCCACATCGGCTTGAAATCGGTGCCATCCGGCGTGCCGAGATTGACCAGCATGACCCCGACCTTGCCAGCCTTGACCGACGGATGCCCGGCGGGCAACGGGCCGCCGGCCTTCGCGGCTTTGGGATCGGCAGGGTTGGATAGGGTCATACCTAGTCTCCGGATACGGCGCGAAACTAGCGATGCCACGCCAGTTTTCAATGCAGCGTCTGGCCGCACCTTAGCAGGCAACGAAAAAACCCGCCCGGCTTCCCGGGCGGGCGCGTCGTTGAAAGAGGCGCAGCGACGTTACTTTGGCGGGATGGTCAGGGTTGCGCCAAGCGCAAGCCGATGAGGCCTTTGGCCCTTGTTTGCCTCATAGATCAGCTTCCATTTGGTCGCGTCGCCATAGGCCTTCTTTGCCAGATCCCAATAGGTGTCGCCGGCAACGATGACATGGCTGCTTTCGGTCGGCGCGGCCTCTGCCGGCTTTGCCGGTTCGGCGGGGGCGGGCGCCGGTGCCGCTTCCGCAGGCTTGGCCGGTTCCGCGGCCGGTGCGGCCTCAGCGGGCTTTGCTGCTTCGGCAGGCTTGGCCGGCTCGGCCGCCGGCGCCGCCGCGACGGTCGCGGCGATCTCCGTGATGCGGCCATCGAGCTTTGGCGTGTAGGGCCGGTGCGCGCCGAGATAGTCGGCAACCACCTGTTCGAGGCCCGGACCGTAGTCATAGGCGTTCTTGGCCTTGTCGGCGAAGATCTTGTAGCCGTCGCCACCCTGGCGGACATAGTTGTTGGTGGCGACGAGGTAGTCCTTGTCGGGATTGATCGGCGTCCAGGCGCCGCCTTCCATGACTTCCACCGATTTGACGCGACCGGCATTGGGCGCAACCGACTTGTCGAAGGAATATTTCAGGCCGGCGACCTGCGGGAAGCGGCCGGCGCCGTCCTCGATCTGGCTGAGGCCGTTCTCGAGGCCGGCCACCAGGTCCTTGCCGGAAATCTGGAAGGTTGCCAGCGTGTTCTGGAACGGCAGCACGGTCAGCACCTCGCCCATGGTGACGGTGCCTTTGTCGATCGAGGCACGCAGGCCGCCGCCATTGGAGATGACGATCTCGACGCCCTGTCCCTTGACGCGGTCGAGGATGGCGTCGGAGACGAGGTTGCCCATCGCGCACTCACGGGTGCGGCAGTTCTCGCGGCTGCCGTCGATGACGTCGGTGGTCTCGGCCACTTCCTTGTTCTTCAACGCCTCGATCGGCGCGCCAAGCTCCTTGATGCGGGCGAGCACAGCCGGGTCGGGAGTGATCGACTTGTCGAGAAAGATCGGGTCGCCGCTGGCCGATTTGACGACGCCGTTGTCGTCGAACACCACCTTGAATTCGCCGAGATATTTGGAATAGGACGCCGCCTGCACGACCGGCACCTTGTAGCCGTCGGGATTGTCGACCATCGTCGGGTAGGGTCCCTCCGCCTTCGGGTCGGTGTTCGACAGCAGCGAGTGGCTGTGGCCGCCGACGACCACGTCGATGCCCGGGATCTTGGCGATGACGTCGCGCTCGCGCTTGTAGCCGATATGGGTCACGGCGATGATCTTGTTGACGCCTTCGCCCTTCAGCTTCTCGACCTCGGCGGTGATCGACTTGACGTCGTCCTCGATGGTGATGTTGGGGCCGGGGGAAGCGAGTTCCGGGGTGTCATTGGTCACCGCGCCGATGATGCCGATCTTCTGGCCACCGACCTCGACGACAACAGACGGCTTGACGCGGTCGCCGAGCTTGGATTGCGCGTTGGCCTTCACATTGGCGCCGAGCACCGGGAACTTGATCATGTCGAGGAACGGCGCCAACGCCGTCTCGCCATCGTCGAATTCATGGTTGCCGAGCGCCATGGCGTCGAACTTCATCTCGTTGAGGAATTCGCCTTCGACCTTGCCTTTGTAGGTCGTGTAGAACAGCGATCCCTGGAAATTGTCGCCGGCGCTGAGCAGCAGCACGTTCTGGCCTTCCAGCTTCTTGCGTTCCTGGGCGATCGCGGTGATCAGCCGGCCCGCGCCGCCAATGCACTCGCCCTTGGTCTCCTCATCGGCCGAGCAGGTTGATTCATATTTGTTGTTGCCTTCGATGCGGCTGTGCCAGTCGTTGATGTGCAGGATGTTCAGCGTGTAGTCGGCAAAGGATGAGCCGGACGACAGAGCGAGCGTCGAGGCGGAGAGGGCGGCAATGGCGGCAAATTTCTTCATCTTCGTCTCCCGGAAGGCTGATCAGAGGCGTTTAACGCTCTTGCTTGACTGGAACATAACAGTCGGCGTTTGGAACCATGTTCCCATCGCGTTCCAGATGACGCAAGCGGAAATCCGGGGACTTTTGCCGGCATAAAAAAGGGACGGCGGCCGATGGCCGCCGTCCCCTTGGGGAACCGAATACTCGCTGGCTCAGGTGCGCCGTGTCAGCACGAAGTTCTGGCCGCTGGAGCTGGTGCAGTTGAGCTGGCTTGTCGACACCATCAGGCAGTTGAAGCTGACCGCGGTCTGGCGGATCAGCGACGTGCCATTGATCTGCACCGACGTGGCGCCGGTCATGGTGTAGCTGCCATCGGCAAGCTTCTGGCCGGTGTCGGTGGCGACGGTCGTGAAGGTGCCGCTGGCGAAGGTCGAAAGGCCGGTGCCCTTGGCGTCGATCCAGGAGCCTTCGACGCCTTTCGGCGAAGCCGCCATCGGCGGTCCATCCGGGCCGCTGGTCGTACAGCCAGCAAGCCCCACTGCAGTGGCTGCCGCAACGCTCATCCAAACAATCTTGCGCGCAATGTTCATTTTAAAAAATCCTCTCCTCAGTCCGCATCCCTTCAATCGCCTGATTTCCGGGCGATTGCAAGGCAACGAGGCATGCTGACGGGGCTGCTATCGGACGAGGATGTTGCGGAATTGCCACGGGTCGCTGCGGTCGAGGTCTTCCGGGAACAGGCCGGGGCGGTTATCGAGCGGCGTCCAGTCGGTGTAGTGGCCTTCGACCGGTCCCAAATATTGCGACTGCACTTCCAGGCAGCGCTTGTAGTCCATCTCGTCGGCCTCGACGATGCCGGCTTCAGGGTTTTCCAGTGCCCAGACCATGCCGGCGAGAACCGCCGAGGTGACCTGCATACCGGTGGCGTTCTGATAGGGCGCCAGCTTGCGCGCGTCGGCCAGCGAAAGATGTGAGCCGTACCAGTAGGCATTCTTGTCGTGGCCGTAGAGCAGCACGCCGAGTTCGTCGACACCATCGACCAATTCGTTCTCGTCGAGCACGTGGTGCACCGGCTGAGGCTTGCCAGCGGCGCCGAACATCTCGTCTAGCGACAGCATCGCGTCATTGCAGGGATGATAGGCATAGTGGCAGGTCGGGCGGTATTGAACCTTGCCCTTCCTGGAGCGCACGGTGAAGAAATCGGCGATCGAGATCGCCTCGTTGTGCGTGACAAGGAGGCCGTATTGCGGCCCTGGCGTCGGGCACCATGAACGCACGCGCGTGTTGGCGCCGGGCTGCTCCAGGTAGATGGCGGCCTTCGAACCGTGCTTGTGCTTCTTGGCGTTCTTCGGCATCCACGTCTCATGCGTGCCCCAGCCGAGCTCGGCAGGCTGCAGGCCCTCGGAAATGAAGCCCTCGACCGACCATGTGTTCCAGAACACAGCCATCGGCTTCGGCTTCTTGGCGCGCTGGGTGTCGCGCTCGGCGATGTGGATGCCCTTGACGCCGGCCTTCTTCATCAGCTTGGCCCAGCCCTCGCGGTCATCCTGCGTAGGCTCAGAAAACTCGAGGCCAAGATCGGTAGCGAGGTTGACCAGCGCCTGCTTGACGAACCACGAGACCATGCCGGGATTGGCGCCGCAGGTGGAGACCGCCGTCGCGCCGCCGGGCTTGTCGTGCTTTTCCTTGATCATCGCTTCGCGCAGCGCGTAGTTGGTGCGGCTGGCATTGTCGGCCTGGGCATCGAAATAGAAACCGAGCCATGGCTCGACGACGGTGTCGATGTAGAGCACGCCGAGCTTGCGGCAGAGCCGCATCAGGTCCACCGAGCCGGTATCGACCGATAGGTTGATGCAAAAGCCCTGGCCGCCGCCATTGGTCAGAAGCGGCGTCAAAAGCTTCTTGTAGTTCTTCTCGGTCACTGCGTCCTGGACGAAGGCGATGCCGCGCTCGTCGAGCAGCTTGCGGTCGGTGTCGCGTGGGTCGAGGACCGTCATGCGCGACTTGTCGAACGTGAAATGGCGTTCGATGAGCGGCAGCGTCCCCCGTCCGATCGAGCCGAAGCCGATCATCACCACAGGGCCGGTGATCTCACCATAAACGGGCCAGTTTTCATTCGCCATTTTATCGAGCACTCCTCAAAAAACACTCCGGAACAGCCGCTTGGCCGCGGCGCGACAAACCATAGATCATTGTCACAATAAAGGGAAAAGCAGCGAAACGCCTGGGAACGCCGCTGTGGAAGTGCTCGGCGATGCCACCGGGAGGCCATGGCCGCCCGATGGCGGATGTTAAGCCGGCGTCGTATCAGCGAGCGCCGCCGGACGCGTTGATGCGTTCGCCGGTCAGCCACGCCGCCTCGTCCGAGGCGAGGAAGGCCACCGTCGGGGCGATGTCGTCCGGCTTGCCGAAGCGCTGGCCAAGGGGGACGCCAGCGATCAGCATATTGCCGAAATCGGTGCCAACCATACCTTCGGTCATTTCGGTATGGGTATAGCCAGGCGCCACGATGTTGACACGGATGTTGCGGGCTCCGAGTTCTCTCGACAGGCTAAGCGTCAGCGTATCGATCGCCGCTTTGCTGGCCGAATACAGGCTGGTGTTTGGCACCGGGTTCCAGCTCGAGATCGTGCCGATGTTGACGATGCTGCCGCCGGTCTCGGGGAAGTGGCGCATGGCAGCCTTTGTGGTCAGGATCGTGCCCAGTACGTTGGTGTCGAAGAGCCGCCGATAATCCGCCTCGCTGGCTTCCTCGAAAGTGCCAAAGCTGGCGGTCGCGGCGTTGTTGATCAGAATGCTTGGCTTGCCGAATGCGATCTCGGCGGCCTCGAACATCTTCTCGACTTCGGCGGCCTCGGCCACGTCACCCCGAACCGCAGTCGCCTTGCCACCGGCAGCGACGATCTCCTTGACCGTGCGTTCTGCAGCCTCACGGCTGGAGGCGTAGTTAACCACGACGGCGGCGCCTTCCGCCGCCAGCCGTTTGGCGATGCCCGCACCGATGCCTCGCGCGGCGCCGGTGACGATGGCGACCTTGTTGTTGAGCTTGCCCATTTTGGTTCTCCGAATGGATGGATGGATTTGACAATCGACCAATTGGCCATTCCTGGATGGGTCAGGTAGAGTGAGTAATGCCATATAACTAATTCCAAGGTGGAATAGATGGACAGGCTCATGGTGATGAACACCTTCATAAGGGTCATCGAAACCGGCTCGTTCTCGGCGGCCGCGCGGCATTTGCGCGTCGGGCAGCCTGCCGTCTCGAAGGCCATCGCGCAGCTCGAGGAACGGCTCGGCGTTCGCCTGCTGTCGCGCACCACCCGAGGTCTCTCGCCGACCGATGCGGGCCTCAGCTTCTATGAAGGCGCCAAGCGCGCGGTCGACGAGGCCGACGAAGCAGAGAACGCGGCGCGTGGCACTGCGGCGGCGCTCACCGGGTTGCTGCGCATCGGTACGTCGGTAACCTTCGGTCGCCTGCATATCGTTCCGAGGCTGAAAGCCTTCCTGGACGCTCACCCGAGGCTCGACGTCGAGGTGGCGATGGACGACAGGAACGTCGACCTCGTCGAGGAAGGGGTGGATGTCATGCTGCGACTGGGTGAAAGCTTCGCCCCCGCTCAAATCGGGCGCAAGATCGCCACCTGTCGTCGCCTCGTGGTGGCGGCGCCCTCCTACCTGGCACGCGAGGGCGAACCCATCGCGCCCGATGAGCTGTCGCGGCACGAGGCGATCCTTTTCGTCCGAGCAGGCACTTCCAATCGCTGGACATTCCGGCGAGGCGCCGAAGAGGTTTCGCTTGCCGGCCAAGGGCGGCTGCGCGTGACTTCCGCCGAAGGGATACGTGAGGCAGTACTTGCCGGCATCGGCTTCACGGTCGGCTCCGAATGGATGTTCGACGCGGAACTGCGCAGCGGTGCGGTTCGGCCGATCCTGGTCGACTGGGCGCTGCCGCCCGTTGAATTGTGGGCGCTGTTTCCGGCCGGACGCAAGGCCAGCGTCAGGGCAAGGGCGTTCGTTGATTTTCTGGCGTGCAGCCTGTAGCCGGCTTCAGCCGGCCATTGTCTTCAATCGTTCGATCAGCCGGTCGCGGTCCGATGTCAGGCCCTTGTAGTCGAGCTGGTCGAGATCGAGCGCTTCGAGCTGGGCGGCAAAGGACAGTGCGAGCGTCGCCCGGTCCGGGTGCCGATCCAGCACGGCGAGCGGGTCGAGGTGGATGCGGATGGTGAACAGGATGTCGCGCGAGGACGGCAGCTTGCGCAACGTCTGACGCTCCACGCGGATGAAGGCGTGCGCCCTGACGTCACCATCGGGGAAGCGTGTCGGCCGGTTGGTGGCGCGGTCGATGCGCTCGACATTGGACAGCGGATGATAGAGCGCATTGTCGGCCTGGATCGACCAGTTGAAGCGCTCGACTGCCTGGCCCTGGAGGCCGTCGAACATGCGGTTGATCAGCTCGGCTGGGCGGGTACCCGGACCGAAGCCCGGCACCGGCGCGTGGATATCCTGCAGCGGCCGGCCGAACTTCTCGACCAGCAGCCAGGATGAGGGAAAGCACAACGAACCGGCGACGAGCCGCCAGCCGTTGTCGCTACGGCGCATCAGGATCAGGTCTTCCTGGACCAACAGCGAGGCGGCGACGAGCGGTGCGCCGTCGAGACCGGCGGGGATGGCGAAATGGCTCTCCATGCCCACGACTTCGATGCCCGCGTCGGTGCGCCGATAGGTATCGGGAAATCTGTCCGGCAGATGCGTGCCGAGCAATTCCAGCACTTCCTGCTGAGCGTCCCGCGTGCCGTCCTCCTCGACGAAAACCCGCTCGGGGATCTCGGCATAGAGCCGGCGCTTCTCGGCGAGATACGGCAGCAGAAGGTCGTCGACCTCGATCCAGTCTGCCGGATCGAGCGGCTTCAGGCCGATGCTGAAGAGTTTCGACGAGCCGTCATAGGGCGTATGGGTGGGCAGCGCCCCGGCCAAGCTCATACTTCCCTGAAATCGTCCAGGACGGCGGTGGTCAGCCTCGCTAGGAATTCGGTGACATCATAGTCGGCTGCGTTGGCCATGGCGAAGGGATCCGCTGCCAGCCTGGCGTCGAGCACTTCGCGCGGGCATTGCGCGATGATGATGCCGCCGGTTCTCGGTTTCTTCGGGCCGGAGGCGACGAAGATGCCGTCCGCATAGCAGGCCTTCAGCCATTCGATATGGGCCGCCTGCAAGCGGTCGATCTCGGTCAGCGGCACCTTGTAGTTCAGCGAAACGACGAACATAGCATTCTCCCGGTCACGCCAGCTTGGCGGGAATCAAGCCGCGCAGCGAATTGCCGACAAAGATCGTCTTGGCCGACTGCAGATCGCCGTAGCTGTAGATCGCTTCGCGGGCGCGGCCTTCATCCAGAAGCTCGGCGCGCAGTACGCCAGGCAGCAAGCCGCAGTCGAGCCGCGGCGTCGCCAGCATACCATCGCCTAGATCGGCGAATAGGTTGGTGATGGTGCCTTCGCAGATCTCGCCGCGCTCATTGGCCAGCAGCACCTCGTCGGCCTGGGTGATGAGATATTCGGCGCGGGCATGCGTGTAGAGCTGCCGCCGGCTGGTCTTGTGGCGCAGCAGCGTGTCGTGCGAATCGAGCCTTGTGCGCGCCAGCCGCAGCGTCCAGACCTTGTCGGCGGCGAGCGGTTCATAGGGCTGTGCCGAGGCGGTCGCTTCGCCGTCGCGCGACAAAGCCAGGCGGGTGCGCAACGCTATGCCGGATCCGCTGACCGCATTGCCCAGCACGTCGCCGATCCTTTGCGGGTCGCAGACGAAGCCGAGTTCAGCTGCCGAGCCATAGAGGCGAGCAAGGTGGCGATCGAAGCGCAGGAAGCCCGAGCCGGGTTGCCAGCGCATGGTCTCGATCAGCTGGAAGTCGGCGGTGTTCCCGTCGCGAAGCGCGCTTTCAGCAGACACTCCTGATACTCCTCCTCAGCCGTCGAATCGAAGACGACGCCGCCGCCGACATTGTAGACGGCCTCGCCGCCGGAAAAGAGCGAGATGGTGCGGATCGCCACGGAAAAGCGCATCGTGCCGCCGGGTGCGATCCAGCCGATGGCGCCGCAATAGGCGTCGCGCGGCGTGCCTTCCAGATCGTGCAGGATTTCCATGGCACGGATTTTTGGCGCGCCGGTGATCGAGCCGCACGGAAACAGCGCCGCGAACACCTGGCGGATGCTGAGACCCGGCAGCAGTTTTGCCCTGACGTCGCTCACCATCTGGTGGACTGTCGGATAGGTCTCGATGCGGAACAATGCCGGCACGTCCAGCGTGCCGACCTCGCTGATCAGCGAGATATCGTTGCGCAGGAGATCGACGATCATCCGGTTTTCGGCCTGGTTCTTCTCATCGTTGCGCAGGAAAATCTTCTGCCGCTCGTCCTCAGCCTTGGTGGCGCCGCGCGGTGCGGTGCCCTTCATCGGATGCGTCTCGATCATGCCTGCGGCGTCGATCTCGAAGAACAGTTCGGGCGAACGCGACAGCACGATGGGATCACCGAGCGAGACCAGCGCGCCATATTTCACCGGCTGGCGTTCGGTCAGCGCATCGAAGGCGGCGAGCGGGTCGCCCGACCATTGGGCATGAATGGGAAAGGTCAGGTTGCCCTGGTAGCAGTCGCCTTGCCTGATGTGCTGGTGCAGCCGCGAGAACCGCTTCTCGTAATCATCGAGCGACCATGTCGCCCGCGCGTCGAAGATCGGGCCATTGGTCGCCGCTGCGTTGCGGGGCGGCACCGCCTCTTCGACCGGCGCATCGAAAACCCCAAGGCAAACGAGTGGTGTGCGGCGCCCTTTCGGCAGCAAGGGAACCAGCTTCGGTTCGAGCAGATAACCCGCTTCATAGGAAAAATAGCCGGCCAACCATTTGCCGGCGTCGTGCGCCGCCTGCGCCGCCGCCAGCGCCGGGAGGAAGTCCTTTGCCTCATGCGCCACGATAATGTCGGCCGGCCGGTCGAAGACGAGCTCGCGCGCGCTTTCGTCATTGCGGAAAATTGCGGCGGGCAGGGACATGGGACTCGGATGCTGCGCTCAATGAAGCCGTCGACCGCTCTATATGGGGGGCCGCTCGCGCGCAATCGAGGGAACGGCACGCTGCCCCTCAAAGCCGACCTTCTGGGCCGACCTCCGGGGTCAACCTCTGGGTCGATATTGCGGCCAAAAGCAAACGGCGGCGCCTCGGGCACCGCCGTTTGTAACGATCCTGCTCTCGCCGATCAGGTGTTGCTTGCGGTTCCCGCTGTTGGAAACTGCTTGGCGAATTCCGTCTCGTCGCCGGCGGCAAGCAGCTTGGCCTGTTCGATCCAGCGTTCGCGCGCGATGCGGCCGTCGAAGTTCATGACATCCTCGATCCGCTTGATATCGGCGGCTGTCCAGGCGGCGATCTGGGCGAAGCTGGTGACACCTTGTGCCTTGAGTAGCTTCTCGTTGACCGGGCCGATGCCGATCAGCCGGCGCAGATTGTCGGGCTTGCCCGCTGCTGGCTTGGCTGCTGGCTGGGCCGCCGTGGCTTTCGCCGGTGCTGCCGCTTTTGGCGCGGCGCTCGCCTTTGAAGCGCTGGCCTTGGGGGCGCTGGACTTCGGTGCGCTGGACTTGGCGGCGCCGGGTGCTGCCTTGGCCGCCGCGGGCTTCTTTGGCGCCGCTTTGGCCGCCGCCGGCGCCGATTTGGCCGCGGCTGGCGTCGACATCAGGGCAGCCGGCGCCGGGCTCGCGGCCTTTGCCGCGCCGGTTCCTGCGGCTGGCGTCGCCGGCGCTTCGCGCAGCCGGCGCTCAAGGTCGGTGCGGGTCTTGCCGCATGCATCGAGCTCACCGGTCAAGCGGTCGTTGTCGGCGCGCAGCCTGTCGCGCTCGCTGCGCGTGCGGTCGAGGTCGCCGCGCAAGCTGTCGAGTTCACCGCGCAGGCGTCCCCAGAGGAACCAGCCCACCAACACGCCTACCAGGAACGCCAGGAGCATGTAGAAAAAAGTGCCCATTGTCTCTCTCTCCAATCAGATCCGTCTGCCGTGGCATGGGTTCATGACCTTCGGCGAAAGGACTAGTCGATGGTGGTTCCGCGGTTCGCAGAACAGCCGGCTTCGGTTGGAGCTGTCGGCGATCGGCTTTGCCTGCCATGGCCAACGGCCGTTGTCGCGTTCGCCAAGGCGCCGCGGCCGGCTGAGACTTCCCTCGCCGATCGGCATGCGCTCCGGCTGAGCTTGGAAGGAAGGCTATCATAGGGCTTGTGGAAAGCTATCGGAAAACTTCCATGGAGAGTACTTCAAGAACGGATATTTGGGCCAAGAATAGGCCGTCCCAGTATGCGTCCCGGCTAGACTGTTTTGCGAGCAGATGAGACCTACGGGCGCGTTCAAGCGTCGAGTGTTTCCAGCTCGTCGATCAGGCCGCTGATGACGCCAAGCCCGATCTGCCAGAAGGCGGGATCGGTGGCATCAAGGCCGAAGGGCGCCAGGAGCTCGGAATGATGCTTGGTGCCGCCGGCGCGCAGCATTTCGAAATACTTGTCCTGGAAGCCGCGCTCGGCATTTTGGTAAACCGCGTAAAGCGAATTCACCAGGCAGTCGCCGAAAGCATAGGCATAGACGTAGAAGGGCGAATGGATGAAGTGCGGGATGTAGGTCCAGAAAACCTCGTAGCCTTCGCGCAACTTGATCGCCGGCCCGAGGCTTTCGGCCTGCACTTCCAGCCAGAACTGCCCGAGCCTGTCGGAGGTCAGTTCGCCATTCCTGCGCTCGGCATGCACTTTGCGCTCGAATTCGTAGAAGGCGATCTGGCGCACGACCGTGTTGATCATGTCCTCGACCTTCTGGGCGAGCATGGCCTTGCGCTCGCGCCTGTCGGTGGTCTGGTCGAGCAGCGAGCGGAAGGTCAGCATCTCGCCGAAGACGGATGCCGTCTCGGCGAGCGTCAGCGGCGTCGAGGCCATCAGCGCACCCTGGCCGCTGGCCAGCACCTGATGCACGCCGTGGCCAAGCTCATGCGCAAGCGTCATCACATCGCGCGGCTTGCCCATGTAGTTGAGCAGGACATAGGGATGCGCCGACGGCACGGTCGGGTGCGCGAAGGCGCCGGGCGACTTGCCCGGACGCACCGGCGCGTCGATCCAGTTGCGGTCGAAGAAGGTTCGCGCGATTTCCGCCATGTCGGGCGAAAAGCGCTGATAGGCGGAGAGCACGGTGTTCCTGGCCTCGTCCCAGCCGATAATCGCCTGCGGCGTATCCGGCAACGGTGCATTGCGGTCCCAGTGGTTCATCACCTCCATGCCCAGCCAGCGCGCCTTCATCTGGTAATAGCGGTGCGACAGGCGCGGATAGGCGTCGCGAACGGCGGATGCCAGGGCATCGACCACCCCGCGCTCGACGCGGTTGGCGAGGTGGCGTGAATCGGCGATGTCCTCGAAGCCGCGCCAGCGGTCGGAAATCTCCTTGTCCTTGGTCAGCGTGTTGGTGATCAGCGTGAAGGTTCGCAAATTCTTGCGGAAGGTCGCTGCCAGCGCCTCGGACGCCTGCCGGCGCACGTCGCCGTCGGCATCCTGCAAGCGGTTCAGCGCCGGCTCGAGCGTCAATTCCTCGCCGTCTATATCGAAGCGAAGGTCGGTCATCGTCTCGTCGAACAACCGGTTCCAGGCACCGCGTCCGGTGATCGATTTCTCATGGAAAAGCTGCTCGACGCGGTCTTCGAGCTGGTAGGGCTTGTCCTTGCGCAGATCGAGCACCCAGGGCCGGTAGTGGCCGAATGCGGGATCGCCGGCAAGCGCGCCTTCGATCGCGCCGTCATCGATCAGGTTGAGTTCGAGCGCGAAGAACAGAAGGTGCGCGCTGGCGTCGGTCATCTTCTCCTGGATGTCGCCATAGAGCTTGGCGCGCTGCGGGTCGGCGGTGTTTCCGGCATAGACCAGCCCGGCATAGGAGACGATGCGGCCAATTAGTTCCTCCAGGGCCTCGTAGGCGACAAGCGCCTCGCCCAGCCTGCCGGCGCTGCCACGCTCGGCCTCGGCGGCCAGCGTACCCTTCCAGCGGGTCTCGAAGCTGATCGCGTCGGCTGCGGCCTTGGCGATGTCGCGCTTCAGTTCCGGCGCCTCCATGCCGGCATAGAGATCGGCAAGGTTCCATTCCGGCAGGTCGCCAAGCTCGGCGGCGCCCTGACCGGAGGCTGGCGCCGTTAGCCGCCGAGCAGAAACCATGTGCCCAGAAACCATGTGCATCGCCGATACCTTCCGTGGCCGAGGTTCAAAGGGGAAACGAGAAGCCGGTCAAATCCTAAGGAATTCATTCACCGGGTTTTTTGAAACCTTATTTAGAACCCTGTGCCAAGATGGTCCACAGGGCAGAATTCCTCGGGCGGGCATAGTCGTACCAGTCATGACAGGTTCCATACTCATAGTCGATGACGATCCCGTGCAGCGCCGGCTGCTCGAAGCAGCCGTGACGCGGTTCGGCCATGCGGCAACCGTCGTCGACGGCGGCGCGGCCGCACTCGATGTCCTCGACGGGCCCGGCGCCCGCCAAGTTTCGGTGGTCATCCTCGATCTGGTCATGCCCGGTCTCGACGGCATCGGCGTGCTTAAGGCGATGCGCGAGCGCGACATAAATGTCCCGACGATCGTGCAGACCGCCCAGGGCGGCATCGAGACCGTGGTTTCGGCAATGCGTCACGGCGCCTTCGATTTCGTCGTCAAGCCGGCCTCTCCCGACAGGCTGCAGGCGTCGATCGCCAATGCGCTCAAGGTCGAGGCGGTCGAGGGCGAGGTCAAGCGTACGTCGCGCCGGCGTGGCGGGCTTTTGACCTTCAAGGACATGGTCACGCACAGCCCGGCCATGGACAGGGTGATCCGCCTCGGCCAGAAGGCGGCGGCATCCAACATCCCGATCCTGATCGAGGGCGAGTCCGGCGTCGGCAAGGAACTGGTGGCGCGCGCCATCCAGGGCAGCGGCGACCGCCGCTCGAAACCCTTCGTCACCGTCAATTGCGGCGCCATTCCCGACAATCTGGTCGAATCGATCCTGTTCGGCCATGAGAAGGGCTCGTTCACCGGCGCCACCGAGAAGCACACCGGCAAGTTCGTCGAGGCGCATTCGGGAACGCTGTTTCTCGACGAGATCGGCGACCTGCCGCTCGACGTGCAGGTCAAGCTGCTGCGCGCCGTGCAGGACGGCGAGGTCGACCCGGTCGGCGGACGCTCGACCGTCAGGGTCGACATCAGGCTGATTTCGGCGACGCACCGCAACCTCCTGCAGCAGGTCAAGGACGGCAAGTTTCGGGAGGATCTGTTCTATCGGCTGAACGTCTACCCGATCTTCGTGCCGCCGCTGCGCGACCGCCGCGACGACATCCCCTATCTGGTCAAGCATTTCATGGAGAAGGTGGCGCCAGCCGACCCGCGTCATCGCCTGCAAGGGATTTCTGCTGCGGCCCTTGCTGTGCTGCAGGCCTATGACTGGCCGGGAAACATCCGGCAGCTCGAAAATGCCGTCTTCCGGGCCTCGGTGCTTTGCGAAGGCGATGTGCTGACCACCGAGGACTTCCCGCAGATCCGGGCGCAGGTGGAAGGCACGGTCAATCTCGACGCCGACGGCGTTTCGCCGTCTGCGTCCTTGCCGCTGGACACGGAGCCGGGCGAGGAGGAAGTCTCGTCAGGCGAGGCTGTCTTGGCGATTGAGCCCGATCCGCTGGCCAGGCTGCAGCCTCGCTTCGGCACGTTGCGGGCGCTCGACGAACGCGGCAATGTGCGCGCTCTGGCCGATGTCGAACTCGAGATGATCAAGCTCGCCATCGACCACTATAACGGCCAGATGAGCGAAGTCGCCCGCCGCCTCGGCATCGGCCGCTCGACGCTTTACCGGAAGCTCAAGGAATACGGCATCGACCCGGAGACCGGCCGCGTCGACCGGCTCGCTTCCTAGGTGTGTTGAGAATCAGGTGATGCCAGCCTGACCTCAATCTCGACACACCCTGGAGCGCATAATCTCTCCCGAAAACCAGTTTCCACCATCGCTTTGCCGAGCTTCGGTTCGGGATTCATGCTTCGGACGCAAGGCCGGAGCCAGCTTCCAATGCCAGAATCCGCCCTATATCGGGTTTCGGCGGGAATGTGGCAGGCCTATGGACAGGCCTGTTCACGCATTAAGGCTAGCGGTAACAGATCGTGTTTCGAGCAAAGGCGGAAACATGATCTAAACCAGCGGTTTACCAAGAAAACCGGTGAACAATTTTTGACGGGATATCGCCACGGTGTTACCGCATTTTGGCTTCAATAAGCGATGATTAACCATTAGGATCGATATTCGGATGTGATAACGACACATCCGTTTGGACAAATCCGGGGACAAACGGCAGCCTGCAGGGCCTTTTGATTTGAACAGAATCGAACGACACACAAACGGGCGGCACCATCACGTGAGCGTCTGGCCGAAATGGCTGGCGGCGTTGATTGTCGCATTTGGTTTTGTTGCCGCGGCTGCAACTGGCGCCAGCGCCGAAACACGTTCGCTGAAGCTCTATCACCTCCATACGCACGAGAAGGCCGAGATCGTCTACAAGCGCAATGGCCGCTACGTTCCGGAGGGTCTGAGGAAGATCAACATCATCCTGCGCGACTGGCGCCGCAACGAGCCGACCAAGATGGATCCGCGCCTGCTGGATCTGGTCTGGGAAGCCTATCGGGAAAGCGGTGCCACGGACTACATCCAGGTCGTCTGCGGTTATCGCTCGCCGTCGACGAACTCGATGCTGCGCAGCCGCAGCAGAGGCGTCGCCGAGAAGAGCCAGCATATGCTCGGCAAGGCGATGGACTTCTACATTCCCGGCGTGCCGCTGAAGAAGCTGCGCAACATCGGCCTCAAGATGCAGGGTGGCGGCGTCGGCTACTATCCGACATCCGGTTCGCCGTTCGTCCATATGGATGTCGGCAATGTGCGTCACTGGCCCGGGATCAGCCGGCAGGAGCTGGTGAGCCTGTTCCCCAATGGCAAGACGCTGCATGTGCCGAGCGACGGCAGGCCGCTGCCAGGCTTTGAGCAGGCGCTCGCCTCCTACAAGGCGCGCAAGGGTGCAGGCGCGCCGGCCATCGAACTGGCCAGCGCCGGCGGCAGCAGCAAGAAATCAGGTGGGTTCCTGTCGGCTTTCTTTGGCGGCGGCGGCGACGACGAGGCCGACGACAGCGCCGATGTCGAGACCGCTTCGGCGGCACCTCCGCCCAAGGCTAGAAATCTGCAGCCGGCCGCGACAGCCAAGACCAGCAACCTCCCGGGCATCGCCATCGTGGCGCCGGAGAATGCCAAGCGCGCGGAGATTCCGCAGGTGGCCGAGGAGCAGGCTCCGGAGCCGGAAAAGGATACGCCGGAGACGATCATCGCGGCGCTGCCGGCCCGCAGCATTCCGCTGCCTGATTTTGCACCGCGGCCGAAGGCTGATGTCGGTGCCCAGTCGCCTGAGAACGTTCCTTTCGCCATGGCGGATGCGACAGCGACCTCGGATGCGGCAACCACCACCGAGCAGGCCGTGGCGACAGCACATGCGCCGGCGAACGTGCCTTTCGGCATGGCCGATCCGTCGGCCGCTCCGGCCCCGGCCCCCGCACAGGTCGCCGTCAACAACGTACCGTTGCCGACATGGCGCCCCGACGATTCGCTGCCGGCCGCTCTGGCGCCGCCGCCCAGCAAGGACGTGCTGATGGCGCTGGCGGATACGGCTGAGCGCGGCAGCGCCGCGACCGACGCCCTCTCGGCGCTGCCCAGCGCGCGGCCCGACGTAGCAAGGCCGGACGAGGTGAAGGCCGTGCTCGACGAGGCCAATGCCCGGGCCGGTGCTGCGGCCGACGCGTACCAGGTCGCTTCCTTGTCCTTGTCCCAGGCGCGTTCGGCTTTCAACGATCCGTCGGGCGCCGATGCCGCATCGCCGCGTGAGGCTGTCGTTGCCCGCCCGGCCGGCACCGATCCGGCCGCCGCGATCGGCGCTGGCGTCAAGACGACCCGCAAGGAATCGAGAGCCACCGCCCGCGACTTGAAGCCTGGTCCCAAGGCCATGGTGGTTGCCGCCGCGCCGCAGGCCGCCCGCTGGGCGCTGACCAGCGGCGAACATGTCGCCACCGTTTCAAGCGCCACGACAGCACCGGGCTACGCCTACAGCATCGTGCATACGCCGCCGAGCGAGGTCTACACGGCTGGCTTCCAGTCGGGCGACCAGATGGCCGATGCCAACCGCTTCACCGGCAACGCAGTCAAGTTCCTGTCGGTCGCCCGCTTCCAGACCAAGTAAGCGACCAGTCGATCAACAAAGCCGCGTCGGGCAACCCGCGCGGCTTTTTTGTTGCGCAGGCGGGGCCAATGGCGCCGCCGCCATTGGCCGCGATCACGCCGGTCTGACATTGCCGTGAGCTTGGAACTTGCTCAGTCCTTCAAGGGTTTCTCCCCTGTTCGTTCAAACCCGGGGATATCCATGAAGAACATTCTACTGGCATCGGTCATTGCTTTGGCAACTGCTTCAGCGGCCATCGCTCCCACGCAGGCAGAGACCGTTGTCGTGAAGACCCACGACCATATGCACATGATGAGGAAGCACTGCCGGACCAAGGTGGTCACGCATTGGGCTCACCACCGCAGGGTGGTGGAAAAGATCAGGGTCTGCAACTGATCGGCACGAAACTCAATCGGCAGAACCCGGTCGACGCAAGTCGGCCGGGTTTTTCATGCCGAGACAAAAAGCCCTATTTTGCCAGCTTGCTCGCCGCGCGTGCGAGAGCCTCGATCTCGTCCCACTTACCGGCCTTGACCATGTCGTCAGGCGCCACCCAGGAGCCGCCGACGCAGACGACGTTGGGCAGGCTGAGATACTCGGCCGCGTTCTTGCCGGTGATGCCGCCGGTCGGACAGAATTTCACATCGGCGAGCGGCGAGGCGAAGGCCTTCAGCGATGCGATGCCGCCCGACTGCTCGGCCGGGAAGAATTTGAGGAAACGCAGGCCGGCTTCCCGAGCGGCCATGATCTCGCCAGGCGTGATTGCGCCGGGCAGCAGCGGAACGTCGCTGTCGGCCGCTGCCGCCAGAAGCTCGCGGGTGATGCCGGGGCTGACGATGAAGCGCGAGCCCGCTGCCGCCGCCTCTTCGAACTGTCGCGCATTGAGAATGGTGCCGGCGCCGACGATGGCGTCCTTGACCTCAGCCGCGACCCGCCGGATCGCTTCCAGTGCATCGGCGGTCCTGAGCGTGATCTCGATCGCCGGCAGGCCGCCACGCGCCAGAGCGCGGGCCAGCGGCACGGCATCATCGACATTGGCGATCTTCAGCACCGGGATGACCGGCTGGCCGTTGAGGAGCGACAGGAGTTTTTCGGTCTTGCTGGGCATCTGTCTCTCCGTATCGTGGGACAATTCAACCGATTAGCAGACGGGTGTTTTTCTGTCCATGAAACGAAGCGTGTCGCGATGTCACGCGCCGTGGGGCGACGATAGCGGCCATTGCCATCAAAACGATGACGGGCTGACGAAGCCGGTGCGCCTTGAATCGGCTGCCATGAGCGTCTAGTTGGCTTGGCAATGACATTGTCCACGCCGACTGGCCCCATCCGTGTCGCCGCGCTCTACCGGTTTGCCCGGCTCGACGCCTTCGACGAATTGCGTGCGCTGCTCGCCGCTTTCTGTTGCGGGCGTGGCATCAAGGGCACCTTGCTTCTTGCGCGCGAGGGCATCAACGGCACCGTCGCCGGCAGCGAGACGGCGATCGCCGAACTCATCGATTATCTCGAAGCCATCGACGGGCTCGCCGGCCTCGAGGTCAAATACAGCAGCGCAGCAGAAACGCCGTTCCACCGCATGAAGGTGCGGTTGAAGCGCGAGATCGTCACCATGGGTGTCGGCGACATCGACCCGGCGACGAGCGCCGGCACCTATGTCGCGCCGGCCGACTGGAACGCGCTGATTTCCGAGCCCGATACAATCGTCATCGACACGCGCAACGCCTATGAGGTGTCGATCGGCACGTTCAAGGGCGCGGTCGATCCGGCAACGGCAAGCTTTCGCGAGTTCCCGGCCTGGGTGGAAGCAAACAGGGCGGAACTCGAGGGCCGCAAGGTGGCGATGTTCTGCACCGGCGGCATACGCTGCGAAAAGGCGACGGCCTACGTCAAGTCGCTCGGTTTCGAGGATGTCTTCCACCTCAAGGGCGGCATCCTCAAATACCTGGAGGAGGTTCCGGCCGAACAGAGCCTGTGGCAAGGCGAGTGCTTCGTGTTCGACGAACGCGTTTCGGTGTCGCACGGCCTTGCCGAGGGCGACGCCGAACTCTGCCGCGCCTGCCGCCATCCGCTGACGCCGGGCGACCTGACGTCACCGAAGTTCGCCACCGGCGTATCATGTCCGCATTGTTTCGATGCGCGTTCCGACGAGGACCGCCAGCGCTACGCCGAGCGTCAGCGTCAGGTCGAACTTGCGCAAGTACGGGGCCGGGGCCGGCATATCGGATCCTGATCCGGGCTTCGGCCACTCGCCGCCAGGGATCTGTCCCGAAGGATCCGTCATTGTAATGTCAAAGTGCGGGGCCTACCTCTTCGGCGTTCGAAACCTGCCCGTTCGGCCGGGCAAATCCTGGAGGCATTGAATGTTCGATCCCAAGAAGCTTCTCGACGATCTGCTCGGCTCGCAAATCCCCGGCACCAGCGGCACCGTCCGTGACAAGGCGGGCCAGGCCGTGCAGATGGCCAAGGACAACCCGCTGGCCGCTGGCGCGCTCGCTGCAGTGCTGCTCGGGACCGGTGCCGGCCGCGAGGTGACAGGCGCCGCCGTGAAGCTTGGCGGACTGGCCGCGATCGGCGGCCTCGCCTACAAGGCCTACCAGAACTACAAGGCCGGCAACGCGCCGGCGGAAGCGCCCGCGACCGGCGAACCGGAATTGCTGCCGCCGCCCAAGGACACCGCTTTCCACCCGTCGCAGGCGCCGCAAGGCGAGGACGAATTCACGCTGACCCTGGTTCGGGCGATGATCTCGGCGGCCAAGGCCGACGGTCATATCGACGGCGACGAACGCCAGAAGATCGCCGGCAAGCTCAGCCTAGCCGGCATAGGCTCCGATGCCGAGAAATTCCTGATGAAGGAGCTGGAGAGCCCGCTTGACCTCGACATGCTGGTAGCCGGCGCCAAGACCGATGCGCAGAAGCTCGAACTCTACACCGCGTCGCGCCTGACCATCGATCCCGACACCCGCGCCGAGCGCGGCTATCTCGATCTGCTTGCCGGCCGGCTTGGCCTGCCGGATGCGCTGGTCGATCACGTCGAGGCGACGGTTTCGGCAGCCAAGGTGCCGGCCAAGGCAGGGACTTCGCCCAATCCGCGCTGGTAGCCCAAATCGGCACAGATCGCCTTTCCGGGGTTAACCCTCCATTAACTCAGGAAGCGCATGATTCTACACAGTCGGACCGGGTTTTTCCTCCTCCCAAGCCCGGTTCAGATCAGGGCGGTCGCCAATGACCGCCCTTTTTGTCGGGCCCTGTCCGTTCGTTTGAGCAGATCTTCTCCGAAAACCCGATTCCATTTTTCGAGACCGGCCCTGGTGGTTCGGCTTGCCATCGCTGCCGTCATTTGCGATGCCTTCTCTCCTGAGGACAAATCCCGAAAATTAGTCGTGCACACGCAGCGCCGCTGGAGGACAACAGCCATGACCGAGCAAAGAACCGCTATCGTCACCGGTGCCGGCACGGGCATCGGCAAGAGCGTCGCCACGGCGCTGCTCAAGGCCGGCTGGAACACGGTGTTCTGCGGACGCCGCAAATCCGTGCTGGATGCCGCCGTCGCCGAGGCCGGGCCGACCGAGGCCAAGGCATTGGCGGTTGCCTGCGACATCAGCAAGGCCGGCGAGGTCGATGATCTGTTCGAGACGGTGGCGGAGGCCTTCGGCCGCGTCGACCTGCTCTTCAACAATGCCGGCATGGGCTACAAATCGACGCCGATCGACGAGATCCCGGTCGAGGTGTGGAACGATATCGTCGGCGTCAATCTCACCGGTTCGTTCCTGTGCGCCCGCGCCGCCTTCGGCGCTATGCGTAAGCAACGGCCGATGGGTGGCCGCATCATCAACAACGGCTCGGTGTCGGCCTACGCGCCGCGCCCGGGCTCGGTGCCCTACACGGCGACCAAGCATGCTATCACCGGCCTGACCAAGACGCTGGCGCTAGACGGCCGGCCCTATGACATCGCCTGCGGCCAGATCGACATCGGCAATGCGCTGACCGACATGGCGCAGCCGATGACGGTCGGCGTGCCGCAGGCCAACGGCTCGATCGCTGCCGAAGCGGTGATGGACGTGCAGCGCGTCGCCGACGCCGTCGTCCACATGGCCAGCCTGCCGCTCGACGCCAATGTGCTGTTCATGACGGTGATGGCCACCAAGATGCCGTTTGTGGGGCGTGGGTGAGCAACGGACGCTGGCAGGGCCTCCGCCGCCGGCTCATTTGCCCGCCAGCGGCGCGCCGGGCTTGAAAAGCAGAATGGGCCTGATCTCGTAGACGGCGGTCGGATTGACACGGCGAAGGTCGCGGGCGATCGCGATGGCCTCGTCTCGCGTGGCGCAGTCGACGACATAGAGGCCGAGCAATTGTTCCTTGGTCTCGGCGAAAGGGCCGTCGATGACCACGCCGTCACCCGGGCCGCGCAGGGTGAAGGCATCCTGCGTCGCTCCCAGACGCGCGGACGGTCCTAGCGTGCCTTCCTCATGAAGCCGGGTGTTGATCTTCAGCAGGTCGGCCATCAGCGCCGCATCTTCCCGCGGCGTCAACGCCTTGATCGCATCTTCTACGTGATAGGCGAGGATTGCGTAGAACATCCGATGTCACTTTCTCCGGTCGGGGATATCGATGGACAGCGCGGGCTGAACCTCACTTCGCCAGGAACGTTCCGATCCGCTCCAGCGCCCGCAAAATGTTCTCCTCGGAGTTGGCGTAGGAGAGCCTGATGTAGCCCTCGCCGAGAATACCGAAATCGGGACCGCCGATCAGCGCCACGCCGGCCTCGTCGAGCAGCGCCGAGGCGAGCTTTTTTGCCTTCCAGCCGGTCTTCGACACGTTGGGGAAGGCATAGAAGGCACCCTTGGGCGTGATGCAGGAGATGTTGGGCAAGCCATTCAGCCCCTCGACCACGATCTTGCGGCGACGGTCGAAGGCGCGCATCATCTTGTCGACATCGTCCTGCGGGCCGTCGATGGCGGCAATGCCGGCGAACTGGCTCGGCGCGTTGACGCAGGACCAGCAATTGACCGCCAGCTTGCGCACCTTGTCGTAGAGATGGGCGCCCTTGTCGCCATTCGGCCAGATCGACCAGCCCATGCGCCAGCCGGTCATCGCCCAGGTCTTCGACCAGCCGTTGAGCACGATCAGCCGGTCGCGGATCTCGGGAAAGCCGAGCAGCGAGCAATGCGTCTCGCCGTCATAGGTCATGACGTCGTAGATCTCGTCGGAGAGGATTGCGACGTCGGGGTGCTTCTCCAGCCCCTTGACCAGTTTCTCGATCTCGGCGCGCGGCGTGACACCGCCGGTCGGGTTGGCCGGCGAGTTGAGGATCAAGAGCCTGGTCTTCGAGGTGATCAGCGCCAGCGTCTCCTCGGCGGAGAAGGCAAAGCCGTTCTCCTCGCGCATCGGCACCGGGATCGGTGCCGCGCCGGTGAATTCGATCATCGAGCGGTAGATGGGAAAGCCGGGATCGGGATAGAGGATCTCGGCGCCAGGCTCGCCGAACATCAGGATCGCGGCGAACATGGTCGGCTTGCCGCCGGGCAGGATCATCACCGTTTCAGGCGATATCTCGACGCCGGTGGTGGTCAGCGTGCGCCGCACCACCGCCTCGCGCGTCGCCAGCAGGCCATTGGCCGGCGTGTAGCCGTGGTGGCCGTCACGCAGCGCCTTGATCGCCGCCTCGACGATGTGCTGCGGCGTCTTGAAGTCCGGCTGGCCGATGCCGAGGTTGACGATGTCGCGGCCTTGGCTCGCAAGTGCTGTCGCCCGCGCGAGCACGGCGAAGGCGTTTTCCTCGCCCAGACGGTCGAAGGCCGAAATCGTGTGGAGCATTTTTCCCGTCCGTGTGGTTCTTACTGTTGGCGTGCGTTTTTGTGAGCCTTGGCCGGCAAAAGTCAAACGGATTGGAGCATTCGGTGTCGGAAAATCTCAAAGATTGGCAACCGCGTCCGCGGCCCGAGCGCAAGGCCATCGACGGCCGCACCGTCCGGCTCGAACCGCTGAGCGCCGCAAAACATGGCGACGGTCTGTATGAAGCGTCTTCCGTGTCCGACGTCGATGGCCGCTTCGCCTGGCTGCCCGATTATCCGCCGGAAACCCGTGCCGCCTTCCAGCCATGGCTGGACAAGGTCGAGGTCAGCGAAGATCCGCTGTTCTTCACCGTCATCGACAAGGCCAGCGGCAAGGTCGCCGGACGCCAGACGCTGATGCGCATCGATCCTGCCTATGGCGTCATCGAGATCGGCAACATCTATTGGGGACCGCTCATCTCGCGCAAGCCCGGGGCGACCGAAGCGCAGTTCCTGTTCATGAAATACATCTTCGACGAGCTCGGCTATCGTCGTTACGAGTGGAAGTGCAACAACCGCAACGGGCCATCGAAGCGGGCGGCCGAACGGTTCGGCTTCAAGTTCGAGGGCATTTTCCGCCAGCATCTCATCGTCAAGGGTGAAAACCGCGATACGGCATGGTATTCGATCATCGACAAGGAGTGGCCGGCCCTGCGTCAAGCCTATGAAGCATGGCTCGACCCGGCCAATTTCGATGGCGACGGCCAGCAGAAGCGACGGCTTGAGGATTTTCGCGCCGAATTTGGCGCGTGAACTGAATTCGGCGCGCAACGGGAGTTGCCATTGGCACATACCCATTCCGACGATCACAGCGGGCACGATCACGGCGCCGGCCACGTGCATGGCTCGACCGACAAGAAACGGGTCCTGATCGCAGCCTGCCTGACCGGCGGCTTCATGGTCGCCGAGGCGCTCGGCGGCCTTCTTACCGGGTCGCTGGCACTGCTGGCGGACGCCGGCCACATGCTCGCCGATGCGATCGCGCTCGGCCTTGCCTGGTATGCATTTCATCTTGCCGGCCGGCCGGCGACCGGCCGTCTCACCTATGGCTTCGGCCGGGTCAAGACTCTGGTCGCCTACACCAACGGCATCGCCATCTTCGTCATTGCGCTGTGGATCGTCTACGAGGCGTGGGGGCGCCTGCTGGCGCCGACACCGGTGCTCGGCGGACCGATGCTTGTCGTGGCGGTCCTCGGCCTGCTGGTCAATATCGGTTCCTTCCTCGTGCTGCACGGCGGCGACCGCGAAAGCCTGAACATGCGCGGCGCCATGCTGCATGTGCTCGGCGACCTACTCGGCTCGGCAGCGGCGATCGTTGCCGCGCTGGTGATCCTGGCGACCGGCTGGACACCGATCGACCCGATCCTGTCGGTCCTGGTCTCGCTGCTGATCCTGTCAACGGCATGGTCGCTGATGCGCGCCGCCGCCCATGTCCTGCTCGAGGGCGTGCCGCCGAGCCTCGACCGCGATCTGATCGCCAGGGATATCGAGGCGACGGTCCAGGGAGTGCGTGAAGTGCACCACATGCATGTCTGGTCGCTCGACGGAACGAGCAACATGGCGACACTGCATGCCTGCCTTAACGAAGGCGTCGATGCCTACCAGGCGGTGAGCACCATCAAGAAGCGGCTTGCCAGCAAGCACGGCATCAGCCATGCCACCGTGGAACCGGAATTCGGACAGTGCGCCGACGATGGCGACGACCACGATCATGATCACGAGCATGATGCGGCCGCGCATCACGACCATCATCACCAGGCCTGATCGATTGATATCGATTGGTCCTGCCCCAGGAGTCCCAAAGCCTTGAAAACCAGCTTGATGAAGACCCGCTGCCCGGGTGCAGCATAATGGACCGCGACACGAGGAATGCAGCCATCGCGGCAGCGTGGATCATGCTTCTGTTCGGTATCGCCGCCTTCTATCTGCCGACCGTGATGCTGGCGCTTGGCAGTTTCTCGACCGTGCTGGCCGGTGCCTTTGGCATCATCTTCGTGCTGGCGTTTTTCTCGGTGTTCTGGCTGCGGGCCCGCAACCAGCGCAAAAACCAGGGTAAATAAGGGATTTCGACATGCGTATTCTGATCACTGGCGCCGCGGGCATGGTCGGCCGCAAGCTCATTGCCCGGCTGGCCAAGGACGGCACGCTGCGCGGCCGCAAGATCGCAGCACTCGACCTGCACGACATCGTGCCGCCGCAGGCACCTAGCATTGACGGCGTCAGCGTCACCACCCACACCGGCGATCTCGCCGAGGCGGGTGCCACTGGGCGCCTGGTCGCGTCGCGCCCCGATGTCGTCTTCCATCTCGCCGGTATCGTGTCGGGCGAGGCGGAGGCGAATTTCGATCTCGGCTACCGCGTCAATCTCGACGGCACGCGGGCGCTGTTCGATGCCATTCGCCTGGCGGGCTTTGCACCGCGCGTCGTCTTCACCTCGTCGATCGCGGTGTTCGGCGCGCCGTTTCCGGATGTCATCCCGGATGAATTCCATCCGACGCCGCTGACCTCCTACGGCACCCAGAAGCAGATGAGCGAAGCGCTGCTCGCCGATTATTCCAGGCGCGGCTTCTTCGACGGCATCGGCATCCGGCTGCCAACCATCTGCGTGCGGCCAGGCAAGCCGAACAAGGCAGCCTCCAGCTTTTTCTCCGGCATCATCCGCGAACCGTTGAGCGGCCATGAGGCGATCCTGCCGGTGCCGCGCTCGGTCATGCACACCCATGCCAGCCCGCGCTCGGCGGTCAATTTCCTGATCCATGCGGCGGAGATCGACGGCAACGCTGTCGGGCCGCGCCGCAATTTGACGATGCCCGGCGTCGCAGTCACAGTCGGCGAGCAGATCGAGGCACTGGACCGCATCGCCGGATCGAAGGTGGTGAAGCTGATCCGCGAGGAGCCGGACGAGACGATCTGGGCGATCGTCAAGGGCTGGCCGACGCGGTTCGAAGCGCGGCGGTCAAGGGAGCTCGGCTTCAGCGCCGAGAAGAGCTTTGACGAGATTGTCCGCGCGCATATCGAGGATGAGCTGGGCGGCAAGATCGCGGGTTAAACCCGGAGCGTCGCCAACCGCAACATCATCCACCCGTCGCCAGGCTCGCCGACAGCAGCAACAGCCCAAACAGGAAGACGAACGCCGCGCCACCGATCTCGACGATCGAGTGGATGCGGTTGCCCATGCGGCCGTCGCCGGCGAAATACACCGCCCAGTTCTTGGCGGTCACTGCAAGGGTGGCCAGCGCCGACACAGTGATGGCGGTACCCAGCGACATCGCCAGCACTGACAGCAGGCCACCGAGCCAGAGTCCGTTGAGAAGTGCAAAGCTCAGGACGATCAGCGCGCCGGAACAGGGGCGGATGCCGACAGCCGCCACTGCCGACCAGGCCGTGCGCCAGTCGAAGCGGTCGCCAGACAGCAGCGCCGGATCGGGCGCATGCGAATGGCCGCAGGTGTCGCAGACGTCGCCGGCCGCGTGATCGTGATGAGCATGGTCGTGTGCGCCATGGTCATGCGCACCGTGCTCGTGATGATCGTGCGAATGCGCATGGTCGTGATCGTCATGCACGTGCAGCGCATGCGAATGGGCATGCGCCGAATGGTCATGGTCAGCATGCGAATGCCCCGCATGCGAATGCCCTGCATGCGAATGACCGCCATGCGAATGACCACCATGCGAGTGGCCGGCATGCGAATGACCCGCATGGGAATGACCGGCGTGAGCCGCCGACAGGCTATAGGCGGGGCCTCTGCCAAACAGGCGCAGGACGGAGGGGCCGAGCTTGCGCCACAGCAGCCAGGCACCGAACAGGGTGACGAAAACAAAGCTCATGATTTCCATGAACCAGGCCGCATCGGTCATCGAGACGGCGGTGCCGCGCAGGACGAAATAGGCGACCGCCATCACTGCGACCGCGGTCAGGCCCTGCAGCAGTGCCGAGACGAAGGACAACAGGATGCCGCGCCGCAGCGCCACTTCATTGGCCACCATGTAGGACGAGATCACCGCCTTGCCGTGACCGGGGCCGGCGGCGTGGAAAATGCCGTAGGCGAAGGACAGGCCGATAAGCACCCACAGCTTGCTGCCGTCCTGGCGCATCGCCTTCATCGCCGTCGCCAGTGCGCGGTAAAATTCCTGCTGCCTCAGATTGATCCACATCAGGATGTGGGCGAATGGGCCGGTGGTGGGCGCCATGCCGTCATTGACGCCGATGCCGAGCGAACTCTGGGCATGGGCGGAACTGGCGAAATGCATCATGACAAAGGTGATGGCCAACAGGCCGAATGCCAAACGCAGGGACGGTTTCGTCACCGGCTTCATCCTTCTGGCTGACAGTTCAGTTCGAGCTTGGTGGCGAAGATCTTGCTCATGTCGGTGCCTGTCGGATCGTTGAAGAAGGCATCGGTCAGGGTCTTCTGGTTTTCGGCGATCGCCTCGTCCGGATCGGGACGGATAACCTTGCTGGTGCAGTTCGACGGCAGGCCTTCAACCGTGATGTTGCGGTCCTCGGTGAAATCGATCGCCGTGTAGAAGGTCGGATCGTAGACGCCGATGTCGATCTTGCCGTTGAGCTTGATCGGCTCCTTCGGCTCGGACTCGAACAGGATGATCAGCTGGTCATTGTCGAAATTGGCCATCAGATGCGGCGGCGGCGTCATCGCCACGTCCTTGCCGTCGACAGTGACGAGCTGGAAGTAGTTGAACTCCGCAAGCGAGGCGTGGACAGTGTCGGCAACCTCCTTCAGCTCCTTGTCGTCGAGCTTCAGGTCGGAGTTCTTGTCGAACTCCATCATCACCGTCGAGGAAAACAGATCGTCGAAGCGCCAGAGATGGCGCAGCGCCTTCACACTTTGGTGATCCGGGGAGAGGATCACGTCAAGGCGAGCCTCGGCGAAGACATGGGGATGCACATAAGCCGGTCCGGTGGCGGCAAAGGTCGCCGCCAAGGCCGAAGCCAGCATGATTGCGTGCCGTTTCAGGTGCATTCTCGGTCGCGATTCCATCGGCCTCGGAGAGATGTCGAGGAGTTACCAGAAAGGGGGCGAAATTGGGACCGCTGGTGGGTGTCGCCCAAAAGCGGGCAGCGGCTTGGAACGGTCAGGCAGCCTCACGCGTCCTGAACCACTGCACCAAAAAGTCGACGAAAACGCGGACCTTGGCCGGCAGGTAGCGGCGGTGCGGATAGACGGCGAAAATACCGCCGCCCGACAGGATGCGGTCATCGAGCACCGTCACCAGCCGCCCGCTTTCGAGATCGGGCGCGGCGATGAAATCCGGCAGGACGGAAAATCCAAGCCCCGCCAGGGCCGCCGCCCGCGCCGTCATCGGGCTGTTGACCTCGATAGGACCCGACACCGCGACGCTCACCGGATCGCCATTCTCGCCCTTGAACGGCCAGTTGTTCAGTCCACGGCCATTGGTGTCGACGATGCAGGGCATGCGGCCGAGATCCTGCGGCCGGGTCGGCATGCCGTGCTTGGCGATCAGTTCGGGAGAGGCGCACAGCCTTATCGAAAACGGCGCCAGCCGCCTGGCGATCAGCGACGAGTTCTCCAGCCGCGAGATGCGCACCGCGAGATCGAAGCCTTCCTCGACAAGGTCGACGAAACGGTCGTCGAGCTGGATGTCGAGCACGATGTCGGGATATTGCTTGGCGAAGTCGATCAGCGACTGGCCGATCGGCGCATCGGCGAAGGTGCGCGGCGCTGACAGCTTGATCCGGCCACGCACGTCGCCGGAGGATTCGCGCACTGCATCGGCCAGGCTGTCGACCTCGCGCACGATCTCGGAGGCGCGCCGGTAATAGGTGTGGCCGGCCTCGGTCATCGAGAACTGCCTTGTGGTGCGGTTGAGCAGCAGCGCACCGAGCTCGTCCTCCAGCTCGCGCACATATTTCGACAGCAATGCCTTGGAGCGGCCGATCTTGCGCGCCGCCGCCGAAAAGCCCTCGGCCTCGACCACATCGATGAAGGCACGCATGCGGGTCAGTGTGTCCATGGTCAGGCCTTTCGCGCGGCGTCGAGAAGTTTCCGGCCGAGCCGTATCAGGGCAATGTCGCTGCCGGAAGGGCCAAGCAGCGACAGGCCGAACGGCGCGCCGGCGACCGAGCCGATGGGCAAGGTGATTTGCGGAAAACCCGACAGGCCGGCCAGGCACAGAAGCCGCAGCGCCTGCTCGCGATAGGCCTGGAACTGCTCCGGCGTGCTGTCTACGTAGGGCGCCGGGCCAGGCACCGTCGGCAGGACAAGGAAGCCGTCCTTGCCGAGCAGGGCGCTCAGTTCGGCGCTGAAGGTCAGCCGGCGCACCGTCTCGGCCTGTGCCGTTCGGTCGTCGACGGCGCGGCCAAAGCCGAAACGTTCATCGACGCCGGGGCCGAGGTCGCGCTCGCCACTGGTGATCCATGCGCCATGCACCGCCCAGGCTTCCCTGGCCTGCAGCCGGCGAAAGCACCAGTAGAGTTCATCCGGAGACGAGGCGAAGGGCGCCGCCGGGGTCGCAGGCGTGCCGAAAACCTTGCTCGCCAGCGCCTTCATCCCAGCATATTCGGCAAGTGCCGGGCGGGAGACCAGTCTATCCAGCCAATCCAGCGCCAGCGGGCGCTCCAACGCTTGCTGGTGCGGGTCGCGGCCCAGCAGCAGCTTGCCCACTGTCTCGTAGGTCTCGATATCGTCGGCGAACCAGCCGAACGTGTCGAAGCTCGGCGCCAGCTTCATCGCGCCGTCGAGCGAAATGCGGCCATGCGTGGTGCGCAGCCCAATCAACCCGCAAAAGCTCGCCGGCGCGCGGATAGAGCCGCCGGTGTCGGAGCCGGTGGCGATATCGGCCAGCCTGCCTGCCACAGCCGCAGCCGACCCCGATGACGAGCCGCCGGTGACGCGGTCGGGCGCTGCCGGGTTCACCGGAAACGGAAAATGCGCATTCTGACCGAACAGCGCGAAGGCAAGTTCGTCGGTCTGGGTCTTGCCGACGAAGCGCGCGCCGGCATCGAGAATCATCTGGACGGCCGGCGCGGTGCGCGAGGCGGCGTCGCTTTCGGAGAATTTCTGCAAATTGCCGCAACCGGTGCGGTAGCCGGCGACGTCGTAGATGTCCTTGACGGCCAGCCGCAAGCCGGCCAGCGGTCCTAGCTCGGCATGTGCCACCGGCATCTGGCGAACGTCGAGAAAGGCGTTGAGGGGGCCGTGCGTGCCTGGCATCGTTCGATATCCGGATACGATTGCACCAACATTGTTCGATGCCAGAAATTTTACAACCTTGGATGCGATTTTTATTGATTGTGAAAGCCGACGCTCTTATATCGCGCTTGCCCAAAGTCGCACGTGCCTGTGGGTGTCCGCCGATCCTCGAATGGTGAGGGAAATCGGTAAGGTAACTGGAGCCAACCCCTCCAGTCGGTTTAGCGGCCAACCGCCAGACCGAGGACACCTTGAAGCAACGACGGTGCGGGCCTTTCTGGTGTTCTGCCGGTTGTCCAAAGACCGGGGTTACTGAAGAGGCACACCTTCATTGCCGGCAGTGCGGACGGGTCTCCCATCCAAGCCAAGGCAGACAAAGCGAACCGAGGCCGGGCAAGGCCAAGGTTCACCGCCGCGAGACGGCGTTTCATGGTTCCGGGGTCTCCACCGGCTGGTTCCATGGATTTCCGTCCCGCCTTTGTCCACCGCGTGTTCGCGAGGCCGACAGCCCGCGTCCCGCAGCCTTATTGCGCGCCGAAAGGCGCTGATGGAGAGACCCCGATGGCTACCCAGCGTATCCTTGACTTCCTCGCCACCCGACGTCCGACCGGCCCCTGCCTCGTCGTCGACCTCGATGTCGTGCGCGACAATTTCCGCGCCTTCGAGAAGGCGCTGCCCGATTCCAAGATCTACTATGCGGTGAAAGCAAATCCGGCGCCGGAAATCCTGCGCCTCCTTGCTGCGATGGGCTCGTCCTTCGACACCGCTTCCGTTGCCGAAGTCGAGATGGCGATGGACGCCGGTGCGCCGGCGGACCGCATCTCCTTCGGCAACACCATCAAGAAGGAGCGTGACATCGCACGCGCCTACCAGCTCGGCATCCGCCTGTTCGCGGTCGACTGCGTCGAAGAGGTCGAGAAGATCGCCCGCGTCGCTCCCGGCGCGCGCGTGTTCTGCCGCGTGCTGACCGATGGCGAGGGCGCCGAGTGGCCGCTGTCGCGCAAGTTCGGCTGCGTGCCGGCGATGGCCGTCGACGTGCTGCGCCATGCCAAGGGGCTCGGCCTCGACGCCTATGGCGTGTCGTTCCATGTCGGCTCGCAGCAGACCGACCTGACCGCCTGGGATCGTGCGCTGGCCGACGCCAAGACGGTGTTCGCGACGCTGGCCGAGGAAGGCATCGTGCTCAAGATGGTCAATATGGGCGGCGGCTTCCCGACGCGCTACCTGCGTGACGTGCCGGCGGCCAAGGCCTATGGCCAGGCGATCTTCTCGGCGCTGCGCAAGCATTTCGGCAATGCCATTCCGGAAACCATCATCGAGCCGGGCCGCGGCATGGTCGGCAATGCCGGCGTAATCAAGTCGGAAGTCGTGCTGATCTCGAAGAAGGCCGCCAACGACAATGTGCGCTGGGTGTTCCTCGACATCGGCAAGTTCGGCGGTTTGGCCGAGACGATGGACGAGGCGATCCGCTACCCGATCGTCACCGCGCATGACGGCACGGAGACCGCGCCTTGCGTGCTCGCCGGCCCGACATGCGATTCCGCCGACGTGATGTACGAGAAGACGCCTTATCCGTTGCCCTTGTCGCTGACCATCGGCGACGAGGTGCTGATCGAAGGCACCGGCGCCTACACGACCACCTACTCGGCGGTCGCCTTCAACGGCTTCGAGCCTCTCCGATCCTACGTGATCTGACGGTTCGCAAGAGCCGCTCAGATCATCCCAGGTGGGCGTCTGGCGTCCACCCGGGCTCGCCTGTGGGACAGATCTCCGCTCGCTAGGGATTGCGGAAATGGACATTGCAAATTTCATCGATGAGGGCGTCTGGCCGATCTCCCCCCTTGTGGGGGAGAGTGCCCGCGCCATTGCCATCGTCGCCGAAACCTCAGCCGACGTTGCAGCGCGCGAAGCGCTGCTAGACGACGCCATGGGTCCGATGCGCAGGAAGAAGTCTTCGGAGAAGCTGCGGCGCGGCCGCCGGCCCTCGGAAGGCCTGGCCTTCGTCGCTCGTGATGCATCCGGCGCCGTCGCCGGCACCGTGCGGCTGTGGGATGTCAGGCTGGGCGAGGGCGGTCCGGCAGCGCTGTTGCTTGGTCCGCTCGCCGTCGAACCGTCGCTCAAGAGTGCCGGCATCGGCTCGGCGCTGATGCGTCATGCCATCGCCGAGGCGGCGCGGCTTGGCCATGCGGCGATCCTGCTGGTCGGCGACGCGCCCTATTACGGACGCTTCGGGTTTTCGGCCGTCAGGACCGGTTCGCTCGCCATGCCCGGCCCTTATGAGCGGCACCGCCTTTTGGCGCTGGAACTGGTCGACGGCGCGCTTGACGGCGTACACGGCACGCTGAAGGCGGCGGGGCGCAAGCTGAAGGCGCAGCAGCTGACGTCGGCGGCCTGAGCTGCAAGGGCTGCCCGAAGCGGCCACTCGGCTGCGGCTCAAAACAAAAACGCCGCCCATCGGGCGGCGTTTTGTGCGGCTCACAAGCGGTCAGCCGATCAGCTGGCTGAGCGCCATGGCGACGGTCATGTCGCCTTCGACCTTTATCTTGCCGGTCATGAAAGCCATGGTCGGGTTCAGGTCGCCCGATATCAGCGAATCCAGATCGTCGAGCGAGAGCTTGATGGTGCAATCGGCGGGTCCGTCAGTGGTTGAAATGGTTGTGCCATCGATGACGATGACGCCATCGGCGCCGGTGTCGAATTTCACCGAACGATCGAATCCGCTGCTCGCCACGCGCGACTTGATCTTCTCTGCAATCTCCTGAACGCTCACGCTGTTCTCCTTGTCTGTTGCATCTGTCGCGCAGCGGCGCTCGAAGCTCCATGCCGCGCGCTTTCGCGATCACGGTCGCATATAGCTTTGGGTTGACGTTTACGTCAACGCGGATTCCGGTGGCTGGTTCCTATCGCCGCAGCGGATGACGTCTCGGCGAGAGGCGCAACGGCGAGCCGGGCAGCTCAATGTTCCTTGAATGCCTTGGTCATTTCCGCCGCTGTCTCGCTTTTCTTGCGGCGCAGCCAGTTGTCGCGGATTTCGTCCTTGCTCAGGAAATTGACCTGATCGATCAGAACTTCATGCACCAAAGTGGCGCCGACACGGGTGTTGACGGTATCGCGGATCGCGGCGCGGAAGGCATCGAGGTCGATCGTCGCCTTATTGGTGAAGTCGATCTGCGGATTGGAATAGAGGTAGGTATAGACCTGGTCCGTGATGAGCGCTTCCGCTGGAATGGACAGCTTCTTTATCTGCTCGGGCTCGACCGTGTAGACAAGCTTGGTCAGGAAATAGCCGCCGATCTGGGAATCGCGGATCAGCGGTACCGAAATGATGTCGGTCTTGACGTAGTCCAGGCCACCCAGCATCGGCTTCGGTGTCTCGCCGACACCACGCTCGCCGGCTGCCTGGAACGAATAGAACACGGCGCCCAACGTGGCGGCGCAGATCCAGACGGCGATGGCGATGACCTTGAGCATCAGGCCTTGTCATTTCCTGGCGATGGGAAAGCGGCACTATCTTTTTGCCTGGGCATTGTGTTCGACATCATGCCTTCATCCAGCCGAACTCGCCGGCGGAATAGGTGCCGTCGGTTTCCGCGCGCTGGATGGCGTGCCGCAGCAGGCTGGCAACCTCGTTGACCGCGCTGAGGTGAGCCAGGATCGCCGCCTCGTTCTTGGCCAGCTTCTGGCGCAGCCGGGTCAGGCCCTCGCGGTGCTGTTCGAGGAATTCGGCTTCGCTGCCGCCCCGCATGGCGCGCGTCAGTTCGTAGAGATAGCGGCTCTTGCGGGCGTTCGACGCCTTGAGATCATAGTTGGTCGCGTTGCGGATGCCGGCCGTCTCTTCCTCGACCACTTCCTCGATGCGGCCGATGATGGCGGCAAGGTTGCCCGGCCGGGCGAACGGGATCGGCGCTTCCGACGCGGTCGTGCGTGCTGGCAGGTTGGCGGTGAATTCCGAAAAGTCGGCCATGAGAATCCCGGTCTGGTTAGATTGAACTCGGATACGCACTGTCTCAGTGTTTTGGCATGATCCTTCCCAAAACCGGCTGCCGGTTTCGGGGGCATTCCTAGATCTTGATGTCTGTCTTGATGGCGGTGTCGTCACCGGCGATCGACCGGGCCGCCTTGCGTTGCAATTCGTGGACCAGCGAGGTCGACAGGCTGTTCTGTTGATCGATCTCGGTCTTTTCCGGCCCGCCCGATACCGGACCGACCGGCACGACGCGCTTGCCTTCGAGATAGTGGTCGGCGAGCATCGACTTGGCGATGCCGATGCCGCCGCGTTCGGCCATCACGTCGGCCACCCGCTCGGCAAGCTGCGATTTCCACATGTCGCCGGCGAGGCCCTTGCCGTAGACGCCTTCGGTGTCCTTGGGCAGCATGTTCTGGATGAAGGTCTGCAGCACCATCGCCTCGAACTTCTTGAACTTCTTGGCCGGGTCGGTCGTCGCGGCCTTGTCGGCGGTGGCCCGCGACAGGATCGAGCCGGCATCGACCGAAGCGGCGGTGTCGACCGAAAAAGTCCCGGCAGCACCGCCGGCGCGCTTGGTCAGCGCGGCACGGGCGGCCTCGATGTCCGTCGGGTCGATGGCTCGGGCCACATCCATAACGATGTCGCTGGGTGGAGAAATCGCCAAGAAAGTCCGCCTTTTATCGGTTTTCCTTAGCCAGACCATGCCTCAACAAGCTTGTGGCAGGCTTGCGCGGCAGTCGGGGGTGGAACGCAGGCATGTTTCTTGGTCCCGTCGCCAACTGCGGACATCGCCAAGCCACCATTCGGACGTCGCGTTTTTGGCCGAAAGCGGAACGTCGGCTCCCTAAATGACATGGCTGGAAAGCCTACCGCTGTATGCAGCGTAGTGGACCGACCGCAGGGACGCCGAACGGAGCGACGTCCTACTTCACCGTAATGGCCATACCGCTGAGATCGGCGTTGACCTGCATGCCTACCTGCTTGCCGGTGAGCTCGAGTTGGGCGCCCTTGTCGTTGGTCATGACGATCACCTGGGCCCCTTTGCCGAGCGCACCGCCACCGCCCGCCGCCCCATAGACCCCCGTTACATCCCGGACGCGGCGAATGTGGCGAACGGTACCTTGGAAGTAGGTCTTGGAAACCCCGAAGGCGAGGCCGCCCGAGATGCCGCCGACAGAGACGGGATAGCGGCGGCCATGGAATGTCAGCGTGCCTTCGCCTCCAGAGCCACCCACAAAGAATGCAGCCTTATAGACGGAGAACCGGATCGTGCCGCTGTCGGCATGCGCGGCGCTGGCGAGGCCTACTCCCGCAGTGGCGATGGCGGCAAACGCGACTGAACGAAACGTGGACGACATGTTCATGATGAGAACTCCTTAAGATCGCCGCTTACCCAGCGGGCACGTCAGCGTCGTATCAGAGGTGAACAGTCTGGCCCGTCATTTGTTCCAAGCACGCGGGCTGAATCCGGCTGCGAGATGGCCGCCACGATCCCGGTCGCGTAGCCAGGTTCCACTAGGAAGCAGGAAGGCCAGCCCTCGACAGCATTTCAAGGAATCTCGCGTGATGATGATCCTTCACATAGCGTGGCACAAAGCCGGGGCAGACATTACCGAGGTTGAGATGAGGAAGCTGTGACAGGCAATGATGGATGGCCCGTGTCGCTTCTTCGTTGTTTCCGGTTGCCGAAGCGGCCGCGGCCCAATAAAGGGCGCCACGAACGAAGCCCGGCTTTGTCCTGACCACTTTGCGAGCGACTTCGAGCGCCCGCCGGTCGTCTCCGCCGGCGAACAGTGCCACAGCCAGGCCATGGTGACGCCAGAAGTCGATGACGTCATACGTGCCGAGCCGGATCGCCTCGTTGGCCTCACGCACTGCTTCACTTACCTGTCCGCGCAACGCAAAGAGCATCGAAATATCGCCGTGGCCACTCGGATAGCTTGGGTTGAGGCTGATCGCATGTTGGCATTCGGCGATCGCCTCGTCGATTCGGCCGGAACTTTCGAGAGCGAATGACAGGATGCAGCGGGCAATTTCGTCGTCGGGCACTGCCCGTACCGCTGCTTCCGCAAGCTCAACCGCACGCTCGATCTGCCCTGGCTCGCGAGGCAGCGCGCCAAACGCCACGCCCATAGAAATTACAATCGAAAGCGTCCGCTGTGCACGGGCGTTGTCGGGGCCCACCGAAACCGCCTTCTCGGCAAGCTCTATCCCGACCAACAGTGAGTCCCGGGTCATCTCAAAATATTTCATGAGAGCTTCGTTCACCAACCTGCGCACTTCAGGGGCGCCCGGCGGGCTCTTGTCGCGAACCTTCCAATTGGTCAGTTGAAGTTCGAGGATCACAGCCAGCACAACCGACTGTGCGATCCGGTCCTGGAATTCGAGCGCGTTCTCCGAGTGGCCGTCGAACTTCTGGGCCCAGACATTATGGCCGCTGCCAGCATCGACAAGCTGGACGTTCACCCTCAGCCCGTTGCCGGATCGCTGGATGCTGCCGCTGAGCATGTATCGCGCCCGGAGCATTCCGGGCGTTTGGGGTTCATCGCCGCTCTTGTCCTTGGACGGAAGCGCGGAGAGCACGACATAGTCGGCCACCTCGGAGAGGGCCGTGGTTATGTCCTGGACGAGCCCCCTGGCGAAAAAGTCGTCGCCTCGCTTTCCGGTCAGGTTGACGAAGTCGGCAACGCTGATGGAGGGGCGCCCGGGGCGCTGGCCGGCCGGAGCACCATTTGTCGGTTGCAGATTTGACGTCGTGTCGGCGGCAGATAGCAGGGATTGCCAAAGCGCCCGCGTCTCAGGGCTGGTTTCAACGCCGAACTCCTTCTTCACCATGCTCCTGCAAGCCTCATATGTCCTTATCGCCCTGTCGCGCTGGCCACACGCGGCGAGCAATTCCATCTTGAGCCGATAGGACTCCTCCCGCGTCGGTTCCATGGCCAGAACTCGATCCGCCAGGGCGAGTCCGGCCTCTGTGTCCACGAGGCGGGCGAGTTTTTCGAAGGACTCAAGCGCGCGGCCCAGCAGCCTGTCGCGTTCAGCCGCCGCCCAGTCGTCGAAAGCGTTGCTTCCCAGATAAACCCCATCAAGAAACGGTCCGGTGTAGTGCGCCAGAGCCGTCTCGAGTTCCGGCGCGGAACGCGCGGAGAGCCCGGATTCAAACTCGTCGACGTCAACTCGAACCGCATCCGGCCTGAGGGCGATCAACTCCCTCCGAGAATGGACGATATCCACCCCCGCCCGTGATAGATCCCGGCGTAGAACGCTGAGGGTTTGCCGCAGGCTGTTGCGCGAGTGTTCGCTGTCGCTATCGCCCCATAGCAGATCAGCCAGCCTTTCCCTTGTCGCCGCCATGCCCGGGCAGCGGGCCAGATAGGCAATGATCGCGGGGCCCCGCTTCCCGGTCAACCAGAGCGGACCGACAGTTTCCTTTTCAATCCGGAACCCGCCGAAGAGTGAGATTTTGCTTGCGGCGACGCTGTCCTCACTTTGCATTTTCTTAACAGGGTCCCAGCCTGACGAAATCCTAACTCAAAACTAACGCTTCGCAACCGGTAGAACCACGCATTCAAGCGCTCCTGTGACGGTAGATCAATTAAGGCATCGCTTAAGTAGGGGCAGCTGAACGAAACGTCGGTCGTGGCGGACCGAACCGGGCGCCCTGAAGTGGTTGGAGCCATCGCAAACCCGCGACGGGCTTTAGTCCGAGGGATGCGGTGTATGTCCAAGCTTAGGGCCAATTTGCTGCTGCTGCTTGCCGCTGCCCTATGGGGCTTGGGCAATGTCGCGCAAAAGACAGTGCTTGTTCATCTCGACGCGCTGAGTGCCGTCGGCCTGCGCTGCCTCATCGGTGGGCTGCTTGTGCTGCCCTTTGTCTTGACCGAAAGGCGACTGCCGGCCGGGCCGGGCCATTTCTCCAGCCTGGCCAGGGTGGGTGCGCTGTTTGCCATCTCCATCACGCTTCAGCAGCTTTGCTATCTCGGCGCCACTGTCACAAATGCAAGCTTCCTGGTGAGCACCGCAACCGTGATGACACCACTGGCCGCCTGGCTGCTCATCGGCGAACGTCCGACAGCGAGTCTTGCCGCCGCCGCCGGGCTGACAATGGTCGGTGCCCTGCTTTTGTCCGGCGGGTTCGCCAGTCTCAGCAGCGGCGATCTCACCGCCATCCTGTCGGCTGCCTGCTATGCGCTCTGGATGGTCGAGCTCGGCCGGCACATGCAGACCCATGCGCGGCCGTTCACCGCGGCGGCGACACAGTTCCTCGGCGCCGCCGCCTTCGCCCTGCCGCTCGGGGCAATGCGAGGCAACCTTTCACTGGCCGCGGTATTTGCAGCCGGCCCGGAACTGGCGGTCCTCGGCGTGTTCTCCACCGCGATCGCTTTCGGCATACAGATTGCCGCACAGCGCTTTACCTCCGCTAGCCATGCCGCCGTGATCGTCAGTGCCGAAAGCGTCTTCGGGGCTCTAGGCGCGGCGATCTTGCTCGGTGAGCGGAACTCACCCGCAGGCGCACTGGGTGCCGCGATCATTCTCGGTGCGATCCTGTCCGTCGCAATGTCGAACCGAACGCCGCGGGCGCGCGCGCCCCTGCTGACCGGCCCGATTCCGCCCTTCCACGTGGCCCCTGCCTTTGCCGCGGCGCCTGCGGCCTGGGCGGGCCATCGTCCCGCTGCCAATTCAGATCCAATGGAGGAACGTGATGAGCCTAAGCGGTGATGCGAACGTGTTGCCGAGCGGACCGCCGCTCAACACAGGGCCCATGGTCTCGGTCGGCGGCCGGACCTGTCGCAAGGGCACTGTAATGGTGGCGCTGGCAAGCTTTCTGGCACGGGCGATACGCAGCGGCATTCTGATGCAGACGGTCAGAGCGCTGGCAAAGCGGGCCAGCTGTTATTTGAGAGTGGGGGGAACGCTTGTCGCTTCGGTGTTTTGGGGGCTGCAGGCACATGCCGCCAATGTTGATGTTGCTGTCGTATTCGCAGTCGATTACTCGTCTTCGATTGATCCGGAGATTGCTGACCTGCAGCGGGAGGGACATGCCGCAGCGCTCACTTCGCCCGAGATCATCGCGGCCATCACCCGAAATTATGTTGGCTGCATCGGCGTGGCCTACTTTGAATGGTCGAGCCCCGGGCACACACGCATGGTGCTGCCATGGACAAGCATCTGCGGGCTGGAAGATGCCAAGGCGGCTGCGTCGGTGATCAACAAGAGAGGCGATACCGGCAATATTCGCAGAGGGCGAAGCGGAACATCCGTTTCCTCGGCCATCGACGTCGGAAGTCTTCTGCTCGACCAGTTTCCTGGAAAGGCGGCCAAGAAAGTGATCGACATCTCTTCCAATGGTGAGAACAACGACGGACTTCCTGTTCAGCCGAGCAGGCTGAACGCCATTGCCAAGGGATACACGATCAACGCGATCGCCATTCCAACGGAAGATGAGAATCCCGACCAACCATTGGCATCCTATTTTGCCAAATTCGTCATTGGCGGATCCCAAGCTTTTGTCATAACGCCGAAGGGGCCAAACGACTACACTATGGCTCTTCGCCGCAAGCTGGTCACTGAAGTTAGCCTGAACGTCGACCGGCAATTCCCGCAGCAGGCGGATGGGCGCTCTTCGCAACCGTAATTCCTGACATTGAGCGGATTAGTCTGACAGATTTGGGCCAACTATCAGCACCCAGGCGCTACTCTGCGGTCCGCTTCTGCGCGATCAGGTCGAGGCGCTCGCGGTCGGAGCGTTCGCGCTCGTCGCGGTTGCGCACGTCCTTGTAGGCGCGCTCGACCATGTTGGTGCGGGCGGTTGCCGCGGCGATGAGGCTGGCTTCCTGCCTGGCGCTTTCGAGGCTCGCCTCCTGGCGTCCGACCGCGCTGGCAATGCGGCGATGATAGAGATCGGGAAACACGCCTGAGAGGGAATCGGCCCGGTCGAAATGCCCGACCAAATCCCGGGCTTCGGTCTCGGCGGCGCCGGCCGCGGCAAGGAAGGTGGCGTGACGGGTTTCGTGCAGCGCCTTCAGCTGCTCCTGCACCTTGACCAGTTTCTTCAGCCGGTCCCTGCGCGTGCTCATGGCTATCGTGCCAATGTCAGGTCGACAAAGCCGGCGACGAACAGCGACAGCATGGTGCCGACGGCAAAGTAGAAGATGATCATGCCGCCGGCGATGATGAAGGGCTGCGAGATGAAATAGATCGGGATCTGCGGGGTCAGCTTGTTGACGAAGCCGATCGTCAGATTGACCAGAATGGCATAAGCGACAAACGGACTGCCGAGCCGGATGACCAGGAAGAACGTGTCCGATACCGTGTCGGTGACATCGACGAGTGCGGCCTGCGGGTTGAAGAAGATGTTGACCGGCGCCACCGTGTAGGAGGTCACCAGCGCGCGCACGATCTCATGGTCGAAATCAAAGACGAACAGCATCAACAGGGCTGAGAACGAGATGATGGCGGCAAGGGCTGCCTGCGGCTCCGGCTCCTCGATCGCCGGTCCGCCGGTGCCGCCATAGCCGATCAGCATGGCGATGGCCGAGCCCATGAAGCGCAAGGCTTCCATGTAAAGCCTGGTCATGGCGCCGATCAGCCCACCGACCAGGAGTTCCGAGATGATCATCGGCACCAAAATTTGCGGTCGCGGATCGACGAAGGGAAAGATGCGGTCCCACAGGAAGGCGAGCAGGCCGCCGGTGGCGGCGACCGCGACGAACAGCCTGACCTGGACCGGGACGCGGGCGCTGGACAGGCCGGGCATCAGCATGAAGCACGCGCCGATGCGGCAGAAGGCGAGGAACGCCGCGATGAGGACGCCTTGCGAGAGAACGCTCACGATATGGTCCCGAGCACCCTGATCTCGACGCCCTTGGCGATTTCGACGTGGCTGAGCACCGGCAGCGTGGTGAACAGCCGCTCGATGATCATGCGCACATAGGGGCGGGCGTCGGGCGCGGTGACCAGCACGAAGCGCTCGCCGGCTTCCAGATGTTTCTTGATCGCCTTGGTCGCGTCCTGGCCGAACTCTTCCAGCTGGCGCGGATCGATGTCGAACTCGCGCACCTCGCCCTTGGCGTCGCGCTTGAGGCTCTGGTGAAAGGCGAGGTCCCAGCGATTGCCGAGGCGCAGCACCTTGAGCACGCCGCCTTCCGAGAGGTCGCCGCAGATCTGCTGCGCCATGCGGATGCGGACATGCTCGACGATCTGCTCGGTACGGCGCACATGCGGCGCGATCTCGGCGATCGCCTCGATGATCAGATGCAGATTGCGGATCGAGACCCGCTCGGCGAGCAGCAGCTTAAGCACCGCCTGCAAGCCGGGATAGGAGATGTGCGTGGTGCAGATCTCGTCGGCGAGCTTGCGGTACTCCTGGTCCTGCCGTTCGAGCAGCGCCTTCATGTCCTTGTAGGACAGAAGCTGCGGCAGGTTGTTGCGGATGACCTCGGAAAGATGGGTGAGCAGAACCGACATGTTGTCGGCGAAGGTGTAGTTCTCGCGCTTCAGGTCTTCGGCGAAGGTTTCGACCACGGAATAGGCGCGCATGCCGAAGGCCGGCTCGCGGATTTCCTCGCCCGGTATTTCGGGAATGTCGCGGTTGCCGAGCAGCACCATGATCTCGCCGACGCGCATCTGGTATTCGGCCACCACGGTGCCGTGCACCTTGATCTGGTAGCTCTTCGGCGGGATGGCGAAATCGTCGGCAACCCGCACTTCCGGCACCACGAAGCCGTATTGCGTGGCGAATTTCTTGCGCATCTTGGACATGCGGAAAACCAGTTCCTGATGCGACACCAGCAACCGCGTCGACAGCTGCTTGCCGATCAGCAGTTCGATCTCGGCGGTGGCGAGCGACGCCTTGACCGAGTTCTTTTCCTCTTCGACCTTGGTCGCCTTCTCCTGGTCCTTGATCGCTTCGGCGGCGGCGACCGCGCGGTTGTGGCGCATCGGGATGATGTAGCCGAGGCCGGCCATGCCGGCGGCCAGCGCAAAGAACGGAAACAGCGGCAGGCCGGGCATCAGGCCGAGCAGCACCAGCAGCGATGCCGCCACATAGAGCGCGCGCGGATGGGCGCCGAGCTGGCCGAACACCGCCTGGTTGGTCGAACCGCGCGTGCCGCCCTTGGACACCAAAAGGCCGGCGGCCAAGGAAACGATCAGCGCCGGGATCTGGGTGACGAGGCCGTCGCCGACGGACAGCTTGATGAACACGTCGGCGGCTTCGCCCATGCCCATGCCGTGCCTGATATAGCCGATGGCGATACCGCCGACGATGTTGATGGCGGTGATGATGAGGCCGGCGATGGCGTCGCCGCGGACGAATTTCGAGGCGCCGTCCATCGAGCCGAAGAAGGAGGATTCTTCCTCCAGCTCGCGGCGCCGCAGCTGCGCCGTCTTGTCGTCGATCATGCCGGCGGAGAGATCGGCGTCGATCGACATCTGCTTGCCGGGGATGGCGTCGAGGGTGAAGCGGGCGCCGACTTCGGCGATACGGGTGGCGCCCTTGGTGATGACGATGAAGTTCACCACGATCAGGATCATGAAGACGATGAGGCCGATGACGAAGTCGCTGGCCATCACCAGCTTGGAGAAGCCGGCGATGACATATCCGGCCGCGTGCGTGCCTTCATTGCCATGCGACAGGATCATGCGCGTGGTGGCGATGTTGAGCGACAGCCGCAGCATGGTGGCGATGAGCAGAACGGTCGGGAACGACGAGAAATCGAGCGGTCGCTGGATCCACAGTGCCACCATCAGGATCAGCACCGAAAGCGCGATCGAGAAGGCGAGGCCGATGTCGATGAGAAAGGCTGGGATCGGCAGGAACAGCACGGCCAGGATGATGACGATGCCGATGGCGAAGAAGACGTCGCGGCCGTTCTTGGCCACTGCGCCGGGCTGGATGCTTTCGCTGATCGCCATGTCGTCCCCAAAATGCCAAGCCTGCCAGCACGGCAGCCTTGTGAGCCTAACCGGCCAAGCTTGCGCGAGGGTGGGAGACTGGCTACTGGGCTCTCGACCGCCGCTTCCAAAAAGGAAATCCCATGCTCCTGATCATCGGCACCATCCGCTTGCCGCCGGAAAAGCTCGGGGAAGCGAAGCCCGCGATGGAGCGCATGGTCTCGACCAGCCGCGCCGAGCCCGGTTGCCTCGAATATTCCTATGCGCAGGACGTGTTCGATGCCGGGCTCATCCGGGTCACGGAAGTCTGGAGCGACAGGACAGCGCTCGATGCGCATTTCCGCTCGCCGCACCTTGCGGACTGGCGTGCAAGCTGGCCGGCACTTGGCATCGGCGAGCGCAACCTCGTGCTCTATGAGGCCGGCGATCCCAAACCGACCTGATCGATCTGTCAGGCAACGGCAGCCGTTCGCGTTCCACCAGATCCCACCGCCGCCGCGACTAGTCGCCCGATGCCACAATGGCGCCTTGTCTGTCGCCAATGTGGTTGCCATGCCGTGTCGCCGGGCGTATCAGGCGGGCTTTCCACTGCCTTTTCCGATATCGGCGAGCCGCCCCGGTGCTTTCCAGAAACAACAGCGAAGTCTACGCCCGCCGGCTCCGCGCGGTGCTGATCAGATCGGTGCCGCTGCTCGAGGCGCGGGGCATCGCCGTGGTCATCCTGGCCGGTGTCGTCGGGGTGATGGCAGGCATGCTCGTCACGGCGATGAGCGAGATCGTGCAGGACCTCCACGGGCTGCTGTTCGGCGTCCAGCCCGGTGGCCGGCTTTCAGGCATGTTCTCGCTCGCCAACCCGATGCAGGCGCTGATACCGGCGATCGGCGGCATCCTGCTCGGGCTGACGGTGATCTGGCTCAGACTGCGCAAATTCCGCACGCCGATCGACCCGATCGAAGCCAACGCGCTCTATGGCGGGCGCATGTCGCTCACCGACACCTTCATCATCGCCGGCCAGACGATGATCTCCAGCGGTTTCGGCGCCTCGGTCGGCCTGGAAGCCGGCTACACGCAGGTCGGGTCCGGCCTGGCGTCGCGGCTGGCGGGCCTCTTTCGGCTGCGCCGCAACGATGTCCGCATCCTGGTCGGATGTGGCGCCGCCGGCGCCATAGCAGCCGCCTTCGACGCACCACTGACCGGCGCCTTCTATGGTTTCGAACTGGTCATCGGCATCTATTCGGTCGCCAATGTCGCGCCTGTCATGACCGCCGCGATCTCAGCCTCGCTGACGGCGGAAGTGTTTGGCGGGGTGCCGTTTCCGCTCGAGCTTTCGGGCCTGCCGGCGCTGACCGCCAGCCAGTACGTGCCGTTCCTGCTGCTCGGCCTGCTCGGCGGTGCGGCCTCGATCGCCATCATGCATCTGGTGACGCTCATCGAACGCGGTTTTGCCAGGCTGTCGATCGATGCGTCGCTGCGCCCCGTCATTGGCGGTGTCATTGTCGGGCTGCTCGGCCTCATCACGCCGCAAGTCCTGTCCAGCGGCCACGGCGCGCTGCATCGCGAATTCGCGATGAACTACGGTCTGGCCGTGGTGGCCAGCGTCTTCGTGTTGAAACTGGCGGCGTCCGCCATCTCCTTGGGCTCGGGCTTTCGCGGCGGGCTGTTCTTCGCCTCGCTGTTCCTCGGTGCGCTGCTTGGCAAGGCGTTTGCCGGTGTGATGGCGCTGGTCTCGCCGGCCACCGGCATCGACCCCGCTGTTGCCGCCGTCGTCGGCATGACGTCGCTCGCCGTCGGCGTCGTCGGCGGTCCGCTGACGATGACCTTCCTGGCGCTGGAATCGACCCGCGACCTGACGCTGACCGGTGTCGTGCTGGCGGCTTCGATCATGTCGGCGATCCTGGTGCGCGAGACCTTCGGCTACTCCTTCTCGACATGGCGCTTCCATCTGCGCGGCGAGACCATCCGCAGCGCCCACGACGTCGGCTGGATGCGCAGCCTCACCGTCGGCTCGATGATGCGCAAGGACATCAAAACCATCCATGCCTCGACGACGCTGGCGGCCTTCCGCAATCAAGTGCCGCTCGGTTCGGCCCAGCGCGTCATTGCCGTCGACGCGGGCGATCACTATGTCGGCGTGCTGATCGTGGCCGAGCTGCACAGCGATCCTTCCGATGGCGAGGTGGCGGTGCGCGATCTTGCCAAGTACAAGGACGCCGTGCTGGTGCCGAGCATGAACGTGCAGTCCGCCGCCGAGACCTTCCAGCGCGCCGGCGCTGAAGAGCTCGCCGTGGTCGAGGATTTCGCTGACCGCATCGTGCTGGGACTGTTGACCGAAGGCCATCTGATGCGGCGCTATGCCGAGGAACTCGACAAGGCGCGCAGGGACCTGTCGGGCGAAGGGTAGTGCACGTCGCCCAAAGGTGGGGCCCGGTTAGTGCTCGATCGGTCCCTTGGCCATCACGAGCGCGGTGCCCGCAGTCGTCGGGCGCTCGATCATGCGGCGCACGCGGGGCAGTTCGTCGCCGCTGTGCAGCGCCCGCAAGCGGTCGCCGATGATGGCGTCGGCGTGGGTGATGCGTCCATTGTGGCGCACATATTCGAGCCAGGTCGGCGTATGATAATGCTCGATCCAGATCGCCGGATTTTCGAGGTCGCGTGCCAGCGTCCAGTTGCGGGCGCCGTCACGGCGGCGGATGCGGCCGCGTTCGGCCATGGTGGCGAGGAACTCCGGCACGTCCTCGTCGCGGATGATGTATTCGATCATGATGGCGATCGGACCGCTGCGCGGCTTGAGGTCGAGAGCAAGGTGCGGCTCCTTGAAGCGGTTGAGCGGATCGAGGTTGAGCACCTGCTGCTGCGGCAGCGGCAGCAACAAGCCGATGGCACCGCCGGCCAGCATGGCGATGCTTGCCGCGATCAGCGCGGTTTCGGCGCCATGCGCATCGGCGACGACGCCCCAGATCCAGCTGCCGAGCGCGATGCCGCCGAAGGTCGCGGTCTGATAGACCGACAGGACCCGGCCGACCACCCAGCGCGGTGTCGCCATCTGCACGGTGACGTTGAAATGCGAAAGGGCGATCACCCAGCAGGCACCGCCGACAAGCAGGCCGAGCGACGTCTGCCAGGCGTGATGGCTGACGGCGGCATTGAAGGCGCAGGCGGCAAAGCCGGCGAAGGCTGAGCGCACCATCGTCTCGCTGGACAGCAGCTGCCGTAGCCGCACGCTGATCAGCGCGCCGCCGACCGCGCCGATGCCGAAAGCGCCGAGCATGATGCCGTAGGTCAGGGCATCGCCCTTGACGACATCGCGCGCCACCAGCGGCAAGAGCGCCAGCACCGCGCCGGCGCTGAAGCCGAAAGCGGCGCCCCTGACAAGCACCTTGCCGATGTTGGGCGACATGGCGACGTAGCGCAGGCCGGCGCCCATGGCCGCGCCCAGCGACTCGCGCGGCAAGGTCGAGACCGGCAGGTCCGGCTTCCAGCGCGCCAGCACGACGATCAGGCCGATATAGCTCACCGCGTTGGCCGCGAAGGCCGCCGCCGCGCCGGCGGCGGCGACGATGATGCCGCCGATCGCCGGGCCGACGCTGCGGGTCAGGTTGAAGCCCATCGAGTTGAGCGCGACGGCGGCCGGCACCTTGTTGCGGGGCACGATGTCGCCGACTGAGGCCTGCCAGGACGGGCTGTTGAGTGCGGTGCCGCTGTCGATCAGGAAGGTGAAGGCCAGCAGCGTCCACGGCGTCATCAGGCCGGCATAGGTGAACAGGGTCAGAAGCACCGAGACGACCAGCATGAAGGTCTGGGCGATCAGCATCACCTTGCGCCGGTCGAAACTGTCGGCGATGGCGCCGGCGACGAGCGCAAACAGCATGATCGGCAAGGTGGTCGAAGCCTGGACCAGGGCCACCTGATAGGACGAAGTGGCGATCGTCGTCATCATCCAGGCGGCGCCGACGCCCTGGATCAGGCCACCGAAATTCGAGACGAGACTTGCGGCCCATACGGCGCGGAAAATGCCGTGCCGGAAAGGCGCCAGCGCCGAAGCGCTCTCGCTTTCCGGCTTTTCGTCAATCATCGGTAGGTCCCTGCCATGTCGTGCCTGCTCGTCAGACGATCCGTTTGCTCAGATCATTTGCCGAAAGTAGGGCATGGCGGTTGAAAGGGCGAACACCTTTCGAAAAAGGTCATGGTCCAACAATGGGATAGAGGCAGTCCACGTCTCCATCCGCAGCGGTCGCGGATCCCGATGGTTCGGCACGGACCGGCGCGGCTTTCGTCGACTTGCTCAGAATCCGTTCTGGATGCGCTCGAAGATGACGTTGGTGAAGGCCGATATCTGGCTGCCGATGAAGGGGCCGGTCAGCGCCACCACCAGCATGATGGCGACGATCTTCGGCACGAAGGTCAAGGTGATCTCCTGGACCTGCGTCAGCGCCTGGATGAGGGCGATGCCGATGCCGACCGCCATGGCGACCAGCACCACCGGAGCGGACGCAGTGAGCACCGTCCACACCGCGTACTGGACGATGTCGAGAGCGTCGGCCTCGTTCATGGGACTGGCCCTGCCGGAAGCGTCAGCTCGCTGCCTTGATCGAGACGCCCGGGCCGACCGCGACCTCGGTGCCGTTCTGCAGCACGGCGATGAGGCCGCTGCTGGCGAGGCGCACCGACGCCACCGTGCCCGTCGTCTTGCCGTCGGCTGAGGTTATCGAGCGCCCGATCAGCGCATCGGCCTGCGACAGCGCCGAGGACGACATGATCTGGTCGAGCTTGGTGTTGGTCTGCACCGATTGTTCGACCTGCGAGAAGGTGGCGAGCTGGGCTACATACTGCGTCGAATCCATCGGCTTGGTCGGATCCTGGTTCTTCATCTCGGCGATCAGAAGCTTCAGGAACGACTGGTAGTCGACCGCCGTCTTCGAGGTCTGCTGGCTGGCCTGGTTGGCGCCGGTCGGTATCGTCGTCGTCATGTCCACGTTCATCAGTATCGTGCTCCCACAGCTAACGGGCGCGCGGCACCCGGAACATAGTCATTGTCGCCAAGCGCGCGGCGTTCGAGCGGATAGAGCGCGCGGATGGCCTTCAGCGCCTCGTAGATATGATCCTCGCCGACCATGCGGTCGATCTGTTTCAGTCCAGCGCAGATCTGGGCGTCCTCGAAGCTTGCCAGCAGCAGCGGCAGCGAACGCCGGAACATGTCGCGCGCCTCGGCCGCGCCGGCCGGATTCATCAGCATGACCTGCAGGATGAAATACAGCTGCTTGAGCGGCGTCGAGGCGTCTTCGGCCTGGATCACATGGCTTTCGAGCAGGAACTGCACGTCGTTCATCAATTCGACGGTGACCTTGCGGTCGACGCGGATGACGGCGCCGTTGATGTAGATCTTCTCGTTCGGCTTCAGCGATATCTTCAACGTGTTGGTCATTGAATGCCGTCCCTGATGATCTGGGACACCTCGATCAGCCCTTCGAAATTGTTGGTGCGGCCTTGGCGAATGTCCTCTGCCTCGCGCAGCAGCCACAGGCCGATGGAGATGAGGTTGGCGCGCAGTTCCTTGGGCAGGGCGTTGTCGCTGGAGCCGAGATCTTCGACGAAGGCGGTCCAGACGCGGTTGGTGAAATGCAGCGCCTCGACCGCTTCCATCGAGCCGAGGCCGGCGGCGGCCGCCGCCGACAGCATGTCGATCGAACGGGTCAGGAGCTCCCGCTCGCGGTCCTTTGCGTCGGCGACGGAGGTGCTCTGGATATCGGCGTAGGAGAATTGGTACATCGGTGGGGCTCTACCGTTCCGTTAAGCGTTGTCAGGTCAGGTAATTCAACAGGCTGAGCTGCTGCAGGCGCGCGGTCAGTGCGAAGGACGTTTCGATGTGCTGTGTCAGGTCGGCAACTCGGGTCGCGGCCTCGGCCGGATCGACGCCTTCCAGATCGAGAATGTGCCGTTCGAAAAGGTCGACCTGCGTTTTCATGCGGTCGTTCGCATCGGAAACCCGCTTCTGGACGATGCCGGTCTCGGACTGAATCTGGCCAATACCGCTCAGCGCTTCGCCGACCAGTGCCGTGGAGCGGCTGACGACCTTGTTCTTCGCGGCCTGGCTGATGTTGCTGGACATCAGGCTGGAGACCATGGCCGCCGCCATGGCGAGCTTCTGGATGCCGTCGCTGTTGGCGCTGGTCGAAGTCGGGGTGGTTTCGTTCAGGGCGATTCGGCTGACGATCTGCTGGTCGGTGGCGTTCGACCAGTTGCCTTGCCAGCCCGCGCCCATGAATTGCGGCACGACGTCGTTGGTGATGAAGTCGTCCATCTGGGTAGCGGTGATGTTGGCCGCTGCAGGGTCATCCTGGGTGAAACCGAAATTGGCAACGAAGGCGGCATCGAAGGCCGCCTTGGCGGGCGAGCCGGCCGCGGTGAAGTCGTTGATCGGCTTGACGTCGGTGTTGGTGCCGGCAAACAGGTACTCGCCATTGACGCTGGTGTTGAGGATCGAGGTCAGCTGCTGGATGGTCGCCTTGCCCGAGGCTTGGGTGAGACTGTTGGAAGAATCGCTCGATGACGCGGTGGTCAGGGCGGACAGAAAGGACTGCGCCGCGGTCGAGAGCTGGCTAAGAGAGGTCTGCGTCGAAGACAAGCGGGAGCCGACCAGGCCGTTGGAGTCGATGATGACGTTGAGGCGGTCGAGATCGCGCGAGAAGGTGACGGACTGCGCGGTGCGCGCTCCGAGAGCCAGGCCGACATCGGCGACCCTGCCGGTCGAGGACTCTTTCGTGGCTTTGACAAGCTCCGCCTGCATGCGCATCTGCTGGGAGCGCATGGCGTTCGATATGGCGGCTGACGAGACTGAAGTCATGGATTATCCCACCGCGTTGAGCAAGGCCGTCATCATGTCGTCGACGGTTTTCATCATCCGGGCCGATGCCTGATAGGTGTGTTCGAGGTCGAGCAGCAGGGACATTTCCTGGTCGACATTGACGCCGGTCGCGTTGGACAGCGCCTCGGCGCTGCGCGATGCCAGTGCTTCCTTGGCGTCGGAGGCGGTCGATGCCTGCTGGCGCACGCCCTCGAACCAGCCGATCGAGTTGGCCGCGTAGTCGGAAACGCTGGACGTTGCCGAAACCCCGGCGGCCGGGTCGAAGGCCATAGGTTTGTCGAGCCGGTCGCCATAGGCAACTAGAAGGTCGGAATAGGAGGCGCCGCCGCCGGTGTTGGCGACATAAGCGGCACCATTGGCACCGCCATCGCGCAGCAGCGTCGGATTGCCGCCGGCGCTTGGGTCCATCGCCGCATTGACGCTGATCGATCCGGCAAGGCCGTTGACCAACGTGCCGGCTGCCGGCACCGCCGGCGCACCGGACCAGGTGAACAGGCCGGCGGCATTGGGCAGCGCAGGCGCGGTTTCGGCAAAAGCCGTGATCAGGCCGCGCGCGGTTTCGTCGAGCTGGCTCTGCATGGTCGAGGCGACACTGTCGCGCAATTGCAGCAGGCCAGCGAGCTTGCCGCTGGCGCTGGTGTTGCCGCCGGCTCCCGCCGAGATCGGCACATTGTCGATATAGACCGCGTTGCCGGCGGCACCGGCGGTGTAGCCGGCCGACGGCGCGAAGCTGACCGTGCGCGGAATGGTTTCGAACAGCGTCGTGCCGTCGCCAGTGGTGACGACCATGTCATTGTCGCCGCGCGTGAAGGTCGAGACCGGGATATAGTCCGAGATCTTCTTCAAAAGCGCGTCGCGCTGGTCGAGCGCATCGGAGACATCGGTGCCGGAACGGGTTCCGGAAATGACAGCGGTGTTGGCATCCTGGAACTGGCTGAGCAGCGAGTTGAGGTCGTCGACCGCCGTGGCGATCTGGCCGTCGGTCTGGGTGCGGAAATCCTGGATCGCCGTGGAGCCCTCGTTCAGGGATCGCACGACCTGCCTGGCGGCATCGACGACGCTGGCGCCGAGATTCTGGTTGGACGGCGAGGTGGCATAGAGCTGCAGCGCCTGCTGCAGATTGCCGATCGCGGTCGAGGGCGAGGACGCATTGTCGACGCCATTGACCGATACCCCCAGCTGATCCATGCCGCTGTAGAGCGCGTTCTGGCCGCTCCAGGCCGACAGCGCGCTGAGGTTCTGGCGGAACAGCAGGTCGTTGGCGGCGCGCCGGATATCAACCGAACGCGCGCCCGGCGCCGTGCTTGTGACGACGGCCTGGCGGCGCGAATAGTCCTGATTGTCGGCGTCGGCGACATTGCGCGAGACGACGCTGGTCTGCCGCGCGGTGTTCATAAGCGCCGATTGGGCGATGCTCAGTGCAGTGGACAACGACATGCGGGTCTTTCACGGGGAGTGCCCGTTTTATCTCTTCAGGTTGACAAGGACGTCCATCAGATCGGAACCGGTCTGGAAGACTTTCGAATTGGCGGTGTAGCTGCGCTGTGCCGCGATCATATTGGTCAGTTCTTCGGCGATATCGACGTTGGAATTCTCGAGTGCGCCGGAGATGATGGAGCCGGCCTTGCCCTCATTGGCAAAGCCGATACGGACCGCGCCGGATTCGGTGCCCTGTGCGTAGACGTTGCCGGGCAGCGCGTTGAGCTGGTCCGGGCTCTGCACGTCGGCCAGCGGGATCTTGTAGAGCGCCTTGGTGGAGCCGTCCTTGTACTGCGCCGAGATGGTGCCGTCCTTGCTGATCTGGATCTTGTCGATGGTGCTCGGTGCGTTGCCGTTCACCTGGGCATCGGAAACGGTGAATCCGGCGCCGAGCTGGGTCAATGCCGACAGGTCCAGCGAAAAGGCGGCGCCATTGGGCACCGTCAGGCTGACGCTGTTGACGGCACCGGTGAGCTTGCCCGTGGTGGTGTCGAAGGTCAGGTTGGCCGAGCCCAATGCGCCGCCGGTGTAAGGGAACGACGTCCCGGCGGTGGCCTTCGACTGATCGAAGACCGCCACCTGCCAGGTGCCGGCGCCGGTGTTGGTGAAATAGACGTCGAGCAGCTTCTTGTTGCCGAGATTGTCGTAGGCGACCATCGAGGATTTCGACGTGTACTGCGCGCCCGCCGCGTTGGTGGTGGGCAGATTGCCGGCGGCGACCGGCGTCGCGCCTGCCGGCAGGTTGCCGCTGTAGGTACCCTGGGTGCTCGGCGTTGCCGTCATCCCCTGGTCGGAGATGAGCACCGGGGTCAGTCCCTCGAAGCCGTTCACCGTTGCCGCCGGCACGCCGTTTGCGTAGCTGTAAGCCATCAGCTGGAAGCCGGCCGCGTTGACCAGCCTGCCCTCCGCATCCGGTACGAAGGCGCCGGCTCGGGTCAGGAAAGGTGTTCCGCTCGGATCTTGAACGACGAAGAAACCGTCGCCGTTGACGGCAAGGTCGGAGACCGAGGTCGTGTATTGAAGCACGCCTGGATCGCTGACCGCCTGCCGGATCGTCGTGGTGACGCCGCCGGAATTGTAGGCGCCGCCCGTGCTCGGCATGACCAGCGACGAAAATTCGGCGGAGGACCGCTTGTAGCCGGTGGTGTCGGAATTGGCGATGTTGTCGGCCGTGGTGGACAGCCGGTTTGCCTGTGCATTCATGCCGGAAACGCCGGTCCGCATCATTCCGTAGAGGCTCATCGAAACGTCTCCCCAATGTGGATGCCGCTGGCTCCAATGCGGATGCCACTGGCTACGAGGCTACGCATCCTGTCTTGCGCGAGGCTGGCGCGGGGCTGCATCAGAAGACGAGCCGGTAGCCAAGGAAGCGCTTGGAATCGATCGGGTCGGTGCCCAGCTTCTCGCGCAGCTTCTTGCGCAATTTGCTGATGTGGCTTTCGACCACGTTCTCCTCGACCTCTTCGTCGAAGATGCCGTAGATGGCGTTGAAAACCTGGGTCTTTGTGACCCGGCGGCCGCGATTGCTGGCCAAATATTCGAGGATGCGTCGCTCGCGGCGCGGCAAGGGCAAAGGCTGGCCGTCGATCTCGGGATCGCGGCCATCCATGAAGATGCGCATGGCGCCAATCTCGGTGTAGGCGACATCTTCCTGGGCGCGGCGGCGGATGGCGGTGATGCGGGCGAGGATCTCGCGGATGTGGACGGGCTTGCGAATGACGTCGTCCACGCCGCTCTCGAACAACCGCAGCGTGTTTTCCAGCGAGTGCTGTTCGCTCAAGGCGATGACCGGTGCGCCGGTGCGGTCGCGGATCTGACGGGGAGAGATCGAGCCTTCGCGGCAGTCGCCGATCAGGAAGGCTCGAACCGACCTCAGGTCGGTATCCGCCGCCGAGCTTACCCACTCGCCGAACTCGCCCGGCGCGAAGCCCGCGCAGGCGACACCCTCACGGTCGAAAAGTGAATTGTATCCCTCTGTTACGAGCTCGCGCTCGTCAACGATTACAATCATCGGCCCGCCTCCGAATCAAATCATTTGCCCCGTGAGAAAAGGCGTATCCGCTGGCGAGAATCCTGAACAACCGTCATTTCTTGTAGCTAGTTTCTTGGGAGTCTGGAATCGCGCCGGTTGCATTAGCCTGCAACCAGATATGCTTTCGGCGGCAAGTTCCGGCCAAGTCAAAGCGACAACCCGGGACGGCGCGAACGGCGTATTGGATGCCGAAGATACGCCTACGGGTTGCAGAAGCCGCGGGCGTTCGCGGTCCATTTTCCAAAGCCGGTGGCGACCATGTTGGCAATGACGCGGCAGACATAGATCTTCTGCGCCGGATCGTTGTCGGGACCGGCATGATAGCGGGCGACTGCCATCGACCAGGTCTCGTGACGGGCATGGAGGCTGGCCAGGAAGCGCGCCGCATAGTCGACGTTCTGACGCGGATCGAGCATGTCCTCGACGCTGCGGAAATGCGACGCGTGGTAGTGATGGTTGATCTGCATGCAGCCCAGATCGATGAGCGTCTTGCCTTCGCGCCGGGCGTTGGCGAAGGCGGCAAGGGCCTCGGTCCGGCTTCTCGGAAAGACCGCTTTTCCTTCTATATTCAAAGCGTTGGGCTGAAGGCTGCCCTTGTTTCCGGTCTCCGTCAGGCCCACGGCATAGAGGATGCCGGCCGGCACGCCATAGCGGTCGGCGGCACGCAGGATCTCCGGCTCGCAAGGGTTGGTGGCGGCAGCGGCAGCGCCTGCCGCGCTAGATAAACATATCGCCGCCAGCGCGCTCGCGAGAAGGTGAAGTGCCGCGGCCGTAGTCCTGCGCGTCATCATTTCGGTTTCCTGAGGATTGCTGACCCGGGTGCTGACCACCCGCTCCACCATTGCCGCTGCCCGGGTTTCCAGGTTGGAAGGATGATGGATCGCGGCCCGACGCGCTCGGCAAAGGGGCGGTCGCATCGGTGCGGGTTGCAGCAGGAACCGCTACCGAAGGTTGCAGGATCGTAACCTTGTCAACCTCGAAGCCGAGCCCGCGCAGCGATTTGGCGATGGCCTCGCTGTCGGCGGACAAACGACGATAAGCGTCGTGTGTTGCGGGCTTCAATTCAATCGAAAGTTGTTCTCCCGAGAGGCGAAGGTTGGCCGTCACCATGCCGAGTTCGGCGGGGTGAAGTTCGATCTTCAACACATGTGTCGGAACGGCAACAGGGCTGCCCAGCTGGGTGGCCGCGGATGAGGCTGGAAGGGCCTTTTGCGGGCCGCCATCGGCGGCTATGGCGTTGACCACATTGAGGGCTGCCTGGCTGATGGGACTTTGCGGTGGCGCCGGGAAGCTCTGTTGCGACACGACGTCGATGCGTGTGGCGGACAGGGATTGTTTTCCGGCTTCGGGCCGTAACGAGGACTGGACATCCTCGATGCTTTTCATCACCGGCGCGGTGTGTTTCGATTGCACGCCGGGCACATCGGTGGTTGTGGCGTCCGGCAGCTTCTGGGCTGTTACGACGGTGTCACGCTTCAGCGTGCTGGAGGCAATGCCGGCAGCACCCAGCGGCTGGCCGTCAAGCTCTGTCAAAGGCCCGTCGACGATCGACACCTGCTCAGGCTTCGACTTGGTTTCGACGATTTCGTTTCCGGCCGTGGACTTCGACCGATAGGTTTTTGGGAGCGGAGCCTGCGCGTTGAGCGCCGGGTCCGTTGGGCTCTCGCCGTTAGCCGCGTCGCGCCCGCTTGCCTTGGTCGATGTCGAGAAATGGCGCAGGTCATGGAAAGCGATCAGCAGCGGCAGATGGTCCTGAAGCGGCACGGCATCCGCGTCAGGCGCCGTCTCTTCGGCGTCGGCATCGTCCTTGTGCGACTTCGCTTCCAAATCGTCCTTGGCTTCCAAATCGTCCTCGCCGCTCTTCACGGCCGGCAACTTGGCCGAGACGATCTTTCCGGGATCGGCCGGTGTCGGCTCGGCCTTGCCGCCATGCCCGGCAAGGTTGGCGGCGAGCTTGCCCCAGCGCTGCTCGCGCGATCCCGCCTCGGTCGTCGGATGCCGTTCCGGGCGGCCCGGACTGGCCTCGCCATGCAGGATTTTGCCAAAGCCTGCGTTGTCCTTCTTGCCGTTCGCCGCCGGTTGCTCCGATGTTGCGCGCGCGTTGGCAAATCCTGGCAAGGCCGAGCCGAGGCTGGTGGTCATTTGGGGGCGGCTCCAAGCATCTGGTCGATCAGGTCGAGCTGTCGACGTGTTTTGTTCATGGCGGCATCGGTCGGGTCGGTGGGCTCGGGACTGGCCGCGGGCGATGGCGCTGACGCCTGCACGACGGTCGCCGCATCGGCAGGTGCAACCGCAGCCGCCGGCGTTTCCGGAACACTGGCGACCGGTCCGCCGGAGGCTGCAGTGACAGCAGGTTGCTCGGCGATGGCGCCTTCGACGGGTGGCAGCCCGCTGGCGTCGGCGCCTTGCGCCGCGACGGTTTCAGGCGCTGGCGGCCGCTCGGCCGCGACAACTGGCCTTTCCTCGGGGAGGGGGGCGGGCGGTGCGACGACTTCGCCGGCGATGGCCTGGGCGGCGTCGAGCAAGGCGCGGTCGCCTTCCGACAGCTTGCTGCGGTCGATCTTGCCGAGTTTGGCGCGGACGTCTTCGATGGTGCCCGAGGTCACGGTGGAAAGACTGGCGTAAAGCAGGGCGCGCGGATCGTCCAGGTTGGTGTTGCCGTCGCGACCCTGCTCGGCTCGCGCCGAAGCGAAGGCCGACAGGTCGTTCAGACCGTCGATTGCGGCACGGCGGGCGATGCGCAGATAGATCACCTTCTCACGCTCGGGATCCATCATCGAGGTGATGTCGGCCAGCTTGTCCTGGCTGATCGACATGTGCAGCGCGATGACGCCGGAGACGAAGGAGTCGGCGAACTGGCTGGCATAGGGCGAATAGAGGTAGCGCTCGACATACTGGGTCGACGCGCGTGCGAAGCGTGCCGCGTCACCCTGCGCACCCGCAATGCCGACCGAACGGCGCAGTGCTGCTTCCTCGACCAGCGTGCCGGGGCTGAGCAATCTTGCCTCGTCGAGCAAACCGAGCGCCGCAGCCGGCTGGTCGCCGGCAAGCAGCGAGCCTTTTACCAGGGCAAGGAAAGCGCCGAGGTCGGGAGGCAGCGTCATCGGATCGATCGGCTTCAACGCTTCGATCGCCTCGCCGGGCCGGCCATTGAGATAGTCGATCACCCCTTTGGCCACGGCAAGGCTTTGTGGGTCCGTCGTGGCGCGCGACGTGGCGGCCTCGACAGTCACCGGATTGCCGCCGCTCATGCCGTAGACAAGCAGGGCGCGAAAGTTCTTGGGATCCTTGAAATCCTCGGCGTCCGCCGTGCGCAGGCGCGCATCCACCATCTCGAGCAGCTTGGCCTGCATCGGCAGGGCGGCATGATCGCCAGCGGCGATGCGGTCCTGGATGAGCTGCAACGAGCGCACCAGCTGATACGGCTGCAACGCGTCCTGGGCGAAGCCGGCTGACGGATATCCGCCGGCCAGCAGCAACAGGCCAATCAACCGGCTGGTGACGGCCGCCCGCCTCATCCGCCGGCCGCCATCAGGATCTCGATGCGGCGGTTCACAGCCGCCAATGGATTCGCCGGGTCCTTCGGCTGGCGGTCGGCGAAACCGGCGACCTCTGTGATACGGCGTTCATCCACGCCACCGCGCACGAGCATGTAGTAAGCGGAATGCGCGCGCGCCGTCGACAGCCGCCAATTGTCGTAGCTGTCGCTGCGGAATGGCCGTGCATCGGTGTGGCCGTTGATGCTGATGGTGCCCTTCTGGCTGTTGACGATGCGGCCGATCTTTTCCATCGCCAGCACCAGTTCGCGGCGCGGCAGCGCCGAGCCGACCTCGAACATGCCGAAGTCGAGCTGGTCGGTGATCGAGATGACGACGCCCTTGTCGGTGGCTTCCACCGAGACGCCGTCATGCAGCTTGTCGCCGGGCTTGAAGGCATCGGCCAACTGCCGCTTGACGTCGGCCGCAGCCTTGATGGCGGCGGCGGTCGGCGCCTTCTCCCCGGTGTCGGGCTTGGCGGCCTCTTGCGCCTTGGCCTCGGCCTTGGCTGCGTCCGCGGCTTTGGTGTCGTCTGGTTTGGTCTCGCCCGGCTTCGCGTCGCCCGGCTTCGCGTCGCTTGGCTTCGTGCCTGTTGGCTTGGTGTCGCCGGCCTTCGTCGTTGCCGCGTCGGGGCTCGCGGCTTGCTTGCCGGTCGTGTCCACTGCCGGCGTTTCGAGCGGTGCGGCCGCGACTGGTGGCACGGCCTTGACCTTGGGCACTTGCGTTTCGGCAACCTTGTCACCGGGCTTCAGCGCATCGCCCTCGATTTTGGCACGCTGGGCGCTGGCTTCGGCGCCGGGCGCCGCCACCTGCTGCGACCAGAAATCAGGCTCGAAGGGATCGCGATAGGAGGCGCCGCCGGAAGCGCCGGTCGCCGGGCCGGCAGCTTGGGCGCCGCCATCGCCCTTCTGGCTGACATTCTGCATGACGCCGGTATCGGTGGCGATTTCCGACAGCACCGCGTAGGGGTCGGCGAACAGATGCTCGTCGGAGTGTTCCGCCTGCGGCAGTTCCTGCTTCTCCTGTTTGCGGTCCGCGGAGCCATCGCCGTCCTGGCCGGCCTTGTTGGTCGCCTTCTGTGGGTTGTCGGCCGTCGTCCCCATCGCGCGCGGACCGTCGCCGAGATCCTCCAGACCCTTGCGGCTCGAATTGCGGTCGACCAGCTTGACCGGGTTGAAATAGCTGGCGACGGCTGCCTTGGTCTGCTCGTTGGCGGCATTGATCAGCCACATGACCAGGAAGAAGCACATCATCGCCGTCATGAAGTCGGCGAAGGCGATCTTCCAGACGCCGCCATGGTGGGCATCGTCATGGTCGTCGTGACCTCGACGAACGATGATGATCTCCTGGTGAACCTGTCCGGCATCGGCGACGCTCATGCCAGGACCTCGGAAAGGGTCGTCGACCATTCGGCCATGCGTGTCTCGAACACCGCCTCGTCGATGGCGACCGTGAGATCGAAGCCTGGTGTCTCGGTGAAGTCGAGATTGGCGGCGCGGGGCCCGAGCGATGCCTTCAGCGTTTCGAACAGCGAGAGCGGGCCGCGCACGGCGATGCGCACCGCTTCGGCATCGCCGACCGCCTCGCGTATGGCGCCGGCAAGGGCCTCGATCGAGCGTTTCTGCAGATCGTCGCTGACGATGCCGCCGATCATGCGGGCGACGGTGGCCGCGACCAGCCCGGTCACGCGTGCCTCCATGGCATCGATGCGCAACGAGACCGCCTTGCCGACATCGTCGCCGAGGCTTTCGAGAAATACCCTTGCTTCCTCGGCATTGGCCTGGCGTTCGGCTTCGAGCGCGGCTTCATGGGCAATCGACAGGCGTGCCTCGAGCGCCGCCTCGGCCTGGGCAACCGCTTCCGCGATCAGCGTGCCGATATCGGCTTGCGGTGCCGGCGCGTCTGGCTTGTGTTCGGGATCGGCCGCGGCCCGGGGCTGACCGACACGTTGCGTGCGGGTACCGAAATCAGGCAGAAGGTCGAAAAGGGCTACGGAGGGCATGGTTTAAGCCGCGACTTCCTGAGCGGCCCATTTGCGCAGGATCTGCGCGGTGCGCTCCTCGTTGAGGTCGACCATTCGGGCAAGCCGCTCCTGCGGCGCCGGCCTGATCTTCTGGCGAAGATCGTCGAGCGGTGTCGGACCGGAGCGCGCACCGGGCAAGGCGCCGACGCCAGCGCTTTCGGCGTTTGCACTTGCTTCGGGTGTCGGTAGCGAGCGTTGGACGTCTTCGTAGCTGGGGCCTGTAAGTGCCGGCGTCGCCTTTGCCGTCAGCGCCGCCGCCATCGGCCTCAGGCCGAAGAAGGCGACCAGGAACACCACGACGATGAAGGCGCCGGCGTTGATCAGCGTGCCGGCATGCTGGCCGATGGAATCGAGCATCCCAGCCTGCGGGATCGCCTCGCCGTCCAGCCCGTCGATGAACTCGACCGCAGAGACGTCGATGACGTCGCCGCGCTTGTCGTCGAAGCCGGTGGCCGAGGTCACCATCTTCTGGATCTCGGCGACGCGCTTGGCAATCTGCTCCGGCGTGGCGTCCTTGCCGAGGATGGTCACCAGGCGTTGCTGGTTGACCACGACGGCGATCGACATCTTGGTGACGGTGTAGCCGTTGGAGACGGTGGCGATCTTCTTCGAGTTGATCTCGTAGTTGGTGATCTCTTCCTTGCGGTCGTTCTGCGAGGAGGATTGCGGACCGTCGGTGGCGGTTGCCTGGGTCTCGGGCAGGTTCTGCTCGACGCTGGCTGGCGTCGAGGCCTGCTTCTGGTTGTTGTTTTCGTTGGCGCGCACCGACTGCACCGAGCGCTCGACGCGTGAATTCGGATCGAAAATGGTTTCTTCCGTCTGGCGGGTGTCGGTGTTGACCTCGGCCTTGACGCTGGCGCGGAAGTTGTCGGGGCCGAGATAGGCCGTCAGCGCACGGCGGATGTTGTCGCCGATCTGCGCCTCGACGGTCTGCTCGACACCGAGCGTGCGGGCGGCGCTGGTGTTGGAAGGATCATCGCCCGCTGCCAGCAGATTGCCGCTGGAATCGAGCACGGTCACCTTGTCGGCCGACAGGCCAGGGACAGCGGCGGCGACGAGATGGCGGATCGACATGGCGCTCTTCTCGGCGTCGATGCCGGCGTAGCGGATGACCACCGATGCCGAAGGCTGCTGTTCGTCGCGGCGGAAATTGGCGCGTTCGGACATGACGATGTGGACGCGCGCCGCCTTGATGCCTGAAATCGACTGGATGGTGCGGGCGATCTCGCCCTCCAGCGCGCGCACGCGGGTGATCTGCTGCATGAAGGAGGTGAGGCCGAGCGAGCCGACATTGTCGAACAGTTCGTAGCCGGCATTGGCGCTGGTCGGCAGGCCCTTTTCGGCAAGCAGCATGCGCGCCTGCGCGGTTGTGCCGGCCGGCACCAGCACCGAGGTTCCGTCGGCGCCCACATCGAAGCCGATGCCGGCTTCGCCCAGCACCAGGCCGATCTGGTTCACGTCGGCGCGGTCGAGCCCGACATAGAGCGTGTCGTAGGCGGGACGGTTGAGATAGACCGAGGCGATGCCGATGACGCCCATCACCAGGACGGCGATGCCAGCCAGCATGGCAAGGCGCTTGACGCCAAAGCCGCGAAGATTCGAGATGATGCTCTGGATCTGTTCCGGCACGGTTCGACGACTCCCAGCATGACTGTCCGCCGGAACAGTAGTCTTCGAAGCTTGTGCGAAAATGAAATCGGGCCGCGCTTGCGGCGCGGCCCGTTAATCGGAGTGCGAAAAGGACGGTGCCGGTGGCGCCCGCGACTAGTTCTTGAACAGCGACAGGATGCTCTGCGAAGCGCTGTTGGCGATCGACAGCGACTGGATGCCGAGTTGCTGCTGAACCTGCAGCGCCTGGAGCCGGGTCGATTCCTTGTTCATGTCGGCATCGACGAGCTGGCCGACACCACGGTCGATGGAGTCCATCAGGCTCTGGGTGAAGGTCTTCTGCAGGTCGATGCTGCTCTTGGCCGAACCGAGGATGGTTGCGGAATCGGTCAACTGCGCCATGACCTTGTCGATCCTGGTCACCATCTGGGTGATGATGTCGTCGGTTACGCCGGCCGCGGTGATGTCGAGGTTGTAGGCGGAGATGTTGTCGACCTTGGGGACGACCGCTCCCGCCGCCGCCTGACCAGCAGTGTTTGCCGCGATGTCCGTTGCTCCGCCAGCGAGCGCGGTCGCATAGGCGTTGTCATACAGGGTCTGGGCGGCTCCCGTGGCATAAATCGAAGTCTGGCGATCGAGGGTGCCGCGATTCTTGACCTCGGTGGCAAGGCCGTAGTCGAAAAGCTTGGTGCCCTCGACATCGATGTCGATCGTTCCGATCGAGACGGCGCCCGACGAGGAGCGATTGAACGAGGACACGATCTGGGAGTCGGCCTGGACGCCATCATTGGGGACGGCAGTCTGCTTGGAGGTTACCGCAAGGAAGTTCGAGCCTGAGAAGGTCGCCGCATCGGCAAAGGACTTCATCTGCGCCTGAAGCGCATTGATCTCGGTCTGGGTTTTCGCCTTGGCGGCATCCGTCTGGCCGACGGTCGAAAGCAGCTTGGTCTTGATCTGGCCGATCGTGGTCAGCACATTGTTCATGCCGGTGTAGGCGGTGTCGACTTTCGAGGCGCCGAGGCCGAGTGCATCCTGCACCGTCGACAGGGCCGAGTTGTCCGAGCGCATCGTGGTGGCGATCGACCAGTAGGCGGCGTTGTCCGAGGCCTGCGAGACCCGATAGCCCGTCGAGATGCGAGCCTGCGTCTGTTCGAGTGACTTGTTGGTGGCGCTGAGGCTTTGAAGTGCGGTTAACGCCGCAGCGTTTGTCATGATGCTCGCCAAGAAAGTCGCTCCTTCTCAAAAACCGACATGCTCAGACATGCCGGACAGGCCTGTTCAACGGGTGGCATCGTGCCGGTCGGACCGATTCGCCAACGGTCGTAAGCTATTGGTTAACCATAACTAGCGCGGCATGGTTAACAGCCTGTTAAAAGCTGGCCTTTGAGAGTTAAGGAACGAGCATTGTGCGAGGCTTGCAAGGGCAAGTCGAGCAAACGCAAATCGGGCCGCGCTTTTGGCGCGGCCCGATGTTTAGTGCGAACTGTGATCAGGCGAAGGCGATTAGCCGCGGAAGAGCGACAGGATCGACTGCGACGAACCGTTGGCGATCGACAGCGCCTGGACGCCGAGCTGCTGCTGGACCTGCAGGGCCTGCAGACGGGTCGATTCCTTGTTCATGTCGGCATCGACGAGCTGGCCGACACCGCGATCGATGGAGTCCATCAGGTCGGAGGTGAAGGTCTTCTGCAGGTCGATACTGCTCTTGGCGGCGCCGAGCGTGGTGGCGGCGTTGGTCATGTCGGCGAGCGCGGAGTCGATGACGGTCATCATCTGCTTGATCTGATCGTCGCCCGCGGCTTTGCCCGTTGCGGTGTCGAAGATCTTCAGGCTGGCGGCCGAGTAAGTGTCGGTGGCCGTTGCGGCGGCGCCCAGGGTCACGGCAACGGCCGTGAGGGTGGCCACACCGGTGGAGCCCGTGCGCTGCGAGTCCAGGATGCCCTTGTTGAGTGTCGCGGTGGTACCAGCTTCATAGAGCTTGATGTTTTCCACCTTGACGTCGATCGTCGAGATCGAAGACGCACCGGCGGCGTCACGGTTGAAGGCCGAAAGGATCTTCACATCGGCCGCCGTCGTGGCTGTTGCGCCGCTGTCTACGGACAGCATGTTGGTGCCTGAGAAGGTGGCGCCGGTGGCAAAGGACTTCATCTGGTCCTGAAGGGCGGCGATTTCGACCTGGGTCTTTTCCTTCGAGGCGTCCGTCTGGCCGTAGGATGCCAGCAGCTTGGCCTTGATCTGGTTGATGGTGGAGATCGCGCTGTTCATGCCGGTGTAGGCGGTGTCGACCTTCGAAGCGCCGAGGCCGAGTGCGTCCGAAACGGTGGACATTGCCTGGTTGTCTGAGCGCATCGTGGTGGCGATCGACCAATAGGCGGCGTTGTCCGAGGCCTGCGAAACGCGGTAACCGGTCGAGATGCGCGCCTGGGTGTCCTGGAGGGATTTGCTGGTGGCGTTAAGGCTCTGCAGGGCCGTCAACGCGGCGGAGTTCGTCATGATGCTGGACATGGTACTCGTACCTTGATTTTACAGGTGTTTTTTTGACATACCGGGCCTCCCGGTATGACGGTGCGGCATCATGCCAATGATCTTCGAAATCGATCACCCGCCATCTGCGAGCGAATATGCGGGCAAGTCCCTACCAAAGGGCTAAACCGGACGGTTAATCGAAAATATATTGCTTGAATTCTGCGCTGGAGACGCGCGATGGCGACCAGCCGCCAGGGATCAGTTGCCAGCGCTCAGTTGAAGGAGCGCACAAGGCTGCCGACAAGCAGATTCCAGCCGTCGATCAGGACGAAGAACAGGATCTTGAACGGCAGCGACACCACCGTCGGCGGCAGCATCATCATGCCCATCGCCATGGTGATGGTGGCGACGATCAGGTCGATGACCAGGAATGGCAGCACGATCAGGAAGCCGATCTCGAAGCCGCGCCGGATTTCCGAGATCATGAAGGCGGGCACCAGGATGCGCAGGTCGACGGTGTCGCGCGAAACGGTCTGGCCGCGCTCGCGGGCGAGATCTGCGAAGAGGTCGAAATCCTTGTCGCGCACATTGCGCAGCATGAAGGTGCGGAATGGATCCGAAATCTTGTCGAAGGCTACTGTCTGGGTGATCTGGTTGTCCATCAGCGGCTTGACGCCGGTGTTCCAGGCCTGATCGAAGGTCGGCGCCATGACATAGAAGGTCATGAACAGCGACAGTGAAATGAGAATGAGGTTGGCGGGCGTCGACTGCAGGCCGATGCCGGCGCGCAGGATCGAGAAGGCGATGACGAAACGGGTGAAGCTCGTCACCATGATCAGCAAGCCGGGCGCCACCGACAGCACCGTAAGCAGGCCGAACATCTGGATGATGTAGCCGACGGTGGTGCCATCGGCCTTGCCGATGCCGCCGAGATCGAGTTGCTGCGCCGCCGCGACGGAGGTGGCGGCGGCGACCATCGCCGTGGCGAGAAGGAACTTTCTCATTCGAGCAGCAATGTCCTGATAAGAATCTGCTTGGCGTGACCCTGGCTGCGGATCGAGGCGCGTTCCTCAAGATCTGCCTTCAGGTGCTGGTAACCGCTGGCACCCTCGATCTGATGCATCTTCAAGGTGCGCACCAGGGCCAGAAGGTCCTGGTGGATGTCATCCGTCATGGACTGGGGCTGCGGCCCGTCATAGACGACAGACGCTTCCATTCTGATCCAGGTATCGGCAGGCGAGGCGATGTTGGTGGTGATCGGCGCGAGCACGACGAGCATCGGCCCCACGCCTGGCTCACCGGCCCCGGCGGGCTGTGCGGTCTTGCCTTCGTTCTCGGGCGCGACCGGCACCGACGCCGGTGCCCCGACGCCCTTGAGATAGCCGCCGGACATCCAGCCCATGCCGATGGCGGCCGCGGTCACAACCAGCAGCATGACGGCCTGGATGGCAAAGGAGGGACCCTTGCGCGGCTGGACCTGTTCGACGTTTGCCACGGTGCCGTGTTCCCCAATCCTAGAACGGAAGGACCTGGTCGAGAATCTGCTGGCCGTAGGCAGGTTGCTGGACCTCGGTGATGCGGCCGCGCCCGCCGTAGGAGATGCGGGCTTCGGCGATGCGTTCGTAGGGAATGGTGTTCTCGGCGCCGATATCGGCCGGCCGCACGATACCGGCGAGGGTCAACACCCTGAGCTCGGCGTTGACGCGCACTTCCTGCGATCCCGTGATCATCAAATTGCCGTTCGGCAGGACATCGGTGACGATGGCCGCGACATTGAGTTCAAGCGTTTCCGAGCGCTTGATCTCGCCGTCGGCCGTCGTGTCCGTGGTGGAGGTGAGAGCGCCGGCGCCCTTGCCGGCTGTGCTCCACTTGTCCCATTGCGCGCTGAGGTCGTAGCCGAGCTTGCGGTTGGCGGTGCGGCTCCTGTCGTTCTGGTTCTTGAAGTTGGCCCTGTCGTTGATCTTGATCTTGACGGTCAGGATGTCGCCCTGCGACAGCGCCCGCGGGTCGGTGAACAGCCGGCTCTGGCGGTCATCCCACAAGGAGAATTTCTTGACCGGCGTCGGCGGCGTTTGCGGATAACGATATAGGGACGAGGTGTTGCCGCCATCGATGCCGGAGCCGACCGGGGACAAAGCCGGCTCCTTGCCGACCTCCTTCAGGTTGGTCCCGCAACCGGACAGCCCGGCGACCGCGCATACGACGAGCATCTTGCGGATCATGACGGATCTACCCTTCGGGCTGCGCTGGCCATGATGCCGGTGAGCGTCGCCGCCGCCTTCTGGTCCATTTCGTTGAGGATGACGCTCGCCTTGCGTGAATCGAGCTTCATCAGTATGGCCGCCGCCAGGTCGGCGTTGACGATGGCCAGCCGCTCGGCGGCGGCGTCGGGCTTCATGCCGGCATAGATCTGGACGACGCCGTCTTCGGCCCGGGCCAGGAAAACCTCGCGCCGCTTCAGCCAGGTCTCGTATTCGGCCCGCTTCTCCTCCAGCGCCTTCATGCGCTGGTCGATGCCGGCCTGCAGCTGCTTCATCTCTTCCGCCTGCAAGGCATAGCGGCGGTCGCGGGCGGCGTCGGCGATGTTGGAGCAGAAGCGCTCGATCTCACTTTGATCCGGCGCCTTTTCCCGCGTCAAATGCTGCGGTGTCTCGGCCGCCGGCGCGCCCGGCAGGACCTGGCGAACCTTTTCTTCGCCGCGCGCCGTGCTGGCGACTAAGGACATGGCGACAACACTGGCCGCGAACAGGATTGCGGCGGCGCGGCGTCTTTCTTGGCGTGAGAGGGAGCGCGTCATCGGCATCGCCTATTGCAGAACCAGGTCGGCCTGCAGGGCGCCGGCCGACTTGATGCCCTGCAGAATGGCAATGATTCCGTCCGGCTTGACGCCGAGACGGTTGAGGCCGGAAACGAGCGTTTCGAGATCGGGTCCGTCAAGCACGGCGACGCGGGCATCGGGCCGGCTGGCGTCGATCGCGGTGAACGGCTCGACGGCCGTCTCGCCCCTGGAGAAAGGCTCGGGCTGGACGATGCGCGGCGCTTCGGTGATGCGCACGGTGAGCGTGCCGTGGCTGATGGCAACCCGCGAGATCTTGACGTCGTTGCCGATGACGATGGTGCCGGTGCGCTCGTCGATGACGACGCGGGCCGGCGTGTCGGATTCGACCACCAGGTTTTCGATCTCGGCATAGAAGCGGGCCGCCGAAACACCCTTCGGCCTCCTGATCTGCACGGTGCGGGAATCGCGCTCGGCCGCAACCCGCGCGCCGAAGCGCTGGCTGGTGTAGTCGTTGATGGCGTCGGCGATGCGAATGGCGGTCGAGAAGTCGGGGTTGCGCAATTGCAGGGTCAGCGTCGCCTGATCGTCGAACTCGGCCTGGACCGCGCGCTCGACGATGGCGCCGTTCGGCACACGGCCGGAAGTCGGCACGCCTTGCGTCAGCTGCTCGGCCTGTCCCTTGGCGGTGAAGCCGGAAACGATGACCGAGCCCTGGCCGACGGCATAGATCTCGCCGTCAGCCGCCTTCAAAGGCGTCATGATCAGCGTGCCGCCGGCGAGCGAGGTGGCATCGCCCATCGAGGAGACGTCGATGTCGATGCGGGCGCCGGACTGCACGTAGGGCGGCATGTTGGCGGTGACGATGACGGCGGCGACATTCTTGGCGCGTGCGCTGCCGCCTTCGGTGGCGATGCCGAGATTTTCGAGCATGGCGCGGATCGATTGTTCGGTGAACGGCGAGTTGCGCAGGCTGTCGCCCGACCCGGCAAGCCCGATGACCAGGCCGTAGCCGACCAGTTGGTTGTCGCGCGAACTCTGCAGCTGGGCGATGTCCTTGATGCGCGAGGCGACCTGGCCCGGCGGCAGCGAACTCGGCCCCGACGAAACCCGGAACATGCGGCTGGTGGTGGCCGGATTGTATTCGGGATCGTCGTAGACGCCGCCATTCTTGGCGGCGAGCTCGCGCTTGGCCTTGGGCGTCAGGCCGTCGGCCAGCGCCGGCTGCAGGCCGAGCACGGCTGCGAGGATCAGAGCAAGTCCGCGCGTCATGAAGCGCTGACCTGGATGGTCCCATCCGCCATCACCGTGCCGGACAGGATCTTGCCGCTGTCGACGTTGCGGACCTTGACAAGGTCGCCGGCGGAACCCGGCTGCAACGTCACCGCGGTGGCCGAGATCGTCAATCCGCCGGCGATGAAGAAGACCTGCACGGACGCACCCTGTTCGACCAGCCAGGCCTCACGGACGGCGGCGGAGGGGATGTAGCGGCCGGGAAGAAGCGTGCGCTTGGCGACCTTGCCGTCGAGTTCCTCGGCCCGGGTGGCGACCGCGTCCGGCTTGTGCTTGCCGGCGATCAGGGTCACACGCTTGAGCGCGCCAAGCTCGATGGTCTCGCCGGGATAAATAACCCGGTTGGGGATCAACACAACCTCGCCGGCAGGTTGGTTGCTGGCGATCTGAGTGGCCGACTGGTCCGCCGATTGATCTGCCGATTCCTGGGCGAAAGCCGGCATGCAGCCGGCCACCAGCGCAAGGACAAGCGCGGTGCGGCGGAATGCGGAGCAGGAGATCGGCATGGCCATCATCCCTACCTGATGTTCTTGGAAACGACCGAGGCCATGTCGTCGGCGGCCTGGATGACCTTGGAGTTCATTTCATAGGCGCGCTGCGCCGAGATCAGCTCGGTGATTTCCTTGACCGGGTCGACGTTGGAGGCCTCGAGATAGCCCTGCTGGATGGTGGCAAAGCCGGGATCGCCCGGCACGCCGACATTCGCCGGCCCGGAAGCCGTGGTTTCCTGGAACAGATTGTCGCCGAGCGGGGCGAGACCCGCCTCGTTGGCGAAATTGGCGATCTGGATCTGGCCGAGGTTCTGCAGGTCAGCCTGGCCATCGATGCGGGCGAAGACCTGGCCGGTCTTGTTGACGATGACCTCAACGGCGTCGGTGGGAACGGTGATTGCCGGAATGACACTGGCACCGTCCACCGTCACCAGCTGTCCGGTGGCGTTGGTGTTGAGGGCGCCGGCGCGGCTGTAGAGCGTACCGCCGTCGGCGCCTTCGATCTGGAACCAGCCCCTGCCGGTCAGCGCCAGGTCGAAACTGTTGCCGGTGCTGGTCAGTTCGCCCTGGGTGTGGACGTTGCGCACGGCCGTCGTCTTGACGCCGAGGCCGATCGAGACGCCCTCCGGCACCAGCGAGGTATTGGAGCGGTTGGGCACGCCCTGCGTGCGGTCGACCTGGTACAGCAGGTCGGAGAATTCGGCGCGTGCACGCTTGTAGCCGGTGGTGTTGATGTTGGCGATGTTGTTGGCGATGACTTCCAGGTTTGTCTGCTGGGCATTCATGCCAGTGGCGGCGATGGCGAGTGCTTTCATGGCGGAGTTCCTCAGATGCCCATTCGACTGACTTCGAGATAGGCGGAAACCACCTTGTCGCGGATGGCGACGGCGGTCTGCAGCGCCTGCTGCGCGCTCATCACGGCGTCGACCACCTGACGGGTGTCGGCGTCGCCCTTGAGCGCCTGCACCGATACCTGCTCGGCATTCGCCATCGTGCTGACGGTCTTGGAGGCCGCCTGGCTCAGCGCCTCGGCGAAGGAGGTGCCGATATTGCCGCCGGCCGAGGGGGGCGCGCCGCCCTGGAGCAGGCTTGTCACCGCGTCGTCGCCACCGACCGAGGACTTGAACTGAAGGGCTCCGATGCCGCTGATCATTACTGGTTCCTCATCAGGTCGATGGTCATGGAAATCAAGTCGCGCGCCTGCTTGACGACCTGGAGATTGGCTTCGTAGGAACGGTTGGCCTCGGTCATGTCGGCCATTTCGATCAGCACGTTGACGTTGGGCATCTTGACATAACCCTTGTCGTCGGCGGCCTCGTTGCCGGGTTGGAACTCGACGGGAAAGTCACTGGGATCGCGATCGATCGAGTTGACTTGGACAGTCGAGCTGCCGGAGGTCCGGTCGAGCTCGGAGACGAAGCTGATGGTCTTGCGGCGATAGGGATCGGACCCTGGCGTTGTGCCGGTCGACTGGGCGTTGGCCAGGTTTTCCGAAACCACACGCAAGCGCTCCGATTGGGCGCCGAGGCCGGACGCTGCGACTTTTAGGGCTGAGATCAGCGCGTCCATGGTCAGCTCTTCACCGCCATCATCATCATCGAATGGAACGCCTTGACGATCGCCGTGTTGAGCTCGAAGGAGCGGCGCACTTCGCCGGCCTTCATCAGCTGATCTTCCAGCACGACCGAGTTTTTGGACGGCATGACAACGCCGTCATCTTCCTGCGGCTTGACGGTGAAGCCGGCATTGGTCGCGGCGTTGCCGAGATGGCCGGCCTGCGTGGCCTGCAGCGACACCGCGGTGCGGTCGAGCACTTTTTCGAACGGCTCGACATCGTTTGCCGTGTAGCCCGGCGTGTTGGCGTTGGCGATGTTGCCGGCAATAGCGGACTGGCGCACGGCAAGCCATTGCGCTTGCTTGGCGGCGAGGTCGAAAAGGGAAACGGGCTCCATGGGAATCTCCGGGCGGGTTCCCGAAGACTAGGCCGCCAGTCTTGCGCGGACCTTGCGGATGACCGGACGCGCGAGACGGGGCGTTACCTGGAGAGTTCGATCACCTGGTCGGTGCTGGTGACCATGACCCATTTGCCGTTGCGCTGCTCGATGGAAGACACTTGGCTGGAGTCGGGCAATATCGAGCCCCGCTGGACCATCCATAGTCCGGCATCGTCCTCGATCATGGCGCGGCCGTTGGCGACATGAACCATGCGGAATTTCGCGGCGTCGGCCGGGAAGGGTTGCTCGTCGGGCGCAGGCGCGGGATTGGCGTCGTCCTGCACCGTTCCCGTGGCAAACAGATCGAGATTGGCCGCAGGAACGTCCTTTACCGTCAGCGGCGCGCTGCGTTCGGCGACCACGCCGCCGCCCGCCCGCCCCGAATTGGTGCCGGTGCCGCCGAACTTGATCGCCTGGACGCCAAACTGTTCCTGGTTGAAGAAGATGTACCAAGGAAACAGGGCGCAGATCAGCCCTAGTGTGAGGCCGAGCGCGGCAACAACGAAATCGCTGCGGCGGTCGGACTGTTTTTTCAGCCTGGGAAACTGTGCCTTTGGCGGCTGTGGCCATTCGGTGCGGGGGAACAGGCCGTCGATCAGCGACTCGCGGCTGGCTTGGGTCATCTCGCCAGCCTCCGCCTGGGGATCCCTGGGCAGAGCGAGCTCAGCAGCCTTGGACCGAACAGGCTCGGCTTTGGCAGCCCTCGGCAGGATTGGCTTGGCGGCCCTGGGCAGGATTGGCTTGGCGGCCCGGGCTAGAACAGCCTCGGCTTTCGCAGCTATGGCGCGGGCAGCCTTTGCCTTGGCAAATCTGGCTTCGTCAGCCCTGGCTTGTTCCGCAGCGTTGGCCTCCGCGATCATCTCGCGCAGGATACGCTCGGTGTACTGGCGTTCAGTCTCCTGCATCGGCATTCAGCTTACCCTTGAGGTGACGGGCGAGATCGGAGAACGGTTCGGCGGACGGACGGTCCTTGGGCGATTGCGTCAGCGCCTCGTAGATCAGCGGCACCTGGCGCACGGCAATATCGAGCTCGGCGTCGACGCCGCCCTGATAGGCGCCCAGCAAACGGATGTCGCGCGTGTCCTCGAAGCGGGCGATCATCGACTTCAGCCTCGTCACCAGCGCGCGCTGTTCGGCGCTCCAGGCCTTGCCGGCAAGACGCGATATGGACGACAGCGGATTGACCGGCGGATAGCGGCCCTGTTCGGCGATCGCACGGTCGAGCACGACATGGCCGTCAAGGATGCCACGCACGGAGTCGGCGACCGGGTCGTTGTGGTCGTCGCCGTCGACCAGCACGGAAATGATGGCGGTGATCGATCCCCTGCCTTCAACCCCGGGGCCTTCGGCGCCCGGTCCGGCGCGCTCGAGCAGCTTGGGCAGTTCGGTGAACACTGAAGCGGGATAGCCGCGGGCGACCGGCGGCTCGCCGGTTCCCGTCGCCACCTCGCGCAAGGCATGGGCGAAGCGGGTGATCGAATCCAGCACCAGAAGCACGCGGTGGCCCTGGTCGCGAAAATGCTCGGCGACGCGCATGGCGGTGTCGGGCGCACGCCGGCGCATCATGGCGCTCTCGTCGCTGGTGGCGACGACGGCGACGGTCTTGTCCATGCTGTCGCCGATCGTATCCTCGAGGAATTCACGGACTTCGCGGCCGCGTTCGCCGATCAGCGCCACGACGACGGTATCGAAGGCGTCGGCGCCGGCAAGCATGGCGAGCAGCGTCGACTTGCCGACGCCGGAGCCGGCGAAGATGCCGAGGCGCTGGCCGAAACAAAGCGGCGTGAAGATGTCGATGACCTTGACGCCGGTCATGAAGGCGGTGCCGACGCGCTGCCGGGCCATGGCGCCGGGCGTGGTCCGGGCGCCGCTCGGCGTGTCGTCACCCCTGACCAGTGAGGGGCCGGCATCGATCGCCCTGGTGAGCGCGTCGATGGTGCGGCCGCGCCACGAGGCATGCGGCGCCACCGCGAGCGGGCCGCGGCGGAACACGGCATCCCCGATGCCGGCATCGGCGCTGCGTTCGAAGGGTGCCACGACGACCTCGTCACGGCTGATCTTGACGATCTCGCCACGGCGTGCGCCGGCATGGCCGCGCTGTTCGACAATGTCGCCCAGCCTGGCGAAGTCGGAAAGGCCGCGCACCTTGTAGTGCGTGGACGTCACTTCGACGACGCGGCCGCCGCGCTTGAGCAGCGCTTCGGTGCCGGCGAAACGTCGCCATACCCGTTCCAGCGCGGCAAGCCGGTCTTCGGGAGCCGGCTGGAGCTGTCTTTCGGGTGCGCGCAGGGATGGCTGGTCGAGCGACATGGACTATTTCGAGCCGAGCGTCTTGATCGCCTCGTCGGTGGAGGAGTCGGTCTGCCGCATCAGGGCCGCGGTGTTTTCGAACGCGCGCTGCACCTGGATCAGCCGGGTGATCTCCAGCACCGGATTGACGTTGGATTCTTCGAGAAAACCCTGGGCGATGCCGGTATCGGAGCGATCGGTGACCGGCTCCGGCGTGCGCGCCGGAATGATCCCGGAATTGCCGTAGCGGACGAAATTCTCGCCGGGATCGAAATTGTAGAGGCCGATGGAGCCGACAAGCTGATCGTTCTGGCGCAGCGAACCGTCGGCCCCGGCCTTGGGCGGACCGTTGCGGGGGTCGAGCTGGATCGGGGTACCGCCGGCGTCGAGCACCGGGTGGCCCTCGATCGACATCAGTTCGCCATTCTCATTCATCGAAAAGCGCCCGTCGCGGGTCATGACGGTGCCGACCGGCGTATCGATGGCGAACCAGGCATCGCCCTGGACGGCGAAATCGAACGGATTTCCGGTCTCGGTCAAGGCGCCGTGCGCGCCGGAAAGATAGGTCTTGCCCGAAGACGCGAAGGATACCGACTTCGGCCCGGTGCCGGAGACGACATCCTCGAATTTCACGCCGGTAGCGCGAAAGCCGACCGTCGAGGCGTTGGCGACGTTGTCGGCGATCGTGTCGAGGCGGCGCTCGAGCGCGATCTGTGAGGAAAGGGCGACGTACAGGCTGTCCCGCATGATGGTCTCAGAACCTCAATTTCTGCATGGCCATCATCAGGTCGGTGGAGATGCCGACCGTGATCGGCTGGGCAAACAGCACGCTGGCCGAGCTGACCGCCGATGAGGTCGGGTTGTTTATCTCGTACATGCTGGTGAAGCGGGTCAGGAACTTGCCGAGCTTCTCGGGATCGGTGAAATCCGAGATGTCGAGTTTCTGCTCGAACAGCTGCGCCTGCTTGTCGATGTTGGCGGTGGCGAAGGAATCGGGCAGCCCGAGCGCGGTGCGCACGACGCTGGCAAGGGCAGTGTCGGCCAGCACGTCGTACCAACTGGTGATGGTCGGTGCCTTGCGATCGAAATAGAGCGCCAGCCGTACGCCCTGGTTGGTGTTGCCGGCATCCTCTTCGAGCGTCTGGCGCATGTACTTGTCGACGGTCGGCTGCTGCGCCGAAACGATGGTGGTGGCGCTCGCGCCATTGGCTTCGAAATTGAAAGCCGAGGCGAGTGCTGCGTAGGTCTTGTCCGTCATCTTGTTGGCGACGCTGTCGGGGTCGCGGACGCCGCCCTGCAGAACCCGCTTGATGAGATCCTTGTCCTGCGTCGCCGCGTCGAGGCCGAATGACGCGAGGGCGTAGGTGTAGAGCCGGTTGTTCGACATCAGATCGTCGATCGACTTCACCTTGGTGATGTTGGCGAGATAATATGTCGTCTCGCCCTTCACATAGTCGGAGTTCGGATCGAGGCCGGCGATTGCCGCCTGCGTGGCGTAGTTCTTGGTCACCATCTGCTGCGTCTTGTTGTAGATGGTCGCATCGGCGCCGTTGGCGGCGAAGTTGAAGGCGCTGACGAACTCGGCGTAGCGCTTGTCGGTCAACTTGTTGGCAAAGCTGTTGGGATCGGAGACGCCTTCCTTCAACGCCTTGACCATGAAGGCCTTGGCGTAGTCCATGTTCTCGAGGCCGTAGGCCTTCATGGCATATTTGAACAACCGGTCATTTTTGACGAAATCGTCGATCGATTTCACCTTGGTGATGTTGGCGAGATAATATTTGGTATCGCGGTCAACGACGGGCTGCTGCTCGATCCTGTCGAGCGACTTCGAGATGTCCTTGGTGATGAGCTGGTAGCTGGTAAAGGTATTAAGCAAAGACGTGCCTCCGGCCGAAGCTATGCCGGCACAATACCCCCACTTCCTTGCGCGAAACTGAATCGGATCCGCGGCTTCGATTCAAGCCTCACACAAGGCACGAGGGCTATCCCTTGCTTCCGATGTGAAATGCGGAAGGACCTGTTGTGGGCATTCTGATTGGACTGGTGGTAACGCTCGGCTGCGTGCTTGGCGGCTTCATGGCCATGGGCGGCCATCTTCATGTGCTGGTCCAGCCGTGGGAAGCCGTGGTCATCTGTGGCGCCGCGTTCGGCACGTTTCTGGTCGCCAATCCGATGAAGACGGTCAAGGATACCGGCAAGGCCATCCTCGAGGCGTTCAAGCAGGCGGTGCCGAAGGAACAGAACTACCTCGAAACGCTCGGCGTGCTGCACAGCCTGATGCGCGAGCTGCGCTCAAAATCGCGCAGCGAGGTCGAGGCGCATATCGACAATCCGGAGGAATCGGCGATCTTCCAGGCCTTTCCGACCGTGCTCAAGAACCACGATTTGATGAATTTCATCTGCGATTACTGCCGCATCATCATCATCGGCAATGCCCGCTCGCACGAGATCGAGGCGCTGATGGACGAGGAAATCCAGACCATCAAGTCCGACAAGATGAAGGCTTATCACGCGATGGTGGCGGTCGGCGACGGCCTGCCCGCGCTCGGCATCGTCGCCGCCGTGCTTGGCGTGGTCAAGGCGATGGGCGCGCTCGACCAGTCGCCTGAGATCCTCGGCGGCCTGATTGGCGCGGCCCTGGTTGGCACCTTCCTCGGCATCTTCCTTTCCTATGCGGTGGTCGGGCCGGTCGCCACCAAGATCAAGACCGTGCGCGAGAAGAACAACCGCCTCTACATCATCGTCAAGCAGACGCTGCTGGCCTACATGAACGGCGCACTGCCGCAGGTGGCGATCGAGTTTGGCCGCAAGACCATCTCGTCCTATGAGCGGCCAACGATCGACGCCGTCGAGCAGAGCACGATGAACACCGGCACCGCCGAGAAGAAGGCTGCCTGAACGATGCGCCAGAGATCGGTCCCAGCATTGTCATGACAAGCCCGGGAAGCCCCTCGGAAGCCCGCTCGCTGATTATCGAGCGCCTGGTCGGCGACAGCGGCGAGGCCGCCCAGGTCATCGGCACCGGCCGGGGCATGGCCGAGCGCGCCGCGCCGCTGCTGCAGAAGAGCCTGACCAGTGAGCTTGGCGTGCCGGTCACCGTCGATCTCAGGACCGTCGAGATCAGCCGCGTCGCGGAAGCGCGCTCGCATGCCGGCGATACGTTTGCCATGACCATCGTCGCATCAGCCACGTCGTCCGATGCCATGACCGTGGTGATCGATGCGCCGGCGATCGCAATCACGGTTTCTACGCTGTTCGGCGGTGACCCGGAGATGCCGGCATCGCCTATCGAGCGCGATCTGTCGCAGATCGAGGTCGATGTCTCGACCATGGTGTTCCAGCAGGTCGCACAGGCCCTGAACGGATCCGGACGGCGCTCGCTCGATCTGCGCCTGCCCGTGTCGCGGGCGATGTCGGGCACCGAAGCAAAACGGCACGTGCTGCGCGACGGCGCTGCAGTCCGCATCGTCTTTGGCATCTCGACGCCGGCCGATAGCGGCACCGTCACGGTGACGATGCCGCAGCGTATCGTGCTGGCCAGCCGCGATAGCGCCGCCGGTGTCAGCCAGGACGATCACAGCGCCAGCTGGCGCGCGCGCTTTTCGGAAGAAGTGATGCGATCGACGGTGGCACTAGAGGCCACCATGCCGCTTGCACGACTGACACTCGGCGACCTTGCCGATTTCGAAATCGGCCAGGTCATCGAATTCGAGGAAACGGCACAGTCGCAGGCGCGTCTCAGCGCGCGCGGCAAGACCCTGTTCGTATGCGAGTTCGGCAAACTGGGTCAGAATTACACCGTCCGAATCAGGCATCCCTACGATGCCGGGCAGGATTTTATCGACGGGCTGATGCCGGCTGCCGCCGGACGCGCCTGAGCATTTGGAGACGATTCATGGCCCAGACCAAGGCGGAAGCCGACCTCGACCAGCCCGACGAGCAGCTCGACCGCGCCATCGAAGAATTGCGCGGGGTCCTGCATGAAGAGGAACAGCGCCCGGACGCGGCGTTCAGAGCCGCTTCATCAGCCAATTCAAGCGTCATCATGAACATCCCCGTCGATGTCCAGATCATCCTCGGCAGCACCGAGATGCCGGTCTCCGACCTGATGGCGCTGCAGAAAGGTTCGACGGTGGGGCTCAACCGGCGCATCGGCGAACCTGTCGACGTCGTGGTCAACGGCCGCAAGATCGCACGCGGCGAGATCACCGTGCTGGAAAGCGATCCGTCGCGCTTCGGCATCAGGCTGACCGAAATCATCGCCGGCACGAAGGGCGCCTAGACATGGATTGCGGGGCTTGCCGGTGGCAGCGGAGGCGAGAGGCATGACGACGCCGGTGACCTTGACCCGAGCGCAGAAGGCGGCCGCCATACTGGTGGCGATGGGCAAACCGTCGGCCAGCCGTCTCTTGAAATTCTTCAAGCAGGAAGAATTGAAGGCGCTGATCGAGGGCGCCCGGCTGCTGCGGACCATTCCGCAAAGCGATCTAGAGCGCATCGTCGCCGAGTTCGAGGCCGAGTTCACCGAAGGGGCGGGACTGCTCGATTCGGCCGACAGGATGGACACAATCCTCAATGAATCGCTCTCGCCCGAAGAGATGAGCGCGATCATGGGCGACAAGAAATTCGAGGTCGCGCCGGAAGCCCCGCTGCCGATCTGGCCCGAGCTCGAAAAGCTCGAACCGGCGCGGCTTGGCGCCTTCCTGGCCGGCGAACATCCGCAGACCGCGGCCATGGTGCTGTCGAAGCTGGCGCCGCAAGCGGCGGCGAGCGTGCTCCTGACGCTAACCAAGCCGACGCGCGGCGAAATCATCAAGCGCATGGTGACGATGGCTAATGTTCCGGACGCTGCCACCAGGATCGTCGAAAACCGGCTGCGCAGCAGCGTGCTGACGGAAACCTCGACCAAGGACACTTCGGCCGGGCAGGCGCGCGTCGCCAGTGTTCTCAACGAACTGGACAAGCCGCTGCTCGAGGAGGTCATGCAGGACCTGGAGGCCGCCGGCACGCCCGATCTCGACGGCGTCCGCGCTCGCCTGTTCGCCTTCGACGATTTGCCGCTGCTGACCCAGAAAGCGCGGGTGCTGCTGTTCGACGGGCTGTCGACCGAACTGGTCACGCTGGCCTTGCGCGGCACTTCGGCCGCGCTTGCCGAGGCGGCGCTGTCGGCGATCGGCGCGCGGTCGCGGCGCATGATCGAAGCCGAGCTCGGACAAGGGTCGGAGGGCGTTGCCCTTGCCGACATCATGGCAGCGCGCAAGTCGATCGTGTCAACGACGATCCGGCTGTCGCGCGAAGGCGCCTTCGAACTTCCCTCGACCCAGAACGCCGCCTAAGACCGCGACATGGCTGACGCGGTCGACAAGGATTCTAAAACCGAAGAGGCGACGGAAAAGAAGATCCGCGACACCATCGAACAGGGCAAGCTGCCCCATTCGCGGGAGACGGCGCTGCTGGCATCCTTCGTCGCCATACTGGTGTTCACCGTCTTCTACGCCAAGGACGCCATCATCGATCTCGGCATGTTTCTGTCGATGTTCCTGGAGAAGCCGGAAGCCTGGCCGATGGACACCGAGACCGACGTCATCGCACTCTACAAGATCGTCCTCCTGGAGGTGGGCCGCGCCATCGTCAGCCTGCTGGTGCTGTTGAGCGTTGCCGGTGTCGGCGCCTCGGTGTTCCAGAACATGCCGCAATTCGTCGGCGAGCGGATCCGGCCGCAACTCTCGCGCATCTCGATTGCCAAGGGCTGGAACAGGCTGTTCGGCATTCAGGGTTGGGTCGAGTTCCTGAAGTCTCTCGGCAAGGTCGGTTTCGCCATCGTCGTGCTGAGCTTCACGCTGTCGGAAGACCACCGTAAGCTGCTCGCCGGCATGATTACCAATCCGGTTGCGTTCGGCCTCGTCATCCGTGGCATCGCCGTCGACATCCTGGTGGCGATCGTTTTCGTCATGGGGCTGATCGCGGCGGTCGACATCGTCTGGTCGCGCTTCCACTGGAAGCAGGACCTGCGCATGAGCAAGCAGGAGGTCAAGGACGAGTTCAAGCAGTCCGAGGGTGACCCGATCGTCAAGTCGCGGCTGCGCTCGCTGGCGCGCGACCGGGCGCGCAAACGGATGATGACGGCGGTGCCGCGCGCGACGCTGATCATCGCCAACCCGACCCACTTCTCGATTGCGCTGAAATATGTGCGCGACGAAGATTCGGCGCCGATCGTACTGGCCAAGGGGCAGGATCTGGTGGCGCTGAAAATCCGCGAGATCGCGCGGGAACACAACATCCCGATCTTCGAGGACGTGGCGCTCGCCCGCTCCATGTACAAGCAAGTTTCGGTCGATAATGTGATCCCGTCGCAATTCTATCAGGCCGTCGCCGAACTGGTGCGGGTCGTCTACTCGAAAAAGGCTGAGCGCAGACAGATTTCATGAACCGGCAACCGCACGCAAACTCCCGCGAGATCATCGTCGCCAGCGCCATCGAGCAAGTGGTGGGGGAACTCCGGCTGATCGATGTCGCCGACTACATCGCCTTCATCCGGCTGGAGCATTTCGCGTGCCTGTCGGATCTGGTCGATTCGGCGGTGGAGCTGTTTTTCATGCCGGGTACGCTGCGGCTCGGCCATGGCGGCGAGGCGCATGTCGACTGGAGCGGCAGCCCGCGCATCGTGCTCGATCTGGAGCTGAGGCCGCCGGGTGTCACCGTCTATTTCCAGCTGACGCTGAGCGAGCACGGTGCTTCCGTGGTGGTCAACTATGTCTCGTTCGAGAAGCCGGGCGAAGACCCTGAGCACAACACGGCCCTGCTCGAGGCGGTGATCGAACAAGCGCGCATCCGCAGGGTCGAGCCGCTGGCCTTTCGCTGAACATCGGCCGCTTCCGAGCTGCGGCTGAAAGACCCACGAATTTGCCCTATTCGATAAGCCCCAGCCGCAACGCCTTGGCCACCGCCTGGTTGCGGTTGACCGCGTTGAGCTTCTGGGTGGATTGGGTCAGGTACTGGTTGGCGGTGTGCACCGAAAGCTTCAGCAGCCGCGCGATCTCCTCGCTGGTGTTGCCATTGGCGGTCAGCTTCAGGCATTCGAGCTCGCGCTTGGAAATCGCGCGCATGCGGCCGGTATCGCTTGGGCGCATGAGGGCGACAGCGGCAAACAGCGAAAAGCAGCGGGCATGGATCTCGTAGAGCGCGTCCTGCGGCAGGACGATCTCGGACCCCAGGAAGACGACAAGGCCGCATTGCCCACGCTCGGCATGGACGGGGAAGGCGATGCCGCTCGTGCCAGGCGCCAGCGGTGCCATCTGCTCGGTCCAGGCGAGATTGCCGAACGTCTCCGCCATGGCGGCGATGCCGTCGTCGGTCCACCAGCGCGGTTCCGTCGAGTTGCGGGTGTGGCGCACGATTTCCTCGCCATTGGCACCTGAAATGAACTTGGTCGCCACCGCAACGCCGGGATAGTCGGAATCGAGGCAAGGCACGAGCCGTGCCCGTTCGGCCGACGGGCTGACGAAGAACAGGCCGAAGGCCGAGGCGTTGATGTCGACAGCGATCCATCGGCAGCGGCGCACGGCGTCTGGAATGGTGACGGCGTGATGGGTCTCGGAGCCGAGCGAGAAGGCGCCGAACGGGTTGCGCTGCTCGTTGAAAAGGGCTTCGGCAGCCTCCTTGATATCGGCCTGTTTCAAATGATGCCGCTCCTGATCGCCGTGGCGATGGCCATCGCGCGGTTGCTGGCCGCGAATTTCTGGATGGCGTGGGTGATGTAGCTGTTGACGGTGTTGGAGGAGACGCCAAGGATGACGGCGACCTCGTCGGTGGTCTTGCCTTCGGAGACCCAGAACAGGCATTCGCGCTCGCGGTCCGACAGCGGATCCTGCATGGCGGCGGCGGCAATCAGCTGCGGGATGTGCGAGAGCGCATAGCAGCATTTCAGTTGCGCCCTCATCAGCGCCGGCTGGTCGATGCTGCCGGCAGTCGCTGCCGAGAACAGAGCGAACAGGCGCTGGCGGCCGACATTAAGCTTGAGTGAATAGACCTCGGCATGACCGAGCACATCGAGAAGGCGGGCCTCCTCGCCGGTGATCAACCCGTTCGTCTCGGGCGCTTGCGATGCCACCAGCGGTCTCGGGCGGATGCCGGGCGCAACGGTGAGCGCGCCTTGTGCAAGCCCGGCGATCAGCCGCTTGCCGATCAGCTCGATGGCGTCGAAAATCCAGTTGGACGAAACGATGCGAGCATCGTTGCGGTCCTGGTCGTGGACAATGGCAACCAGCATATAGCTGTCGGCGCCGATCTCGGCGGTCAGCTGCATGAAAAAGCTTGTGAGATCACCGCGCGACGTCAGGCGCGAGCCCAATGTATCGGATTGAAGAAGCGCGGCGGGACTGCTCATTCTTGTTGCTTTTGGCCGGAATCGTTTCTGCTGTCCGGATGCTGGGTGCCAGCCGCCGAACCTGAATACGCATTACTTTGACGAAGACACACGCTTGGCGCAGGGCTGCGCCAACCAGATCCGAATCCATTCAGGGAACGCGAAGCCGTCCGCGTCTGGTGCCGGAAAACTCCGGAACAAGAGACTTTGGGTGGTTGCCGCGCCCCCCTAGGACCGGCTGATTCGGGTCTAATCTACCCGCAGTTGAATCTGACATCAAACGCGATTTGACAAAATCGAATCCGATGGACTCGCATGCGACTCAGAGGCGGACTCCCAAGCCCTTTCACCACCCTTGGGTCATGGAAACGCCGACACGAAAAAGCCAGACGCTGTTGTTAAGTTGGCATATCGAGGGCCGATCGATTCCGATAGGTTTCCGCTGACCGGCAGGGATGGGCGTCCCTTCGGTCGGACTGGGCGAGATGGGCGGCGCTTGTTCGCGGCCATCGGCATTGGGGGGGTGATTATGAAGCGGGTTTTCCTGGCGTTCACGGTGATGCTTGCGATCTTGATCGGTGCGTGGGCGGTAGCTCCCGCACAGGCCGAGCCTGTTGTCACCTATGCGCTCGACAACGGGCTGCAGGTGGTGCTGGTGCCTGACCATCGGGCGCCGAAGGTGGTGATGAACCTGCGCTACCGCGTCGGTTCGATGAATGAACCCGCCGGCCGCTCGGGTTTCGCGCATCTGTTCGAGCACCTGATGTTTTCCGGCACGCCGGCCTGGCCGAACGTGTTCGGCGCCCATGCCGCGCTCGGCAACGAAATCAATGCCTGGACCACCGAGGATGGCACCGTTTTCTATGTCGACGGGCTGTCGTCGTCGCTGCCGATGATCCTGTCGCTGGAAGCCGACCGCATGGCCAATCTCGGCCGTTCGGTAACGCAGGCCAAGCTCGACCTGCAGCGCTCGGTGGTCAAGAACGAGATGCGCCAGAACGTGCTGGACAAGGCCGGCGCATCCGGCTGGGAGGCCTTCTGGTCAGGGCTGTTCCCGAAACCGCATCCCTACAGCCGCATGGTCATCGGCTCGGTCGCCGACCTCGACGCGGCGACGCTGGACGACGTGCGCGGTTTCTTCAACACCTATTATTTGCCCAACAATGCGGTGCTGGTGCTGGTCGGCGACCTCAAGGTCGATGACACCAAGGCGCTGATTGCCAACACGTTCGGCCGGGTGCCGCGCGGCGCCGATGTGGCTCGGCCAGCAGTGCCCGAGCCGACGCAGGCGCGACTCAAGCTGGTGCTCGAGGACCGTGTGCCGAGCCCCGTCGTCGTGGTCGGCTTCAGCGGCCCGGCGGCGCAATCGCCAGACAATGGCGCGCTCAGCATCGCTGCCGAAGTGCTCGGCAATGGCGAATACGGCTTCCTGCGCAATCGCCTCGTCTCGGAACAGGGCGTCGCCACCTATGCCAACGCGAGCTGGACCGGCGGATTGCTTGGCGGCCGCTTCACCTTCGAGGCCGGCGCGGCGGCAGGCGTGACGCCCGAAGCGCTCGAAGGCGCGATGAAAGCCGCTTTCGCGGATTTCCAGAAGATGCCGCTTGATGCGGCCGATGTCGAACGCGCGCGCAACGGGATATTGCTGGCCACGCGGCTCGGCAGCGAAGCGCTGAAGGATCGCGCCGGCACGGTTTCCTACAACGCCGACATTCTCGGCGACGCGCAAAGCGCGCTGGTCGACGATCCGCACGTCAGCAATGCCAGCGTCGCTGATGTCGAAGCAACGATGAAGCGGCTGCTGAGGCCGGAAGATGCAAGCGTGCTGGTGTTGAAGCCGGGTCCGCGCGGCGGCTACCCCGACGCGCTGATCGGATCGTCCGGCACGCCGCTGCCGTTCACGGCGCCGGAGCGGGCAGCGATCGATATTCCGAAGCACCAGGCCGGCGAGGCGCCTTCGGCGGCGTTGCCCGCCATGGAAACGGCGACGCTGTCGAACGGCATCAAGCTCGTCCACTACACCATGCCGGAAGCGCCGATGGTCTATGTGGCGGCCAGCGCCGACGGCGGCTGGAACAGTGTGCCGGAAGGCAAGGAAGGGCTGCTCGAGCTTGCCGCAAGCATGGCAACGCGTGGCGCCGGCGAGCGCGGCTCGGCCGACTTCGCCAAGGCGACCAGCGATATCGGTGCCAGCGTCGGCTATCAGGCCGGATACCTGACCACCGCGATGACGCTCGGCGTGCCGCCGGAAAAACTGGACCAAGGTGTCGGTCTGCTTGCCGATGCGGTGCTGAAGCCGCGTTTCGACAAAGCCGACTGGAGCGTGCTGATGGCGCAGACCGTCGACTGGCTCAATGGCCGCGAGGCGGACCTGCCGGGCGTTGCCGGCCGCGCGGCCAAGGCGGCGCTGATTCCACAGGTGCCTGACAAGGCCGCGATCGACTGGTCGGCCAAGGCGCTGGCCTCGATCTCGCTCGACGATGCCAGGTCCGCCTTCAGGACGGAGTTCACGCCGAAGGCGGTGACGTTCTACAGCGTCGGTCCGATGCCGGTTGCGACGGTGGCGGCAAGCCTTGAAAAGGCGTTCGGCACGTGGGCGGATAACGCCGCCGGCTATGCGGTCGAGCCATCGCCGGCGGCGCATTTCAATGGCGGCCAGAAAGTGCTGCTGGTGCCCGAGCCCGGCGCCAGCCAGTCGGCGCTGTTCGTGGCGCGGCCGGCGCCCGGCACCGACGAGGGCGAGCGCGCGGAATCGACCGCGGTCGCCAATCTGCTCGGCGACGATTTCTCCAGCCGACTGAACTCGGTGATCCGCGAGGAGAAGGGCTATTCCTATGGCGTGTCGAGCTATCTCTTGAGCCCGATGAAAGTCGGGTCCGGGCTGGTGGTGGCAACCACCGTCGAGCGGGCCAACACTGGTCCGGCGATCACCGAGATCCTGAAAGGCTTTGCCGGCCTGACCACCTTGCCGGTGGCGCAGGACGAGGTCGACCGCACGGTGACGGTCTATCGCCGGGCGCTGGCCGGATCGGCGGAGACTTCGGCCGGCCTGTTCGGTTCGCTGATCGGTGCCGTCGGCTCCGGTTCGACGCTGGAGGACCAGCAGAGCCGGATGACGGCGCGCACCCAATTGACGCTCGGTGCGGTGCAGAAGCAGGCGCTGGCACTATCTTCGCTCGATCCGTCGCTGATCGTGGTGGCGGGCGACCCGGATGTGGTGATGCCGCAGCTTGCCGCGATCGGACTTAGGAATGTCGAGATCGTCAAGCGCGACGCGGAAGGCGAGCAGACGGCGATGCGGGCGCTTGACCTTTTCGGCGGCAAGCAGCAAGCGCCGCTGTCCGCCTCGCCGTGGCGGGTCGGCGACGGTGGCACGACGCGGGCGGTGCATTCCTGTGCTTCGGCCAGGGATTGCGGTGCGCAAATCCACGCCGATTGATCGGTTCAATGCGCGGCCGCCGGCCGCGCGCAAATCTTGGCACTGTTGGTTTCGGGGGAAACGATGAGCGATTCATTTCGGGAAGTTACATCCGTCTCGTGGTTCGGGCGGATCAAGCGCGCGGTCGGTGGTGTCATCTTCGGCCTGCTTTTGATCGTGCTGATGGTGATCGGCCTGTTCTGGAACGAGGGCCGCGCGGTGCAGACGGCACGCTCGCTCGCCGAAGGGGCTGGCGCCGTGGTCTCTGTCAGCGCCGACAGCGTCGATGCCGCCAATGACGGCAGGCTGGTGCATGTCAGCGGGCCGGTGACGGCGGACAGCGGCCTGTCCGATCCGGATTTCGGTATCGCGGCGCAAGGGCTGCGCCTGTCGCGCGACGTCGAGATGTACCAGTGGAAGGAAGAGTCCAAATCCGAGACCACCAAGAAACTTGGCGGCGGCGAGGAGACGGTCACCACCTACAGCTATTCGAAGGTGTGGGACGACAGCCAGATCGACTCCTCGGATTTCAAGAAGCCGGACGGCCACCAGAATCCGCCGATGGCGATCCACAGCCGGACCTTCCAGATTCCGGAAGGCAAGCTCAGTGCTTTTACGCTCGATCAGCCAGTGCTCGATCGCATCGAGGGTGACAAGGACTATTCGCTGTCGGCCAGTCAGTCAGCCGCGATCAAGGCCGCCTATGCCGGCGCCAAGCCGCTCAACATCGTCGACGGCAAGATCTATCTCGGCGTCGACACGACGACGCCGGCGCTGGGCGACTACCGCATCGGCTACGAACTGGCGCCGCTCGGCGTGGTCAGCATCGTGGCACGTCAGGCCGGCAGCCGGTTCGAACCCTACCAGACGGTGGCCGGCGACGAATTGCTGATGGTCGACACCGGCACTGTCCCGGCCGACAAGATGTTTGCCGAAGCCGTCAGCGCAAACACGCTGATCACCTGGCTGCTGCGCGCTGCCGGCCTGCTGTTGCTGACCATCGGCTTTGCCCTGTTCCTCAGCCCGATCGGGGTGATCCTCGACGTCATTCCGTTCCTTGGCAGCATGGCGCGGATGGGCACCGGCATCATCGCCTTCTTCCTGGCGATCCTGGTCGGCACGACGACGATCGCCATCGCCTGGTTCTGGTATCGGCCGGTGCTGGCGGCGGGCATCCTGGCCGCCGGCGTCATCGCGGCGGCGGCGGTCTATTATTTCGGCCGCTCACGCAAGGCAGCCGCACCGGCGGTCGTGCCGAGCACCGGCACCGCAACCTGATCGCGAGAACCCGGCAGCAGCGCCGCCCGGTCCCTCGCTTTGCTTCTGCAGTCGGTGCCCCAAAATCGCTCACGCCTTTGGGGTGACGGCATTTACCTGCCCTCGAAACCGGTCAGCACGCCGACGGCGTTGACGCCGATCTCCTCGACGGCATAGCCGCCTTCCATGACGAACAGCGTCGGCAGGCCGAGCCTGGCGATGCGGCGGCCGATCTTGGGATAGTCCGACGTCTTCAGCTTGAACTGGCTGATCGGGTCCTTCTCGAAAGTGTCGACGCCGAGCGAGACGACGACGACGTCCGGCGCGTAAGCGGCAAGCTTGGCGCAGGCATCTTCAAGCGAGGCATTCCAGGCGTCCCAGTCGGTGCCGAACGGCATCGGATAGTTGATGTTGAAGCCTTCGCCGGCGCCCGAACCACGTTCATCGGCATGGCCGAGGAAAAAGGGATATTCGACCATCGGATCGCCGTGCAGATTGAGGACCTGCACGTCGGCGCGGTCATAGAAGATCTCCTGCGTGCCGTTGCCATGATGGTAGTCGACATCGAGTATGGACACACGGCTGGCGCCCTGGTCGAGGAACCATTGCGTGGCGACGGCGGCGTTGTTGATGAAGCAATAGCCGCCCATGAATCCGGCTCCCGCATGATGGCCCGGCGGGCGGCAGAGCGCGAAAGCGGATGCCTCGCCGCCCTTGACCAGGCCGGCGGCGGTCAGCGCCACGTCATAGGACGACTTGATCGCGGCCCAGGTGCCTTCGACGAAGGTGGCGCCGGCATCGAAGGAATAATAACCGAGCAGGGCGTCGATGCGCTTTGGCGGCACGTCGCCGCGCAGGCCGCGGGTCGGCCATGTGAAGGGCATCGCCGAGCCCTTGAAACCGGCTTCCACCCATTGCGGCCAGACCGTCGGCAGGAAGTCGATGTAGTCGGCCTTGTGGATACGCCTGGCGGCAGCAAGATCGTGCTCGAGCGGCAGGACGATCGGACCCAGTTTCTCGCTTTCGACCCGCGCCTTGATGAATTCGGCCCGCGAGGGCATTTCGAAACCCGGCACGATCGCAGCGGTGACCAGTTCCATCTGGCCGGCATGGCCAGCATGAAGCGGCGAATAGACAGTCTTCATGAAATTCCTCTCGAAGTGCGAAATCAGTCAAGGTTGAGATAGGGGCTCACCAGAGCGAGCCACATGGTTTCCACATCGTCCTCGATGAGGTTGTATGTCCTGCGATCCCTCTTCAGTCCGACCAGCCGGCAGGCGTGCCCGACCTCCATCATCACAAGGCCGAGCCGTTTGGCGATCTTGTCTTCAAGAACAGGATTCACATGCCGCAGCCAGGCGGCGTAAAGCGCGATGATCTGCTCGTCATATTCGTCCTGGATAGGCCTGAGATCGGCATTGCCTGAAATGGCCTCGATCACCGGCATCAGGGTCGCGTTCTCGAGATAGATACTGGACGTGTCGATAAAGAGCTTGCGCACTTCGCGCCGGAATTCTTCGCGGTTGGTGGGCCGGGGGACCTTGATACGCTTCTCGATCACTTCGGGAAAGGAGGACAGCCAGCGCCGGGCGAGGTCCAGAAGAATGGCTTCCTTGTTGGGGAAGTATTGGTAGACCGACCCGACCGACAGGCCTGCGCGCTGCGCAATGGCGAGCGTCGTCGGCGTCTTGGTTCCTTGCTCCCGCGTCAGGATCAGCGCCGCGTCGAGAATCCTGTCGACCACCTTGCTCGACCGTTGTTGGCGCGGCTGCTTGCGCGGTTCGAGCGCTATCCTGGTTTTGCGGTCGAGACTGCGCTTCACTGCCTGATGTCCCCGTTCCCCGCCCGGTCCCAACACACGGGGAGGGTGCTGTCCACAATACATTCCAAATTCCGCATGTTGACAAACGCGAATAAACAGTCGCATTCTTTATCCACGCTGTCTTCAGGGATAACAAGGGGAATTTCGAAGACAGCACGCTGGCATCGTTTTTTGTCCGTAGCGCCGCTCCAGTGGAGTGGCCGCTCGTGGGCACAGGGTTGTCGGTCTCAGTCAGTCGTCAAAAGCGCGGAGTCGCGATGTCTGTCACGGGTGCGGGTCATAATGCTGATCTGATCGTCATCAACGGTCGCGTGCTGACCATGGACCATGACAATCCCGTCACAGAGGCTGTTGCCGTCAAGGACGGCGCCATCATCGCCATCGGCAGCCGCGCCTCCATCGAAGAGCTCAAGGGACCGGCCACCAAGGTCATCGACGCCAAGGGCGGTTCGGTGATCCCGGGCTTCATCGAAGCCCATATGCATCTGTTTTCAGGCGGGGCTGAACTTGCCCACCTCCAGCTCACCGGTATTCACGGGTTTGAGGCGCTGCAAAAGGCAATCCGCGACTATGCGCCGACCCAGCCGGATGCGAAAATGCTGGTCGGGCAGGGTGTCGACTACACGGTGCTCGGCAGCGAGCGGGTGACACGACACCATCTCGACGCCATTTTGCCCGATCGCCCCTTCTGCATGGCGGCGCCCGATCATCACACCATGTGGGCCAACACCAGGGCGCTGGAAACGGCCGGCATCCTGCATGGGCGCACGCTTGGCCCCGGCAACGAGATCGTCATGGGCGATGATGGCCTGGCCGGCGGCGAATTGCGCGAGGGCGAAGCCTTCGGTCCGGTGCTTGACCTTGCCGGCGAAAGCCGGGTGCGGCTGGGCCTGGCCACCGGCGGCGAGCCGGACCCGATGCCGACCGCGGCCGAGCGGGCCGCCGACCGCGATATCATGCGGCGCGGGCTTGCCTGGTGCGCGCGCCATGGCATCACCTCGATCCAGAACATGGACGGCAATCTCTATCAGCTTGAACTGCTGGCCGAGATCGAAGCCGAGGAAGGGCTGCCCTGCCGCGTGCAGATACCGTTCCACTACAAGAATTTCATGACGCTCGACATGCTCGACAAGGCGTCCGACATGGCCAAGCGCTACAACAGTGAGTGGCTGTCATCAGGCATGGTCAAGGTGTTCTACGACGGCGTGCTGGATTCCTGGACAGCGGTCATGGTCGAGCCCTATGCCGACCGTCCGGACTGGGTGGGCGAGCCGCTGTTCACGCCGCAACAATTCATCGACCTGGCTGTCGCCGTCGACAAACGCGGGCTGCAGATCGCCGTGCATTCGATCGGCGACGGCGCCGTGCGCGCGGTGCTCGACGGTTACGAAGCGGCGCAGAAGGCCAACGGCAAGCGCGACAGCCGCCACCGGGTTGAGCACATCGAGGTCACCACCACCGCCGACGTTCCGCGTTTTGCCGAACTCGGCGTCATCGCTTCCATGCAGCCGCCGCACCCGCCTGGCGCCATGGATTTTCCGCTGGAGCCGACCGTATCGCGCATCGGGCCGGCGCGCTGGCCGTTGAGCTATGCCTGGCGGACCTTGAAGGATGCCGGCGCGCGCGTGGTCTTTGCGTCGGACTGGCCGGTGTCGCCGATCGATCCGATCCTGGGCATCCGGGCGGCAGTGTTGCGCAAACCGTGGGCAGAAGGCGACCCGGACCAGAGTTTCTCGCTGCATGAATCCCTCGCCGGCTACACCGTCGAAGGTGCCTATGCCGAATTCGCAGAGCACCGCAAGGGCATGATAAAACCCGGCTATATGGCGGATCTGGTGGTGCTCTCGGCCGATATCGAGGCGACCGCGCCGGAGGCGTTGCACAAGGTGCATCCGGTAACGACGATCTGTGGTGGCAAGATCACCTATCAGGCCTGACTGTGGCATGAGGCTTGCTAGCCAAATTACGAATTGAACTGTGATTCAGTGCCGGGCTTGCCAACATACCGGCCTTGTGTTCACATCGAACAGGGGAACATTCCGCCAGCAAGAGCGGGGTCAACAGTGAGGCGTAGTCGTGCCGGATAAACCGGATCGGAATGCGATTGAAGTTGTCAAAGTAAGCAAAATTTTCGGATCAGGAGAGGGCCAAGTCGCTGCCCTCGATACGGTCTCGGTATCCATCCGCGAAAACGAGTTCTTTACGCTGCTCGGCCCGTCGGGCTGCGGAAAGACGACGTTGCTGCGGCTGATTGCCGGCTTCGACTTTCCAACCGCCGGCGAAATCCTGCTCTACGGCCAGGACATCGCGCCGCTGCCGCCCTTCAAGCGGCCGGTCAACACCGTCTTCCAGTCCTATGCGCTGTTTCCGCACATGACAGTGGCCGAGAATATCGGCTTTGGCCTGGAGATGCTGGGCAAGCCGAAGGCCGAGATCAAGGCGCGCGTCGACGCGATGTTGAAGCTGGTCAAGATGGAAGCGCTCAGCGCGCGCCGCACCAGCCAGATCTCCGGCGGCCAACAGCAGCGTGTGGCGCTGGCCAGGGCGCTCGCACCGCAGCCGAAAGTGCTGCTGCTCGATGAGCCGTTGTCGGCGCTCGACTACAAGCTGCGCAAGGAAATGCAGATCGAGCTGAAGCGGCTACAGCACGAGACCGGGATCACCTTCATCTTCGTCACCCATGACCAGGAGGAAGCGCTGACGATGTCGGACCGCATCGCGGTGATGTCGTCCGGCAGGATCCTGCAGGTCGGCTCGCCGCGCGACATCTACGACCGGCCGTCGGAACGCTTCGTCGCCGATTTCATCGGCGAGTCGAACTTCCTCAAGGCCGAGGTGGTTGGTGTCTCGGCAGGCCGCGCGACGGTAAAACTGTCGTCGGGCACGGAAATCCCGGCCTCGCTGCCGGAGGGCCTGGTTCCCAAGGGCAAGGTTACCATCGTCGTGCGCCCCGAACATGCGCAGTTGAGCGCCGCAAGCCCCAGTGCATCGCTGTCGGGCACGGTCGAGAACATCGTCTATCTCGGTACCGACACGCATTTCCATCTGCGCCTCGCCGATGGTGAGCCCTTCATCGTGCGGCGCCAGAACAGCCGTGGCACCGGCGACGGTATCGTCCAGGGCGGCAAGGTCGGCATTCTGATTGGCGGCGACGCCGCCCAGGTCTTGAAGGACTGACGATGGCGACCGCAGAGGAAGTCGCCAAGGCAGCAGAGCGGCGCGATATCCGCGACCGCTGGCTTTTGTCAGCCCCAGCACTGCTGGTCATTTTTCTCGCCGCGACCGGCCCGTTGCTGATCGTGCTTGTCTATTCGTTCCTGACGCCCGGCGCCTATGGCGACGTGAAGTGGCAGTTTTCATCCGATGCCTGGTTGTCGGTGTTCATGGAACGCGACATTTTCGACGATACGCTTTCTCTCGCGGCAGCGCATGTCACCATCTTCTGGCGCTCGATCAAGCTTGCCGTGGTGACCACGCTCGCCACATTGGCGCTCGGTTTCCCGACCGCCTATTTCATGGCGACACGAAGCGAAAAGACCAGGGATCTCTGGCTCTTCCTGATCACCATTCCGTTCTGGACCAACCTTCTGATCCGCACTTTTGCCGTGCTGCAGATCATCCGCAACGAAGGCATCGTCAACACGATCCTGCTCAAGCTCGGCATCATCTCGGCGCCGATCCAGATCCTCTTCACCGATACGGCGATCCTGATCGGCATGGCCTATGTCTATCTGCCGCTGATGGTGCTGCCGATCTACGCCAGCATGGAGAAGCTCGATTTCCGGCTGGTCGAGGCGGGCTACGATCTCTACGCGACACGCTTCAAGGTGCTGCGGAAGATCATTTTCCCGCTGGTCAAACCCGGCGTCATCGCCGGCTCCATCCTGGTCTTCATTCCAGCACTCGGCGCCTATGTGACACCAAGCGTGCTTGGCGGCGGCAAGAATATGATGCTGTCCAACCTTATCGAATTGCAGTTCGGCCAAGGCCGCAACTGGCCGCTCGGTTCAGCGCTGTCGATCGCCGTCATGATCATCGTGATGGTGGCACTGCTTGCCTATGTGCGCAATGCCGGAACGTCAGGGGTGCGTCATGGCTAGCAATTTCTCCATCAAGCATCAGCCGGGCTTTACCGCGATCGCGGCGACCTGCTTCGTCTTGCTCTACCTGCCCATCATCGTGCTGGTCGTCTATGCCTTCAATGCGGCGAACTCGACATCGGAATGGGGCGGCTTCTCGCTCAAATGGTTCCAGTCGGCGTTGCAGAACACGCAGGTCATCGATGCGACCCTGCGTTCGTTCCAGATCGGCGCCACCGCCGCGGTGTTCTCGACCATCTTCGCCACCATGGCCGCGCTCGCCACGACGCGGACGGCACCCTATCCGGGTCTGACGTTCAAATATGCGGCGATCAACCAGCCGCTGATGGTGCCCGAGATCGTCACCGGCGTGGCGTTGCTGATCTTCTTCTCGCGCATCAAGATCTTCACCGGCTATTCCGGCCTCGGCTACCTGATCGCCGCGCATACGGCGTTCTGCATTCCCTTCGCCTATCTGCCGATCCGGGCGCGGCTGGAGAACATGGATCTGACGCTGGAGCGCGCCGCGGCCGATCTCTACGCGACGCCGTGGAAGACCTTTCGCCGCATCACGCTACCGCTTTTGTGGCCCGGCATGCTGGCCGGACTGATGCTGGCCTTCGTCATCTCGCTCGACGACGTCGTCATCACCGAGTTCGTCAAATCCGGTGGCCAGGACACGCTGCCCACTTACATGCTCGGCCAGATCCGCCGTGGCGTAACACCCGAGATCAACGCGATATCGACCGCTTTCCTGCTGCTCTCGGTCGCGATCGTCACGTTGTTTTTCTTCGTCAGCAGGAAACGAAACTGAAACCAACAATGGGAGTTAGAACGATGAACTGGAAGACAACAGCGACCGCCATGGGGTTGGCGTTGCTCGCTTCGACGGGCCTGGCTCGCGCCGATGGCGAACTGAACATCTACAATTGGGGCAACTACACCAGCCCCGATGTGATCAAGAAGTTCGAGGATAAATACAAGATCAAGGTGACCATCACCGACTACGATTCCAACGACACCGCGCTCGCCAAGATCCGGCAGGGCGGCACCGGCTTCGACATCGCCGTGCCATCGCAGACCTACGTGCCGATCTGGATCAAGGAAGGCCTCCTGCTCGAAACCGATCCGGGCAAGATGGAGAACTTCAAGAACGTGGCGCCGGAATGGGCCAATCCTGAATTCGATCCGGGCCGCAAATATTCGGTGCCGTGGGCGTGGGGAACGATCGGCGTCGTCGTCAACACCGATGCCTACAAGGGGCCGGCCGATACGTGGGGCATCGTCTTCAACACGCCCGACGAGCTGAAGGGCAAGGTCAACGTCGTTCCTGAAATGAACGATGTCATCTTCGCGGCGATCAAATATGTCGGCGGCCAGCAATGCACCGACGACAAGACGGTGCTGAAGAAGGTGCGCGACCTGCTGGTGGCGGCCAAGCCGAACTGGATCGCGATGGAATACAACACCATCGAAAAGATGGTACCCGGCGACTTCAAGGCGACCAGCGACTGGAACGGCTCGGCGCTGCGTCAGCGGCTGGCCAATCCGGCCATCCATTACAACTATCCGAAGGAAGGCTTTGGCCTGTGGAGCGACAATGTGGTCGTTCTTAAGGAGGCCAAGAACGTCGAGAACGCCAAGCTGTTCCAGAACTTCATCATGGATCCGGAAAACGCGGCTGGCCTCTCGGCCTTCCACCGCTACGCCAACGCCATCACCGGCTCGGACAAATACATGCCGGCTGACATGAAGGACGCGCCGGAAGTCGTCATTCCGGCCGACGCCAAGCCGAAAGGCGAATTCCAGAAGATGTGCGCGCCGGAAACGCAGGAACTCTACACGAAGATATGGACCGAACTGCAGAAGTAATCTCTGCATGACGGACCCGGCGGCACACGCCGCCGGGTCTTTTCTTTTCCGGGAATAGCCTTTCATGGACTCCTATCGCAATTCCGATCCGCGGCCGCCGATCATGCAGGGCTCGCCGCCGGCCATGGTGCTGCCCAAGCTCGACTGGGACCGGCCGCCATGGAACCGCTGGGCGTTCCAGCATGTCAGAGAATTCCTGCCGACCGCCGAAGTCTGGCGCGGCAATGGCCATCGCCACCGCTTCGAACGCGCCGAAGTCGATCTCGACGGACAGGCGGTCGAGGACAGCACGGGCCAGCCGACGACGCTCGCCGGATTGCTCGACGAGACCTATACGGACGGCTTCCTGGTGCTGAAGGACGGCAGGATAGCCTATGAGCGCTATTTCAACGGCATGGGCGAGCGGTCGCTGCACCTGTCGCAGTCGATGGCCAAGTCGGTCACCGGCTCGGTTTTCGGCATACTGGTCGGGCGCGGCCTGATCGATCCGGCCAGGCCGGTGACGGACTACCTGCCGGAACTGAGCGTCACCGGCTGGGCGGGAGCCAGTGTCCAGCATGTACTCGACATGACCAGCGGGGTGCGTTTTTCCGAGGAATATACCGACCGCTATTCGGACATCGGCCAGGTCGATGTCGCGACCGGTTGGAAACCGGTGCCGCCGGACAGCGATCCGGCCTTTCGCTGGCCCTCGCATATGTTCGAGCTGATCCTCGGCCTCACGGAAACGATCCGCCCGCATGGCGCGGCCTTCGAATATCGCTCGATCGAGACCGATGTGCTCGCCTTCATCATGGAACGGGTGACAGGCAAGCGTCTGCCGCAACTGGTTTCGGAAGAACTCTGGCAAAAGCTCGGCGCTGATGAAAGCGCCTGTTTCACCGTCGACAGTGCCGGCTATGCGGTCGCCGATGGCGGCTTCAACGCGACGCTGCGCGACTATGGCCGGTTCGGCCAACTGATCCTCGACAATGGCGGCGGCGTGGTGCCGGCCGACTGGATCGAGGCGACGCGCAACGGCAGGCACGGGCCGGACTTCAATCCCAGCCTGCCCGAAGGCAGCTACCGCAACCAGTTCTGGATCGAGGATCCGCGCTCGCGCGCGCTGATGTGCCGGGGCGTGTTCGGCCAGATGATTCACATCGACTGGAACACAAGTATGGTCGTGGTGAAGCTTTCGACCTATCCGGATTTCAGCAATGTCGCCTATTCGGTGGCGACGGTGAAGGCCGTGCACGCCATTGCTGCGGCACTTGCCTGACAGGCTGCTTGGAAACCCACTCCGGCGGCCATCGCCGGAGCACCTTTCGAAACAGCCTCTAAGAAACCCAAAGAAATCCAGAAGGATACGCCATGACCGGCAAGACCGCGTTCGAAACCCGATACGGCTTCCGCCGCAATGAGGTTCTGCTCGCCAACTGGCGCGAAAATCCGTTCAACCGCTGGTCGTTCCAGAATCTTGGCGAACTGGTGCCGACGGCGCCGGTGGCAGCAGTGCCGGGTGGTATCGAGGCGCCGGTGCGGGATATCAGCGGCTTGCTGGGCAACAAGGTCACGATCGCCGGCGCGCCGGAGACGGTGGCTGATTTTCTCGCACGCTCGAACACCGACGCGCTGACGGTGATGAAGGGCGGCACGGTCATCGGCGACTGGTTCGCGCCGCATATGGATTTCGGCGCCCGCCATATCATCTTTTCGATCAGCAAGTCGCTGACCGCCATCGTCGCCGGCATATTGGAAGGCGAGGGCGTGTTCGATCCGGAAGCGCCGGTGACGCATTACATTCCGGAAGCCGCCGGATCAGCCTACGCCGACGCGAGCGTTCGGCATGTGCTCGACATGAGCGTCAGCCTCGACTTCGAAGAGGCCTATCTCGATCCGGAAAGCGCCTTTGCCCGCTATCGCCGCGCCACGCTGTGGAATCCGGGCGGCGGCACGGAAAGCCTGCGCGAATTCATCCTGACCTTGCAGCGGCTTGCCGAGCCGCATGGCCAGACCTTCCGCTACCGCTCGCCCAATTCCGACCTGCTCGGCATCCTGCTCGAACGTGCCTCGGGCCAGCGCTTCACCGACCTGATGCGCGAGAAACTTTGGCTGCCGCTCGGCGCCGTCAACGAAGCCTCGATCGGCGTCGACATGGAAGGCACGGCGCGCACTGCCGGCGGCATTTCGGTGACGCCACGCGACCTGGCGCGTGTCGGCGAGATGATGCGGCAAGGCGGCACGGCCAATGGCCGCCGCGTCGTGCCCGAAGCTTGGGTGCGCGATACGATTGCCACCGGCGGCAGTTCGGAAGCCTGGCAGCGTGGCGCGATGCTGCCGCTGTTCCCCAAGGGCCGCTATCGCAACAAATGGTACCAGACGGGTCTGCCGGGCGGCGCCTATTGCGGCATCGGCATCCACGGCCAGTGGCTCTATGTCGATCCCAGGACCGAAGTGGTGATCGCCAAGATATCGTCGCAGCCGGTGCCGGTCGATGATCCGCTGGATATCGAGATCGTTGCCTTCTTCGAGGCGATGAGCCGGATGGTCTAATCTCCCTACCCGCCAATTACCGCGCGCTTTCCTGTGGACCCGCCGGGCTGATGAAAATGCGGCGGTTGGCGGACTGAACGTCTGCGCCTATGGTCGCCGCTCTTTTCGACGAGAGCAGGAACGACATGGCATCCGACATCAAGCGTATCGCAGCCATCATCGCGGCCGAGATCACGGCGCGGCCCGAACAGGCCGCGGCGGCGATCGAACTGCTCGACGAGGGCGCAACGGTTCCTTTCGTGGCACGCTACCGCAAGGAGGTGACGGGCGGGCTGGACGACACGCAGTTGCGCCTGCTTTCGGAGCGTCTGGCCTATCTGCGCGAGCTCGACGCGCGCCGCGACACCATCCTTGGTTCCATCCACGAGCAGGGCAAGCTGACCGACGAGCTTGAAGGCAAGATCGTCGCCGCCACCACCAAGGCGGAGCTGGAAGACATCTACCTTCCCTACAAGCCGAAACGGCGGACCAAGGCTGAAATCGCCAGGGAGCGCGGGCTGGGGCCGCTGGCCGAAGCCATCCTGGTCGACCGGTCTCTGGTGCCGGCCGAACTGGCGCTGACCTATGTGACCGATGAGGTGGCCGACGCCAAGGCGGCACTCGAGGGCGCGCGCGACATCCTGTCGGAACAGTTCGCCGAGAATGCCGACCTGGTCGGCAAATTACGGACCTACATGAAGGAACGCGCCTTCATGCGCGCCCGGGTGGTCGACGGCAAGCAGGAGGCCGGCGCGAAATTCTCGGACTATTTCGACCATGTCGAGCGCTGGTCGACCGTGCCAAGCCATCGCGCGCTGGCGATGCTGCGCGGCCGCAATGAAGAGGTGCTGTCGCTCGACATCGAGGTCGATGCCGATGACACGTCGCCGGTGAAGCCGGTCGAGCGCATGATCGCCAACGCCTATGCCATCGGCGGCAGCCTGCCGGGCGACCGTTGGCTGATGGAGGTGGCGGGCTGGACTTGGCGGATAAAACTGTCGCTGCACCTGACGCTCGACCTGATGCGCGACCTGCGCGAGCGGGCGGAAGAGGAAGCGATCCATGTCTTTGCCCGCAACCTGAAGGATCTGCTGCTTGCCGCCCCCGCCGGCTCGCGCGCCACGATGGGGCTCGACCCCGGCATCCGCACCGGCGTCAAGGTGGCGGTGGTCGACGGCACCGGCAAGGTGCTGGCGACGACGACCGTCTATCCGTCTCCACCCCGGAACGATGTGCGCGGCACGCAGGCGGAGCTGGCCAAACTCGTTCGCCTGCACAAGGTCGAGCTGATCTCGATCGGCAATGGCACCGGCAGCCGCGAAACCGAAAAGCTGGTGGCCGACATGCTGTCCGATATGCCGGCGGATGGCGGGCCTAAGCCGCTCAAGGTGATCGTCAGCGAGGCCGGCGCCTCGGTCTATTCGGCTTCAGCGACGGCGGCGGCGGAATTCCCAGGCCTCGACGTGTCGCTGCGTGGTGCGGTGTCGATCGCCAGACGCCTGCAGGATCCGCTGGCCGAACTGGTCAAGATCGAGCCGAAGTCGATCGGCGTCGGCCAGTACCAGCACGATGTCGACCAGTACCGGCTTGGCCGCTCGCTGGAAGCGGTTGTCGAGGATGCGGTCAACGCCGTCGGCGTCGATCTCAACACCGCTTCGGCGCCGCTGCTGGCGCGCGTTTCGGGCCTTGGCGCATCGCTGGCCGACGCTATTGTCGCGCATCGCGATGCGACCGGACCCTTTGCCAGCCGCAAGGATCTGCTCAAGGTGCCCCGCCTCGGACCTCGCGCGTTCGAACAATCCGCCGGCTTCCTGCGCATCGCCAACGGCAGCGAGCCGCTCGATGCCTCGTCGGTGCATCCGGAAGCCTATGGCGTGGCGAAGAAGATCGTCGCCGCCTGCGGCCGCGACGTGCGCTCGCTAATGGGCGACAGCGCTGCGCTGAAGGCACTCGATCCACGCGTCTTCGTCGATGAGCGTTTCGGCTTGCCGACGGTGCGCGACATCCTGGCCGAGCTGGAAAAGCCCGGCCGCGATCCACGCCCCGGCTTCAAGACCGCGACCTTCGCCGACGGCATCGACGATATCAAGGATTTGAAGCCCGGCATGCTGCTGGAAGGCACCGTCACCAATGTCGCGGCCTTCGGCGCCTTCGTCGATATCGGCGTGCATCAGGACGGGCTGGTGCATGTCTCGCAACTCGCCGACCGTTTCATCAAGGACGCGCATGAGGTGGTCAAGGCCGGCGACGTGGTCAAGGTGCGCGTCGTCGATGTCGACATCAAGCGCAAGCGCATCGCCCTTTCGATGCGCAGGGATGGCGGAGAAGGTGGTGCATCGCGCAGCGGGCCGCGCGACACTGGCGGCGGCAGACCAGCGCCGCGTTCGCCTGCGCCGCAGCGCCAGCCGGAACGGCCGGCGCAGCAAGGCGCGTTCGGCGCGGCGTTGGCCGATGCGTTGAAGCGGAAGTAGCGGTTCTTCTCGCTCCGCCAAGGTCGGCGCCGCCCCTCATTGCCCTGCCGGGCATTTCTCCCCGTATAGTGACGGGGAGAAATGGCTGGCCGCATCGCCGTCACTCTTCTTGAAACGCTGGCGATTGGTGAAATCGCCAAAGACAGCCCCCTCTCCCCGTCACTATACGGGGGAGGATGCCGGCAGGCAGGTGAGGGGCGGCGCCACCGCCCGCAAAAGCCGCCAGTACTCAAGGCTTTCCGCTCTATCTTGCTTCCAGCCGATCAAACACCTGCTCCGCGGGGATGCCTGGGCCACTCTCCACACCTTTGCGAATGTCCTCGCGCAACCCGACGTGCATCAGCAGCCAGTCGCGAAAACTGGCGACCGGCGGGTGGTCGCGCTTGTCGTGCGGTACGACGAGATAATAGGCGCTGCGGCTTTGCATCGGCAGGCCGGGCGCGGGCACCAGCTGGCCGCGCTGCAATTCGCCAGCGATGAGGATCAGCGGCAGAAGCGCCACGCCGAGCCCCGCCATGCAGGCTTGGGCGGCGGTGCCGAACTGTTCGAACTGCATGCCCGGTCCGGTCGGCGCGCTCAGGCCCTGGTGTTCGAACCATTCGGTCCAGGCGCCGGGGCGCGTCGTCATGTGCAGCAGCGGCAAGCGGCCGATATCCGCCGGTGCGGCGATGGCGCGGCCGGCGAGGAATTCGGGCGACACGACCGGCGCCACCGTTTCGCGCACCAAGAGCGTCGAGTCTGCCTCCGGCCAGTCCGGCAGGCCGTAGTGGATGGCGGCATCCAATCGTTCGCGGGCGAAGTCGAAGCGGCCGACGCGGGTGACGAAGTTGATAGTGATATCGGGATTTTTTTCGACGAAATCGGGGATCATCGGCATCAGCCAGCGCGTGCCGAAGGTTGGCAAAATAGCAAGGTTCAGCATGCCACTATGCCGATTGCTCATCAATCCAAGGGAGGCGTCACGCAATTGGCCAAGCGCCGACCGCACCGCTTCGGCGTAGATTTCGCCTGCCATCGACAGCCTGACATTGCGGCTGTCGCGTTCGAACAGCCGGCGGCCGAACTGGTCCTCCAACAGCCTGATCTGCCGGCTGACTGCGCCCTGGGTCAGATCGAGTTCCTGGGCGGCGGCGGTGAAACTGCCGAGGCGGGCCACCGCCTCGAAGGCGGCAAGGGCACTTGTGTTAGGTAGAAGGCGGCGCTGGACACTCATGATCGATTACTAACGCTCATTGATCGGCGAAGCAATTTCGTTTGATTTTTTCAGGCCGCGGGTCGATAAGCCGGGCCAAGATTTTGCTTCATGCATGTCGTCATCCCAAAACCGCTGACACTTTTGGGCGACCTGCATCAGTTGGGAGAGAGCCATGGCCGCCGACAAGAATGTATTCGTCTGGGAAGACCCGTTCCTGATCGAGAGCCAGCTTTCGGAAGACGAGCGCATGGTGCGCGATGGTGCCGCTGCCTTTGCCGCCGACAAGCTCGCGCCCCGGATCGAGGACGCCTATCTCAACGAGACGTTCGACACGGCGATCTTTCGCGAAATGGGCGAGGCCGGCCTGCTCGGCATCACCATTCCCGAGGAGTTTGGCGGGCTTGGCGCCAACTACGTGACCTACGGGCTGGTCGCGCGGGAAGTCGAACGTGTCGACTCGGGTTACCGCTCGATGATGAGCGTGCAGTCGTCGCTGGTGATGTATCCGATCTACGCCTATGGCTCGGATGAGCAGCGCAAGAAGTACCTGCCCAAGCTCGCCAGCGGAGAATGGATCGGCTGTTTCGGCCTGACCGAGCCGGATGCCGGCTCCGATCCGGGCGGCATGAAGACTCGCGCCGAGAAGACGGCCAACGGCTACAAGCTCTCCGGCTCGAAGATGTGGATTTCCAACTCGCCGGTCGCCGATGTGTTCGTCGTCTGGGCGAAATCATCGGCGCATGACAACCAGATCCGCGGCTTCGTGCTGGAAAAGGGCATGAAGGGGCTTTCGGCGCCGAAGATCGGCGGCAAGCTGTCGCTGCGGGCTTCGATCACCGGCGAGGTGGTGATGGAAGGCGTCGAGGTCGGCGAGGACGCGCTGCTGCCCAATGTTTCCGGACTGAAAGGCCCGTTCGGCTGCCTCAATCGCGCCCGCTTCGGCATTTCCTGGGGTTCGATGGGGGCCGCCGAAGATTGCTGGCATCGCGCCCGCCAGTACGGTCTCGACCGCAAGCAGTTCGGCAAGCCGCTGGCCGGCATGCAGCTTTACCAGAAGAAACTCGCCGACATGCAGACCGAGATCGCGCTTGGATTGCAGGCGAGCCTGCGCGTCGGACGGTTGCTCGATGAAGGCAAGATGGCGCCGGAAATGATCTCGATCGTCAAGCGCAACAATTGCGGCAAGGCGCTCGACATCGCCCGCCAGGCCCGCGACATGCATGGCGGCAACGGCATCCAGATCGGCTACCACGTCATGCGCCACGCGCAGAACCTGGAGACGGTCAACACCTATGAAGGCACGCATGACGTGCATGCATTGATCCTGGGAAGGGCGCARACGGGCCTGCAGGCGTTTTTCTAAGCCGGCACACCTGCTTAAATTAGGTGCACCGCAACATCTCTGCTTGGAGAATGGCCGCCATTTGTGTCAGGGTTCAGCGAATTCGTTTGAAACGCTGAATTCCGGGGCCCCATGGCAATTCTGGCAGCTGTCTACCATCTGACCCACTACAAATATGACCGGCCGGTGGTTCTCGGGCCGCAGATCATCAGGCTGCAGCCGGCGCCGCATTCCCGCACCAAGGTGTTGAGCCATTCGCTCAAGGTCGAACCGGCTAACCATTTCGTCAATCTGCAGCAGGACCCCTACGGCAACTTCCTCGCCCGTTTCGTTTTTCCCGAGCCGGTGACGGAACTGAAGATCGAGGTCGATCTCGTCGCCGACATGACGGTCTACAATCCGTTCGATTTCTTCGTCGAGCCGTCGGCCGAGGCGTTTCCGTTCGAGTATCCGGAAGAGATCCGCGACGATCTCGCCATTTACCGCACCCCGGAGCCGGCCGGTCCGCTGCTTTCGGCTTTGCTCGGGACCATCGACCGCAGCGCAAAGAACACCGTCAATTTCCTCGTCGATCTCAATGCCCGGCTGCAGCGCGAAATCGCCTATATCGTGCGCATGGAGACCGGTGTGTTCTCGCCGGAAGAGACGCTGGCCGCGAAAAAAGGCTCGTGCCGCGATTCAAGCTGGCTGCTGGTGCAGATCTTGCGCAATCTCGGCATCGCCGCGCGCTTTGTCTCCGGCTATCTGATCCAGCTCAAGCCGGATCTCGTCGCGCTGGATGGACCGCCTGGAACCGCCGTAGACTTCACCGATCTGCATGCCTGGTGCGAGGTCTATCTTCCCGGCGCCGGCTGGATCGGCTTCGATCCGACCTCCGGCCTGCTCACCGGCGAGAGCCATGTGCCGCTCGCCGCCACGCCGCATTTCCGCAACGCAGCGCCGATTTCCGGCATGGCGAGCTTTGCCAATGTCGACTTCGGCTTCGAGATGCGGGTCGACCGCATCGCCGAACATCCGCGCATCACCAAGCCGTTCTCGGATGAAAGCTGGCAGGCGCTCGATGCACTCGGCAACAAGGTCGATGCAGCACTTGCGGAAGGTGACGTGCGGCTGACGATGGGCGGCGAGCCGACCTTCGTCTCGATCGACGATTTCGAATCCGCGGAGTGGAACACCGCTGCCGTCGGACCGACCAAGCGCGAGAAGGCCGATGCGCTGATCCGACGGTTGCGCGAGCGCTTCGCGCCGGGCGGCTTTCTCCACTACGGCCAAGGCAAATGGTATCCGGGCGAGAGCCTGCCGCGCTGGACCTTCTCGCTCTACTGGCGCGCCGATGGTGAACCGGTTTGGAGCGACCCGTCGCTGATCGCGCGCGAAAAGAGTGAGGCCGATGTCGGGCCGAAACAGGCCGAAGACCTGCTGACGGCGATTGCCGGGGAACTCGGCATCGAAAAATCCATGGTCAGCGAAGCCTATGAGGATCCGGCCGAGTGGCTGCTCAAGGAAGGCAAGCTGCCGGACAATGTCGATCCCTCCAACTCCAAGCTGGAGGATCCGGAAGAGCGCAGCCGCATGGCGAAAGTCTTCGAACGCGGGCTGACCAAGCCGTCCGGCTATGTACTGCCGGTGCAGCGCTGGAACAGCCAGGCGTCGGGACCGCGCTGGCGTTCGGAAAAGTGGAAGACGCGGCGCGGCCGGCTGTTCCTGGTGCCGGGCGATTCTCCGGTCGGCTATCGCTTGCCGCTCGGCACGCTTCCCTATGTGCCGCCGGCGCAGTTCCCCTACATCGTGCCGGTCGATCCCTCGCTGCCGCGCGGCCCATTGCAGGCGCGCGAGGCGATCCTGCCCGTAGCGGCTCCGGCCGAACTCGAAGGCGCCGATGAAATGGCGCGCCGCCAGCAGGCGGTGTCGTTCACCGCGGCAAGCGGTCAACAGGACCGGGTCGAGCAGGAAATCACCGAGATCGGCGGCGCGGTGCGCACCGCACTTTCGGTAGAGCCGCGCGACGGCCGGCTCTGCGTGTTCATGCCGCCGGTCGAGGCGCTCGAAGACTATCTTGAACTGGTGGCGGCTGCCGAGAATGCAGCGCGGACCATCGGTCTGCCGGTGCATATCGAAGGCTATGGCCCGCCGCACGATCCGCGCCTCAACGTCATCCGCGTCGCACCCGATCCCGGCGTCATCGAAGTCAACATCCATCCTGCCGCCAACTGGCAGGATTGCGTGGCGACGACGACAGCGATCTACGAGGAGGCGCGGCAGACCCGGCTTGGCGCCGACAAGTTCATGATCGACGGACGCCACACTGGCACCGGCGGCGGCAATCATGTCGTGGTCGGCGGCGCGACACCCAATGACAGTCCGTTCCTGCGCCGGCCCGATTTGTTGAAGAGCCTGGTGCTGCAGTGGCAGCGGCATCCGTCGCTGTCCTACCTGTTCTCCGGCCTGTTCATCGGCCCGACCAGCCAGGCGCCGCGCTTCGACGAGGCGCGTCATGACTCGCTCTACGAGCTCGAGATCGCGATGGCGCAGGTGCCGCATCCCGACCAGGGCGCGGCACCCTTGCCGTGGCTGGTCGACCGGCTGTTCCGCAACCTGTTGACCGATGTCACGGGCAATACGCATCGCTCGGAAATCTGCATCGACAAGCTGTTTTCGCCGGACGGGCCGACCGGCCGGCTCGGCCTGGTCGAGTTCCGCGGCTTCGAGATGCCGCCCAATGCGCGCATGAGTCTGGCGCAGCAGCTCTTGGTCCGTGCCATTATTGCCCGCGCGTGGAAAAACCCGCTCGACGGCCGCTTCGTGCGCTGGGGCACCTCGTTGCATGATCGTTTCATGCTGCCGCACCATGTCTGGGCGGATTTTCTCGACGTGCTCGACGATCTCAAGCTCAGCGGCTTCGAGTTTCGTCCGGAATGGTTCGATGCCCAGCTCGAATTCCGCTTCCCGTTCTGCGGCGAGGTCCAGCATGCCGGCATCAAGCTGGAGCTGCGGCAGGCGCTCGAGCCTTGGCACGTAATGGGCGAGCAAGGGGCGATCGGCGGCACCGTGCGCTTCGTCGATTCCTCGGTCGAACGGCTGCAGGTCAAGACCGAGGGGCTGAACCCCGAGCGTCATGCGGTGGTCTGCAACGGCCGCATCGTGCCGATGAAGGTCACCGACAACCGCGAGGTGGCGGTGGCGGGCGTCCGCTTCAAGGCGTGGCAGCCGGCTTCGGGACTGCATCCGGCGCTGCCGGTCAACACGCCGCTGGTGTTCGACATCTATGACCGCTGGTCGGGCCGCGCGGTCGGCGGCTGCGTCTACCATGTCGCGCATCCCGGTGGGCGCAACTACGACACCTTCCCGGTCAACGGCAACGAGGCGGAGGCACGGCGGCTCGCCCGCTTCGAACCGCGCGGCCATACGCCGTCCTTCTATGTGCTGCGTGAGGAACAACCGGCGGAAGATTTCCCGATGACGCTTGACCTTCGGCGGCCGGCAAGACTCTGATCAACGATGGCAAAGGGGAATCACAAAAGGGTACGCGGCAAGCCGCAGATCCACAGCCTGCTGGAGCACTACCAGCCGATCGACGGCGTCGTCGACGAGATGGTCGATGCGTCAGGCACTCCCCGTCCGGTCTGGAAGCACTTCATCGAGGCGCTCGACGAACTTGGGGCTGAAAAGCTTGGCCAGCGCTTCGCGCGCGCCGACCAGTATCTGCGCGACGCCGGCGTCTATTACCGCGTCTATGACAAGGCCGGCGCCAATGAGCGCGAATGGCCGCTGGCGCATATTCCCCTGCTTATCGAGGACAGCGAGTGGGCCGCGATCAGCGCCGGCCTGGTGCAGCGCGCCGAACTGTTCGAAGAGACGATTGCGGACATCTACGGGCCGAACCGGCTGGTCGAAAAGGGCATCCTGCCGGCGGGGCTGATCGCCGCCAGCCCGGAATATTTGCGGCCAGTGGTCGGCACCAGGCCGGCTGGCGGGCATTTCCTGCATTTCTGCGCGTTCGAACTCGGCCGCGGGCCCGACGGCCAATGGTGGGTGCTGGGCGACCGCACCCAGGCGCCATCCGGCGCCGGCTTTGCGCTGGAGAACCGCGTCGCCACCACACGCGCGCTGTCCGATATCTACGGCGAGATGCATGTGCACCGCCTTGCCGGCTTCTTCCGCCGTTTTCGCGATGCGTTGATCGGCATGGCCAAGGAAACCGACGGCCGTGTCGCCATCCTGACGCCGGGGCCGCTCAACGAAACCTATTACGAACACGCCTATATCGCCCGCTATCTCGGTATCATGCTGCTCGAAGGCGAGGATCTGACCGTCTCCGGCGGCAGGCTGATGGTGCGCACGGTCTCCGGCCTGATGCCGATCAGCGTGCTGTGGCGGCGGCTCGACGCTGCCTTCGCCGATCCGCTCGAACTGCGCCCGGATTCGCAGATCGGCACGCCAGGCCTTGTCGAGGCGATCCGCCAGGGCGCGGTTGCGACCGTCAACGCGCTTGGCTCCGGCCTGATGGAAACACGCGCGCTGCTCGCCTTCCTGCCCAAGATCTCGCGCGCCTTGCGGGGCGAGGAATTGCTGCTGCCGAGCGTCGCGACGTGGTGGTGCGGGCAGGCGACGGAACGCGCGCATGTGCTGGCCAATATCGACCGCATGGTGATCGGTCCGGCGCTATCGACACGGCTTGCCTTCGAGGATGACAACCAGACGAAGCTCGGCTCGGCGCTTTCCGCCGGGGAGCGGGCTGAGCTGGTGGCGCGCATCGAAGGTGAAGGCGGCGCCTTCGTCGGCCAGGAAGCGGTGACGCTTTCAACGACACCGGTCTTTGTCGGCGGCTGGCTGGAGCCACGGCCGGCGAGCCTGCGCGTCTATCTGGCGCGCACGCCCGAGGGCTGGACGGTGATGCCGGGCGGTTTTGCCCGCGTCGGCCTGTCGCTCGATCCGACGGCGATCGCCATGCAGCGTGGCGGCCAGGCTGCGGACGTCTGGGTGGTCAGCGACAGACCGGTGGAGCGCGAGACGCTGCTGCCGCAAGAAGGCGACAGCTTCATCCGCACCAGGCCGGGCAGCCTGCCCAGCCGGGCGGCGGAAAACCTGACCTGGCTCGGCCGCTACATCGAACGCTCGGAAGACACGGTGCGCATCCTGCGCGCCTATCATGTGCGGCTCGCCGAGACCTCCGATCCGGACATGCCGCTGCTTGCCGACATCAGGGATTATCTCGAACCTTTCGGCATCGACGTCGAGACGGCGATCCCGTCGGGACTGATCGGCACGCTGGATAGCGCCGTCTACAGCGCCGGGCAGATCCGCGACCGGTTCTCACCCGATGGCTGGCTGGCGCTCAAGGATCTGTCGAAGACCATCCATCAGTTCGCAACCACGGTGGCGCCCGGCGACGACGCGACACGGGCCATGACGGTCATCCTGCGCAAGCTCGCCGGCTTCTCCGGCCTGCTGCATGAGAACATGTACCGCTTCGCCGGTTGGCGTTTCCTCGAGATCGGCCGGCGGCTGGAGCGCGGCATCCAGATCGCCCGCACGCTGTCCCGGCTGACCGGCGCCAAGGCGCCGGACGGCGCGCTCGACATGATGCTGGAGATCGGCGACAGCGTGATGACCCACCGCCGGCAATATCCGGTGCAGGCCGGCCGGCGCACGGTGGTCGATCTCCTGGCGCTCGACCCGCTCAATCCGCGCTCCATCCTGTTCCAGCTCGAAAGGCTGAAGGCAGAGATCGGCCTGTTGCCGTCGCTCGGCGGCGAGGGGCACATGTCGCCGGCGGCCAAGGAGATCCTGCAACTCAACACCCAGATTGCCATCAAGGAGCCTTCGGACATGACGGCCAAGGCGCTGGACGATCTCGCCTATGAAATCGGCGGCCTCTACAACAGCCTCGCCAAAGCCTATTTCGGCTAGGCAGGTTCCGCAAAAGGGTCACATGGTTTTGCGACAAGACCCTGCGCCAAGACAAGAAAAGTAGCGCATGCTTTACGACATCCGGCTCCATCTCCATTACGACTATGCCGCGGCGGCGGGCGGCGGCCGCCACCAGATCCGCGTGCTGCCATCGACGATTTCCGGGGTGCAGCGCGTCATCGCCGCGTCATTGTCTTTTGCGCCGGCGCCCAACGAGCGTTCGGATTTTTTGGACTTCTTCGGCAACGACGTCACCTCGATCGCCTTTCGCGACGCGCATGATGCGCTCGACATAAGGATGAGCGCACGCGTATCGGTGTCGCGGCCCGAGCCCGGGCTCGACGTGTCGCCCGATATCGGCCGGCTCAGGCAGGAACTCGCCGCGGTGCGGTCGCTGGCGTCTGATGCACCGCATCATTTCCTGACGGGCAGCACCCATGCCGGCATCGATGGTGCGATCACCCTCTATGCGCAAGGCAGCGTCGGCGGCTCCGCCGCCGGCACGGCGATGGACCTGTGCAATCGCATCCATCGCGATTTCACCTATGACGGCGAGGCGACGACGGTGCGGACCCGGGCCAGCGACGCCTTCAGGCTGAAGCGTGGCGTCTGCCAGGACTTTTCGCACATCATGATCGCCGGCCTGCGCGGACTCGGTATTCCGGCCGGCTATGTCAGCGGCTTCCTGCGCACCATCCCGCCGAAGGGCAAGCCTCGGCTGGAAGGCGCCGATGCCATGCATGCCTGGGTCAAGGCCTGGTGCGGGCGCGACGCCGGCTGGCAGGAATTCGATCCGACCAACGGCATGCGGGCCAGCAACGACCACATCACCGTCGGCTACGGCCGCGACTATTCGGACGTGGCGCCGATCGTCGGCGTGCTGAAGACCACCGGCGGACAGGTCGGCGAACAGGCTGTCGACGTCATTCCGGTCGTGCTCGAAAAAGCCTGAAAGCAGGCTCGGCGCCAGCGCTGTCGCCGGCTTTTCGCACGACCTTTGGAACCAGCAATCGGCCCGCAGCTTATCTACGGATATTTGCGTGGAGCAGACATGCTGCAAAAATCCGGATTGTCGCACGGCCGGCCGGCTGACGAAGATGCTGTGCCGAAGAACGGGGCGCAAACCTCGGCCGATCATGCATCGCTTACCTATGTCAGCGATGCCGAGCCCGGCATAAGGCGGCTTAAGACAGGCAAGGGGTTTTCCTACAAGGGACCGAACGGGCGGCCAGTTCCCGACGTCACGCGGGCGCGCATCGAGGCTATCGTCATTCCGCCGGCCTGGACGGATGTGTGGATTTCGCCGGACGACGACGGTCATATCCAGGCGACCGGCAGGGACCAGCGCGGACGCAAGCAGTACCGCTACCATCCGCAATGGGCCGAAGAACGCGACGGCGCCAAATATTCGAGCCTTGTCGCCTTTGCCGAAAGCCTGCCGGTCCTGCGGCGCCGGATCGACGGCGATCTGCGCCGTCGCGGCCTGCCGCTCGAGCGTGTCGTCGCCGCCGTCGTCTGGCTGCTCGACAACACTATGATCCGCGTCGGCAACGCCGCCTACGCCCGCGACAACAAGAGTTTCGGGCTGACCACATTGCGCGACCGCCACGTCGACATCGTCGGTTCAAGCCTGCGCTTCGCCTTCAAGGGAAAGTCCGGCAAGGAGTGGAAGCTCAAGCTGGTCGATCGCCGCATCGCCGGGATCGTGCGCGGCGCACAGGACCTGCCCGGCCAAAAACTGTTCCAGTATCTCGATGAAGACGGCAACAGGCGGCCGGTCCGTTCAGAGGACGTCAACTGCTATATCAGGGAGGCCGTTGGCGATGCGTTCAGCTCCAAGCACTTCCGCACCTGGGGCGGCACCATCCACGCCGCGTCACTGTTTGCGCAGACGGAATTACCGGAAACCCAGGCGCAGCAAAAGCGGGTGATGAACAGCGTCATCGACAAGGTCGCCGAGCGGCTGGGCAATACGCGCGCCGTCTGCCGCAAATGCTATATCCATCCGCAGGTGTTCGAGGCCTGGTCGCAAGGACGATTGCTCGACGAAATGGCGCAAGCCAACAAGCATAAGCGCTCGATAGACGGCCTCGATGGCGAGGAAGCTCTCGTGCTGAGATGGCTGAAGGTGCGCGAAAGCTAACCGGCGGCAATGCGGTTACCAAATGCGCGGCACCCAGATTTTTTTATCGACGTCGTGTCGGGATCGGTCCTAGTGTTTCGTCCTTTGACAGAGAAAAGGACCAACCATGCTCTACGCAATCCTCTGCTATGCCTCCGAAGACGTCGTCAGCTCGTGGAGCAAGGCGCAGGACGATGAAGTCATAGGCAAGCTTCTCAACGTTCAGGAAAAGTACGTCCAGGCCGGACGACTTGGCCCGGTGGCGCGGCTGTTGCCGACCACGGCGGCAACGACACTGAGAAAGGTCAAGGGCGAAGCCGTCGTCATCGACGGGCCTTTCGCGGAGACCAAGGAGCAATTCCTCGGCTTCTACACGCTCGAATGCGCGGATCTCGACGAGGCTGTAGAGTTCGCCCGTGAACTGTCCGACGTCAACCCGAGTGGCGGCTCCTACGAGATCCGGCCGGTTCAGATGTTTCACACCAACAAGATTCCCGCATGACCGAACTCGCCTGGATAAGCTCGACAATCAACACCGCCCGTCCGCAGGCGATGGGCGCGCTGCTGCGTTATTTCCGCGATCTCGATACGGCGGAGGAAGCTTTCCAGGATGCGTGTCTCAGAGCCCTGAAGAATTGGCCGCAGAACGGGCCGCCGCGTGATCCGGCGGCCTGGCTGATCTTTGTCGGCCGCAACAGCGGCATCGATGCCGTGCGCAAGCGTGCCAAGCAGGCGCCGATGCCGGAGGAAGACCAGATCTCCGACCTGGAAGATGCCGAGAGCGACATGGCCGAGCGGCTGGACGGCGCGCATTACCGCGACGACATCTTGCGGCTGCTGTTCATTTGCTGTCATCCCGATCTGTCACCGACGCAGCAGATCGCGGTGGCGCTGCGCATCGTCTCGGGCATCACCGTCAAGCAGATCGCGCGCGCCTTCCTGGTCGGCGAGAGCGCCATGGAGCAGCGCATCACCCGCGCCAAGGCGCGCATTGCGGACGCCGGCGTGCCGTTCGAAACGCCGGGCGCGGTCGAGCGCTCGGAACGGCTCGCCGCTGTCGCCGCCATGGTCTACCTGATCTTCAACGAGGGCTACTCGACCAACAGCGGCGAGGCGCCGGCGCGCGCACCGCTGTGCGAGGAGGCGATCCGGCTGGCGCGGCTTTTGCTCAGGCTGTTCCAGACCGAGCCGGAGATCATGGGGCTGACGGCGCTGTTGCTGCTGCAGCATGCGCGCGCGCCGGCCCGTTTCGATGAAGACGGCGAGATCGTGCTGCTCGAGGATCAGGATCGCAGGCTGTGGAGCCGCAAGATGATCGACGAGGGGCTGGCGCTGGTCGACAAGGCGCTGCGCCATCGCCAACCCGGCCCCTACCAGGTGCAAGCGGCTATTGCCGCGCTGCATGCGCGAGCCGACAAGGCCGAGGACACCGACTGGGTGGAGATCGACCTGCTCTACGGCCTGCTCGAACAGATGCAGCCGTCGCCGGTAATCACGCTCAACCGCGCGGTCGCGGTCTCAAAGGTGCGCGGACCGGCAGAAGCGCTTGCCATGATCGAACCGCTCGAACAGAGGCTTTCCGGCTATTTCCACTTCTTCGGCCTCAAGGGTGGCCTATTGATGCAGCTCGACCGGGGCGAAGAGGCGCGTGTCGCCTTCGACCGCGCCATCGCGCTCGCCAACACGGCCGCGGAAGCCGCCCATATCCGCATGCATATCGACCGGCTGATGAAAGACGGTGCCGTACGGGGACCTGCCCGCACGGCGAAATGACTGACTTTTGATCTGGTTCAACGGTCTGCTCTCGGCTTGGACCATGCCGGGGTGGCGATTTTCCCCTGGAACGAGTAATGCCACGCCATGACAGTGCCTGAGGTGCCTTTTCGGCACGCAGGCGACATGGCGCAAGGCTTGATCCGGCGCCATATGATGGCGACGGGATATGAAAGGGAAAAAAATGACCATAGCGAAGGAAACGGCCGAGCTGCTGGCGAAACTGGGTGTGGCCAATGACGCGCTTGTCGGCGGCGACCTGATCGTGCGCAGCCCGGTGACGGGTGAGCAGATCGCGGCGCTGAAGACGATCTCGCCGGCCGACGCGGCCAAGACCATCGATGCCGCGCACAAGGCGTTCCAGGCGTGGCGGATGGTGCCGGGCCCACGGCGCGGCGAGCTGGTGCGGCTGCTCGGCGAGGAGCTGCGCACGCACAAGGCCGAGCTTGGCCGGCTGGTCTCGATCGAGGTCGGAAAGATCCCGTCCGAGGGACTTGGCGAAGTGCAGGAGATGATCGACATCTGCGATTTCGCCGTCGGTCTGTCCCGGCAGTTGTACGGCCTGACCATCGCCACCGAGCGCCCGGGCCATCGCATGATGGAAACCTGGCATCCACTCGGCGTCGTCGGCGTCATTTCCGCCTTCAACTTTCCGGTCGCGGTGTGGTCGTGGAACGCAGCCCTGGCGCTGGTCTGCGGCGACGCGGTGGTGTGGAAGCCGTCGGAGAAGACACCGCTAACGGCGCTCGCCTGCGAAGCGATTTTTGCCCGCGCGGTAAAGCGTTTCGGCACCGACGCGCCGCAGGGCCTGGCGCCGGTGCTGATCGGTGACCGCGCCGTCGGCGAGATCCTGGTCGATCATCCCAAGGTGCCGCTGGTATCGGCCACCGGCTCGACGCGCATGGGCCGCGACGTTGGCCCGCGGCTGGCCAAGCGCTTTGCCCGCGCGGTGCTCGAACTCGGCGGCAACAATGCCGGCATCGTCTGCCCGACCGCCGATCTCGACATGGCGCTGCGCGCGATTGCCTTCGGCGCGATGGGCACGGCGGGACAGCGCTGCACGACGCTGCGGCGCCTGTTCGTGCATGACAGCGTCTATGACGCTCTGGTTCCACGTCTCAAGAAGGCCTACGAAAGCGTCTCGGTTGGCAATCCGCTGGAGACCCCTTCACTGGTCGGGCCGCTGATCGACAAGGCTGCTTTCGACGCCATGCAGAAGGCGCTGAAGGAGGCAGGTTCACATGGCGGCAAGGTGACCGGCGGCACGCGGGTCGAGAACGGCCATCCGGATGCCTATTATGTGCATCCGGCGTTGGTGGAAATGCCGAAACAGGTTTCGCCGGTGACGGAAGAAACCTTCGCGCCGATCCTCTATGTGATGAAATATTCTGATTTCGACGCCGTGCTCGACGAGCACAACGCGGTTGGCGCCGGCCTGTCGTCGTCGATCTTCACCCGCGACCTGCAGGAATCCGAGCGCTTCCTCGGCGTCGACGGATCGGACTGCGGCATCGCCAACGTCAATATTGGCACGTCGGGTGCAGAGATCGGCGGCGCCTTCGGTGGCGAGAAGGAAACCGGCGGCGGCCGTGAGAGCGGCTCCGATGCGTGGAAGGCCTATATGCGCCGCGCCACCAACACGGTGAACTATTCCAAGGCGTTGCCGCTGGCCCAGGGCGTGTCGTTCGACATCGATTGAGGACTCCGGGGCTCCATGCATCCCCGCACGGGGTATGCATGGAGCCCCGATCATCTGCCTGCCGGCGAGCCGAAGGCCTCGACGAAGGCGGCATCGATGATGGCCAGCTTCACGGCCTGGGCGGTCATGTATTCGCGGTAGAAATCGGCCGACACCCACATCACCGAATTGCCGCGTTGGCCGAGCCAGCCGACGCTGCCGAGGTCCTCGGCATCACGCAGCTTGCGCCCCAGATGGGTTCGCGACAGTTTGAGCCATTTGGCGAAATCGCCGATCGAGACGATGCCGGTCGGGATTTGATCGAGGCCGGCATGATCGGGATCGACGCTCGATATCAGCCAGTCCATGACGACGCCGCCATTGTTGAGCCAGGTGAACAGGGAAAAGGTCTGCCTGGGCTCGCGGACGGGGTTGGAGGAGACCAGGCCGTCGGCCACCAGCGGCTGCACCCTGGCGAGCGCGTCGGGCCGTTCGAGGAACGTCGCCAGACGGTTCGCGCCGTCGAGGCTGTCCAGCGTGTGCAGATGCGCCATCATCCAGCCGGCGACCGTCTCCAGCGTGTTTGCTGTGGGTTGTATCGGGCGGATGCGCCCGTCATGCGCCGTCGGCAGAAGCTCGACGAAATTGTAATGCAGCATCTCTTTGATGAAGGCGTCAGCGGTGTTGCGGCTGGCGACGGCGTTCTGGCGGATCACGTCGATGAAACGTGCCGCCGTCAGTTGCTTGCGGTAGTCATCGGGCTTCCGCCTGAAATGCAGGGCGAGGCCGATATGCGCCATCAGCCAACGCTGCTGGGTGGCGAACACAGACGAGAGCCGAGGGCTCATTCCGTAGGCCTGGATCAGCGCCTGCGCCTGGGCACGGACACAGCGATACAATGCCGGGTGGCCCGCAATAAGCTCCGAGGTCAGCGCCATTCTCCCCCTGCTCCGATTCGGCCTGACGGCTGCGAAGACCCAACCACATTTTCAGCCTTCCGCTTCTGTGTCCAGAAGCAGTCCGCCGGTGCCGGTTCACAGCATCGTGGGTTGGTGCATGACCTACGATTTCCCGGGGCAGCCCGATGTCACGGCGATTGTCGGCGGCCCTCGCTTGCCGGAAAACAGGCGTTGAAAGCGGCATCCACAATGGCCAGCTTGGCGGCCTGGACGGTCATGTACTCCTGGAAGAACGTCTTCGACACCCACATCACCGAATGGCCGCGCAGGCCAAGCCAGCCGATGCTACCGAGATTCTCGGCCGCGCTGAGCTTGCGGGAAAGATGGGTGCGCGAGAGCTTGAGCCATCTGGCGAACTCGCCGATCGAAACCACGCTGGTCGGAATGCGGTCCAGGCCGGCATGATCGGGATCGATGCCGGACATCAGCCAGTCCATGACGATACCGCCATTGTTGAGCCAGATGAACAGGGAAAAGGTCTGGTTGGGTTCGCGCACCGGCTTGGAGGAAAGCAGGCCGTCCGCCACAAGAGGCTGCAGCCTGGCAACCGTCTCGGGCCGCTGCAGGAACCTCGTCAGGCGATCGCCGCCGTCGAGCTGATCCAGCGTCTGCAGATGGGCGAGGACCCAGCCGGTAAACGTTTGCACGGTGGCCGCCGTCGGCTGCAGGGGGTGCGTGCGCCCGTCGCCGCCCGACACATATTCGGCGATGTTGTAGTGCAGCATCTCCTTGATGAAAGCGTCAGCGGTGTTGCGGCTGGCCACCGCGTGCTGGTGCACGACCTCGATGAAGCGCGACACCGTCAATTCCTTGCTGCGATCGTGCGGGTCACGCCTGAAATGCATGGCAAGTCCGACATGGCCCATCAGCCAACGCTGCTGCGTGGCGAAAATGGAAGCCAGCCGTGGGCTCTCTTCATAGATGTGGATCAGCGCCAGCGACTGTGCCTGAACATGGCGATGCAGGGCTGGATGGGCGGCAATGTCTTCCAGATTCAGCGCCATCCTCCTTGTGTTCCGAGCGAGCCACTGCAACCCAGACGACGTAACCACATTTTCAGCGTTCGCCGCTTGTGTCCAGACGTTCCATCCCGGTCCACAGGCATGGAGAGCAGGCCGAGGCGGGCCAGGGTACAGGCCGTTGATCGCAGTGAGGAGCTTGGGACTCTCTGCGGCGGCCGGTTTCTCATTCTCCCGGCTGTGCACCGGGCTGCCAGGGGCGCCACTTTGGCGACCGCAGCCTCTGGCACCAGCGGCCGAAGCGGTCGACATAGATGTAGATGACCGGCGTCGTGTAGAGGGTCAGGATCTGGCTCAGCACCAGGCCGCCGACGATGGCTATGCCGAGCGGCTGGCGCAGTTCGCTGCCTTCGCCAAGGCCGATGGCCAGCGGCACGGCGCCGAACAGTGCCGCCATGGTCGTCATCATGATCGGGCGAAAGCGCAGCAGGCACGCCTGGTAGATGGCATCATGCGCCGACTTGTTCTCGTTGCGCTCGGCGGCCAGCGCGAAGTCGATCATCATGATCGCATTCTTCTTGACGATGCCGATCAGGAGGATGACGCCGATCAGCGCCATGATGCTGAATTCGATGTCGAAGGCCGACAGGGCCAGCAGCGCGCCGACGCCGGCCGAAGGCAGCGTGGAGAGAATGGTCAGCGGGTGGACGTAGCTCTCGTAGAGGATGCCGAGCACGACATAGACGGCGATGAGCGCAGCAAGGATGAGCAGCGGCTGGTCGGAGAGCGAATCCTGGAACACCCGGGCCGTGCCCTGGAAACTGCCGTGGATGGTGGCCGGCATGCCGATGCGGTCCGCCGCCGCGTTGATGGCCGCGACCCCGTCGCTGAGCGCGACGCCCGGCGCAAGATTGAACGACAGCGTGGTGGCGACGAACAGGCCCTGGTGGTTGACCGAAAGCGGCGTGCTGCCGGGGCCATAGCTCGCGACCGACGACAACGGCACCATCGTCTCGGCACCGGTGCTGACGGCCGATCCGGTCGATGCGGCAGTCTTGCCGGTGCTGGTGATGGAATTGGTCGCCTGGTTGCGCGCGGCATCCGTCGCTGCCGCCGCGGCGCTGCCGGACTGTCCCGGCGCGACGAATGTACCGGCAACCGCATTGCTCGCCTGCGAACCATGCACTGATCCGCCCGACGTGCTGACATAGACCTGTTTCAGCGCTTCGGGGTTCTGCCAGTATTGCGGCGCCACCTCCATGATGACGTGGTACTGGTTGCGCGCCACATAGATGGTGGAAACCTGGCGCTGGCCGAAGGCATCATAGAGCGTGTTGTCGATCTGGCCGACGGTGATGCCGAGGCGCGTCGCGGTGTCGCGATCGATGACGATATCCGCCTCCAGGCCCTTGTTCTGCTGGTCGCTGTTGACGTCGGTCAGCTTCGGCTCGGTCTGCAGTGCCGCCGCGAGTTTCGGCGCCCATTGCGCGAGGTCGTCGAAACTGTCGCCTTGCAGCGTGTACTGGTACTGCGCGTTAGACTGACGCCCGCCGACGCGGATATCCTGTACCGCCTGCAGGAAGAGGGTGGCGCCCGGCACCACCGCAAGTTCGCGCCGCAGCCGGGCGATCACCTGGTCGGCGGAAACCTTGCGTTCGGCCAGCGGCTTCAGCGACACGAACATCGAGCCGGAATTGGTCTGGCCGCCGCCGGTGAAGCCGACAGCGGCATCGACGGCAGGGTCCTTGCTGACGATGCCGGCGAACTGGCTGAGTTTTTGCGACATCAGCTGGAAGGAGGTTGCCTGGTCGGCCTGGATCGAGCCGACAAGCCGGCCGGTATCCTGCTGCGGAAAGAAGCCCTTGGGGATGGTGATGTAGAGATAAGCATTGAGGCAAAGCGTCGCCGCGAGCACAGCCATGATCAGCAGCGGATGGTCCAGCGCCCAGGAGAGCGACCGGCGGTAGCCGCTCAGCATGGCGTCGAAGACGCGCTCGCTGAAGCGGTAGAGACGGCCATGGCTGCGACCCTTTTCGCCGCGCAGCAGGATCGAGCACATCATCGGGGTGGTGGTCAGCGAAATCGCCAGCGAGACCAGGATTGCGGCCGACAGCGTGATTGCGAACTCGCGAAACAGCCGGCCGATGATGCCGCCCATCAGCAGGATGGGAATGAAGACGGCAATCAGCGAAAGGCTCATCGACAGCACGGTGAAGCCGACTTCCTGCGCCCCCTTGATCGCCGCCTCTATGCGGCCCATGCCCGAAGCGACGTGGCGGGAAATGTTCTCGAGCACGACAATGGCATCATCGACGACGAAGCCGGTGGCCACCGTCAGCGCCATCAGCGACAGATTGTCGATGCTGAAGCCGAGTAGGTACATGACGCCCAGCGTGCCGACCAGCGACACCGGCACCGCCACGATCGGCACCAGTGCCGAACGCAGGTCGCGCAGGAAGGCGAAGACGACCAGGATCACCAGGCCGATGGCGATCATCAGCGTCTGCGCGACTTCCCGCAGCGAAGCGCGGATGGTGGTCGAGCGGTCGACCGCCAGCGACAGATCGATGGCCGGCGAGATCGAGGCGCGCAGCGACGGCATAAGCGCCTTTACGCGGTCGACCGTGGCGATGATGTTAGCATTGGGCGAGCGGTTGAGGATGATCAACACCCCCGGCTTGCCGTTGGCAAGACCGGCATTGCGGATGTTCTCGACGGAATCGTTGACCTGGCCGACGTCTGAAAGCCGCACCGGGGCGCCGTTGCGATAGGCCACCACCAGCGAGCGATAGGCGTCCGCATGGTTGGCCTGGTCGTTGGCGTAGATCTGATAGCGCTGCGGGCCGACGTCGATGGCACCCTTGGGGCTGTGGGCGTTGGCCGAGGCGAGGGCCGCGCGCACATCCTCCAGCCCGATGCCGTAATCATAGAGCGCCTGCGGATTGAGCTCGACGCGCACCGCCGGCAGCGAACTGCCGCCCACCGACACCTCGCCAACACCGTCGACCTGCGAGAGTTTCTGCGCCAGCACGGTGCTGGCGGCATCGTAGAGCTGCCCCTTGGACAAAGTGTCGGAGGTGAGGGTGAGAATGAGGATCGGTGCGTCGGCCGGATTGACCTTGCGATAGGTGGGGTTGGAATGCAGGCTGGACGGCAGGTCGGCGCGCGCCGCGTTGATCGCCGCCTGGACATCGCGCGCGGCGCCGTCGATGTCGCGGTCGAGGCCGAACTGCAAGGTGACGCGCGCGCTGCCGACGCTGCTCGACGACGTCATTTCGTTGACATCGGCGATCTCGCCGAGATGCCGTTCGAGCGGGCTGGCGACCGTGTTTGCCACGACCTGCGGGCTGGCGCCCGGCAGCGATGCCTGCACCGAGATCACGGGGTAGTCGACCTCGGGCAGCGGCGCCACCGGCAATTGCGGAAACGCCACCAGTCCTGCCGCCAGCAGGCCGAAGGTCAGCAAGGTCGTTGCAACCGGGCGCCGGATGAAGGGAACCGACAGGTTCATGGCGCGGCGTCCGCATCATAGGCGCGCGGAAGGTCGGGCTGGACGCCCCGCAGCCGGGCGGCAAGGCGATCGAACCAGAGATAGATGACCGGCGTCGTGAACAGCGTCAGCAACTGGCTGACGAGCAGGCCGCCGACGATGGTGACGCCCAGCGGATGACGCAGTTCCGAGCCGACGCCGGTGCCGAGCATCAGCGGCAGCGCGCCAAGCATCGCCGCCAGCGTCGTCATCAGGATCGGGCGGAAACGCAGCAGGCAGGCCTGGTAGATGGCTTCGCGGGGCGCCTTGCCTTCGTTGCGCTGTGCGTCGAGCGCGAAGTCGATCATCATGATGGCGTTCTTCTTGACGACGCCGATCAAGAGGATGATGCCGATGATCGAGATGATGGTCAGGTCCTCGCCGGCGATCATCAACGCCAGCAGCGCGCCGATGCCGGCCGAAGGCAGTGTCGACAAGATGGTGATCGGGTGGATGAAGCTCTCATAGAGCACGCCGAGCACGATGTAGACGGTGATCACCGCCGCCAGGATCAGGAACAACGTGTTGTCGAGCGAAGCCTGGAATGCGCGCGCCGCTCCCTGGAAATTGGTGATGACGCTGAGTGGCATGCCGATGTCGCTTTGCGCCTGCTGGATCGCGGTGACCGCTTCGCCAAGCGACACGCCGGGTGCCAGGTTGAACGACACTGTGGTGGCGGGGAATTGCCCCATATGGGAGATTTGCAGCGGTGCGGTGGCGACGTGAGTGCTGGCGACCACGGCCAGCGGCACCGGACTGCCGCCGCTCGATGACGGCAGGTAGACGGAGGACAGCGCGTTGAGCGAATCCTGCAAAGAGGGATCTGCTTCGAGAATGACCCGGTACTGGCTGGATGTGGTGAAGATGGTCGAGACGATGCGCTGGCCGAAGGCGTCGTAGAGCGCGTTGTCGATCGTCGCCGGCGTGATGCCGAAGCGCGCCGCCTGGTCGCGGTCGATGTCGACGAAGACGGCGAGCCCGGCATCCGACAGGTCGCTGGCGACGTCGGCGATCTCAGGCAGCGTGTTCAACCTGGCCAGCAGCTTCGGCGTCCATAGCGTCAGCTCGTCTGGATTGGCGTCCTGCAGCACGAATTGATACTGCGTACGGCTGACCGTGCCGTCGATGGTCAGGTCCTGCACCGGCTGCATGTAGAGGGTGACGCCGGCCGTGGCGGCGGTCGCCTGCTTCAGCCTTGCTATGACTTGCGTGATGTCGGCGGTGCGCTTTTCATGCGGCTTGAGGTTGATCAGGATGCGGCCGACATTGAGCGTGTTGTTGGTGCCGTCGACGCCGATGAAGGATGACAGGCTGTCGACATCGGGGTCTTTCAGGATGATCGCCGCCAGTTCTTGCTGCCGCTCGGCCATCGAGGCATAGGACACCGATTGCGGCGCCTCGGTGATGGCCTGGATGACGCCGGTATCCTGCACCGGGAAGAAACCCTTTGGGATGACCACGTAGAGTGCTGCCGTCAACACCAGCGTGGCCGCCGCCACCAGAAGCATCAGCGTTTGCCGGTCGAGCACCCAGGTCAGCGCGCGGCCGTAACCCCTGATCACCCAGTCGAAGAAGTCGCGGCTGGCGCGCTGCAGGGCGTTCTCGCGCACCGCCGACAACGGCTTGAGCAGCTTGGCGCAGGCCATCGGCACCAGCGTCAGCGACACCACGGCGGAAATCAGGATGGTGGTGGCGAGCGTGATGGAAAATTCGCGGAACAGCCTGCCGACGACATCGCCCATGAACAGCAGCGGGATCAGCACGGCGATCAGCGAGACGGTCAGCGATATGATGGTGAAGCCGATCTGCTGCGACCCCTTCAGCGCCGCCTGCAGCGGCGTCGCACCCTCCTCGACATAGCGCGCGATGTTTTCGATGACGACAATGGCGTCGTCGACGACGAAGCCGGTGGCAATGGTCAGCGCCATCAGCGAGAGATTGTCGAGGCTGAAGCCGAACAGGTACATCACCCCCAGCGTGCCGACCAGCGACAGCGGAACCGAGAGGCTCGGGATGAGCGTCGCACGGGCGCTGCGCAGGAAGACGAAAATGACCAGCACGACGAGGATGACGGCGAGCGTGAGTTCGTATTCGACGTCGCGCACGGACGCGCGGATGGTGGTGGTACGGTCGGTCAGCACCTTGACGTCGACAGTGCTTGGCAGCGAGGCCTGCAATTGCGGCAGCAGCGCCTTGATGCGGTCGACCACCTCGATGACGTTGGCGCCGGGCTGGCGCTGGATGTTGACGATAATGGCCGGCGTGCTGTTCATCCAGGCCGCCAGCCTGTTGTTCTCGGTGGCGTCGACCACCGTTGCCACATCGCTCAGCCGCACCGGGGCGCCGTCCTTGTAGGCGACGATCAGCGAGCGGTATTCCTCGGCGCTTTTCAGCTGGTCGTTGGCGTTGATGGTGTAGGCCCGCGACGGCCCGTCGAAATTGCCTTTCGGCGTGTTGACGTTGGCGCTGCCCAGCGTGGTGCGCAGATCGTCGAGATTGAGGCCATAGGCGGCGAGCTTGCGCGGATCGGCCTGGACGCGCACGGCCGGGCGCTGGCCGCCGCTGAGGCTGACCAAGCCGACGCCCGCCAGTTGCGAGATCTTCTGCGCCAGCCTTGTGTCGGCAAGCTGCTGCACATCGCGCAGCGGCATCGTGTCCGATGTCAGGCCGAGCGTCAGCACCGGCGCATCGGCCGGATTGACCTTGGCGTAGATCGGCGGCGCCGGCAGATCGGCCGGCAGCAGATTGCCGGCGGCGTTGATGGCCGCCTGCACCTCCTGCTCGGCGACATCGAGCGAGATCGCCAGGCTGAACTGCAGCGTGATGACCGAGGAGCCGGCCGAACTGACCGAATTCATCTGGTTCAGGTTGGCAATCTGCCCGAGCTGGACCTCCAGTGGGGCGGTGACCGAGGATGTCATGACGTCCGGGCTTGCTCCCGGATAGAAGGTCTGCACCTGGATGGTCGGATAGTCGACCTCGGGCAGCGCCGAGACCGGCAAATAGCGGTAAGCCAGCAGGCCTGACAGCATGATGGCGACCATGAACAGCGATGTCGCCACCGGCCGCAGAATGAAGGCTCGCGACGGGCTCATTGCTGCTGCCCGGACTCCGCATGGCGATGCTTGCGGCCCTGGCCCTTGTGCCTGCCGGTGTCGTCCGGCTTCAGCGTCGCGGACACCGGCTGATCGGGTGGCTGCGCCTGCGGTTGAGGCGCTGTCCCTGCCGGTGCAGGCGCCGAGGCCTGCGGGGCTGTCTGTGCCGGAGCCTGTGTCTGGCCGTCCTGTTGCAGGTTGATATGGGCTCCGTCGCGAAGCTTGTCGGCGCCGTCGACGACGATGCGGTCGCCGGGGGTCAGGCCCGCCAGGATCTCGACGTGCTCGCCATTGGTGACGCCAAGCGTGACCTTGCGCACCGAGACGGTGCTGTCGGGATTGACCAGATAGACGAAGGTGCCGGGCTGGCCGCGCTGAATCGAGGCGATCGGGGCGATCGCCACGTCCTTGTGCTCGTCCACCAGCAGCTCGATGTTGACGAACTGGTTCGGATAGAGAATGCGCGTTTCGTTGGCAAAACCCGCCCTCAGCTTGATGGTGCCGGTGCTCGGGTCGATCTGGCTGTCGAAGGTTTCAAGCTGGCCGTCGGCGAGCTTCTTGTTGCCGGCGCGGTCGAAGGCGGTGGTGGGCAGCTTGGCGCCCTGCTGCAGGCGCTGTGCGATCTCCGGCAAGTCGTCCTCGGGCACGGTGAAGAGGACACTGATCGGCTGCAGCCTTGTGATGACGACAATGCCGTTGGCATCGCCCGGCGTCACGTAGTTGCCCTCATCCACCTGGCGAAGGCCGGCGCGGCCGTCGACCGGCGCCAGGATGCGGCAATTGTCGAGATTGAGGGTCGCGGTCTGAACCAAGGCCTGGTCGACCTGGATGGAGCCGGCGTCCTGCGCAACCAGGGCGACCTGCGCGTCGAGCGTCTGATGCGTCGCCGCGCCTTGGGTCACCAATGTCTGGTCGCGTGCAAGGTCGAGCTGGGCGTCCTTCAGCATCGCTTGGTCGCGCGCCAGCTGGCCCTGGGCCTGGGCGAGTGCTGCCTGGTAGGGACGGGGATCGACCTCAGCCAACAGATCGCCCTTGGCGACGTCCTGACCCTCCTTGAAGTTCACCTGGACAAGCGGGCCGATGACCTGCGGCTTGACCGTGACGGTGGAGAGCGAGGTCACCGTGCCAAGCGCGTTGAGGGTGACGTCTATCTTGCCCTTCTCGATGGTGGCGGCGCCGATCGACATCGGTTGCGCGTTTCTTCTACCACCGGGCTGCCTGGCCTCGACATGCGGGCGTTGGTAGAGATAGGTGCCGGTGGCGGCGACAATTGCAATAAAGATCAGCCACGGGATCCAGCCACGCGAACGGCGTTGCGCGACATTCGTTTGCAGGGGCGTCTGCAGGGGTATTTCCAACTGCTGGTCCATGGCGGCATCTCTCACCCCCATCAACCAATATGGCCGAAACCGACCCAAGTCGAATTAACAGTTGGACAGGTTTGACCGGCCATGCCGGCCGGTCTTTCGCCTCGGTTTCTGCTGTTTCCGCGGTCGTGTCCTGACGGCCGGCGCGCCGGATACATGCGCATCAGCGGGCCGCCGTCGAAGGCGAGTTCGATGCCGTCGCACATCACCGACCTCGAATGGCAGCCTTATTTCGTCAACTGATCATCGGTTGACGAGGCAAAAAGAAACCGGCCTGCTTGTGCCGACCGGTTGTTCCGGGCGAGATCAGCTGCAGACGCGGACTTCCTCGATCACCCTGCGGTGGTGACGCCAGGTCCTGACCAGTTCGATATGACAGCGGTGATGCCGGTGGTAGCGGCGATATTCGCCGCCCTGGTAATCACCGAACTCTACGCTGTCGTCACCATACTGGTTGTCGTAGTCGCGCCGGTGGTGGCGGCGATAGTCACCACCTTGATAGTCGCCAAACTGCGCGCCGTCGTTCTGATCGTCACCATATTGGTTGTCATCGTAATGCCGGTCATGATGGCGGCGGATGATGATCTGGCCACCGTTGTCGGGCTGATCGTCCGATGAGTACTGATTGTCGTCGGACTGGATAATCAAGCTTGCGGCTTGCGTTGGCGCAATGACGGCGGCCGTTGCGGCCAATGCCATCACCGAAGCCAGGAATAGGTTTTTCATATCTTGTCCTCCTAGGTTCAATCTTATGAACTCGCCGGAAGACTTAGCGTTCCAATATCGCTTTTCATAGCCGTGGACGCCAGGTTGGGCGTCATCGGCGGGACAATTTGCCTTACAGGCGCACAAATGCCGTCAGCGGCAGGTGGTCGGACGCCACCCGCGAAAGCGGCGTGTCATGCGCCTCCACGGCCGAGATCATGCCGTGCCGGTTGGCCATGATGCGGTCGAGCGCCAGCAGCGGCAGGTTCGACGGGAAGGTGGGCACTGCCGGCGGCAGCGGGCCAAAGGTGACATGCAGCGTATTCAGCGCGGAGCGGTTGCCGAGCCGCCATTCGTTGAGATCGCCGAGCAGGAGCGTCGGCGTGGCATCGGGGCTGTTCATGATATCCAGCACGACACGGGCCTGCTGCGAGCGGGACCGGCGCAGCAAACCGAGATGGGCGGCGATGACGCGCAGGGTCCGGTTTCCGTCAAGATCAATCTCCGCCACCACGGCGCCGCGTGGCTCCAGCCCCGGCAGCCTGATCTGATGCACGTCGCGGACGACGCCCTTCTTGAACAGCAGGACATTGCCATGCCAGCCATGCCCCTTGCCATTGGCCGCAATCGGCACCGGCACCAGGCCGGTTTCATGTTCCAGGCGAGACAGGTCGAGAAGCCCGTCACGGTCGCCGAAGCGGTTGTCGGCTTCCTGCAGTGCAATCACGTCAGGATCGATTTCGCGGATGACGCGGCTGGTCCGCTCGGGATCGAACTTCCTGTCGAGGCCGATGCATTTGTGGACGTTGTAGGAGGCAACTAGCGTTCCGGTTGTGCCTGTCCGCTTGGGCGCACCGGCGTTTGCCTTCCGCATCCTGCGGTCGCGAATGGATAGAAGCATGCTTGCCGGAAGGCTGCGTCCAGTTCTGTGCATATCCGTGCTGCTCGTCCTCGCTGGCTTCAATTCGGAACCGGGCTACAGTCAAAATAGGCGCCGTCGGCATATATTCCATGACAGGCTGGCGTCACACGCGCCAACCTTGGCTAGAGATAGGGCGAACCGAGCCACAATACCCGGTCGAACAGCCTGATAAGGAAGGGTCGGGCCCGCAAGGCGTCGAGCGTCACCGGCACTGCGGTGGCGAGCGCCGATCCGATCCGCGCCTCGATCTCGCTGGCAAAGCCGGCGTCGAGGACCTCGAGGTCGATCTCGAAATTCAACCGCAGCGACCGGGCGTCAAGGTTGGAAGAGCCGACATACGCCCACACGCCGTCGATCGAAAGCAGCTTCGAATGGTCGAACGGTCCCTCCGTGCGCCAGATGCGGCAATAGTTCTTCAGCAGCTGATCGAACTGCGCCGTCATAGCGCGGTCGACAAGGAAAAGATTGTTCACCGCCGGCACCACGATGTCGATTTCGACGCCGCGCCTTGCAGCGGTGGTCAAGGCGCTGATCAGTTCACGGTCCGGCAGGAAATAGGGCGACATCAGGCGGATCGATTTGCGGGCGACGGAGAACGCGCCGATCAGCAGCTTGTGGTTGGTTTCGATGCTGGCGTCCGGGCCGGATGCGACCGCCCGCACCAGCATGGGCAGGCCGGGCGCCGGCGACAGCGGCCCAATTCGCCAGGCATCGCCCTTCAACGGTTCGTCGGTGGCGAAGCGCCAATCCTCGGCGGCGACCGAGAAGAGATCGGCGACGACCGGACCAGTGACCCGGAAATGCGTGTCCCTGGCGCAGTTGGAACCGGCGAACTCGGCCGAGAAGCCCTTGCGGATGTTCATGCCGCCGGTGAAGGCGACCTTACCGTCGATGATCAGGATCTTCCTGTGGGTCCTGAGATTGGCGTAGGGCAGGCGCAGGCCCATGACGATGTTGCCGTTGAAGACATCGGCGGTGATGTCGGCGCTGCGCAGATGCCCCAGGATACTCGGCACGGAATAGCGGGCGCCGACGGCATCGATCAGCACGCGGACCGTGACGCCGCGCCGGACGGCGCCGGCGAGCGCCTCGACGAAGAGCATGCCGACGGCATCATTGTCGAAAATATAGGTCTCGAGCAGGATGCTGCGCTCGGCGCCGTCAATCGCCGCGCACATGGCGGCATAGGCCTCGTCGCCTGTCTCCAGCACATCGATTGCGTTTCCAGGGTGGAGCGCGCGCCGCGCCACCCTGTCGCCCAGTGTCCGCAGACCGGTGAACCGCTGCCCGTATCGCTCGACGATCAGGGCCTCTTCGGCCGCAACGTCGCGCTCATGCTTGGCGGACACCGCGCCGCCGGTAAGTGGGCGCTGGGCGCTGATCGAGGCGCGACGGATGCGGTTGATACCGGCGACGGCATAGATCAGCACGCCTATGATAGGCGACAGCACCATCACGCCGACCCAGCCGGTGGCTGCGCGGACATCTTCCTTGGTCATGACGACGTGGATGATGCCGACGGTCGCCATCACCACCGAGATGATCGCAAGGATTTGGGGCCAGTGAGTCGCCAGAGTCTCGAACATTGCTGGGACTATCCAGCGAGCGGTTGCGGAAGGCAATGCGGCCCCGGCGTGCGGGGCGAATCCACGGATCGGCGTTACCGGGTAAGTGTCTGCAACCGTTGCGAGCGGCGCAGCCGAGGCATTATCTGAATTATCTCGGTACGGAGCAGCAGGCTTGCACCTCCATCTGCTTTTACCGGCTTCGGAATCTTTCTGTCAGTCAGGGCGATACGATTGAGGATCAAGCCAAGGAACTCGCTGGGCGAAGACTTGTGCGCCTCACTTCCGGTCGAGAAAAGTCCTCACGGCTGCGATCGTGGCCTCCGGCTGCTCTTCCATGAGCCAATGTCCCGAATGGGGGACCACGACTTCGGTCACGTCCGTCGCGGCATTGCGCATGACGACCGCCTCGGTTGCTCCAAAGGATTTTTCGCCGCCGATCGCCAGCACCGGCATGGTGAGTTTCGTCATCATGGATACCTTGTTGTCTTCGACGTCCTGCCGGATAGAGCGGAACTGCGCGAAGGCCGAGCGCATCGCTCCCGGAAGGGCGTAGAACTTGGTATAGTGCTCACGCGTTGCTTCGTTGATCTTGGACGGATCGCCCGCGAATTCGTTCCAGAAACGATCAAGGTAGATGCGTTCACGTCCCGCCACCAGCCGCTCTGCATCCGGCCCGCCAAAGTCGAAATGCCACAGCGCCGGGCTGCGCACGACCTCATCCCAGGGCGGAATGCCGGGAACCGGCGCGTCCATCACCACCAGCTTTTCGGTCTTGTCCGGATAACGTGCCGCATAGGCGTAGGCGACCATCGTGCCAATATCGTGCCCGACAATGATGGCATGGTCGATATCAAGCGCGGTCAGAATTGCGCGGATGTCGGCCGCCTGTGTCCGTTTGTCGTAGCCATCGACTGGATGGGACGACAGACCCATACCCCGCAGATCCGGAATGACGATCCGGTGATCGCGGGACAGTTCGGTGGCCAGCGGCCCCCACATATCACCGGTGTCACCGAAACCATGTATCAAAACCACCGGGGAGCCCTGTCCGCCCACACGGACATGCAGCGTCACATCACCCGCCTTGATATCCTGCGTCTGGAAGCCAGTGGGCAACGATTGAACCTGCGCTGCGGCAGGCAATGAAATCACAAGCATGCCAAACAGGCCAAGCAGGAACCTGAACATCTCTTAATCTCCGCCAATTGGTCCCAGTCTCGTGACCATCATCTGTACCTTGCTTGAGTATGGCGCAGGACTTTCGTTCTGATTAGCCATATAATTCGGGAACTCGAATTCGGAAAATGCGGACAATCATGAAGCTTGAAGGCATCGGCACGTTTGTCACCGTAGCGGAAGCCGGTTCGATCAGCGAAGCCGCCCGGCGTCAACGATTGTCCAAATCGGTGGTGAGCGAGCGTTTGGCCGAGCTCGAAAGAAGCCTGGGCACGACCTTGCTGCATCGTACGACGCGCAGACTTACCCTGACGGAGGATGGGATAGCTTTCCTCGCACGAGCGCGGCGCATCGTCAGGGAAGTGGAGGACGCCGGCGCCGACATGGCGGAACGACGCGGCGAACTGGTCGGGCCGCTGCGTATCTCGGCGCCGGTCGCATTTGGACGCATGCATCTCGGGCCGGCGCTTTACCCTTTCCTGGCGCGCCATCCAGGGATCGAACTGACGCTCGATCTCGATGATCGGCGCGCCGATGCCGCTGCCGATGGTTACGATGCGGTTGTGCGACACGGTGCGATCCAGGATTCGCGGCTGATAGCATGGCGCCTCGCGGCGAGCCGACGCCTTCTCGTCGCGTCGCCGGAGTATATCGCCCGGAACGGTGCGCCTACGTCAATGGCTGACCTGGCCAGCCATCGGGGCATTTTCTACACCCATCGCGGCGTCGCCGATTGGCGCTTTCCCAGCCCCGACGGCGCTGCGATTGTCCGGGGTCGGATCGGGTTGCTCGTCAACAATGGTGACGTCATGCGTGAGGCTGCGATCGCGGGTCTAGGAATAGCCTTGCTGCCGACTTTCATTGCCGGAGGAGCAATCAGAACCGGTGAGCTCAAGATCGTCGATATCGGCGTCGAGGCCGAAGGCGAATTCATCTATATCGCGTATCCTGAAGGGCCGCCGCCATCGGCCAAGCTCAAGGCGTTCGCGGAATGTCTGATCACGGTAATCGGTGATCCGCCCTACTGGGATGTGCCTGATTGCCGCCCGACGGACAAATGATTATCCGCTCCATCTAGGCAAATCACTAAAGACCCAGGGCAATCTTGAAAGCAGAAAGCTCGTCGTTGGTGACGGGGACCACGTGCTGCGGCTCGGGGTAGGCGCCCGTCTGCACGTCGGATATGAACTCGCGATAGGCGGCGATGCGTTCACGCTGCAGCCGCTCATATTCGGCGGCGAAGTTGCGGTAGGTCTTGGCGTGGCGCGGCCTGTGGCCGGCGGTGTGGCCGAGCACGTCCTCGCTGAAAAGATACTGCGCGTCGGCATGCGGCCCGGCGCCCATGCCAAGCATGATCAGGGGCGTATTCCTCGTGATCAGTTCGGCAACCCGGTCGGGCACCACCTCCAGCTCGGCGCCGAAGCAGCCAATGGCCTCCAGGCGCTTGACGTGATCCCACACCGCACGGGCACTTTCGGCCGTCCTGCCGACAGCCTTGAAGCCGCCGGTCCAGGTGCATTGCGAGGGGATCAGGCCGACATGGGCGACGACCGGCACGGCGTTGTCGCAGAGCGCCTTCTGGATATCGAGCGAGGCGGCGCAGTAGAAACAGTCGCCGCCGATGCGCATGAACTGGTAGGCGGTTTTCAGATAATCCTCCGAGGTGACCAGATTGCCGGCGGGACCGTAGGGCAGCCCGACCTGCACGAAGCATCGGCCGGCCGCCTCGCGCATCTCGGGCGAGAAGAAGCGCCCCTCGATCGAAAGCATGTCTATGCCGGCAGCATCCGCTGCCGCCGCCTCTTCGAGAGAGGTGACGTAGAGCATGGAAATCTTTTGTCCGCGGCCCTTCATGGCGCGGATGTCGGCGACGGTGGGACGGCTGCTCTTGGTGACCATTCTTGTTCCTCAGACGGTGAAAGCTTCACGGAAGGCCTGCAGTGCCGGCTCGGGATCACCCGAGGCAAACGCTTCCATGCCCACCGGCCCGCGGTAGCCCATGTCCTTCAGCGCGCGGGCGATGCCGCGATAGTTGATCTCGCCCGTGCCGGGCTCCATTCGGCCGGGCACGTCGGCCACCTGGACTTCGCCGATCCATGGCAGGCAGGCGCGGCACAGCGCGATCAAGTTCCCTTCGCCGATCTGCGCATGGTAGAGGTCGAGGTTGAGGCGCAGGCCCGGCCGGTTGACGCTCGACACTAGCGCAAGCGTGTCTTCGGCTCGTGCAAAAGGCACGCCGGGATGGTCGACCGGAAGGTTCAAATTCTCCAGCGTGAATGTCACGCCTTCCGCCTCGGCGAGATCCGCAATCCGGTTCAGCGTGTCGTATGCCCTGAGCCACATCGCGCCGGTGACGGTCTCGCAGGGTGCGACCGGCAGGCCGCCTTCGCCCAGCCCGGTGCCGTGCAGGTTGAGCCGTGCGACGCCGAGGCGTTTGCCGACCGCCGCGGTCTCCTTCGCCGTCATCAACAGTTCCGCGGCGCCCTCGTCATCGGAGAGACGGCCGCGCAGATAGCCGTTCATGATCGAGAAGGTCGCGCCGGAATTCTCGAGCATTGCGAGGTCGTGATCGGGCCAGTTCCAAAGGCCGACCTGGAAGCCCATTTCGGTCAGGCGCCGCACGCGCCATTCCATCGGCCGGTCGCGCCAGAGCATCTCGGCGCAAGCCGCAAGGGTGAAGGTATCGGACATGTCAGACCTCGATGTACACGCGGCCGTCCTCGACCTTGGTGTTGTAGATTTTAAGGTTCACGCAGACCGGTGCGCGCAGCGCTTCGCCGGTCCGGTAATCGAACACGCCGTTGTGCTTGGGGCATTCGATCCTGTATTCCATAACCAACCCGTCGCTCAGATGCACCTTCTCATGCGTGCACAGCCCGTCGGTGCAGAAGAACGCATCGTCGGGGCTGCGGTAGATGGCGAATGTCCGACCCTCGTGATCGAAGCGGATAACGTCCTCTTCCTCGATATCATCGGCCGCGCACGCATCAATCCACCTTGCCATTGTCGCCCTGCAGTCTGTTCTTGGGTTGGTCGAAAAGACAGCCGGCGGAACCACGCATTCCGCCGGCCGCACAGGAAGGTGCCCGGGAGGAGGAGATGGGCGCCTTCACTGGGTTCACGCATGGCTTGCGCCATGCGGCGCATGCCTGTCTTCAGCCGCCGAGAAGCTCTCGATCTCGGCTTCGAGTTCGGCCATCTGCTCGCCGCCTGCCATCAGGTCGGTGATCGCTTCACGGCTTTTTTCGCCCTTGCGGAAGTCGGCGACCTTGGCGCCCCTGATGAGGACGGCGAAGTGGTCGCCGACGGTCAGGGCATGAACGACATTGTGGGTGATGAAGATGACTGCGATGCCCTTGCGACGTGCCTGCAGGACGATGCGCAGGACATGCGCCGCCTCCTTGACGCCAAGTGCGGCGGTCGGCTCGTCGAGGATCAGCACGCTGGCGCCGAAATGCACGGCGCGCGCGATCGCCAGCGCCTGCCGCTCACCACCGGACAGTCCACCGACCAGGCGATCGCCGTCGTCGATGCGGGTGATGCCGAGCTGGCGCATCTCGGTGACGGCGATCTCGTTGGCCCGCTTGCGGTCGTAGATGGTGAGCGGTCCCCAGCGCCGTGTCGGCTCGGCGCCGACGAAGAAGGAACGGCCGATGCTCATCAGCGGGAACGTCCCGCCGAATTGGTGCACCGTCGCGATGCCGTGGTCGCTGGCGTCGCGCGGGCTGTCGAAGGCGACAGCCTTGCCGTCCATTTCCATCGTGCCCGATGTCGGTTTGTGGACGCCGGAGAGGATCTTGATCAGCGTCGACTTGCCGGCGCCATTGTCGCCGAGCAGGCACAACACCTCGCCTCTGTCGACCTCCAGCGAAATGTCGTGAAGCACGTCGATCGGACCGAACGACTTGTTGATCCCGGTCAGCCTGAGCAGGGGCGTGGTCATGAGCGAACTCTCGATTTGGTGCGCGGCGCGTAGGTCAGCGCCATGGTGCGGAAGGTGTTGTTCATCAGCACGGCCCCCAGCAGCAGGACGCCGATGATCAGGCTTGCCCAATTGGCGTCGAAGCCGGTGTAGAAAATGCCCTGGTTGACGATGGAGAAGGTCAGCGTGCCCAGCACGATGCCGACCACCGAACCATACCCGCCGGTGAGCAGCACGCCGCCGATGACCACCGCGATGATCGAGTTGAAGATGAAGGACTGCCCCGCGGCCACCTGGGCGCTGTTGTAGAGGATCGCCTGCGACATGCCGACGAAGGCGGCGCACAGGCCGCTGCTCATGAACAGCGCGATGGTGACCCGGTCCGTCGGGATGCCGGCATTGCGGGCGCTGACCGCGTCACCGCCCATGGCCAGGATCCAGTTGCCGAAGCGCGAGAAGTTCAGGATGAAGCCGACGATCAGGACGATGGCGATCCACCAGAACAGGGTCACCTGGAACTTGCCGCCGAGATAGTCGCCAAACACAAGCTTGGCGATCGGCCCGCTCTTCAGCGCGACACTGGTGCTGCCGGACAGGATGATCGAAAGGCCGAGCGTCAGGCCGGCCAGCGCGAACAGCGTTGCCAGTGTGACGACGAAGGACGGCACTTTGGTGTGGATTACCAGGAGCCCGTTGATGAAGCCGACGATGAGGCCAAGGGCGAGGGCCGCGAGGATGCCGACGATGATCGGCAGGCCGTAGTGGCCCGAGATGATGGCGATGGTCATCGAGCTGGCGGGGATCATCGAGCCGACCGAGAGATCGAGATGTCCGGCGATCATCAATAGCCCCACCGGGAGAGCGATGATGCCGAGTTCCGAGGCGACGTTGAGCCAGCTCGCGGCACCGCCGGCCGACATGAAGTTGGCGCCGCCGAAGATCGAGAAGAACACCAGCACGGCGATCATGCCGATCAGCGAGCCGACCTCTGGGCGACGCACGAGCCTACCGATCGAGGGCATCGAGGAATGCGGGGCGGGTAGCGCAGTCGCTACCACGGCAGGTTGGTCATGGGCTTGGGATGTCATCGAAGTGGTCCCTGGCTTGAACAATGGGGGTGCCTGGCGCGGCCCTCGGAGGGGCGCCGGCCGGCGATGTCCGGCCCACGGCGGGCCGGACACTCGGTTTGCGCAATCAGCGGGCGCCGGCCGCCGCACCACCCATCGTCGCGCCGACGTTGGCAGCATCGACGATCCCCGGTCCGGTCAGCACCGGCTTCGTCGGCAGGTCGAGCCCATAGTTGACGAAGCCGTTGAGCAGCGACACCGCGAGATAGCCCTGCAGGTAAGGCTGCTGGTCGATCGAGAACATCTGCGTTCCGTCCTTGATGCGCTGCAGGCCGGTTTCGTCCATGTCGAACGACGCGAGCTTGACCTTGTCGCCAAGATTGGCCTGGCTGATGGCGTTGGCCGCACTGTTGGCGTCGCCGGCACTGATGGTGATGAGGCCGTCGAGGGTGTTGTCTTTCAGCACGGCGGCCTTGATCGCCTCGGCGACCGCGGTCGGGTTGCCGAAGCTGGATGAAGGCAGCGGCAGCTGGGTGGATTTGCCGCCGCTCTTGGCGATGGCGTCGGCGATGCCCTTGCAGCGGTCTTCCGTGTTCGTGGAGCCAGGCAAGGTGTTGACGCACAGCACGTTCTTGGCGCCATGGTTGCCGAAATAGGCGCCGCCACCGAGACCGGCCGCGTATTCTTCGTTGCCGGCATAGTTCATGGCGCCGAGCCGCTTGGCTGCGTCCATGCCGCCGGAATTGTAGATGATGAGCGGCACGCCGGCGGCAACGACTTCCTTGAAGGCGTCATCCATGGCCTCGGGCACCCAGTCGGGACCGACGATGGCGCTCGGCTTCTGGCTGAGCGCGGTGCGGATCAGCTTGGCGGCGTCCGGGCCAAGATTGTCGTAGTTCTGCGGGCCGAGCCAAGTCACCGAGCCGCCGGTCAGTTCGGCGACCTTTCCGGCGTCGTCCGCACCTTTCTTGACCTTCGACCAGAACGGGTCGTCCGCCTTGCCGCCGATGACGAAGATCTTCGCCCCATCAGCCATTGCGGCTGTGGCACCTGTCGCCACCAAGGCTGCCGTCATCGCCGCAGTCAAAAGCTTCGTGATATGGTTCATTTCATTTCCTCCCGGTTGCCGTCATCAGACGGATTGGAAAACTTGGTCCCGACGCTCCCCTCCCGGCGCGTCGCGTGATCAATGCTTCGCCCGGCGTCGCTTACGCCCTGGCATTCATGCGCTGCTTCTTTTTCTGGAACCGGGCGTCCATCATGGCGTCGCCCTCTCTGGTGCCGTCATGCAAGGTGCCGAACCATCTATCGAGCGGGATCAGCCCGTCGCCGCCGTAGTTCACCTCGAAATATTTATGGTGCAGGTAATGCGCGTAGGCGTGGCTCGATACGGCTGTGTCCTGCGTGAGTTCCAGCTTTTCGAAGCCGAGATGGCCGTTGACGGCACCAAAGCTGGCGACGTGCAGCTGGAACAGTGCGACGATGGGGTTGGACGGGATCAGCAGATGCCAGAAGGCGACCGCGTGATAGAGGAACCCTTCCACCGGGTGCATCGACAGCGACGACCAGGGCGACGGGTTGATCGAATTGTGGTGGACGGAGTGGATCCAGCGATAGAGCGGACCCCAGTGGATCAGGCGGTGGATGAAGAAGAAATGCACCTCGTGAATGGCCGGTGCGACCAGCACCAGCGCGGCGAGGTAGACGGGGTGGTCCTGCCAGCCGACCCACGGCACGTAGCCCTTGGCAAAGCACCACAGGAAGATGACTTCGACCACCGTCCATAGCGGGATGGTGATGAAGAACGAGCGCAGGAAGTTGTCGAGGTTCTGGCTCTGGAACCAGAACACGTCGGAGGGCGCATCGGCGGGGAATTTGTGGTTGTATTTGAAGCGCGTCGCTTGCGTGCGCCTGACGTAATAGCGCAGCTCGAAAATGCCGTAGAAGACGAGGATCGCCGCGGCGTTGACGGCGTAGAGCCAGAGCGCCCATCCCCAGCTGATGGTCTTCATCGTCTCGACGCTGGGGACGACATAGATCCAGTAAAGGAGGGCGGTGGCCATGTGGAAGGCATTCCACGGCCAGATATAACCGGGCAGCCATGCCAGGATCTTCGGCAGCCTCGGTGGCCAGTTCCACAACGGCACGGCCTCGATGCGCCCGTTCGGCTTCCAGTCGCCGCGCTTGTCGCGCACGCCGTATTTGAGATCGTCCATCCCGGATCCTCCACCCGCAGTGCCTGGGATGGCTCGCACGCGCACGCCGCCTCGCACCGCCGTCGGGCGGAGGGTCAGAACCTTGTCTGCGCTGTGCTGCTTCTATCCCTGGGCTGGCGGTGCTTGCGCCTTCTTTGCTTCTTCCCGAGATAAACATCTTGATCCAAAATGAATCAAGAATAGAATGTTTATTCCAAATTAATTGTATCATTCGTCTCAGGGCTGCCCGACGAATGATATCTTCGTATCAATTGCTATAGGCTGATGACACGAAATGGATCAGAACAAGCGGCCGACCATCAAGGATGTTGCCGCCGAGGCCAATGTTTCGGTGGCCACCGTCAATAGGGTGCTGAGCGGCTCGGGCGCCGTGCGCCAGGGCACGCGCGAGCGCGTCATGCTGGCGGCGGAGCAGATCGGTTTCTACGGCATGGGCGCTGCGCAGCCGTATAGCGGCCGCCCGGCCGCGCTACCGGTTGGGTTTCCTGCTGCACCAGCCCGGCCGAGCCTTCTACCGCAACATGGCCGAGGCACTGCGCCTTGCAGCCCAAACGATGCCCGACTGCGAAATAGAGTTGCTTACTGAGTTTCTCGACGATCTGTCGCCGCAGAATGTCGCCTCGCGGATGCTGGCACTGGGCGCCGAATGCGACGCCGTCGGCGTCGTCGCCGCGGTCCATCCTCTGGTCACCCAGGCGGTGGACGCGCTGCAGGCCCGCAACGTGCCGGTTTTTGCGCTGATCTCGCAGATCTCGGCGACCGGCCATATCAACTATATCGGCCTGGACAACTGGAAGGTCGGGCGCACCGCGGCCTGGGTGTTCGAGCATGTTTGCCGGGCGCCCGGCAGACTGGGCATCCTGGTCGGCAACCATCGCTACCGCTGCCAGGAGATGAACGAGAGCGGCTTCCGTTCCTATTTCCGCGAACATGCTCCTGGCTTCACGCTGCTGGAGCCGCTGCTGACCTTCGAATCCAGCGCCATCGCCCAGGAAATGACCGAAAAGCTGCTGAACGAAAATCCGGATCTGTCTGGCCTCTATGTCGCCGGCGGCGGCATCACCGGCGCCATGGCGGCGCTGCGCTCCACCGGTCGGGCCGGCAGCGTCGTGGTCGTCGGCTATGAACTGATGGACACGACCCGCGCCGCACTTCTCGACGGCACGCTGACCTTCGTCATTTCGCACCCGCTGGCCCGCATCGCCCAAGAAGCGCTGGCCGGCATGGTCCGCGCCGTCTCGGCCCCGAACGAAGGCGGCAACTTCACGACGATCCTGCCCTTCGAGATCTACACCCGCGAGAACATCTAGTTCACGGCGCCGTCGCAATCCTTGATCCCCCGAAAAGATTGCCGCAACAGCGATCTGCCTTCGGTTTGGTCGCAAATAGCGGCTATCCCTGCTTGATTCTCCCTGCCTTGGTTAACCACCTTCCGTTTTTGGTCCTTTTCCCAACTGACAGCGTCAGGATACGATCGCAGGGGGTCTATGCTTATGTGCCATTTTTGCTACATCTAACAATCTTGTCGCCTGAATCATCGATTTAGCAGGAGCTAATTCAATAATTCCTCACACATTTCGTGAAACTGTGGATAGTTCTCGGAGGCAGGCCTTGGCTTGGCGTAGCGCTCTCGAATAAGGGTGCTGGGGGAAACTTTAGGGTGGGTTATATGAATAAGACAAGCATCTCGGCCGTCGGCAAGCGCCTTGGTCTTTTGATGGCGGCTACAATGCTGACTTGCGCGAGTGCTCATGCGCTCACGCTCAAGGAGGCGATGGCTGTCGCGGTGGAATCCAATCCCGAGATTGGACAGGCAATTGAAAACCGCGAAGCAATCGAGTTCGAGTTGCGACAGGCCAAGGGCCTTTATCTTCCCAGTGTCGATGTCGAGGCATCGGCTGGAGTTCGTCGCCTCGACAATACGTCCCGGCGCGCACTGTCGATAGAGGACGATTCGCTCTATCCGGCGGAAGCGGATCTGGTGGTCACACAGAAGCTGTTTGACAGCGGCGCGCGGCGGGCGGAATTGAACCGCCAGGCATCGCGGGTCGACGGAGCGTCCTTTCGGGTGCTGGAACGCTCGGAATTCATCGGGCTGTCGGTCGTCCAAGACTACCTTGAATACATGCTGCAGGCTTCGATCGTCGCCGAAGCCAAGAAGAACCTCGGTTTCCATCAGGCGATACTCGGCGACATCCGGCAAGGCATCTCGGGCGGGGCGCTGAACGAGGCCGACCGGCAGCAGGCCGAAGAGCGTCTGTTCGCAGCCCAGGCACGCATGCAGGAGGCGAGCGAAGAACTGGAAGCCTCCAGGATCCGGTTCTTCAAGACCGTCGGCAAACCGCTGGTCAATGCTTCGCGGCCCGGTGATGTCGCCGCCGCACTGCCGAGGTCACTTGACGATGCGCTGGGCCTGGCACGACAGAACAATCCACGCGTTCACATGGCCACCAGCGATATCGCCGCTGCTGCTTCCATGGTGGATGCGGCCCGGGCGAAATACGGCCCCGAAGTTTTGGCCGAAGGCCGTGCCAGGGGAGGGTATGATATTGACGGCGACAATGGCGACGCCAGTGACCTGCAGGCGCGTCTGGTGCTGCGTTGGAACCTGTATCGAGGCGGCATAGACAAGGCCAATGAACAGGAGCAGATCCGCCGTGCCAGCGAACAGCGGCTTGCCTATCACCAGGTCTTGCGTGAGATCGAGGAGGCTGTCCGCACATCATGGGATCGCCGTTTCCGGCAAGCCGACCTGGCAAAGACGCTCAGGCTGCAAGCCGCTTCCAGTGAAAAGCTGGTTTCGTCTTACCGCGAGCAATTCAAGGTAGGGCAACGGTCGCTGCTCGACGTGCTCGATGCGCAGAATACCCGGTTCAACACGGCAACGCTGGCGGACACAGCATCCTATGCATCGCTGTTCGCCCAATACCGACTTCTGGCCGCGACAGGTCAATTGCTGAAAACGATGGGTCTTCAGCCGGCAAAGCAAGCGACGGCCTATGCACGATCCGAGTTCAACGCACCAGAAACCGCGGACACTGAAACCTATGCGCGGACGCCATCGGAGCAGAAAAACGACCTGCCTTTCGATATCCTTGCGCCAGTGAGGAAGAAGTAGGACGGTGCAGGGTCCAGCGAGGGTCCTTACGGGCATATCGTGAACCAGCAACCCAACATCCTCTCCCCCAAGGAGGCATTCAAAGCCTGCTTTTCAGCGGTCGCCGGCTATCTTGGCAGGCCGAGCGCCGAGACAGTGCTGTTTGCCGGGGTGCCGATTTCAGAGACGCGAATTGAGGTGGAGGATATTCGGCACCTTGCCGAGCGCATCGGCCTCGAGGTCAAGGACGTCAGTCATCGCGATTTCCTGCGCGGGCGCGTCGATCTGCCCGCCATTCTGTTTCGCGCCAGCCAACTGCCTGTCGCCCTGCTCGCGGAGATTGAAGCGGGCGAATACCTGACTGCGCCCCAAGAAGACGGCCGCACCACGATCAGCAGATCCGAGCTGGCTGCCAGCTATATCAGCGGCGGCGCGTCCTTCTCGATCACCTATGCCAATGCCACCGAGGCGATGAAGGTCGGCTCGGCACAGAAGATCGAAAGGCGCCATTGGCTGACGGGGACGATGGGCGCCTTCTGGCGCACCTACTCGAAAGTCGTCCTTGCTGCGATATTCATTAATGTTCTGGCCATTGCCTCACCCATCTTCACGATGAACGTCTACGACAGGATCCTGCCGAACAAGGCAATATCCACACTGTGGGTTCTGGCCATCGGCATCGGCGCCGTCATCCTGTTCGATCTGCTTTTGAAGACGGCCAGGGCTTCCCTCATCGACTATGCCGGGCGCAAGGCGGATCTTCGGATATCGTATCTTCTGTTCGAAAAAGTGCTGAACTCGTCACTGTCGGCGCGTCCCGACTCGACCGGTGAATACGCAAACCGGGTCACGCAATATGAGTTCGTCAGAGAGTTCTTCACCTCGAACACCATCAGCGTGTTCATCGACACGGCATTCGTCTTCGTCTTTCTTCTCGTCATCTATGCGATAGGCGGCTGGCTGGTGATCATACCGGCGCTGGCCTTTGTGATGTCCGTCATCGTCGGCTTGATTACCCAGCGCCGCATCGGCAAGCGCGTCGCCGCCTCGATGAACGAAGCTTCGCAACGCCAGGCCCTGCTGGTCGAATCCATCTCGACGCTGGAGACGATCAAGTCGCTGCGCGCCGAGGCGTATCTGCTGCGAAAATGGGGAGAGCACTCCAAGAACGCCGCCAACACGTCCGAGAAGATCAAGCAACTGTCGGCGGCCGCAGGCAACATAACCCAGTCGATACAACAGCTGGTGACAGTCGCTCTTGTGGTGGCCGGCGCTTACGCCTTCTCGGAAGGGCATGTTTCGACAGGAGCAATCATAGGAACGGTCATGCTGGCGAGCAGGGCGGTGGCTCCGCTCGGCCAGATCGCCATCACGCTGTCCCGGTTTCGCCAGGCCATGCTCTCGCTGAGGATGGTGAACTCGATCATGGAGCAACCGGAGGACCGGCCGGACACGGTGGGTTTCGTCAACCGACCCATTCGCAACGGGGCGATGGCGTTCAGGAATGTCGGGTTTGTCTATCCCGGCGCGGAAAACGAGGTTTTGACCGGTCTGAATTTCACGGTGAAGCCGGGAGAGCGGATCGGCATCATCGGTCGCATAGGATCGGGAAAGACGACGATGGGTCGGCTGGTCGGCCGGCTGTTCCTGCCGACCTCCGGTGAGCTGCTGCTGGATGGGATCGATATTCGCCAGTATCACCCGTCAGAAGTTCGGGCCGCTGTCGGCATCGTTGCGCAGGCTGGCGATCTGTTCTCGGGGACCATCAAGGAAAATCTCCTGATGGCTTGCCCGGAGGCTACCGATGAGCAGATCATCGACGCGGCAAAGGCGGCTGGCGTCGACGATTTCGTCTCACGCCATCCGCGTGGTTACGACATGAATGTCGGCGAGCGTGGCACCAATCTTTCAGGCGGCCAGAGGCAGACAGTGGCGATCGCACGCCTGCTGCTGACCAAGCCGAAAATCGTCTTTCTAGATGAACCATCGGGCTCGATGGATCTCGCATCGGAACGCCAGTTGATAAAGCAGCTCAAGGTCGCCTTTGACCGCGACACCACGCTGATCGTCTCCACACATCGCTTCAGCATGCTAGAACTGGCCGACCGCCTGATCGTTATCGAACAGGGCAAGATCGTTGCTGACGGACCGAAGGACCAGGTTATACAGGCGTTGCAGAAAACAAGCGCCTGATCGAACAAATTGAATGCATCCAATGCGTTGGGGCGTAGGAAATGCTTGCCAGGGAAGATCGGCCGCCGCTCTTTGCGTCGGCGTCCATATTCATCATAGGAGCGCTTTTCGTTGTATTTGTCGCCTGGGCAGCCTTTGCCGAAGTCGATGAGATCGCGCGGGGAGACGGCAAGGTGATACCCGCTTCCAAGACCCAGATCATTCAGGCGAGTGAAGCCGGTGTCGTCCAGGAAATCGCAGTGACGATTGGCCAGGTCGTCAAGAAGAATGATCTCATCATCCGTCTCGACAACACGCTCAACACCTCCAGCCTTGGTGAGCAGCAGGCCAAGGCGCGAGCCCTGCAGGCGCGCATTGCGCGGCTCCAGTTCGAGCAGAGCGGCAATCTCGAAGGCGCATTTCCCTGTCCGCCCGAGATCCAGAAGGCAGCGCCGGAAATCTGCGAAAACGAGCAGAAGCTGCTCGTCGCGCGCCGCGAAAACTTCGAAGTCAAGCTGTCGGTTCTCAAGTCGCGCCTCGATCAGCGCCAGAATGAATTGGACGAAGCCACCGCCAATCTCGATCGTCTCACCAAGAACCTGGCTGTTAGCGACCAGGAAAAGGAGCTGGTCGATTCCATGGTCAAGAAGGGGCTGATGGCGAGGACCGAGCAGATCCGCGTCGAGCGTGAGCATACCGAACTGCAAGGGCAGTTGAACCTCGCCGGTGAAACCATCAAGAAAACCAAGGGGGCTATCACGGAAGCCCAGCTTCAGGTCGACGAGCTAGGTCTGCAGTTGCAGCAGGAAGCCCTGAGCGACCTGACGGAGGCGCTGGCCGATCTCTCGGTGGTGGATGAGACCATACGTGGCGCCACCGACAAGGTCGCGCGCACGGATATCCGGTCTCCGGTGGATGGGATTGTCAACACGCTGGAGCTGAACACGGTCGGCGCCTTCGTCCAGCCTGGAGCGGTCGTGGCCGGCATCGTCCCGACCTCCGAGACCCTTCTGGTCGAGGCCCGGGTTTCACCGCGAGATGTCGCCTTCATCCGGCCGGACCAGGACGCGCTCATCAAGGTCACCGCCTACGATTTCTCGATCTTTGGTGGCATCGAAGGCAAGGTCTCCAACATCACAGCCGACAGCCTGGTCGACCAGAAGACAGGCGAACCCTATTACCAAGTGCGCGTGTCGACGGACAAATCGACACTCGAGAGAGACGGCAAGGCCTATTCGATCATCCCGGGCATGATCTGTTCCGTCGACATCAAGACCGGGCGCAAGACGATCCTGAATTACCTCTTGAAGCCGATCAACAAGGCACGTCAGGAGGCGATGAGTGAGCGGTAGCGCCAGCTCTCCTCTTCCCGATCGCGAGCGGCTGCTGCCTCCTGTCACGGCTGAGGATTTTGGGCTGGAATTTCGGGTTGTGGCACGCGGCGGCGTACGACGCGGCATCCGTCTGGAACGGGCTTTCTGGGTCACGCTGAAGCAGATGGCCGAAAGCAGGAAGTGCACGATCGGGATGCTCATCGATGAGATCGCCGAAAGTCAGGCACAGACAGGTAACCTGACATCTGCGATCAGGGTGGCCTGCATGCGTGGATTGGGGGAGGAAAACCTGACCTTGCGAAGGCTTGCGTCGATCAACACCATCAACGCCATAGTGGTCGCCTGCCCGTCGCCAGCCTTTGCCTTGGCATCGTCGAAGAAGATCCTGACGTTCAACGCGCCGTTCCAGCAACTGGTCAAGCGTCAATTGCCGATAGCTCCAAACGACGATGCGCGCCATGACCTCAAGCTGGCGCTGGACCTCAATGTAGCCGACATTTTCGCGCGGCTCGACGCCAATGGCCAAGCGCCGGTGGCTACCGGCTTTGTCATCGGCGCCGGTGAACGTCGATACCGGGGTCATTTGAATGTTGTGCGAGCCCCGGTGGTCGAGCCGGAGTTGCTGATGGCGTTCGTCTTCGGCGGCTGAGGCGTGTCACGTTGATCCGGATTCAGCCGATGCGCTCACGCTCTGGTTTTCATGCAAACCATTGTCCCAAAATCACTTTTGGCGACATGTGATCTTGCCGGAAAATCTATCGCTGAACGCCTTCGCCCGGCGCAACGGTCGCGAAGCCGCCTTTGATCTCAGCCATCTGGGCTGCGCCCGGTTTCGAGCCGTGGATCCAGGCCCGGTCCGTGCTGAACGAATAGAGCGGAACGTAGTCGGGAAGATCGCTATCGCGCACGACGATGTTGCTGAGGCTGTCGAGAATGAAGGTGCCGCTGCCAGTGCTGACCGACAGCACCGCGTGAAAGAAGCCTCGCTTGCGGTCCTGGAGAACAACGAGCGCCATGCTTTGCGTAGGAATGCCGGCCCTCAGCAGAGCCGTCATCTTGAGGATGGCAAAATCCTCGCAGTCGCCGGCTCGCCGTTCGAGAATTTCCGACGGCTTTGCCCAATAGTCGAGTTTGCCGTAGACGACGCTGTCTTTCCTGTAGGCAATCAGGTGATTTACGCTGCTGTTGACGAAGGATAGCTTCTCGCTGAACCCCTTGCCCTGGGCAGCGGCGACCATGCTGGCAAACGCCGCACTCTTGCGCTCGCAGGCGCTGCCTGCCGAGCAACTGGTGATTGCCTGGTAGACGGGCGCCCAACGAGCCGAGACGGGGAAATTGCGCATGGACAAGGCGACCGATCCGAATACGCCGGGAATAATCGATGCCGTCTGCACCGGATCTATCCCGGCATCAGCTCGCGCCGTTGACGAACCATCCCCTCGATCAGCAAATGCCGGGCCGTAGCTGCCCAAAACCATGCTGATCCGGTAAGGAGCCACAGGCTGCCACGGCTGCGGCCTTGCCAGCGAAACACCGCCGAGACAGGGCGGCGTCAGGACCCGTTCCAGAGGCGTGCCGGTAGCGGCAGCCTCCCCGGAAACGGCATTTGCGAACGATGGTCCTGCCAGGCCAACAAGGCCGATTGCCAGCAGGAGCACCTTGAGCCTGGTTTTTCCCAGGACTGATTTTTCTTTTTTCATAACGCCCACCTTTGACTGTGGACGCTACCAATCTTGTCTCAAATTATTGGAAAGGAAGGTGGATAACTTTACGGCAAGTGGCTTTGTCTATTTTATCTAAAATTTTATTCGATTTTATACTCCCATTTACCGAGAGACCGTGTCGAACCTCCACCGAGCGCGCTACGCAGAAGCCGGCATATATCAGGTTATATGTTCGAGGTTTACCAACGTGTAAAAAATGCTGGGGCAAGCATATCGGAGTATATGAAACAGATTGCGGGGTTGTTGCAAAGCAGAAGTGGCCAATGTCTCTTGCCGGGAAATGTCGGAGGGGTTTCAGCAATGATCACCAATAATGAGTTGGACAGTTCTTCGGGTTCCTTGAACGAGCATTCCGCGTCCAGCGAACACAATGGTCAGGCATCGCCGGGAGAGATCCTGGTCGCACAAGCAACTTCGACCCAGCAGCCCGCGCCGGCAGCGGCCGAACCGGTGCCGGTCGATGTTGGTGGCGGAGCACCTGTCAAGCCGGAAGCGCCGGCGACAGCGAACGCACCCGCAGCGGCGGCACCCCATGAATATGTGGCTGACGCCAGCAACATCGTGAAACTTCCGTCCAACGTTTCCATCGACAACATCAAGGTCGACGGCCACAACCTTGTGCTCGAGCAGGCCGACGGCTCGGTGATCGTGATCAAGGACGGCGCCTTGAACGTGCCGACCTTCGTCATCGGCGACGTCGAGGTGCCGCGCGTTGCGTTGCTGGCCGCGCTCGAGGCAAGCCATGTCGACGTTGCCTTCGGCGCCGACGGTTCCATGTCGGCCGGCACGGGCGGTTCGCCACCCAGTGCAGGCGGGAATTTCGAAATCCCCCCCGGCGGCATCGGTGACGGGTTCGGCCTTTCGGCCTTGTTGCCCCCGACAGACTTGCAGTTCGGGTTGCTGGACCGGCGCGAGCTGACGATTGGCGTTGCGGAAAAGGAAGACTCCACCCCCTCGATCGATCTCATCGGCTCGGCAACAGTCAACGAGGCCGGCCTGCCGGCGCGTGGCGGCGAGCCCGCAGGCTCGGACGCGTCCGCGTCCTCGGAGACGACCTCGGGCAACATCGGCTTCACCTCGCCGGACGGTGTGTCGGTGGTCTCGCTCGGCGGCCATGTGTTGAGCGCGGTTGATCAAACCTTCACCGATGCGACGGGCTCGCTGACGGCGAGCTATGTCTTCGATGCGGCGACCGGCATCGGCACCATCCACTACACCTACACGCTTCTCGACAACACCGCTGGCAACGCCACCAATGTGAGCTTCCCGGTCGCGGTGACGGATGCAAATGGCAATCCGGCCCCGGCCGGCAATCTGGTCATCAATATCATCGATGACGCACCGACGGCAGTTGCCGATACCGACGCGGTGGCGGCGGGTTCGCACGCGCAGATTGGCGGCAATGTGATCAGCGGCGCCGGCAGCGACGGCAATGCTGCAGGCGCCGACACCAAGGGCGCCGATGACGCGAAGGTTGCGGGCGTTGCCGCCGGCGCGACCAATGCCGATCTGGACAGCGGCATCACGCTGAACACGCCGATCCATGGCGCCTATGGCACGCTGATGCTGCAGGCGGACGGCTCCTACACCTATGTGCGCGATGCCGGCACGCCTGGCGGCGTCCACGACGTGTTCACCTATACGATCAAGGATGGCGACGGAGACCTTTCGCACACGACGTTGACGATCTCGATCGGCAATTCGACACCGACGATCGGCGACCTGACGCCGGCGGCCGGTGGCGGCGACGTCGTCGTCAACGAAAATGACCTGCTGGCCAACCGTGGATCCGGTGAGTCGGACGGCTCCGATACTGCCAAGGAAAGCACCACACAAGGCGGCACCTTCGCCATTTCGTCGCCCGACGGCATCGCCTCGCTGGCGATCGACGGCCACAATTTCATCACCAATGGCGTGTTCACGGCGGGCTCGTTCACGACGGCGCTGGGCAACACGCTGACGGTGACGGCCTACGACGCCGCGACCGGTCAGGTGAGCTACACCTACACGCTCCTCGACAATGAGGCGCATCCCGCCGTCCAGGGCACCAACAGCCTGTTCGAGAATTTCACCGTCACGCTCACCGACCAGGACGCGCAGAGCGTCAACGGCACGCTGTCGGTCAACATCGTCGACGATGTGCCGACGGCCACGACCGAGGCTTCGCAGAATGTTCTGGAAGGCGCGACCATCACCGGCACGCTGGACTTCGTCGCCGGCGCCGACGGCGCCACGGTGACGCATATTGGCGCCACCGCCCTGGTCTTCGGCGGCGACGGCTACTCGCAGGCGATCGACATCGGTGACGGCTTTATCAAGGTCAAGGCCGACGGCAGCTATTCATTCACGGCCAACAGTCCGGTCATTGGGGCCGGTGCGGCCTCGGCGACCTATACCGTGACGGACGGCGATGGCGACAAGGCGACGGCCGGCATCAGCTTTGCGGTGACCGACGCCAACCATCCGACGACCGGCACGGCGGCGGCCACGGTCGATGATGACGGGCTTGCCGGCGGCAATGCGGCAAGCACGGCGGGCGACATCGACGCCAATGCTGGCGAGGTTCCGCTCAGCGCCAGCGAAGCAACCTACAACGGCACGCTGGGCGGCAGCGTCGGCGGCGACGGCGCCGGTTCCAACGGCTTCTCGTTCGCGACGCTGGACGGCACCAGCGGGACGGTCGGCCAGGAGAACGTCACCTACAGCTGGAACGCCGCCAGCGACACGCTGACGGCGACGGGTCCACGCGGCGACCTGTTCACGGTGCATGTGACCGATCCGGCCACCGGCGCCTACACGGTGACGCTGCTCGACAACGTGCTCCAGGCACAGGGTCCGAACGACGAGAACAATGCGACGGTCAACCTCGGCTACGTGATCACCGACGCCGATGGCTCGACGGCGCCAGGCACGCTGACCATCACCTTCAACGATGATGCTCCGACGGTCGCGATGGCGGATGTGAAGCTGCCGTCGCTAAGCGTCGACGAGACGGATCTGACGACGAATGCGACGGCGAGCTTCGCCAGCGCCTTCACCTCGAGCTATGGCGCCGATGGCGCCGGCACGACCACCTATGCGCTGGGCTTCAATGCCGGCGCGACGGGGCTGGTCGACACGGCGAGCGGCCAGGCGGTGGTGCTGAGCCTCGAGGCTGGGCAGGTGGTCGGCCGTGCGGGCGTCGGCGGCGTGATCGTGTTCACGGTCAGCACCGATGCGTCGGGCAATGTGACGCTCGACCAGCAGCGGGCGGTGGTCCATCCGACGACGGACCCGAACGAGCCGGTCAGCCTGAACGCCGACAATCTGGTGACACTGACGGCGACGATCACCGACAAGGATGGCGATCATCAGTCGGCGACACTGAACATTGGCAGCAACCTGACCTTCCTGGATGACGGCCCGTCGATCTCGGCGCCGGGCGCCAGTGCATCGCTGACGGTGGACGAGACGGATCTGACGACGAATGCGACGG